>JANMOU010000008.1:0-81843 GCA_031369495.1 Novosphingobium sp. | reverse complement strand
CGCGATACTGCTTGGGGCCGGATCCAGTTCAAGTCGATGTTCAGCTTGGAGCCCCTGATGGCCCCACCGGGCTATCCCAACCTGTTTGCCAGCGGTGAAACTGCCTATGGCCTGCCGATCATTGATCGCCAGCATCCGCATGACCTATTCATGGAACTGGCCGCGCGAGTGGACATCAACGCCGGATCAGGCAGTGTGTTCGTCTATGGCGGCCCGGTTGGCGAACCGGCGATTGGGCCCAGCGCGTTCATGCATCGCGGCTCGGCCAAGCTAAACCCGGAACCGCCGATCACGCACCACTGGTTTGATTCCACCCACATCACCTATGGGGTTGTCACTGTCGGCTATGCCGCGCCCAAGTGGCAAATCGAAGCCAGCGCCTTTCGCGGGCGTGAGCCGGATGAAGACCGCTGGGATATCGAAACGCCCAAGCTGGACTCATGGTCGGTCCGCGCAACCTTCAATCCCTCGCCGCGCTGGTCGGTGCAGGCCAGCTATGGCCAGATCAAGGAACCCGAACCGATTCACCCCGGCGAAGACGAGCAGCGCTTCACCGCCTCGGCCCATTACGGCGATGGCAAACTATCGGCGATGGGCGCGTTCTCGGCCAAAAAGCGTCACCACGGCGATACCTCGACTGCGTGGCTCGGTGAAGTGAACTGGGATCTGGATCAGCACAACAGCCTGTTTGGCCGGGCCGAAAATGTCAGCAATGACGAACTGTTCCCCAATCCGCTCGATCCATTGCACGATACCGCTTTTCGGTTGACCAAACTGCAAGCAGGTTACGCGAGGCGGATTCCGGTGGGCCCGTTCGAACTGGCGCTCGGCGGGTCGCTCAGCGCCTATGCCAAACCGGCTGCGCTGGATGCGGCTTATGGCGATAACCCTTGGGGCTATACCCTGTTCGCCAGAATTAGTTTGGGGCATTAAGCGATGAGTGAGGACGGGCTGGTCTATTTCGAGGACCTTGAGATTGGCGCCAAGGCCGCGTTTGGGCGCTATGAAGTGACCCGCGAGGAAGTGATCGAATTTGCCAGCAAATACGATCCCCAGCCCTTCCACCTGTCTGACGAGGCCGCCGCGCAAACCCATTTCGGACGGCTTTCGGCCAGCGGCTGGCACACCTGCGCGATGGTTATGCGGATGCTGGTGGACAACATTACCGAGCGCAAGCAGGCCGGACTGGGATCGCCGGGGCTCGATGAACTGCGCTGGCTGAAACCGGTCTATCCGGGCGACCTATTGCGGGTGGAAAGCGAAGTGCTGTCCAAACGCCAAAGCCAATCGCGGCCGGAAATGGGCAGCTTTCAATCATCGGTGCAGGTGTTCAATCAGGACGATGTTGTGGTCTGCACGATGAAGTCGATTGGTTTGATCCGGGTTCGGGGAGGCTAAGGCTTACAATCCTGAACCAAATCTGCGGCAGAGACTTCGCGATCCCAGGCATCGCGCATCACCAGGCGGACTAGCTGGCGCGTTCTGGTCACATCCGATGGCGCGACGCGGGTTTCAGGTGGCAGGATCCGCAGTGTGTTCTCTCGGCCGGTGTAGCGGGTCCAGGTCCGGACTGGACCGGGCTCACTACCAGTATCGGCGGCCAGCTTGATCAGTTCGCCTTTGACCTTGATCCAGCCAAAGCTGCCCATGGTCACAAGGACCGGATCAGTCTGCGCGGCCTCACGGTTACTGTAGGCACAGCGTCCGCCGACACCATCCATCCGGGCCCGATCTTCAGGCAACAAGAATTGCAGCGCCACGGCCTCGGTTGGTGGCAGCCGGTTTTGCGCAGCTTCCACGGCGGCAACGTCCCTGTCATCTTCCATTCTCTGCTGCTGGGCGCTCGGCCCACACGCCGCCAAAGCCATTGTGAGACCAAGCAAGGCAGAGCGTATCAGCGCCGTCCGAACAATTTTTCGATATCGCCATGGGCCAGCTTGACCCAGGTTGGGCGCCCGTGATTGCATTGACCGGATCGCGGAGTGCATTCCATTTCCCTCAAAAGCGCATTCATTTCGGCGACCGACAAGGTCCGACCAGCCCGCACACTACCATGGCAAGCCATCGTCGCCAGAACCAATTCGAGTCGCTCCTCGAGCAGCAGCGCCGCACCGTTCTGGGCCAGATCATCAGCAATGTCCCGCACCAGCGCCTGCACGTTGCCCTGCCCCAGCACCGCCGGAACCGCGCGAACCAGCAGCGCGGTGGGGCCGAACCGTTCGATCACCAACCCGAAACCGCCGAGAACTGCAGCCGCCGCCTCGACCCTGTCGCAATCAGGTTCATCGAGTTCGACCACTTCGGGGATTAGCAGCGCCTGGGACTTGGCCATAGCGTCCTGCGCCCCTGCCGCTTTGAGCCGTTCGAGCACCAAGCGTTCGTGCGCGGCGTGTTGATCGACGATCACCAATCCGTCTTCGGCTTCGGCGATAATATAGGTCTGCGCCACCTGCCCGCGCGCCACACCCAATGGGTAGGCAACCGGCGGTGCCTCATCGGCTTGCTCGGCCCGCGCGGCGGGTGCCGCGATCGCCGCGCCCTGGTAGCCGTGCCATGCCGGAGCAGCCTCGCGCACCGCCCCGCCTGCGAACAGCGAACCCAGCGCCGGGGCAATCGGTTCCGCCTGCCAATTGCCCATCGCCGATGCCGCCGGTGCCTGTGCAGAGCGCTGCCCTGCACCTTCCAGCGCATGACGCAGGCCCGAAACGATGAAGCCGCGCACGAATGCCGGATCGCGGAACCGCACTTCGGTCTTGGCCGGGTGGACGTTGACGTCGACTTCCTCGGGCGGAATATCGAGAAACAGCGCCAGCACGGCATGGCGATCGCGCGCCAGCATATCGGAATAGGCCCCGCGTACCGCACCGACCAGCAGCCGGTCCTTCACCGGGCGGCCGTTGACGAACAGGTACTGATGATCAGCCACACCCCGGTTATATGTCGGCAGGCCAGCAACCCCGGTCAGCTTTGACCCGCCCCGTTCCAGCGCAATCGCCACCCCGTCCTCGGCCAGTTCGCGCGCCACAATCCGCGCGACCCGCACCGCCAGCTCCTCACCCGGCTGCACTGCCAGAATGCGGCGCCCATCATGCTCGAGCACAAATCCGACATCGGGCCGCGCCATCGCGAGGCGGCGGACCACATCGAGGCAGGCGGCATATTCGCTCCGGGCAGAGCGCAGGAACTTGCGCCGCACCGGAACCTTGCCGAACAGGTCTTCCACCCGGATCCGGGTGCCCGGCGGAAGCGCAGCCGGGCCTTCCTCAATCACCGCGCCGTGATCAACCACGCGGCGCCAACCTTCGCTGGCGCTACGTGGGCGGCTTTCCAGCGTCAGCCGGGCAACGCTGGCTATTGAGGGCAAGGCCTCACCCCGAAAGCCGAGGGTGGCGACCAGTTCGATATGTTCGTCAGGCAATTTGGACGTGGCGTGGCGTTCCAGTGCCAAGGCCATTTCATCCGGACCCATCCCGCAGCCATCATCGGTCACTTCGATCCCGGCCAGCCCCCCTTCGGACAGGCGTACCGAGATGTTCTGCGCGCCGGCATCGATCGCGTTTTCGACCAGTTCCTTGAGCGCGGATGCCGGCCGCTCAACCACTTCGCCCGCCGCGATGCGGTTGACCAGGCTTTCAGGCAGGCGGCGGATGATCGGCATGGCCACGGACCTATCCTCAATCTCTCGCAAATTCGAGACGGAATGAGCCGCTTATCAGACCAAATGACACAATTTTTTGGCCTTTCGCCATGCCCCCTGCTAGGGGGAGCGCTCCCACGCCAACGCAACGGCCTTTCGCAGCCGCGCGAGTCGCGGTATGCGGTGGTAAACATACGGATTTTTCAATGGCTTCGTTCCTCTCGCGATTCTTTAAATTCCGCGCACAGAACATGGCAATCGACCTTGGTACAGCCAACACGCTGGTCTATGTTCAAGACCGCGGTATCGTCCTCAACGAACCATCGGTGGTTGCCATTGAAACGATCAATGGCGTCAAGCGCGTCAAGGCCGTCGGCGATGACGCCAAGATGATGATGGGCAAGACCCCGGATTCGATCGAAGCGATCCGCCCGCTGCGCGACGGCGTGATCGCCGACATCGACATTGCCGAGAAGATGATCGAGTACTTCATCAAGAAGGTGCACGGCAAAAATACCATGCTGCGCTACCCCGAAATCGTGATCTGCGTGCCTTCGGGCTCAACCTCGGTCGAACGCCGCGCGATCCGTGATGCGGCCAGCAACGCCGGGGCCAGCCAGGTCTATCTGATCCTTGAACCGATGGCCGCTGCGATCGGTGCCGATATGCCAGTGACCGAACCGGTTGGCTCGATGGTCGTAGATATCGGCGGCGGCACCACCGAAGTTGCAGTGCTGTCGCTGCGCGGCCTCGCCTATACCACCTCGGTCCGGGTCGGCGGCGACAAGATGGACGAAGCGATCGTTTCCTATGTACGCCGCCATCACAACCTGCTGATCGGCGAAGCGACCGCAGAGCGAATCAAGAAGGATTACGGCTGCGCGATGATGCCGGCCGACGGGATTGGTGAGACAATCCACATCAGGGGCCGCGATCTGGTCAACGGTGTGCCCAAGGAAATCACCATCACCCAGGCCAATATCGCCGAAGCGCTGGCTGAGCCGATCGGCCAGATCATTGAAGGCGTCCGGATCGCGCTGGAAAACACCGCGCCTGAACTGGCTGCGGATATCGTCGATCAGGGCATCGTCCTGACCGGCGGCGGCGCGCTGATCAAGGGACTGGATGAGTTCCTGCGCGAAGAAACCGGATTGCCGGTGACCATCGCTGAAGATCCGCTGTCCTGCGTTGCACTTGGCACTGGCCGGGCAATGGAAGACCCGATCTTCCGCGGCGTTTTGATGACGGCTTGAGCGGATCTAAGGGTCGTGATCCGCGCAACCGCAGGCAGGAACTAGTCCGGTGGTTACGGCGCCCGGCAACCGGCGCCCAGGCCATTCCCGGCGGGCGCAATACGGCACCTTCTTTGGCTATTTGATCGCGCTGGGCGGCGCCGGGATCGGTGCGGGCCTGTTGCTCGTCTCAACCAATGACAGCGCGGCTTTTGCCGGCGCGCGAACAACGGCCGTGGATAGCGTCGGTGCCGCATCACAACTCACCGCCGCAGGCCGGACCGAAAGCCAAAGCCTGCTGGCAGTGATCGGCGGCTATTTCACCCGCGGCAGCCGGGTCGCTGAGCTGGAGCGCGAAGTCAGCGAAAGTCGGGTGCTGTTGGCCGAACAAGCCGCGCTCAAAGAAGAGAACGCCCGCCTCCGCGCGACGCTCGGCCTGACCCAGGGTGAGGTCAAGCCGGTCGTGGTTGCGCGCCTGCTCGGCTCAACCTCGTCTTCCACCCGCCGGTTTGCCACGCTGGGCGCGGGTGCAAATCAGGGCGTCCAACCCGGAATGATCGTGCGATCACCGCTCGGCGTCGTCGGCCGGGTGCTTGAGGTTGGCAACTCCACTTCACGGGTGCTGCTGATTACCGATAACGAAAGCACGATACCGGTGCGCCGCGCGTCGGATGGCGTGCAGGCCTATGCCACCGGCCGCGGCGATGGCACGTTGCAAATCAAGCTGGCGGTTAGCGGACTCAATCCGTTCAAAAAGGGTGATGCGATCGTCACTTCGGGTTCGGGCGGCTTGTTCCGGCCCGGTAAAGCCGTGGCGGTGGTCGTTTCGCTGACGCTGGACGGGGCGATTGCCCACCCGCTCAGCGATCCGGGAATGAGCGAATTCGTCGTGGTCGAGCCGATCTATGACGAAGCGCTGGTGAGTGCTGCCGCCAGCCAGCAGGACGGCAACTGATGCCCAGCCCACTGATCGCGCCGATCACCGATGTACTGCGCGATTTCGGCAAGCCCCGGCTGAACCGCGCGCCTTCGCCGGTGCTGGCGGTTTGCCTGCCGTGGTTGCTGGTCATGCTTGGTTCGCTCAGCCCGACCTGGCCGATCATTGCCTCTGCGCCGCTGGTGCCGCCGTTTGGTTTTCTGCTGCTGATCGCCTGGCAGCAGCTGCGCCCCGGACTGTTTCCGGTCTGGGCTGGACTGCCGTTGGGGCTGTTTGACGATCTCTACTCCGGCCAGCCATTCGGTTCTGCTGTGATGCTGTGGTCGCTGGCCATGCTGGCGCTGGAGTTTCTGGAAGTGCGGTTCCCGTGGCGCGGCGTGGTACTCAACTGGCTTAGCGCCAGCGGCATCATCACCGCCTATCTGGTGCTGGCCTTGATGATCGCCAACGCCGGTGGCGGCTCTGCCTCGATCATCATCCTGATCCCGCAGATCCTGTTTTCGATCCTGGCATACCCGATTGCCGCGCGCCTGGTCGGCGCGGCTGACCGGTTCCGGCTGATCCCGATCATCACGGTATAGATCTGTGCTGGGCGAACAGAAACACGTCAGTTCGGCAACGCTCAAGAACAGCTTCAGCCGGCGCTCGGTGCTGATCGGTGGGTTGCAGGCCGGGGTCGGTGTGCTGCTAGCTGCACGGATGGCCTGGATCGCCTTGGTCCAGAAAGACAAGTATGAAACCGCGGCCGAAAGCAACCGGGTCAACCTGTCCCTGATCCCACCCCGGCGCGGAGCCATTGTTGATCGCAACAATGCCCCACTGGCCTCCAACCGGATGGAATACCGGATCGATATCATTCCCGAGCGGCTGATCGATCCCAAGGGCTCTGTCGCCCGGCTGGGGACACTGCTGGGGATGGATGCGATCGCGCTGCGCGATCTGTCTGACAAGTTGGAAAAGGCCCACGGGTTCCAGCCGCTCGGCGTGGCTTCGGGGATCCCGCCGGAGATCTATGACAAAGTCTTGGTTCGCTTGCCTGAAATGCCAGGCGTCGTGGCCGCGCAAGGATACACGCGGTGGTACCCCACCGGGCCATCGGTCGGCCATCTGCTAGGTTATGTCGGACCGGCTTCGGCCGAGGACTACAAGAAAGAGCGCAACCCGCTGCTCGTCGCCCCCGGCTTCAAGATCGGCAAGGACGGGTTTGAAAAGCAGTTTGAGACGCGGCTGCGCGGTCAGCCTGGTGCAAAGCGGGTCGAAGTAACCGCCACCGGCAAGATCGTCCGCGATCTAGAAATGCGCGAAGATGTGCCGGGTCAGCCAATGAAGCTGGCGGTCAACGGCCCGCTGCAGGACTATGCCGCGCGCCGGATCGGGCTGGAAAGCGGCGCGGTGGTGGTGATGGACTGCGAAAGTGGCGATCTGCTCGCGATGGCTTCGATGCCCAGCTACGATCCCAACAGCTTTTCCGACGGGATCGGACGGATCGAATGGAAAATGCTGTCCGACGATGATCATGTGCCGCTGCGCAACAAAGTGCTGCGCGGGCTGTTCCCGCCGGGTTCGACGGTCAAACCGGCGGTGGCGCTGGCGTTCCTTGAGGCCGGGCTTGATCCATCGGACAGCGTTGGCTGCAGCGGCGGCCTCAGGGTCGGCAATCGGGTGTTCCACTGCTGGAACCGGCGCGGCCACGGCACGGTCGATATGGCCAAGGCGATCTACCAGAGCTGCGACGTCTATTTTTACCACTTCGCCCAGAAGATCGGGATGGAGAAGATCGCGGCGATGTGCAAACGGCTGGGCCTGGGCGAGAGCTTTGACCTGCCGGTGACCGGGCAAAGCTATGGCACGGTCCCTGATCCGGCCTGGAAAGAAAAGAAATACGGCAAACCGTGGGCCGTGTTCGACACAGTCAACGCCACAATCGGCCAGGGCTATTTCCTGGTCAATCCGCTCCAGCAAGCCGTGATGGCAGCGCGGATCGCATCGGGCAAAGTGCTGCAGCCGCGATTGCTGTTCGATGAAAAGCCGCAAGCCGCACCATCGCTTGGCATATCGCAAGAGCACCTCGACTTCGTCCATGCGGCAATGAGCGAAGTGGTCAACGGACGCGGCACGGCTGGCAGAGCACGGTTGCCGATCCCCGATGTGCTGATGGCTGGCAAGACCGGGACGGCACAGGTCGTCGGGCTCAATATTTCCAAGGGCAAGGGCGGCCTGTGGAAGCACCGCGATCACGGACACTTTGTAGCCTTCGCGCCGTTCGACAAGCCCAAGTACGCATGTGCCGTGGTCGTCCAGCACGGCGGCGGATCGGGTGCGGCCTATCCGATCGCGCGTGATGTGATGACCTTCCTGTTCGATCCGGGCAAGGCGATGGAAGTGCTGAACGGGATGGAAACCGACTGGGGCGGCACGCCGCAGCAACGGATGGCTTCTCGCTATCGCGCCTTCGCAACACAATACGGGGTCAATGCCCCCAAACCGGCCGATGAGGACGAGATCCAGCGGCAGGTGCAAAGCACCGATGCCGCTGCCGAAGGCCCGCGCGCGCCGGTGACCGAGGCTGCTGCGCCACCGCCCGAGCCGGAAGGTGATACGGCTCAAGCTCCGAAGCCCACCACCCCGGCCGCCCCGGCGCCAGCCGATCAGGCTACCCCGCAATGAGCCGCCGGATCGTACCTGAAGCGATCGCGCGCGAGCCGTGGGAAGTGCTTCTGCCCTTGTTCGTCCTCAACACCTTTGGCTCGGTCGTGCTCTATTCGGCGGCGGGCGGGCGAATGGAGCCATGGGCGCTGCTGCACATGATCCATTTTGGCGTATTTCTGGTGATGGCCTTCGTGATCTCGCGGTTGCCGCGCGAATTCTTCAAGGCGGCGACCTATCCGGCCTATGGCGCGCTGGTGCTTCTGCTGGTCGCGGTCGATCTGTTTGGCAGCGTAAGAGGCGGCAGCCAACGCTGGATCAATCTGGGTTTCATGATGCTCCAACCATCGGAACTGATGAAGCCGGGGATCGTTCTCGCGCTCGCCGTCTTTTTCGATAGCCTGCCCCCGGCGATGACTCGCAGCTGGAGGGCGTTGTTGCCTGCTGCAGCCATGGCGGCAGTGCCTGTCTTGCTGGTGATCATTCAGCCGGATCTCGGCACTGGCTTGTCTATTGCTGCGGGAGCTGCGGTGGTGATCTTCCTGGCAGGATTACCGCTGCGCTGGTTCATCGGCGCTGGCCTTGCCGGAGTGGCGATTACACCCATCGCCTTTTTCACTCTGCTCCATGATTACCAGCGCAACCGGGTGCTCGTGTTCCTTGATCCGGAAAGCGACATGCTGGGAACCGGTTATCACATCACCCAGTCAAAGATTGCCATCGGGTCTGGCGGGTTCTGGGGCAAAGGCTTTGGCAATGGCAGCCAGAGCCATCTGCAATACCTGCCCGAAGCCCATACCGACTTCGCCTTTGCGACCATGTTTGAGGAATGGGGCATTGTTGGCGGCGTGTTTGTGCTCGCCGTATTCCTGTGGACCTTCCGCTGGGGGCTGAGAGTGGCCCGCCGCGCGCCTGACCGGTTTTCCAGCCTGCTCGCGGCAGGAATGACCTTCACGATCTTTTTCTACATGGCGATCAATATGCTGATGGTGGTAGGCTTGGCCCCGGTGGTCGGCATTCCGCTGCCGTGGATCAGTCACGGCGGATCGGCCCTGATGACCAACATGATCTGCTTGGGTACGATCATGGCGGTCAACCGCTGGAGCCGCCGTGGCGGCACGCTGCAAAGTTGATCGCCGCCAAGAGAAACCCCTTCCAAACGCAAAAACAGCCGCTATACGAAGCCTTCCCCGCCGAATCGGGGTCAGGAATGTGGACGCATAGCTCAGTTGGTAGAGCAGCTGACTCTTAATCAGCGGGTCCTTGGTTCGAGCCCAAGTGTGTCCACCACTCCTCCCTCTCTCCCGCCTAACCCAGATCAAAAAGCATTTGCCATCGCCCGGCCAAGCGGCAATGGCGCGGCTATGGAACAGATCAGCGCAGTCCGCAGCCACGGCGGCACCCAAGGTGCTTACTCGCACCAAAGCAGTGCCACCGGCACTCCCATGACCTTTTCGGTGTTCGTGCCGGACCATCAACCGGGCGCGAAGCTGCCGGTGCTGTGGTATCTGTCCGGCCTGACCTGCACCCACGCCAACGTGACCGAAAAGGGTGAGTTCCGGGCGGCCTGCGCCGAGCATGGAATCATTCTGATCGCGCCCGATACCAGCCCGCGCGGCGATGATGTGCCCGATGATGAGGGCTATGATTTTGGCAAAGGCGCGGGCTTTTACGTCGATGCGACACAAGCCCCGTGGTCCACCCACTTTCAGATGCGCAGCTATATCGAGCAGGAATTGCCCGCGCTGATCGCGCAGCAATTTCCGGTCGACATGGACCGGCAAGGTATCAGCGGGCACAGCATGGGCGGCCATGGTGCGCTTACAATCGGACTACGCCTGGGCAATCGGTTCCGCTCGGTCAGTGCCTTTTCGCCGATCGTCAGCCCGATCAACTGCCCGTGGGGCGAGAAAGCGCTGGGCGGCTATCTGGGGCCGGATCAAGCGGCTTGGCGGCAGTATGATGCTTGCGCCCTGATCGAAGATGGCGCCCGCCTGCCTGATCTACTGATCGACCAAGGCGAAGCGGACAATTTCCTCCACGAACAGCTCAAAACCGGGCTGCTGGTGATGGCCGCGCGCAAGGCCGGGATCCCAGCAACGATCCGAATGCAGCCGGGCTATGATCATTCCTACTACTTCATTTCCAGCTTCATGGCCGATCATGTTGCCTGGCATGCCGAACGGTTGAAGCGCTGACCTCAGCCTGGCTGAGCCCAGAATCAAAAAGGGCGGCCGTTGCGGGCCGCCCTTTTCGTAAGTCTTGATCCGTCAGCTTTACTGAGCAACCGGAGCGGCCGGAGCAGCCAGCTTGCTCTTGGCAAAGGCCGACCACAGCTGGGCAATCGGAACGCGGGCTCCGGTGACCTTGGCAAAGGTTTCCCGTGCTTCGGCAAAGCGGCCCTGGTCGATCTGAACGATCCCCAGCCGGGTCAGGACCCGCGGCGCATCAACCCCGGGCCTAGTCAGCGCGATCTTGTACATTTCCTCGGCCTTGACGGCATTGTCGTGGCTCAGGAATGCGTCACCCGCCGCCATCGCAGTCGCCGCCGTGGCATTGGCCCCGCGGGCATCGCGCTCCATCGCCACCAGCGAAGCTTTGTCTTCGGCAATCCGCGCTGTTGATATCGCCTTGGCATCGATTACGAAGGGATCGCTCATCTGCAGCTTGCCAGCGGCAACGCCCATGTTCACGATCTTGAGCGCCTCAGCCGGCAGACGGCGTGGATCGGCGGCCTGGATATATTCGATATAGTCGCGCGCTTCGGAGAAGCTATTGGTCCGCCCCATCAGGCGCAGCAGATCGATCTGCTCCTGATTCTGGAACGTGCTCATATCGCGGACAACCGAGAGGGCCAGCGCCCAGTTTTCCTGAGTGGGATAGCCTTCGACCAGCTGCGTCGAAAACTTGATCGCCTGGGCTGGCATCTTGGCCTTGTAGGACACGACAATGCCCTTGCGGATCCAGTCTTCGGGTGCTGCTGCGCCACGCTTGGTGATCGCATCATCCAGCACCTTGAGGCCTTCATTCGGCATGTTGTCGTTGAAATAGGCATCGGCCAGCAGGCCGTCGACCCCGCCTTCGGTGTAACCGCCAGCGATCGCCGCTTGGAACGCCGTCCGCGCCGCAGGATATTCTCTCATGTCATAAGACAGGCCACCGATATAGAACTGGAATTTGGCGTTGTCGGCTGGGGACAGCTTGCCGCTACCGACCATCGATTGCAGCCCGCGACGCTGCATCGATTTGTCAAACGCTACTTGCCCCAGTGCCAGCGAAAGCTGACCAGCGATGAACTTGTCATCTGGCGTAGTCGCGACGGCGAAAGCCTTTTCCAGCAGATCCTTTTCCGGTTGAAGCAGCGTTCCGAGCGCGGCGACCGAAGCATCATACTTGGCGCGGGCCTCATCGCGGGCCTTCTTGCCCGAAGCACTGCGATAGGCGTTATCCGCCGCCTTCACTGCAGCCTGTGCATCCAGCACGTCCTGCCGCTTGCCTGCTTTGTCAACGCCATCCTTGGCGGCGACGTAAGGCGGAATAAAAGCCTTCGAAGGCGCAATCTTCGGCGCCTCAGGCTTCTTTTCCTTGGCAGCAGCGGGCAGCGCCAGGCCGCCTGCGGCAACACCCAAAGCAAGGGCCATACCCAGCGCAGAGCGGGTCAAAAACGTCGCACGAACCATCGCAATATTCTCCTTGGCAACCGCCGGTTTGCGCGCGATTTGCGGGCACCGGCGGGGCAACTTCCTCGATCCAGCCATAGGCGCTAGAACACCATCTTGGCAACACCCCGGCGCACTAGGGCCGCGCGGTTGAACGGCGATTGAATAGCGCCAGGGCCATCCGTTCAGGATTGCCGCGCAAGGTGTGGAAAAAACGCCCATCCGGACCGCTTTGGATGGCTCTGCGAGAGCCTTTGCCCTAGGGCTTAATGATCCGAATTTGGCCAAAACAAAACAAGTGACCCATCCCGCGTGAGCGACGAAATCGACATCTCCGAATCCACTCCCGAACCGACCGGTCCGATGGGCGAATTTCAGCGCATCGACATCGTCGATGAGATGAAATCGAGCTACCTCGATTACGCGATGAGCGTGATCGTCAGTCGGGCCCTGCCCGATGTGCGTGACGGTTTGAAGCCGGTCCACCGCCGGATCCTGTTCGCAGCGCAGGAAGGCGGCATGGTTGCTGGCCGGCCCTATCGCAAATGCGCCAAGATCGTGGGCGACGTGATGGGCAACTATCACCCGCACGGCGACCTTGCGATCTACATGGCGCTGGTTCGGATGGCGCAGGATTGGTCGATGCGGGTGCCGCTGGTCGATGGCCAGGGCAACTTTGGCTCGATGGATCCCGATGCCCCGGCCTCGATGCGCTATACCGAAGCGCGGCTGGCCAAGGTGGCCAACAGCCTGCTCGACGATCTCGACAAGGATACCGTCGATTTCACTGAGAACTATGACGGTTCGCGGCAGGAACCGACCGTGCTGCCGGCGCGCTTCCCCAACCTGCTGGTCAACGGCGCCGGCGGGATCGCGGTCGGCATGGCGACCAACATTCCGCCGCACAACCTGGGCGAAGTGATTGACGCTTGCCTGGCCTATATGGACAACCCGGCGATCACGTCGGAAGAACTGATCGAATTCGTCCCCGGCCCCGATTTCCCTACCGGCCCGCTAATCCTCGGCACCGCCGGGGCGCGCTCAGCCTATTTGACCGGGCGCGGCTCGATCATCATGCGCGCGCGCCACGAGATCGAGGAAGGCCGGGGTGACCGGCGCTCGATCGTGCTGACTTCGATCCCTTATCAGGTCGGCAAGAGCGGGCTGGTCGAAAAGATCGCCGAAGCCGCCAAGGACAAGCGGATCGAAGGCGTTTCGGACATTCGCGACGAATCGAGCCGGCTCGGCGTGCGGGTGGTGGTCGATCTCAAGCGCGATGCCACGCCTGAAGTGGTGCTCAACCAGATCTGGCGAAACACCCCGGCACAGTCGAGCTTCCCGGCCAATATGCTGGCGATCCGCGGCGGCCGCCCCGAAACGCTGGCGCTGCGCGATATCATCGCCGCGTTCATATCCTTCCGCGAGGAAGTGATTACCCGCCGGACCAAGTTTGAACTCAACAAGGCGCGTGACCGGGCGCATATCTTGCTCGGTCTGGTCGTCGCGGTGACCAACCTTGACGAAGTGGTCAAGATCATCCGCGGTTCGCCCAATCCAGCCGCCGCGCGCGAAGCGCTGGTCACCCGCGAATGGCCGATTGGCGAAATTGCGCAGTATATTCGGCTGGTCGAAGCGATTGAGCCTGATGCCGAACAGGCTGGCGGGACCTATCGCCTGTCCGAAGTCCAGGTCCGGGCAATACTCGATCTGCGCCTCCACCGCCTGACCGCGCTGGGCCGCGACGAGATTGGTGACGAGCTTAAAGAGCTGTCGTTGGCGATCGAGGAATATCTTTCTATCCTGGCCGACCGGGCCAAGCTCTACGGCGTGATGCGCGATGAACTGGTCGCGATCCGCGCCGCCTATGCCACGCCGCGAAAGTCGGAAATTGCCGCAGCCTGGGACGGGATCGACGATGAAGACCTGATCGAGCGCGAAGATATGGTCGTGACCGTGACCATGGACGGCTATATCAAGCGCACCCCGCTCTCTACCTTCCGCGCCCAGAACCGCGGTGGCAAGGGCCGGGCCGGGATGGCGACCAAGGACGAGGACGTGATCACGAACATGTTCGTGACCAGCACCCACAATCCGGTGCTGTTCTTCTCGACCGCGGGCAAGGTTTACCGGCTCAAAGTGTGGAAACTGCCCGAAGGCGGGCCGACCACGCGCGGCCGCCCGATCGTCAACCTGCTGCCTGCGCTCGACAAGGACGAGACGATCCAGACTGTCCTCGCCCTGCCCGAGGATGAGGCCGAATGGGGCAAGCTCTCGGTCGTCTTTGTCACTGCTAAGGGCAATGTCCGGCGCAATTCGATGGACGCCTTTGCCAATGTGCCAAGCAACGGCAAATTCGCGATGCGGTTTGATGAGGGTTCGGAAGACCGCCTGATCGGCGTCGCTTTGCTCGAAGCCAGCGACGATGTGCTGCTCGCCACCCGCGCTGGCAAGGCGATCCGCTTTGCTGGCGACGAAGTGCGCGAATTTACCAGCCGGACCTCGACGGGTGTGCGCGGCATGACGCTGAAGGGTGATGACGAGGTGATTAGCCTGTCGATCCTCCACCGCGTCGGCACCACCAGCGAAGAACGCGAGGACTATGTCCGGTTTGCGCCATGGAAGGGTGAAAAGGAAGGCGAGCCTTCGCTGTCGCCCGAGCGGATGGCTGACCTTGCCGAGCACGAGCAGTTCATCCTGACGGTTTGCGCCAATGGCTATGGCAAGATGTCCTCTGCTTACGAATACCGGCGAACCGGGCGCGGCGGCCAGGGCATTACCAATATCGACAATATCGCCCGCAATGGGCCAGTCGTGGCCAGTTTCCCGGCGGTTCGCGCCGATCAGTTGATGCTGGTAACCGATCAGGCCAAACTGATCCGCCTGCCGCTCGAAAGCCTGCGGGTGATCGGACGCGGTAGTGCCGGCGTGCGGCTGTTCAACGTCTCGGACGAGGAGCACGTCGTTTCCGCCGTGCGGCTGGCCGATGCGGGTGACGATGAGGTAGAGGGCGAGGAAATGGCTGAGGGTGAAGTCCCCGCTGCCGACGATACGCCAGCCGCCGATGCTCCGCCGACTGACGAGGCGTGAGGGATCTACCCGACTACGCCTGGAAAATCCTGGCCAGCGCGCAGAAGGACCAACTCGTCTCTAACGGGCTGTTCGAAGGCGCGCCAGCCGATCTGGCCGACGGCTATATCCACCTCTCGGCTGAGCCGCAGGTTGTGGGCACGCTCGACAAGCATTTTGCTGGGCAGTCCGGGCTGTGGCTGGCCCGGGTTGATTTGACTGCACTGGGATCGGCGTTACGCTGGGAGAAATCGCGCGACGGCGCCCTGTTCCCGCACATTTATGCCGCGCTGCCGCTGAGCGCCGTGACCACGCTGGCCCCCTTGCAGCGTGCGAGAGACGGAACCGTGCTCTACCCAGCCTGAGCCCTTGCACCGACAGCCTGACAGCGCGATGATGCGCTGACGTTGCGGGAGGCGGGTGAGGATGAGCGTGAAGGTTGAACCATCGGGGCAGGCCTGCGGGGCACGGGTCAGCGGCATTGATCTGCGCCGCGCGCTGGAGCCAGCCGAGATTGCGCAATTGCGCGCCATCTGGCTAGAGCACCACGTCCTCGCCTTCCCTGACCAGTTCCTTGGCGACGATGACCTTGAGCGCTTCACGCTGGCCTTTGGCGGGTTTGGCCACGATCCGTTTTTCGCCCCGATCCCCGGCCGAGGCAATATCGCCGCGATCCGCCGTGAGGCGGGCGAGCAGAGCCCGCTGTTCGCCGAAAACTGGCACACCGACTGGAGCTTTCAGGCCCGCCCGCCCGCAGGCACCTGCCTGATGGCGATCGATATCCCGCCCCATGGCGGCGATACGCTCTATGCCAACCAGCACGCCGCGTGGGACGCCCTGCCCGCTGCGCGCAAGGCCGAGCTAGCCGATCTGGTAGCGGTCCACTCAGCCCGCCTCGCCTATGCCCCGGACGGCACGTATGGCGCGAAGGACAAGGGCCGCAGCATGGATATCCGCCCGAGCGAGGAAGCGCTCGCCACGCAAACTCACCCACTGGTTCCGGCCCATCCGGAAACCGGGCGGCGCGGGTTTTATTCGACGCTGGGCTACATCATCGGGATCGAGGGCATGGAGCAGGCGGCTGCCATCGCGCTGCTGATGGAATTGCAGCAGTGGCAGGGCGATGAGCGCTTCATCTATCGGCACCGCTGGGAGCCGGGGATGCTGGTCATGTGGGACAACCGCTCGGTCCTGCACAAAGCCACCGGCGGCTATGAGGGCCACCGCCGCGAACTCCACCGCACCACGATTGCGGCTTGGGCCGGCTGAACCCTAGGCAGTGCGGCGACGCAGTTCTCCGACTACGCCGGTCGCAATCAGGAACTGGCCGAAATAGTACAGCGGCCAGATCAGACTATCTGCAATTGGCTTCCCCCCGACTGGCCATGGCAGCCAGGCTGGGAACACCACATTGCTCATCACCCCCATCCGCGCAAAAATCAGCAGGTCTGAGGCGACGAACAGCACCGCCCCAATCCCGACACGGTAGCGCGGAAAACTGCTGGTCCAAGCCGCTCCGGCCATCGCCCCCAGCCCGAGCGCATAGACCGCGACCAGCAAGCTGTCGGTGAGTTTCCACGAGATCAAAGGGGTCAGCACCAGCAGGGCCAGCCCCAGCACTTTCTGACTGGCCTCAAGCGCCGGCCGGCGGTGGCGCAGATAGAGGTGAATTGCGATCAGGTGCCCGACCAGAAACGCCGCCGCGCCCCATTCGAGCTGCAATTCGATCAGCACATCACCTAGCGCACCAAAGCCCATAACCGCCGCGATCGCCCTCGAATCCGCGCCCTTGTGCCGCGACAAGGCATAGGCCGCGAGCAAGGCGACGCCGGTGCCCTTCAAGGCCCATTCGTAGATATCCGGCAGCGTATCGCCGCGCAGGAAGTAATAGCTGATCCCCGCAATCAGGCTGGCCACCAGCCATGGGCGTTTATCGATCAGCGCGCGCTGCGGCATGGCAATCTCCTCCGCGGCGATGTTCGGGGGCTGAGCCGGTACTGTCAATCGCCCTTGGCCAGTGTTAGGCTGCCAAAATGAGAGTTTCCCACCTGCTCGCCGCTGCGCTGCTCGCGGCCTCCAGCCACTCTGCTGGCGCCCAGCCCCAAACATCTGCGCAAACGACTGCGAGCTATGAAAGCACCTATGCCGCGCTCGATGCCGATTTTGAGCGGTGGAGGATCGCCAACCACGTTCCGGGCATGGTCTGGGGCGTGGTCGTCGATGGACGGCTGGTCCACGTCAAGGCGCTGGGCCAGCAATCGATCGGGCCGGGCGGGCGGGCGGTCAGCGCTGATACCGGTTTCCGGATCGCTTCGATGAGCAAGGCCTTCACCGCCTATGCAATCCTGCGGCTGCGCGATGAAGGCAAATTGCGGCTGGACGATCCGGTGTGGAGATACATCCCCGAAATCAAAAGCTGGGGGGCGGACATCACCGTCGCCGATCTGCTCCACCACACCGCTGGGTTCGTCACCGATGACCCCTGGGGCGATCGCCAGCAACCACTGGCCGAGGCGGACTTCACCCGCCTGCTCAAGGCCGGCGTGCCCCGCACTGCCCCGCGCGGCACACGGTTTGAATATTCCAACCTCGGCTACGCCATGCTCGGCCGGGTGATCAGCAATGTCAGCGGGGTGAATTTCTCGCGCCATATCACGGCAAAGGTTTTCACGCCGCTGCGGATGACTGCCACCACCTATGAAAACGCGGATGTGCCGGCCGACAAGCGCGCGACCGGCTATCGCTGGGAAGACAATGTCTGGCGCGCCGAGCCTTATATGGCCCATGGCGCGTTCGGAGCGATGGGTGGGGTCACCACCAGCGCCAATGACTATGCCCGCTGGCTCGGCTTTTTGCTGTCAGCCTGGCCCGCGCGCGGCGCGCAGGATGGCGGCGTAACTATCCGGGCCATGCAAAATGGTGGCGGCCCGCCGCAGCTCAGGAACCGCCCCGGCACCTTGCGCAGCGAATGCAAGCTGGCGGCGGTTTATGGCGGCGGCTTGATCGCGGGGCAGGACTGCGCGCTGGGTCAGGTGCTGTTTCATGGCGGGGGATTTCCCGGATACGGCAGCCACATGTTGCTGATCCCCGATGCCGGGGTGGCGGTCTTCGCAATGACCAACAAGACCTATACCGGCGGTTCGGGGATGGTCTGGGATGCGGCGACCCGGCTCGGCGAAGCGGGCCTGATCCGCCCGCGCGGCTTGCCGGTCAGCCCAGCGCTGAACGCCGCCTACGGCAATGTCCGGACAATCTGGAACGCAGGGAACCTGCAAAACGTGCCCGGTGATGCGCTGGCGATGAACTTCCTGCTCGATCGCGACCCAGCGCATTGGCAAAGCCATCTGGCCGAACGTAGGGCGCAAGCGGGGGATTGCGATACGACTGCTGCGGTTGTGCCCACCGGCGCGCTTTCAGGCACGTTTAGCTGGTCCTGCACCAAAGGCACCATCAACGGAATGGTGCTGCTCGCGCCGACCAAGACCCCAAGCATTCAAGCGCTGGCATTCGACTTCACCAGCCGCTAGGCGCGCAGCATGACTTATGACGTACACGTTATCGGCGGCGGCATGGCAGGCAGCGAGGCTGCCTGGCAGCTCGCGCGGCGCGGGCTGAAGGTCCGCCTGTCCGAAATGCGCGGCACGGGCGAGCGCAGCCCGGCGCATCAGGGCGATGGTCTGGCCGAGCTGGTCTGCTCCAACTCGTTCCGCTCGGACGATCACGAGAACAACGCTGTCGGACTGATCCACCACGAAATGCGCGGGCTGGATTCGCTGCTGATGGCGGCGGCTGAAGTAGCCAAGGTTCCGGCCGGATCTGCGCTGGCGGTCGATCGCGATGTGTTTTCAGCCGAGGTTGAGGCGCGGCTGGCGTCGCTGCCCAATCTCGATGTGGTGCGCGAACGGATTGACCGGTTGCCAGACGCCGGCCTGACCATTGTGGCCACCGGGCCGCTCACCGCCGCCGCCCTGGCCGAAAGCATCGGCGCGGCGACCGGAACGGATAGTCTGGCCTTCTTCGATGCGATCGCGCCGATCGTCCACCACGAGAGCATCAACATGGACGTCGCCTGGATGGCGGCGCGGTGGGACAAGGGCGGCAAGGACTACATCAACTGCCCGATGAACCGCGCGCAATACCTCGCCTTTCATCAGGGCTTGATCGATGGCGAAAAAACCGAGTTTCGCGAATGGGAGGCCAACACCCCCTATTTCGAAGGCTGCATGCCAATCGAAGTGATGGCCGCGCGCGGGGTCGATACCCTGCGTTACGGACCGATGAAGCCAGTCGGGCTCGACAATCCGCACGATGCCACGCCCGAGTTTCCGAGCGGCCGCTGGCCTTATGCCGTGGTCCAGCTGCGCCAGGACAACAAGCTGGGCACGCTGTGGAACATGGTCGGCTTTCAGACCAAGCTCAAGTATGCCGAACAGGTCCGGCTGTTCCGGACCATTCCGGGGCTGGAGAACGCGGAATTCGCTCGGTTGGGCGGGCTGCACCGCAACACCTTCCTCAACTCCCCGGTCCTGCTCGACCGCCAGCTGCGGCTGAAATCGGCGCCGCACGTGCGCTTTGCCGGGCAGATCACCGGCTGCGAGGGCTATGTCGAAAGCGGCGCAATCGGCCTGCTGGCAGGGTTGATGGCCGCCGCCGAACTAACCGGCCAGCCGTGGACTGCCCCGCCCCGCACCACGGCGCTTGGCGCCTTGCTGAGCCACGTCACCGGAGACGCCGAGGCTGAGACCTATCAGCCGATGAACGTCAACTTCGGCCTGTTTCCGCCGCTGCCCGATGTGAAGAAAAAGGCCCGCAGACAGGCCTATACCGAACGCGCCAAAGCCGATCTGGCGGCGTGGATTGGCGCTTCACATTAAACTTGATCCTGTAAACTCACGCCAAATCCGCTCATGCTGAGCTTGTCGAAGCACCAGCCTATTACTCTGCGGTTCCCGGAATACGGTGGGCCTTCGACAGGCTCAGGCTGAGCGGGATTTTGAGACGGTGTATCGGATACGCCGCCTATCGCGCTAGCACTTGCAACCCGGCCGCTGCGCCTGCTTGGGCTTGGTCGTGGCGAATTCGCCGCGGGTCAGGTTGCTGTCGCCGTTGCCATCAGCCTGCTTGAATCGGTTCGATGTGGTGGCCGCCCATTCTTCAAAGCTGAGCAGGTTGTTGCGATCCTTGTCGAGCTTGCGGAAGGCGGCGATCCGGGGCTGCATCGTTTCGGTCCGGCTGATCAGGTTATCGCGGTTGCGGTCGAGCCGGTTGAAGCGCTTTTCCTCACGCGTGGCTTCGCTGGCTTCGGGCGGCAGCGCCGGGCCGACCATTCCTTCGCCGTCCTCGTCAGGGATATCTTCGAGCGGAGAGCCAACCGCCGCGTCAGCCATCATCTGCGGTGCGGGCGGCGCGGCGGCCTCGGTGCTGGCTTGCCCCTGCCACCAGAATAGCCCAGCCCCGGCCAACAAAAGTGCAGAAACAGCGCCCAGTACTATTCGGTTCATCGCAAAGCCTCCAAGTATTGGTGCAACACTAGTTCAAAAACCGAGCAAGCCAAGCCTGACCGCGAACAATCCATCGCCGGGCCCGGCCAATAGTGGGCCGGCGCCTTGCTTGCGGCCGGCCAGACCATGCAGCACGGCCAGCGGCCGCAGTGCCCGCGGCAATCGCACTGGCCGCCAATCCTGCGCCTGGATGATCTGTTCAACCAGTGCCTGCTCAGCCGGATCGCTTAGCCCCAGCGCGAGATCGACCAGCGCCCAATTGCGGCCCGCGCGCGCCGCTTCGGGAATCGCCTCAGGCGCCGCCAAGCGCTCTGCCAGTTCAGCGCAAGCCATGCCGCGCGCCGCAGCAAAAGCGATCAGCGCCGGTTCGTCGAGCGGGCCATCGTTCAACAGGTGCTCCCAGCCATCGACCATACCCGCCAACGCAGAACGCTGATCGCCCCACTGATCGAGCAGTTCCAGCAGCGGATCGCCGAGCTGGCCTGCCACCGGATCTGCCCTCAGCCGGTCGCGCCACCACGATAGCTTGAGCTGCCCCAGCATCGGTTCCCGCGCCTGGCGGACAATCCCGGCGAGCCGGGTGTCGAGCGCGAACAGGCCCAGCACCAACGGCCGTGCGGCCTTTGGCGCATAGGCCAACGCCAGCCTGCGTTCGGTCGGCAGGTCTTCAAGATGTATCGTCAAGTCCATGACTTTCTTGCCTAACGCTAGCGATGGGTCACGCAACCCCATTTTACCCGCTGGAAACATGCGGTCCTAACCTGCTGTTAACCCTGCTGTTTGAGAGACCGGTCACTACACCTGCCTATATGCAGATCACTTGAATTCATTTTTGGGGGCAGTATGCTCAGCGCAATTCGCCAAAATCTCCGCGAACTAAGGTCCAGCACCAGCGGCAATGCGACGCTTTTGGTGGCTTTGGGCATGCCTGTCCTCATTGGCAGCTCGGGCCTCGCAGTCGATACCGCACAGTGGTACATGTGGAAGCGCGAAATTCAGTACGCCGCCGATCAGGCCGCACTGGCAGGTGCTTGGGCCCGCAGCAATGCCGATGTCAGCAGCACCTATGTTACTCGCGCCCGGCTGGAGTATTCCGCGAACCTGACCAAGACCGGCGCGATCGATACTGTACCCAACGTCACCTTGGCTAACTACAATGGCGGCAACCAGAACAGTGTGGTGGTGACCGCTACGGCCAGCAAGGTTTTGCCGTTCTCCAACTTCATCACCGGCAGCGCTGCCAACGTGACGGCCTATGCCCAAGCAAGCTTTACCGAAGGCGAAAGTTATACCGCCTGCTTGATCGCGGTTGATGATGCTGCCAGCGGCGCGATTACCATCGGCGGCAACGCCAGCATGACCGCCGCCTGCGGGATGGCTGCCCTGTCCACTTCGGACAGCGCGGTTATCATCAACGGCAATCCGACGGTGGATCCGGGCTGGGTGGTTTCGGCGGGCGGGATCGATGACTGGCTTTCGACCCACACCGACGCCGATATTCATGAATATACCGATGGACTGGTCGATCCCTTCGCCAACCTGAACACTCCCACGCCGAGCCCAAATCCGGCTCAGAGCTACAATTGTGTCGCAGGTTCAACCACCACGACCGGGGACAAGCGTTCCAAGACCGACACGATCTACACCTATTGGAGAGGGTCCAGTTCGAGCAACGCGGTTCTGCAGTCGAACTATACCGGTACTGGATTATTGGCCAATGTGACTGGAATCTGGGGAGCCTGGACCTATGCAGTTGCTCTGCCGACCAATAGCGTGAACGGGATTGCCACTTCTGACGGCGCTCCGACCTGGGTTCAGGTTTCGGGCAGCGGCCAAAACCGCATCTGGCGCAAGCAGGTTTTCAGGGCCTCCACCGAATACGCCAACGCCGTCACCATCACCACCACCACCCAGGCCACGCTCAGTCAGGGCACCTACACTGGCGGTTTTCAGGTCAGTTGCACCACTGTGCTGCAACCTGGAATCTACGTGATTAATGGCGGCCGGATCAAAATCACCGGGCAGCACCAGGTGACCGGAGCCGGCGTCATGTTCATCCTCAAGAACGGCGCCTATTTCGATTTTGCCGGTGGTTCCAACATCACACTGACGGCAGCAACCTCAGCCCAGCTGACTAGTGTGGGCGGGCTCACCGCGGCCCAAGGCGCCGAATTTGCCGGGATGCTGATCTATGAAGATCGCGCGTCGCAAGGCTCAAACAACCGCAACACCCTGAATGGAAACAGCAACACTGTGCTGAATGGCAAAATCTATCTGCCAAAAAGCGACATCAGATTCAGCGGGACCGCATCGGTCACCAGCGCCTGTTTGCTGATCGCTGCAGCCCGGATCACACTGGAGGGCACAACCAATATGTCGAGCTTCTGCCCCCCCGGAATGACCAACACCGACGAGGTCTCCACCGGCCGCGCGACTATAAAGCTGGTGGCATGATGAGGCTGCTGCGTATCCTGACAGACCTGCGGCAAGACCGCGAAGGGGCGATGATCATTGAAACCGCGCTGGTCGCGCCGGTATTAGTGCTGATGAGCCTGGGCGCCTTTCAGATCAGCAGCATTGTCGCGCGCCAGACCGAGTTGCAAAGCGCTGCGGGCGAAGCAGCGGCAATTGCGCTGGCCTCCCCGCCGGATACGGCCGCCAAGCGCACGGTGCTGAAGAACGTGGTGATGGCCTCAACCGGGCTGCCAGCCAGCAAGGTGACCATCTCGGTCGCCTATCGTTGTGACGCACAAACATCCTTCACGTTTCGACTGAATGACTGCAATTCGGCGCAAGTCGTATCCAGCTTTGTGCGGATCCGGTTGACCGATACCTATACCCCGGCCTGGACCAATTTCGGCGTCGGCAGCCCGATCAACTATAACGTGATCAACCACGTGATGATCGGCCAGGCGGAGCCTACTTGATGCGGCGCATGATTTCCTTTTTTCGCAAGGACCAACGCGGTTCGGTTGCGGTCGAATTTGCGCTGATCGGCCCGTTGCTGATCGGGATGCTGATGGGCGTGCTGCAGATCGGTGTCGGGATGCAGAACTATAACGCGCTACGCGGGATTTCCGCCGATGTGGCGCGCTATTCGGTGATCAATTACCAGACCGCCAACCGGCTGACTGTCGGGCAGTTGCAGGACTATGCCAACGGCGTCGCTGTTACCGCGCCCTATGGCCTGGTCCGCGACCGGTTCACGGCAACAATCACCCCTGCGGCGACCCAGCGGGTTATCGGGGCGACCGAATACACCATCACGCTGGACTATGATGTCCCGACGATGCTTTCAGTCATCGGCATTGGCGAGATTCCGCTTTCATACAGCCGCCCGATTTTCGTGATCGAAGCCAGCTGAGCCGCAAATTTCAAGCAATATATTGAAAACGTTAACCATGCCTGTTGGGCAAGGGGTTACACGCCCACGCTAAGGCTGAACGCTGGATTTTTCCGGAGCTTGCCGCAACCGCCATGGCGCACCCGCCTTTCATCTCAAAATTAGCCGGCCTTGCCGCGCGGCTGCTGCGGGATCGCTCGGGCAATACGCTGGCGATGATTGCGGCTTCGCTGGTGCCGCTGCTGGCGATGGTCGGCGGTGGGATCGACATGGGCCGCAGCTACCTCTCACAAACTCGTCTGCAGCAGGCCTGCGACGCCGGGGTGCTGGCGACGCGCAAGAAGCTGGGTTCGGCAGTCGTCGTTGGCGGCGTTGTGCCAGCCGACGCTGCGGCGGTCGGCAATCGGTTCTTCAGCAACAACTTCGCCGATGGCAGCTATGGCACCACCGACCGCACATTCGCGATGACGCTGGAAGACGATTTCTCGGTCTCGGGCGCGGCGACGGTCACGGTGCCGACAACGATCATGAACCTGTTCGGCTATACCCAAGTGCCGATCACGGTGAACTGCGAGGCCTCGCTAAACTTCTCAAACACCGACATCATGTTCGCGCTCGACACCACGGGTTCGATGAACACCACCAACCCCGACGACGACGACCCGCGGATCGAGGTGCTGAAGGGCGTGGTGCGCAATTTCCACGCCCAGTTGGAGGGTAGTAAGGGTCCCGGCATCCGCCTGCGCTATGGTTTTGTGCCTTTCTCGACCAACGTCAATGTCGGTGCGCTCCTCGAAAATGACTGGGTGGTCAACGACTGGACCTATCAGTCGCGCGAAGACTATGGCACCACGTCAGGCGAGCCCAGCACGCATTCCTATACCGAGAACTGGGTCGAAAAATCCGGCACGAAAAATTACCGGATGAAAAGCGCCTATCCGGCAACCTTGCACACGGCCGCGGACGAATCGGAAACCAATTACTTGTCCTGCGATACTGCCCCTCCGGCCAGTACCACGAATACGGTCTATACCCTGCTTTCCAGCACATCCGAACCTTACCCAGGGCCACCGGCCGGCACCAAGACAATTGCGCATTATCGCAGTGTTACTAACGGCGTTTCGTATTGGGTGCAGCTCACAGGCGCAACATGCCTCGTGCATGAATACACCTACACTGCCTATACAGCCGAATACGATTGGGTCACGATCCCCTACACGCGGACTTATGCCCAGTATCGCTATGCCCCGCTGGCCCGCAACGTCCGCAGCTGGCGCCGGGAAAGCAATGGCTGCATCGAAGAACGTTCGACCTATGAGATCGACGACTATGACGCCGTCGATTTCAGCCGCGCGCTCGATCTGGATATCGATACGGTGCCGACTGCGGGGGACAGCGATACCCAGTGGCGGCCGCAATATCCGCGCATCATCTATGAGCGTTCGCTCAATTGGTGGGGCGGTGGTTCGTTCACTAATGCTCCGGTCGTCACCACGGACAGCGGCCTTTTCAAGCCTGAGCGGATGCCTGCAATGATCGCCTGCCCAACGGCAGCGCGTAAACTGGCCGAGTTGGATGCAGCCCAGCTCAACACCTATCTGGGCTCAATCTCCGCATCGGGCACGACCTACCCCGATATCGGGATGATCTGGGCTGCGCGGCTGATCTCGCCGACTGGGCTGTTCGCCGACGAAAACACCGATGTCGATTCCAAGACCACCAGCCGCCACATCATCTTCCTGACCGACGGCCAGACCGAATCCTATGACATTGCCTATGGTGCCTATGGGGTGGAGCCGCTCGACAAGCGCCGCTGGAGCCCGACATCGCCGATTTCGCTCAACGATACGGTGGAGAAACGCTTTGCCGTTGCCTGTGCCGAAGCCAAACGGCGTAACATTACCGTCTGGGTGATCGGGTTTGGCATCACGCTCAATGACACGATGAAGACCTGCGCCGGCGACGGGCATCATTTCGAGGCGGATGGTGCAGCTGCCTTGCAGGACGTGTTCAGCAAGATCGCGGGACAAATGGGCGATTTAAGGATCTCGAAATGATCCGGCACCTGCTCCAACGCCTGCGCCGCAACCAGCAGGGTGTCTCGGCTGTCGAATTCGCGCTCCTCGCGCCGGTCCTGCTGACCTTGCTGATGGGACTGCTGGACCTTTCCTACAACGTCTACACCGCGCAGATGCTGCAAGGCGCAGTGCAGTCTGCGGCGCGCAAATCAACGATTGAGGGTGCCACTGACAATACCGCCGCCATCGACGCGGCGGTTACCACGGCGGTCCATGCCATTGCCCCTAACGCGGCAATGACCTTCTCACGCAAGGCCTATAACAATTTCGGCAACGTCAACCGTCCCGAAGACTATGACGACGTCAATGGCGACGGCACCTGCAACAATGGTGAACCATTTGAAGATGCCAATGCCAACGGCAATTGGGACTTAGACCCAGGCCAGACCGGAAATGGCGGTGCGCGCGATGCGGTGCTGTACAACGTCAACATCAGCTACGAGCGCGCCTTTCCGGTCTTTGCCTTCATTCCGGGACAAGGCAGCACTTTTTCGATGACCGCCAAAGTGGTGCTGCGCAACCAGCCCTATGGCACCCAGTCTAATTCCGCGTCGGCGCCGACAACCGGGAATTGCACATGAGCCTGCTACGCACCTTGCGCCGCTTGGCGCGCAACACCTCGGGCGTATCCGCCGTCGAGTTCGCGCTGGGCGCGCCGTTCCTGCTCACTGCCGGCCTGTGGGGCAGCGAGACCGCCAATTATGCGCTGGTCAACATGAAGGTCGGCCAGCTCGCCGTCCACATCGCCGACAACGCTTCACGGATCGGTGACACCTCTACGCTGCAGAATCGTAAGATCTATGAGAGCGACATCAACGACGTGATCTATGGCGCGCAGATCCAGGGCGGCCCAAACATCGGGCTCTACGACAACGGCCGGGTGGTCATCAGCAGTCTGCAAGTGCGCGAAGTGACGGCGGGCGGCGACGAGGAGCAGTACATCCACTGGCAGCGCTGCCGCGGGGCAAAGGATGTCGCTTCCAGCTTTGGCGATGAAGGCGATTTGAAGCCCGACGGGATGGGCCGTGCTGGCAACGAAGTGATCGCCCAGTCTGGCGACGCGGTGATCTTCGTCGAGATCAACTACACCTACCAGCCGCTGATCTCGGCCCAGTTCATGGGCAGCCTCGACATCATCTCGACCGCCTCGTTCACCGTCCGCGATGATCGCGACCTGAGCCAGATCTATCAGCGCGATCCGATCAACCCGGATGCCGAACAGCGCTGTGACGCCTTCACCGGCAACCTTGGCGCTGACACCGACGGCTCGCTCAACTAGCGATAGCAGACCTTGCGGACCGCGGCTGCGATCCGCGCCACATCGATGATCGCGGCTTTTTCCAGGTTGGCGGCATAGGGCAGTGGCACATCCTCATTGCAGACCCGCAGGACCGGCGCATCGAGATGATCAAAGCCATCCTCCATGCAGATCGCCAGCACTTCTGACGCTATCGAGCAGACCGGCCAGCCTTCTTCGGCAATCACCAGTCGGTTGGTCTTGGCCAGCGAGGTCAGCACCGCCTCGCGGTCAAGCGGACGCAGTGTGCGCAGATCAAGCACTTCAGCTTCGATCCCCTCGCCCGCCAGCACTTCAGCCGCTTCGAGCGCCATGCCGACGCCGATCGAATAGGACACGATGGTCACATCCGATCCCTCGCGCATGATCCGGGCCTTGCCAATTGGCAGGACATGATCGTCAAGCTCGGGCAGCTCAAAACTGCGGCCATAAATTAGCTCGTTTTCGAGGAACACCACCGGGTCCTCGCTGCGGATCGCGGCTTTCAACAAGCCTTTGGCATCAGCCGCGTCATAGGGCGCGATGACGATCAGGCCGGGGACGCTGGCGTACCACGGGCCAAAGTTCTGGCTGTGCTGCGCGCCGACCCGGCTGGCGGCGCCGTTGGGGCCCCGGAATACGATCGGACAGCGCATCTGCCCGCCCGACATGTAATTGGTCTTTGCCGCCGAATTGATAACATGATCAATCGCTTGCATTGCAAAGTTGAACGTCATGAATTCAACGATCGGGCGCAAGCCGCCCATCGCTGCCCCGGCCCCGATCCCGGCAAAGCCGTATTCGGTGATCGGAGTGTCGATCACCCGCTTGGGCCCGAATTCGTCGAGCAGCCCCTGGGTGACCTTGTAGGCCCCCTGATACTG
This sequence comes from Novosphingobium sp., assembly GCA_031369495.1. Classification (GTDB taxonomy): domain Bacteria; phylum Pseudomonadota; class Alphaproteobacteria; order Sphingomonadales; family Sphingomonadaceae; genus Novosphingobium. The sequence goes on along the minus strand of JANMOU010000008.1, from coordinate 53,584 downwards.
CGCGACTTCCTCACCCATCACGAACACGCGGTCATCGCGGCGCATTTCCTCGGCCATTGCATCACGCAAGGCTTCGCGGACGGTGATGCTCTGCATGTTGGTGCCGACCGGGATCGCGGGATCGGCGGGCCGGGCAGTCGGCGCGGGATGCTTAGCCGCCGGAGCGGGTGCGGCTTGGGCCGTGAGTGTTGGCGCAGCAGCGGCAGGTGCAGCGACCGCTTCACCCTCACCGCTGATCGTCGCGATCACAGTGCCGACTTTCACGCCCTCGGTGCCCTCAGCCACCAGGATCGCACCGATCACACCTTCATCGATCGATTCAAATTCCATCGTCGCCTTGTCGGTTTCGATCTCAGCCAGGATGTCGCCCGATTTGACCGTGTCGCCTTCCTTGACCAGCCACTTGGCGAGTGTCCCTTCTTCCATCGTCGGGGACAGCGCGGGCATTTTGAGTTCGATGCTCATCAGTAGCTCTCCACCAAGACATCAGTGTAGAGTTCGGGCATCTCTGGCTCGGGCGAATTTTCGGCAAAATCAGCCGCATCGACGACTCTGCTGCGAATTTGCTTTTCGATCTCCTTGAGCCGCTCCTCGCTCACCCCGCGGGCCAGCAGTTCGGCCTTGGCCGCATCGATCGGATCGCGATTGTCGCGCATTTCCTGCACTTCTTCGCGGGTGCGGTATTTGGCCGGGTCGGACATCGAGTGCCCGCGATAGCGATAGGTCTGCAGCTCCATTAGCACCGGCCCCTTGCCGCTGCGGACGTGCGCCACCGCGACTTCGGCGGCCGCGCGTACTTCGAGCACGTCCATCCCGTTAACGTTCATCCCCGGGATCCGGAACGCGGTGCCGCGGCGATGGAAATGCGTTTCGGCGCTGCCTCGGGTCACTGCGGTGCCCATCGCATAGCCGTTGTTTTCGACCACGAAGATGATCGGCAAATTCCACAAAGCCGCCATATTGAACGCTTCATAGACCTGGCCCTGGTTCGCCGCGCCGTCGCCGAAATAGGCCATGCACAGCCCGCCGTCTTCGCGGTACTTGTGGCCAAACGCCAGCCCTGCCCCCAGCGGCACCTGCGCACCAACGATGCCGTGCCCGCCGTAGAATTTGTGCTCGGTCGAGAACATGTGCATCGACCCGCCCTTGCCGCGCGAAATCCCCGCGGCGCGCCCGGTCAGTTCGGCCATGATCAGCTTGGGATCGATCCCGTAGGCCAGCATATGGCCGTGATCGCGGTATCCGGTGATCACGCTGTCATGCCCGGCCTTCAGCGCCGATTGCAGCCCCACAGCAACCGCTTCCTGACCGATGTAGAGGTGGCAGAACCCGCCAATCAGGCCCAGCCCGTACAGCTGCCCGGCCTTTTCCTCAAACCGCCGGATCAGCAGCATCTGTTCGTAGAAGTGGAGCAGCTGTTCGTCGCTGGCGGCAAAGCGCGGATTGGCATCGTGCGCGTCCTGCAAACTGCGCAGAGCGAAAGTTTCTTCGCCAACGGCAGTCTTGTCAGTCGCTTTACGGCTCGGTGCGGACTTGGCCAAATTCGTATCCCCTGGGGTATGGAACTACGCTTTCGCCTATAGGGCGAACTGCGCGCGAGGCAAACTAGCGCATACGAATTTGATGGAACGAATTTGGCGCAAATTGCGCGCCGCGGCCTACGGAATGGTCAGGACAACTTCATCCGGGTGCACCACATTGAGATTCGCGCGGAGCAGCTGACCGGCCATATCGGGATCGACCTGGCGCGGATCGAGCAGGCTGACCCGGTTCTTGAGCGCGTTCCGCTCCTCAGCCAGCAAGGTAAGTTCCTTGTGCCGTTCGGTCAGTAAGCGATTGTTTTCGCTCCACGCGAGCAGCCCGCTGGGGCCAAACAGCACCCATGCCCCCATCACCAGCAGACAGGTCAGTGCGAAAGCCTGTGTCAGCCCTTCTTTCGCGAATTTTGGTTTAGTCTGACCGGCCATGCTGCCTGTAGAATCATAGTTGATTCAGCTATTCAAGTGTTAAGTTTAGCCGAGCCTCTCAAGTCGCCGCAAAAGGACGCCCGGATGATTGCTCATCCGGGCGTCACGAGGGGCCTAAGGAGGGGGGGGGCAGGAGTTAGGCCCCTCGCTATTCGATCAGTTTGTGTCGTTGGCCCGGTTGCGAGCCTTGGCCGAACCCTCGCTCTTCGCAGCAGCGTTGGAATTTCCAGCTGCCTTCTTTTCGGCCTCCTGGTCGGCTGCTGCCGTCTTGATCTGACCTTCGGTCATGCCGGTAATCAGTGCTGAACCACTGGTCGAGAACGAGCTTGCCGGCAGCGTTGCGGTTTCACCATCAACTTTGACCACCAGCGCCTCGACCCGGCCACGTCCGTCTGCAATGACTTCACGGACCTTGCCGATCTTTTCGCCGTTGGCATCGAGCAACTTCATCCCTGGCTTGACCTCGAAGGTACCAGCTGCGTCACCGGCGGCGCTTCCAGCCAGGGCGAGCATGTTGTTGCCGCCCGAAGCTGCGCCATTGGCACTGCCTGCGGCCGAACCGCTGGCGCTGCCGGCACCGTTGACCGTTGATTCGGCGGCGCCGCGCGTCGATTGCACAATGTTTCCAGCCCGGTCACGGGTAGTCCCGACGGTCTGACCGGCTTTGTTCCGGAGATCGTCGACCGCTGGGCGCACAGCATCGGTGCCAAGCAGCTGTGCATCAGCACTGCCCGAGCCCGAAGCATTGGCCGAGCCCTGCCCGCTGCCGGTTACCGCACCGAGCGGGCCCGTCGCCGACTGGGTGACCGAACCATTGCCCCGGCCATTGGCCGCGCCATCAGCTTCGACCTTACCTGAACGGCGGTCGACCTTCTTGGTTGCTCTTGCGTCGCCTGACCCGCTAACCGAGCCGATGGTCGAGTTATCGACCCGTGGGAGCGAGCCAAGCGGGCCGCCCACCGAGCCAGAGCCGCCGCCGCCCAGTACGCCACCAAGGCCGCCGCCCAACTGGGCATGTGCAGGATTGGCAATCGCGATCAGTGCCGCGGCGGAGAGGAAAGTGAAAGTTCTCATAGTTCCGGTCCTTTTGTTGTTCTGCGACCGAACTGCGTCGGTCGCACATTGAGACAACGGACCGCGTCCAGATTTTACTTCAGCAACAGCAAAAAAATTTTCAACGGCAGACCGAGCAGATCAATCCCCGGCCGGTACGGGGGTCGGGACGGCGTTTGGACAACGGTATAGCCTCGCTATCGAGTGCGCTGCGGATCGATCCGGGTTTCAACCCGCGTTCGAAAGCGGCAGCGGCCCGCACAGCAACCAGCGGCGCTGCAAATGAAGTGCCGCGGACCGCAACCTTGCGTCCGTTGCGGTCAAGCGCCTGAACATCGCCCCCCGGCGCGGCATAATCGACATGACTGGCTCGCCCAGCCTCGATCAGCACCCGATTGCGGCGATCAACCCCTGTGATCGCGAGCACGCCACCGTAAGAGGCCGGGTAACTTGGCGGAGCAGCAGCGCCGTCGTTGCCGACCGCCGCAACCAGCACAACGCCGCGCGCCTGCGCTGCGCGGATCGCGCGCTCGACCAAGGCATTGCGCGGGCCAACCAGGCTGATCGAAATCACCCGCGCACCGCTCGAAACCAGCCAGCCGATGGCCTGACCGATCGCCAGCGACGATCCTCCGGCGGGATCGACCCCATAAACATCAGCTACCATTAGCTGCCGCGCGCCAGCCCAGCTCGCCAGCGATGCCACCGCACTTCCATGATTGCTTGGCGCTGGTGCGCCTTTTGCGAATCCGCGCAGAGCGGCGACCGGTTGTGCGGGCGCGCCGTCGATGATGCCGATTGGGACATTGACCGGGGCCAGCGCAGGGTGCGCAAACCCGGCCGGTCTTTCGGAGCCCGCCCCGCTCTGAAAATGGACCTGGTCGCTGGCAATTGTTACAGACGGCAGCGCGCGGCGCAGTTTCTGCTCCGCCTTGGCAAGGCTGGTCCCGGCTGGCAGAACGAGTTCGACCACCGCGATCCCCAGCCCTTCAATCTCGCTCTGCCGGCCAGTGGCAAAGCCAAGCGCCGCGGCCCGATCGAGACTGGCCTGGTCCGGATCGATCAGTAACAGCACCCCGCGCCGTGCCGGCTCTCCCGCAGCATCGCGTTCGAGCACCGCGCGATTACTCCGCAGCAGGTCGTCAATCCGGTCGAGCCGGGCCTGCCGCATGGCTGCGGTCACCTGGGAAGTCGTGCCGTCGAGCAATTGACCGGCCGTGCCTAGCGGGCCATTGAGCACGGCATCGGCGCTCGGCAGGCCCGGCAAGCCGCCGCCGGGCAATACGATCTGCGCCGCCAGCGGCATCGCTGCGATCAGCGCCAATCCGGTCAGCAATGTCGAGAAACGGCGGGCCATGGATAGTCCTTTGCAAATTTTTGCTTAATCATGGATGAAACGTGCAAGACCGGTCGTTTCATCCATAGATAAGGTTTTGATGCTGGAAGATGCATTCCATTCCGGGCTCACTGCGCTGCTGCCGCGCCTTCGTCGCTTTGCGTCGGGGCTGGCGCGCAATCCGGCTGATGCAGACGACCTGTGCCAAGCCACAGTAGAACGCGCGCTCGTTTCGCGCCAGCAATGGCAGGAAGGAACGCGCCTGGACAGTTGGATGTATCGGATCATGCGCAATCTCTGGATCGACGAAGCTCGGAGCCGAAATCGCCGCGACAAGACTTTCGCTCACGAAGACGAAGGATTGTCGGTGGGCACATCGGGCGGCCAGGAAGCCGCCGTCGAACTCTCGCTGGTTGACCGGGCGATGCAGCATCTGCCCGATGAGCAGCGCGAAGCCGTGCTGCTGGTTCTGGTCGAAGGCTACAAATATGCCGAAGCGGCCGAGATTATCGGCTGCCCGATCGGCACACTGACCTCGCGGCTGCTGCGCGGCCGTGAGGCGCTGATGCTCCGTTTGGGAGAAGCGACATGACTGTCACGCCAGAACAACTTGCGGCGCTTGCCGATGGTGAATTGGGCGAGCTTGAAGCTGCCCGCATCCGCCGCGAGGTTGCTCACGATCCCGAGTTGGCCCGCCAACTGGCTGAGCTTGAAGCACTGTCAGCGATGCTTTCCTCGCACTACGATCCGATCCTGGCTGAGCCGGTGCCCAAGCTGCTGACCCAGCCGATCGACGATGCTGCAAAGGTGATCGATTTCGGCGCCGTACGGGCGGCGCGGAAGCGGTGGTTCGATCAGCCCGCGGCACGATATTTCGCCGGTCCCGCGATCGCCGCCTCGGTGGTAATCGCGCTGCTCGTTGGGCGAGGCGGTGAGCCAGCCAACCAGATTTATGCCGACGCCCAGATCGCGGCTTCGCTCGACACCGCACTGTCAGGCGAAGTTTCGGCTGGCGAGACCAAGGTTTTGTTGAGCTTTCGCGATTCGACTGGGCAGGCTTGCCGGGCCTGGTCGGGCAAGAGCAGCGGCGGGATCGCTTGCCGCGACAAGACTGGCTGGAAAATCCAGCAAACCGGGGCCGCGGGCAAATCACAGGGCGGTGATTATCAGCAGGCCTCAAGCGGCGATGCAAAATTGCTCGCGGCCGCACAGGAAATGGCGGCCGGCCCCACGTTTGATCGTGACCAGGAGCAAGCCGCGCGCAAAGCTGGATGGACTGCTGCGGAATAGGACAAGTGGTGCGCCCGACGGGATTCGAACCCATGGCCTCCAGATTAGGAATCTGATGCTCTATCCGGCTGAGCTACGGGCGCACGCGATCCCAATAGGGGCAGCACCGGGCGCTGGCAATCAGTTGAGATCTTCCGGCGGCGAGACGGGGAACGGCAGCGGCAGCACCGCTACGCCCTCTTCCAACAAGTCCCGGGCTTCCTCCAGCGTAGCCTGACCGTGGATCACCTCTGCTGGCTGCTCGCCATAGTGGATCGCGCGTGATTGTTCGGCAAAGCCGCTGCCGACAAAGCGTGAGCCTTTGAGCGTTTCGGCCTGCAGCTCGGCCAGCTTGGCAAACACCGCTTGCGCCTCGGGCGGGATAGCGCCTCCGGCGACCACCTGGCTGGACTTGGCCGGTTCCAGCTGGTTGCCCTTGCGCGGCACCGCCGGGGCCATCGGGGCTTTTACCACCTGCGCAGATCCGCACTGCGGACAGGCGACCAGTCCGCGCGATTGCTGACCCTCAAAATCGCCCGACGAAGCGAACCAGCCTTCGAACCGGTGACCACCGGCGCAGGAAAGATCGAACACGATCATCCTGCAATCGGCCGTTTGTTGGCCAGGCTGGGCAGTTGTGCCCGGACCTCTGCAATCCGGGCTGGATCGAGCTCGGCAAAACTCATGCCGGACTGCTCCCCACCCATATCGAGCAGCACATCGCCCCACGGATCGATCACCAGACTGTGGCCATAGGTTTCGCGGCCATCCTGATGGACGCCAACTTGCGCAGCAGCGATTACGAAGGCGCTGGCCTCGATCGCCCGGGCGCGTTGCATGATGTGCCAATGTGCGGCTCCGGTCGGGCGGGTAAAGGCCGCAGGGATCGCGATCAGATCGCAGTTGGCCTGCCCCAGCGCCTCAAACAGCGCGGGAAAGCGCAGGTCATAACAAACCGCCAGGCCAAGTCGCCCCAGCGGCGTTTCAACCGTCACCACCGCTTCACCCGGCGCATAGGCCGCGCTTTCACGCCAGCTTTCGCCACTGGCCAGATCGACATCGAACATGTGGATCTTGTCATAGCGCGCCGCGATCACACCGTTGCTGTCGATCACGAAGCTGCGGTTGGCCCAGCGGCCATCCTCGCGCAGCACCGGGAGCGACCCGATGGCGACCCAGATTCCAGCTCCGGCGGCAGCCTCTTGGACCGCCTGCAGCACCGGGCTTTGATCCTCGGGCACAATGTTGGGCGTCGCCCGCGCCCGGTCGCGATCAATCAGGCCGGACATTTCAGGCGTGAACAGCATTTCCGCCCCGCCCATCGCCGCCGCGCCAAGGGCACCGACAATTGTCTGAGCGTTGGCCAGGGGATCGATCCCCGAGGTCATCTGCAAGACGGCGATGCGGCTCATCCGCCGGTCAGAGCCCCAGCAACGGGTCGAGCTTGCCGGCCCGGTCCAGCGCATGGACATCGTCGCTGCCGCCAAACGCGGCGCCATCAATGAAGATCTGCGGCACGGTGCTGGCACCCGGCGCGCGCGCCAGCATCTCGGCCTTTTTGGGGCCGCCCAGTGTAATGTCGTACTCGGTATAAGCTACGCCCTTGCCATCAAGCAGCGCCTTGGCCCGTACGCAAAAGGGACAGCCCCACTTGGTATAGATTTCTACCTTGGCTGCACTCACGCTGGGATCTCCTCTTGAAACGCCGCCGCACTATCATACATCGGAAACGAAGTCATGGCCCGCAAGGGGTCAGGGCTTCACCGGGATGCCGCTGACGGGTCCCGGCTCCATGATTGCTCAACAGAGGATTATGCTATGAACCGTTTTGATTTCACCCCCTATCGCCGCACCATGGTCGGGTTCGACCGGCTGTTCGATCTGCTCGAAAACCAGTCGCGGATGAACAGCGGAGACAATTACCCGCCGTTCAATATCGAGCGGCGCGGCGAAGATGCCTATCGCATCACGCTGGCCATTGCCGGGTTCAAGCCCGCAGATGTCGAGATTACCGCTCAGCAGAACCTGCTGGTGGTGCAAGGCAAAAAGGGCGACGAACCTTCGGCCGGGCAGTTCCTGCACGTCGGGATCGCCCAGCGCGGGTTTGAACGCCGCTTTGAACTGGCCGACTATGTCCGGGTTGATGACGCCAACCTCGAAGACGGGATTCTGTCGATCGATCTGGTCCGCGAAGTGCCCGATGCGATGAAGCCCAAGAAGATCCCGGTCGGGACTCAGAAGTCGCTGAGCGTAGTCAGCGGCGGTGACGGCGACACCAAAGTGGCCTGACGCTCAAAAAAAGACGGGACGGCCGCAAAACGGCCGCCCCGTCCCTGCCCCCGACAGGCAGTTCAAATTCAGAATACCACGCGCAGTCCCGCGCTGAGCGTATTGGATTTAAGCTTGCCGATCCGGTAGCCGCTCGATCCGTCGAATTCTACCTGTGTCGCCCCCACTTCGCGATGGCGGAAGTCCAAGCTGAGCACCATCTTGTCACCAAGTTTGAAGCCAACCCCGGCGCCGAGTTGCCAGGCGAACTTGCCCTTTCCTTCACCATCCACTTCGAACCCGGTAATGCCCAGCCCGCCGCCCACATAGGGCGTAACCCCGCCCATTGGCAGATCAACCCAAAGGTTGCCCATTGCCGTAAGCGTTCTGGCCCGCGAACCGGTGATCACGAAGGTGTTTCCCGATCCACCACAAACAGTTGCGTCAAGGTAGGTGCAAATGTCACTGCGGTCCGTTGGCGTCAAAGTGACGGCCGTTCCGTTGAGCGCGTTCACGGTCAGACTGTTGATCGAATGCTTGGCATAATCAATTTCAACATCGGCCCGGACGGATCCGAAATCATAGCCGAGTACGCCACCGAAAGTGACTGCGTTCTTGAGGTCAATCGTTCCGTCAGCCGTATCTGTCGCACCAGTGCCGCCAAACGTCCCGCCAGCATCGTAATACTGGATGTTTGCATCACTCATTGACGCCAATCCAACGTGAACGCCGATGTAGGCGCCCGTGGTTTCGGCACCTTCTTCGGCAAAGGCAGCACTTGGCACAAGTGCCAACGCGGCGGCGGCAATTGTCAGTTGAAATTTCATTTCGTTTTTACTCCCTGTCGTTTCGCTGTCGAGGTCCGCTCAGGTCTAGAAGGAAGCGCGATATCCCGCGTCATCCGAATGAATGACGAACTGGGAAGAAATGACGCGAGGCTTGATTGCGGCAAGTGTATCGTTAGGAAGATCGCAATCGACTTAAATGACAGGACTGTGATGCAGGCCGAAGCGTTCGAGACCTCGATTGATATGCTCTACGACGAGGTGGAGTACGGTGGCTTGGCAGCTTTACCGGGTGCGCTAAGCCGCGCGATTGGCGCCCGGTCTTCTTCGGTCCAGATAACCGATGCGCTCCTTCGCCCTCAAGCGATAGCCAGCAACTATTTTCCGGCGGCAATTCTCGATCAATACGTGGCGGATGCCATTTTCGAGAGTGATCCTTGGGCAGACGTACTGCGTGACGGGGCCATGCGAGAACGTGCGATCAATTGTGAAGGACTGATCTCACGCACAGAACTGATGCGATCACGGCTTTGGAATGAGTTCATTCGCAGCATCGGCGATGATACGGCACATTGCATCGGATTTGGCACCTATCTGGACACTGATGTCATGCTGACGGTTGGCATGCATCGGGGCATGGGCGCACAATTCTGCGATCAGGACGTAGCGATGCTAGGCAAGGCCATGTCGCATGCGCGGCGGGCCATGCGCATCCATCGAAAGCTGGCGGAAGCTATCAGCGAGGCCGCCATTTCCAGATCTGCGCTGGAGCACGCGAACCAGGCGCTCTTGATAGTCGACGCGAATGCCCGCCTGCTTCAGGCAACCTGCTCGGCTGAAGCCATCCTTCGCGATGGCGGCGCCCTTCATCTCACCAATGGCCGATTGGAGCCTACGCACCTCCCAGCAAGAGCTGAATTCGCCAAAGCCTTGGCTAATGCTGCCCATCGCAGCGGAAGCCGCGGCGGGCGCATTGCACTTCGGGACGACATGGGCACACCATGCGTCTTGGCTGAGATCACGCCATTCACTGCCCCAATGGGCAATGTAGCGCTGGTCATGCTGTTTGAAGAGAAAGCCTGCTGTGATGTCCTTGAAGATCGGGTCATGGCGTTTTTCGAACTGAGCCGAAGCGAAGCGCAGGTCGCCACGGCGATCGCGCAAGGTTTAGATCAAGCCGAGATTGCGCTCCAGCGAGGCACTTCGATCAATACGATCAGGACACTCGTGCAGCGTTGTTTCGCCAAAACCCGCACAAGCCGCCAGACGGAACTTGCGATCGCAATCAACGCAATGCGCTGAAACAATTCGGGAGTGAGGCCGGCAGGCCCCACCCCCACGGCGCTTGCGCGCCGCCTTGTCGCGTCATGATCATCCGGGTCGCAGAAGATGATCGGTTCGCGGCAAGCCCGTAAACTGTGTCAAAAAGCGACTGTGCTTAAGTACACTGTTGGTGATCTAAAACGATCAACAAACGTGGTTGAGAACATCGTAGCAGCCGAAAACCCCCCTTTTTCGAGCCCCGCGATACGCCTTTAGTGCAGCTTCGCTACGCGGCGAGCAGGCCGGCTTGCAAGGGATATTCTAGGAACGGCCTAAGCTGCTGACTTATTTAGGAAAGCCATTAAACCAATCGGGCCTGCTGCAAGGCAGCGGCAATAAATCCTGCAAACAAGGGGTGCGGATTAAATGGGCGGCTCTTTAATTCAGGATGAAATTGCACCCCAATGAACCACGGATGGTCCGGCCGTTCGACGATTTCAGGCAGCAGGCCATCCGGGGACATTCCGGAGAACACTAGCCCGCCACGTTCTAAAGATTCGCGATAGGCGCCGTTAACTTCATAGCGGTGCCGGTGGCGCTCACTGATCGTGGTTGCCCCGCCATAGATCGCCGCAACGTGGCTGTTCGCGCTCAACTTGGCTTCATAGGCGCCGAGCCGCATCGTGCCGCCCAGATCGGTATCGGCGCCGCGCTGCTGCAAGCCTTCGGGGCTCATCCATTCGGTGATGATCCCGACCACTGGCTCGGTCGTTTCACCGAACTCGGTTGAGCCGGCAGCAGTTATCCCGGCAGTATTGCGGGCGGCTTCGATGCAGGCCATCTGCATCCCCAGGCAAATCCCGAAGAACGGCACGTTGCGTTCGCGTGCGAACCGAACCGAGGCGATCTTGCCCTCGGTCCCGCGCACCCCAAAGCCGCCGGGGACCAATATCCCGTCGAGCGGCTCAAGCCTTGAAACAATCTCGTCGTCGCCCGCTTCGAACAGTTCAGCGTCGATCCAGCGGATGTTGACTTTGACCCGGTTGGCCATGCCGCCATGAACCAGTGCCTCGTTGAGGCTCTTGTAAGCATCTGGCAGGCCGACATATTTGCCGACAACGCCAATCGTGACTTCACCTTCGGGGTGCTGATAGCGATCAACGATATCAGCCCAGCCGCTCATGTCCGGTAGCGGCGCGGTCAGGCCGAAATGGTGCAGCACCGCATCGTCGAGCCCTTCGGCATGATATTGCTCGGGCACCGCATAGATGCTCGAGGCATCAAGCGCCGGAATGACGGCTTCCTTGCGAACGTTGCAGAACAGCGCGATTTTTGCCTGCTCAACTTCAGGCAGAGGGTGCTCGCAGCGGCACAGCAGCACGTCGGGCTGAATCCCCAGGCTGGTTAGCTCGCGGACCGAATGCTGGGTCGGCTTGGTCTTGAGCTCGCCCGCCGCCTTGACATAGGGCACCAGCGTGACGTGCACCGAACAGGTCTGCTCGCGGCCAAGCTCGTTGCGCATTTGGCGCAGTGCCTCGATAAACGGCAGGCCTTCGATATCGCCGACCGTGCCGCCAATTTCGCACAGGACGAAATCGAGGTCTTCGGTTTCGGCCTTGGCGAATTCCTTGATCGCATCGGTAACGTGCGGGATCACCTGGACGGTCGCGCCCAGATAGTCGCCGCGGCGTTCGCGTGTGATAATATCGCGGTAGATCCGGCCCGAAGTGATGTTATCCGCCTGCCGCGCCGAAACGCCGGTAAAGCGCTCGTAATGCCCCAGATCGAGGTCGGTTTCGGCCCCGTCGTCGGTCACATAGACTTCACCATGCTGATAGGGGCTCATCGTCCCCGGATCGACGTTGAGATAGGGGTCGAACTTTCGAATCCGGACCTTGTAGCCTCGCGCCTGGAGCAAAGCCGCAAGGCTTGCCGCCATCAGACCTTTGCCGAGCGAGGAGACCACGCCGCCGGTGATAAAAATGAACCGCGCCATGGGAGACGAGCCTTAAGCCGAGTTGGGGGGATCGGGCAAGCACCGCTTGCCGAAATCCACAACTCGATGGGAAAAAAGCGCGGCCGCGCAGCCTCCGGTCAGCACACCGGACGGCCCTTCGGCAGCGATGACGCAGGTTATTGCTTGGCTGGAACCTGAAGCGGATCAGTCGCGCCGGCAGCCGGGCTGGCTCCACCAGCCGGAGCCGACTGTGCGCCGTCACCCAGCGGGTTCACCGGCGCCGGAGCCTGTTGCGGAAGCGTCTGTTCGGGGATTGCCGAGCGGTTCAGGGTATCTTCGATCGGCTTGTCAGCCCCGGTACTGGCGGCCAGAGCAGCCAACAAAATCGACAGCGCGACAAACAGGATCGCCAGGATCGTGGTAAACCGGGTCATGAAATCGGCCGCGCCGCGGGCCGACATCATGCCTGCCGGACTACCGCCGCCGGCCAAACCGCCGCCTTCAGACTTCTGCATCAGGATCACGCCCACCAGCATGGCAGCCACGATGGCCTGGACTACGGTCAGAAAAATGAACAGCGACATGGTGATTCCGGATAATGAAAGGGTGGCGCGCATCTAAGCGCGGTTAAGACTTTGCGCAAGGTGCGCGGCCGATTACGGCTACGCGCTATTCGGTGTTGGGACCTGACGCTGCCATCACGATCGCCAGAAAGTTCTCTGCAGTCAGGCTGGCACCACCGACCAGCGCTCCGCCGACTTCATCCACCGCCAGCAACTCGGCCGCGTTCTTGGCATTGACTGAACCGCCATAGAGGATCCGAACTGCCGCGCCGTCTTCGCCATAGATTGCGTCGAGCTTGACCCGGATCGCACAGTGCATTGCGCTGACATCCTCGATCGAGGGGACGCGGCCAGTGCCGATCGCCCAGACCGGTTCGTAGGCCACGGTTACCCGCGCGGCAGCATCCTCGCCCTGCGGCAATGATCCCGAAAGCTGGCCAGTGACCACCTTCTCTGCCTTCCCGGCATCACGCTCGGCCTCGGTCTCCCCGACGCAGACGATAACCTCAAGCCCGGCAGCAAGCGCCGCTTCGGCCTTCGCCTTGACCACTGCATCGCTTTCGCCGTGCATCGCGCGCCGTTCCGAATGGCCGGCAATCACGAACTGCGCCCCGGCATCGGCCAGCATTGCTGCAGATACATCGCCGGTATAGGCCCCCGACACTTCGGCATGGCAATCCTGCGCGCCGACTTGCGCCGCCTGGAGCGCTTCGGCCATCGCCGTAACCAAAGTGAACGGCGGAGCGATTCCCACCCGTACCGCGGGATAGCGCGCCGCGCCGCGATCAATCGCGCGGGCCTCCGACAGCGTGGCGCGGGTGCCATTCATCTTCCAGTTGCCGACAATAAAGGGCTGGGTGGACATCGGGTATTCCTCACTGAACTGCATTGCCCGCTCAAGCGGCAGGCTTACCCCGCGACTAGGCCAGCGCGGCGCAGCTTGTCAAAGGAGTTGCGGTGGACGGGGCAGCGTTGAACCATTGCTTGCACGGCGAATGATGCCTAAAGCCCCGGCGGTGGTGCCAATTGGGCGCCGTAGCACCTAATTCTTGGCGGTCGAGCGATGCTTCAGTCTTTTCGCAATTTCTTCAAATCCAAACTGGGGGTCGGGTTCACGCTTGGCTTTCTGGGGCTGATCGCAATCGCCTTTGCCAGCGGCGACGTAGCCAACAGCGGCGGCTTCGGAACCTTTGGCGGAAACAATGCGATGGCCACAGTCGGCCGCGAAAAGATCACCACCGCGCAGGTCGAACGGCAGGTCAACAACTTCCTGACCCGGATGCGGCAAAGCGACCCCACCGCGACCGTTGCCGCCTTCCTCGATGGCGGGCGGCTCGACGAACTGCTCAGCTTTCTGATCGATCGCAAGGCGGCGTTTAAATATGGCGAGCGCAATGGGCTCCATATCGGTGACCGCCTGATCGACAGCGAGATTGCCAAGATCCCCCGGATCCAAGGCCCTGACGGCAAAGTCGATCCGGCGCTATATGGCCGCTTCCTGGCCGAACGCGGGATGACCGATGCCGAATTTCGGGCCGAACTGGGCGAAGAGCTAATGGCCCGCCAGCTGACCAGCTCGACCCGCAGTGGTGTGGGCGTGCCGCAGAAGGTGACCATACGCTATGCTGCTATGGTGACCGAGAAGCGCAAGGGCTGGATCGTGACCATCCCGGCGGCCGCCTTTGCCCCCAAGACCCCGCCGAGCGAGGGTGAAGTGACCGCGTGGTACAACGATCGCAAGGCGCAGTACGCCCTGCCCGAACGCCGCACGATCCGCTATCTGACGGTTGGCGACAGCGCGCTCAAGAACGTGCCAGCCCCTACTGAAGCTGAGATCGCCGCTCGCTATAACGCCAACAAGGCCAAATATGCGCCGACCGACAAGCGCAAACTGTCCCAAATGGTGCTGCCGACCGAGGCTGCAGCCAAGCAGGTGCTGGCCGAACTGTCTGGCGGCAAGACTTTGGAAGCCTCGGCCGCAGCCAAGGGTCTGGGCGTCGCCGCGCTCGGCACGGTGACCAAGGACGAATATGCCCTGCAAAGCTCTGCCGCCACGGCAGACGCGGCGTTTGCCGCGCCCAAGGGCAAGGTCGCCGGCCCGTTCAAGGCTCCGCTCGGCTGGCTGATCGTGCGGGTTGATGGCAATGAAGGCACGCCCGGCAAGACGCTCGACCAGGCCCGGCCCGAACTGGTCAAGGAACTGGGTGAAGAAAAACGCCGCGGCGCGATTGCCGAATTCATCGCCCGGATTGAGGACGAGCTCGATAACGGCGCAACCCTGACCGATGTGGCCAAGGAATTGGGCGTCGAGGTCTCCGAAACTCCTCCGCTGACCGCCGATGGCTCGGTCTATGGCAAGCCCGGCGTGACTGGGCCCCAGGAACTCGCGCCGATTTTCCAGGCGGCCTATACGATGGAAACCGAAAAGAAGGCGCAAGTCGTCGAAGTCGAACCCGGCAAGACCTTCATGATTTTCGATGTCAGCAAGATCAGTCCCGCCGCACCGCCGCCGCTGGCCGAAATTCGCGACCGGGTGGTTGCCGATGTCCAACTATCCAAGGGCGCCAAGGCGGCCAAGGCCGCGGCTGAGAATGTTCAAAAGCAAGTCGAAAAGGGCGTGCCGGTTGAAGTGGCGATAGCCTCGCTGGGCATTTCACTGCCGCCGATCGACCGGGTCGACAAGGATCGCTCGGCCTTGCAGGCGCAGGGGCAGAACGCCTCCAAGCCTGAGTTGCTGTTGTTCGCGATGGCCAAGGGCAAGGTCCGCCTGCTCGCCGCGCCGCGCAGCCGCGGCTGGTACGTGGTATCGCCGACCGAAGTTATACCCGGCACCGTGACCCCGGGCGACCCGCGCTTGCCCGGCCTAAGCCAGAGCCTGCAGAGCAATTTGGGCGGCGAGTATGGCGAACAGCTCGGCGCTGCGATGCGCGGCGACGTGGGTGCGACCCGCAACGAAGCCAGCGTCAAGGAGCTCGAAAAGCGCCTGCGCGGCGGCCAGTAAGCGGCCCATATGACCGGCGCCAGAGTTGAGAACCGGGACGCAGCCGCCGCGGCACTGATGGCGGACTGCCCGGCGTTGGTCTGGCGCAAACTGGTGGCCGATTGCGAAACCCCGGTCGGCGCCGCGCTGAAACTGATCGAGGATGGCCGCGGCGATTTCCTGTTGGAAAGTGTCGAAGGCGGCGAAGTGCGCGGGCGTTACAGCCTGCTCGGGCTCGATCCCGATCTGGTGTTCCGGGCGACCGGGGCCAGCGCTGAAATCAACCGGACATGGCGGCATGACCGTGCGGCTTTCGCGCCGCTGGTTGGCGACAGCCTGACCGAGCTGCGCGCGCTGGTTGCCTCTTGCCGGATCGACGTTCCGGCAGAGCTTCCATCAGCGCTCGCCTGTCTGGTCGGCTATTTCGGCTATGAGACATACGGCCTCGTCGAAAAGCTCCCGCGTCCGGCTGAGAACCCGCTGGCGCTGCCCGATATGCTGTTCGTCCGGCCCGCGCTGATCCTGATCTTCGACCGGCTCAGCGATGCACTGTGGTGCGTCGCCCCGGTCTGGCCTGAAGGTGATGCCGAGCGCGTCTTGGAAGCGGCTGAGGAGCGGATCGATGCGGCCTTGCTGCGTTTGTCCGGTGCCATCCCGCCACAACACCTCGACGCCACCCTGCCCGAACCAGTCCTGCAACCCTGCATGGCGCCGGGCCAGTACCGCGACATGGTGCTGCGGGCGAAGGACTACATCTCAGCGGGCGACATCTTTCAGGTGGTACTGGCGCAGCGCTTTACCTGTCCGTTCACTCTGCCCCCCTTGGCGCTGTACCGCGCGCTGCGCCGGGTGAACCCTTCGCCGTTCCTTTATTTCCTCGACCTGCCCGGCTTTGCCCTGACCGGATCGAGCCCCGAAATCCTGGTCCGGGTCCGTGATGGCGAAGTGACGATCCGGCCGATCGCCGGCACCCGCCCGCGCGGCGCAACGCCCGAGCAGGACCGCACCAATGAGGCCGAACTGCTGGCCGATCCCAAGGAACGCGCCGAACACCTGATGCTGCTCGATCTGGGCCGCAATGACGTTGGCCGGGTCGCGCAGACCGGCACGGTCAAAGTGACCGAGAGCTATACGGTGGAGCGTTACAGCCACGTGATGCACATCGTCTCAAACGTGGTCGGGCGGCTGGACACGGCGCAGCATGACGCAATTGATGCGGTGTTCGCAGGCTTCCCCGCCGGGACCGTCAGCGGCGCGCCAAAGGTCCGCGCCGCCGAAATCATCGCCGAGCTCGAACCCGAAACCCGCGGTGCCTACGCGGGCGGCGTCGGCTATTTCGCCCCCGATGGAAACCTCGACAGCTGCATCGTGCTGAGGACCGGCGTAGTCAAAGACGGCATGCTCCACGTCCAGGCCGGAGCGGGCATTGTCGCCGACAGCGATCCAGCCTACGAACAACGCGAATGTGAGGCCAAGGCCGGGGCTCTGATCGCGGCAGCGCGCGAAGCCGTCCGGGTGGCTGGTGAGGCCGGGTTCGGACAATAATCGGGAGAGAGCGCATGACAGGCCAGCCGGTAGCTTTGATCACGGGGTGTTCCACCGGCGTTGGGCTTCATGCCGCCGTCCGCCTCGCCGAAGCGGGGCACGCCGTGGTCGCGACGATGCGCGATCCGGCCAAGCAGCAGGCTCTGCTCGATGCTTGCGCGGCGGCCGGGGTTTCGGTTGAGGTTCGCGCGCTCGATGTTTGCAGCCAAGGCTCGATTGATGCCGCTGTCGCCGATGTGACCCAGCGCCATGGCCGGATCGATGTGCTGGTTAACAATGCCGGGGCAGGGTTCCTTGGCTCGGTCGAACAGACCGGCGATGCCGATCTGCGGCGGACGATGGAAACCAACTTCTTCGGCGTGTGGAACCTGACCAAGGCGGTTCTGCCGCAGATGCGCAGCCAGGGTTTGGGCAAGATCATCTCGGTCACCAGCGTCGGCGGCCTGCTCGGCCAGCCGTTCAACGAGGCCTATTGCGCCGCCAAGTTCGCGGTTGAAGGGATGATGGAAGGGCTGGCCCCGCTGGCCAAGCAATTCGGGGTCGATCTTTGTCTGGTCGAGCCGGGGCCGATCAACACCGAATTCGTCGCCTCGGTCCGCGCCACGTCGGCGGCGGTTCTGGCGTCCTTGCAGGAGCCTTATGCCACGCTGGCCCAGCGCTATATGGGCTCGACCGGCGATGTCTTCGCAACCTACGGCCAGACCGGCGACGATATCGCCCGGATCATTGCCGCGCTGGCCACCGGTGCCAGTCCAGATTTCCGCACGATCACCTCTGACTTTGCCAAGGCGATGGTTTCCAGCAAGGTTGTCGATCCAACCGGCAACAGCGTGATCAAGATTTTCGCCGAACGTTTGAAGGGTTAAGCCATGCGCAAATTCCTCCTCCTGCTCCTCGCCCTGATCGCCACGCCGCTCCACGCCGAGGACTGGCAAAAGCGCGCCACCGAACGCGATGTGGTGCTGCCCGGTTTCGCCTTTGGCACTGGCGAGAAAATTGACCTGCGGATGCACGTCACCACGCTCGGCACGCCGCAGCGCGATGCTGGGGGTGAGGTGACCAATGCGGTAATGGTGCTGCACGGCACCGGCGGCAGCGGCTATCAGTTCTTTCGCCCGCAATTTGCTGACGAGCTGTATGGCCCCGGCAAGCCGCTCGACATCACCAAATGGTACGTGATCCTGCCCGACAACATCGGCCACGGAAAAAGCAGCAAGCCGAGCGATCTGCTGCGGATGGCGTTCCCGCGCTATGGCTATCTCGATATGGTCAACGCGCAAAAGCGGATGCTGCTGGAGGGACTGGGGGTGAGCAAGCTACAGCTGATCGTCGGCACCTCGATGGGCTGCATGCACGCGTTTGTCTGGGGGACCGAGCATCCCGGTTTCGCCCGGCGGCTGGCCCCATTTGCCTGCAACACGATGGAGATTGCCGGGCGCAACCGGATGTGGCGGCAGATGTCGATCGACGCGATCAAGGCTGATCCGGATTGGAACGGCGGAAACTATTCCAAGCAGCCGCAAAGCGGCCTGCGCACCGCGCGTTATCTCTCGATGATCGCGGGCGGCAATCCGGTCGCGCTGCAGGATCAGTTCCCGACCCGCGAGGGCGCGGTGAAATATCTGAACGAGAGCTATGATGCCCGCGCCGCCAACGATCTGGATGCCAATGACCAGATCTATCAGCTCGACAGCTCACGCGATTACAACCCGCTGCCCAAGCTGAAGTTGGTCACGGTGCCAGTGCTGTGGATCAATTCAGGCGATGATTTCATCAATCCGCCCGAACTGGGCCTGGCCCAAAAACACGCCAAGCTGATGCCGCGCGCCAGGTTCATCCTGATCCCCGCGAGCAAGGACAGCAAGGGCCACGGCACGCATACGTGGGCCAAGTTCTGGAAGAAGGATCTCTCCAAATTGATGGGTGTGAAATGACGGAACGCCGCACCCTTTATCCGCCGATCGAACCTTATGCGTCGGGAGTGCTCGACGTCGGAGACGGGCACAGCCTTTATTGGGAACGTTGCGGTACGCCCGGCGGCAAACCGGCGGTGTTCCTCCACGGCGGGCCCGGCGGCGGATGTGGCCCGGCGCAGCGACAACAGTTCGATCCGGCGCTGTATGATGTGCTGCTGTTCGATCAGCGCGGCTGCGGGCGCTCGGTTCCGTTCGCGAGCCTTGAGGCGAACACCACCTGGCATCTCGTCCTGGATATCGAAAAGCTGCGCGAAATGGCCGGGCACGAAACGTGGCTGGTGTTTGGCGGATCGTGGGGCTCCACGCTCAGCCTTGCCTATGCCCAAACCCACCCGGACCGGGTCAGCGAACTGGTGCTGCGCGGGATATTCCTTGGCAGCCAAAGCGAGTTTGACTGGCTCTACACCTATGGCGCCAGCGAGTTGTACCCAGAGGCGTGGGATGATTTTCAAAACCACATTCCGGCCGCGGAACGCGGAGAACTGCTCGAAGCCTATCACCGCCGCCTGACCAGCGACGATGCTGCCGTGCGCCTCGCTGCGGCGAAGGCCTGGGCGATGTGGGAGGGCGTCACCGTCACTCTGCTGCCCGATCCCGCCATGCTCGCCGAATTCACCGCCGATGATCACGCGGTCGCGACAGCGCGGATCGAGAACCACTATTTCCGCCACGATTGCTGGCTGGAGCCGGGGCAATTGCTGCGCGATGCCGGGCGGCTAGCGGGCATTCCGGGGATCATCGTGCAAGGCCGCCACGATTGCTGCACGCCGCCGTCCGCCGCCTGGGCGCTCAAAAAGGCCTGGCCGCAGGTCGAGCTGCAAATCGTCCCCGATGGCGGCCACCTGTTCAGCGAACCCGGCATTACCGACGGGCTGGTCCGCGCCAGCGACCGGTTTGCGGGCAAACTGGATAGTTGAGAAATCCGCGCGGCCTATCTGGCAAATCGCCTCGCCCTCGCCTATGGCCGCGGCCATGATCCTCGTCATCGACAATTATGACAGCTTCACCTGGAACCTGGTCCATTACCTGATGGAACTGGGCGCCGAAGTGCAGGTCGTCCGCAACGATGCCATTTCGGCGGGACAGGCGCTGTCGAGCGGCGCGCAAGGCTTCCTGATTTCGCCCGGGCCCTGCACCCCCAATGAGGCCGGGATCAGCCTCGATCTGGTCGCCGCCTGCGCCGATGCGGGCAAGCCGCTGCTCGGGGTTTGTCTGGGTCATCAAGCCATCGGCCAGCATTTCGGCGGCCAAGTTGTGCGCGGCGGGTTGATGCACGGCAAGACCTCCAGCGTAACTCACGACGGCACCGGGCTTTACAAGGGCCTGCCCTCGCCGTTCATGGCGACCCGCTATCACTCGCTGATTGTCGACGATGTGCCCGATAGTCTGGTGATCAACTGCAACTCGGACGATGGCCATGTGATGGGCTTTCGCCACGCCACGCTGCCGATCCACGGCGTCCAGTTCCACCCGGAGAGCATCGCCACCGAACATGGCCACGCGATGCTGGCCAACTTCCTCGAGATCTGCGGGATCAAGGCCCGCGCGCCAGAAAACCTAGGCGCGTGAACCAGGCCGAGGCCGAAGCGCTATTCGGGCAGATGCTCGATGGCGAAATGGCGGATGAAGCCATCGCTTCCACTTTGATCGAACTCGCCGACCGCGGCGAAACTGCGCAGGAAATTGCCGGCGCAGTTCTGGCGATGCGCGCGCGGATGAAACGGATCACCGGCCCGGCCCGCGCGATCGACGTCTGCGGCACCGGCGGTGATGGACAGCATAGTCTGAACGTCTCAACCGCCGTCGCGCTGGTTGTTGCCGCTTGCGACGTACCGGTTGCCAAGCACGGCAACCGCGCTGCCTCCAGTCTGGCTGGCGGGGCAGACACCTTGGAAGCACTTGGCCTTAACCTCGCCCGGGCCTCAGACATGGCCGAGGAAACGCTGGGCGATCTGGGTATCGCCTTCCTGTTTGCCCAGGCCCACCACCCCGCACTTGGCCGCATCGCACCGATCCGCAGAGCGTTGGGGCGGCGGACGATTTTCAACCTGCTCGGGCCGCTCGCCAACCCCGCTGGCGTCACCCGCCAGCTGGTCGGGGTATCGCACCCCAGCCTGATCGCGCTGTACCGCGATGCGATGCATCTGCTCGGCACCGAAGCCGCGCTGATCGTCTCGGGCGCCGAAGGGCTCGACGAGCTGTCGATCGAGGGGACCAGCTATCTCGCCGCAATCGGCCTGCCGCCGCTGCCGATCGAAATCACGCCGGGCGATGCCGGGCTGATCCCGCACCCGCTGGCCGACCTGCGCGGCGGCGACGCTGCATTCAACGCCGAGGCACTCAAGCGTTTGTTGCAGGGCGAAGCAGGCGCCTACCGCGATGCCGTGCTGCTCAACGCGGCCGCCGCGCTGATCGTGGCGGGACAAGTTACCGACTTGCTGGAGGGCGTCGAGGAAGCGGCTGAAGCGCTCGACAAAGGGCTGGCAAATGCGCTGCTCGATTGCTGGGTTGAGACTGTGAAGTAGGGAAATGTGTTCACACGAAGACACAAACAGAATATTCTCTGCCGTCGAGCGTTTTTCGACATACGAAGTCGAGGCGGAACAAGTGCAGATTATGGGGAGGCCAGTATGGTTCGGCAGGCGTTTGTAGTTCTCGCGGTCCTATGGGCCATGCCAGCATTTGGGCAAGCTACCACCAACTGCCAGACGTTTGGCAACCGAACCCAATGCCAAACCACCAACACAGGTCAGGAGCAGCAGCAAAACAACCAAGCAGCTGGAAATTTCGGGACGGCAATAGGGACGTTGCTCGCTCCCAAAAAGAAGAAACAGGCAACCGAAGCGAATTACGTTCCAGTCAAACTGGATACCAGTTCCGGCAATGGGTATCTCGCTATGTGCGAACAGGCCGAGCGCAACCCAACAGCTTGGGGAGTCTGCTATGGATATATTGACGGGTTCATTGAGCGCGAAGCGATGAACGGAAAGAATGCGCAAATCTGTCTTCCGTCAACCAGCACAAACAGCCAACTCCTGGACACATTCTTGGCTTATTTGCGGCAGAATCCGGGGCAACGGCACAGATCGGTTGGGCTTCTGCTATTTGTTTCGATGTCCTCAAGTTTTCCATGCCCCGAACAAAAATAGGCGAAGCTGCACATTTTAGGCTTGGATGATGTGCCAACGGCCAAGCTATTCCCAATTCCTTCCTCTATCTCATAGGGACTGTCGGCGAGCAGCAGAGCGCCTACGGCGACACGCCACATCTTCGTGTCTTCGTGTGAACCAAATCTCGACTTGCCTAAAGCCCCCGGCTAGTGCGCAATCATGACCGACAAGCTTACCGAAATCTGCGACACCAAGCGCCTTGAAGTGGCCGCGCGCAAGGCGTTGGCCACGCTTGGCGAACTGGATGCCCGCGCCGCCTCGCAATCCGCCCCGCGCGGATTCGAAGCGGCGCTGCGGGCCAAGGCGGCGGGCGGCTATGCCCTGATCGCCGAAATCAAGAAGGCCAGCCCGTCCAAGGGCCTGATCCGCGCTGATTTTGATCCTGCGGCCCACGCCCAGGCCTATCAGGCAGGCGGCGCGGTCTGCCTGTCGGTGCTGACCGATGCACCCTATTTTCAGGGGCATGAAGACTATCTGATCGCCGCCCGCGCGGCTTGCGATCTGCCGGTGCTGCGCAAGGACTTCATGGTCGATCCCTGGCAAGTGGCCGAAGCCCGTGCAATCGGCGCCGATGCGATCCTGATCATCGTTGCGGCGCTCGATGACCGCATGATGGCCGAAATCGAAGCCGCTGCGCTGGAACGCGGGATGGATGTGCTGGTTGAAGTTCACAATGAGTCTGAGATAGAGCAGGCAAGCCGCTTGAAATCAAGGCTTATCGGCGTCAACAACCGCGATCTCAAACGTTTCGTCACCGACCTTGCCACCACCGAGCGGCTTGCCGCTTTAGCGCCGGAAGGCACGCTGCTGGTCAGTGAAAGCGGGATCAACCACCACGCCGACCTGTTCCGGCTTGAAGCCAGTGGCATCCGCACTTTCCTCGTCGGCGAGAGCTTGATGCGGCAAGCGGACGTCACGGCGGCGACCAAGGCCTTGCTTGATGGCTGAACTCACCCACCTCGATGCCCAGGGAAAGGCCCGGATGGTCGATGTTGGCGGCAAGGCTGAATCGCGCCGCGTCGCGGTGGCCGAAGGCCGAATCGCGATGTCGGCAGAGGCACTCGCTGCGATCCGCGATGGAACAGTGCCCAAGGGCGATGTGCTGGCTGCAGCGCGGATCGCCGGGATCATGGCGGCCAAAAAGACCGCTGAGCTGATTCCGCTGTGTCACCCGCTGGCGCTCGACGCGGTGACGGTGGATTTTGAAATAGAGGATGGCGCGGTCCGGGTCATCGCCAGTGCCTCGCTGACCGGACGAACTGGGGTGGAAATGGAAGCCCTTACAGCGGCTTCCATCGCACTCCTGACACTTTACGATATGGCCAAGGCGCTTGACAAGGGCATGATCATTTCCGGCATCCGCCTGCTCGAAAAGCGTGGCGGGAAATCGGGTGACTGGAAGGCCCCTGCCTGATGACACTGCTCACCTTGGCTGAGGCGCAGGATCGGCTGCTGGCGATGGCGGTGCCTTTGCCAGTCGAACGGGTGCCGGTGGCAGAGGCTTTGGGGCGCTATCTGGCCGAACCGCTGGTGGCGCGGCGGACCCAGCCTCCCGCTGACCTCTCGGCAATGGATGGCTACGCATTGCGGGCAGCCGATCTGCCGGGCTCGTGGCGCGTGATCGGGGAAAGCGCCTGCGGGCATCCATTCAACGGCACTGTGGGCCCGGGCGAGGCGGTCCGGATTGCCACCGGGGCGCTGGTTCCCGATAGTGCAGACATGGTGCTGATCCAGGAAGATGCGGCGCGCGATGGCGCTGCGCTGACGCTGACCGGCACACCGCCTGAACCGACGAACAAACATATCCGCCGCAAGGGCATGGATTTTGCGCAAGGCGCACCGCTGCTCCCGGCAGGCACCCGGATCGGCCCGGCGCAATTGGCTTTGGTGTTGGGTGCCGGGCACCGATTGGTCGCTGTGCGGCGGCTGCCCCGGATCTTGGTGATCGACAGCGGCGATGAGCTGGCCAGCGATCCCGAGAATTGCGCGCTGCACCAGATCCCTGCCAGCAACGGGGCGATGCTGGCTGCACTGGTCCAGTCAGCCCTGCCCTGCGAGATCGAGCGGATCGGGCCGGTGGCGGATACTTTGGAGGCACTGGCCGAGGCGCTGGCGATGGCTGAGGGCGCTGACGTGGTGGTGACCAGCGGCGGGGCTTCGGTCGGCGATTACGATTTGATCCGCCCGGCGCTGGCGGAATGGGGGGCGGAGATCGACTTCTGGAAAGTCGCAATCAAACCAGGCAAGCCGATCATGCTGGCCCGGCGCGGAGAGCAGCTGGTGCTGGGCCTGCCGGGCAATCCGGTTTCGAGCCATGTCACCGCTTATCTGTTCCTGCTCCCGCTGCTGCGCGCCCTGCTGGGTGCAGGCTACCCACTACCCCGGGCGATCACGGCAACCGCAGCGGAAAACATGCCCGCCGGTGGGCCGCGTCAGGAGTTCATCCGCGCGGTCTGGGACGGCCACAGCGTAACCGCCCGGCAGGTCCAGGATAGCGGCGCGCTGGCCGCAATGGCGGCGAGCAATGCGCTGATCGAGCGCGCCATCGATGCCCCCGCAGTGGCAGCCGGACAGCCGGTTTCGGTCTATCTGCTCGGAAATGGCGGTATTGCTTGACTCGGTAAAATCTGTTGCTTACTTGTTCCGCATTCGTTCACTGAACGGCGCAGGAACATCCACGTTTCGGCCCGCTCGCTTTTCTGCAGGCTCACTGGGAGTGACAGGCCAATGCTCACCCGCAAGCAACATGAGTTGATCCGCTTCATCCAGGTCCGCCTGGAAGAGACTGGGGTTTCGCCTTCGTTTGAAGAAATGAAAGAGGCGCTCGATCTCAAGTCAAAGTCGGGCGTCCACCGGCTGATTTCGGCTTTGGAAGAACGCGGCTTTATTCGCCGCCTGCCCAACCGGGCCCGCGCCTTGGAAGTGCTCAAGCAACCTGAGGATGTTTCAAACAAGGCCCCGGCCCGCAGCGACAACGTGGTTGCGCTCAAGCGGCCCGAACCGCCCCGGCGCGCCCCGGCGAACGATGTGATCGAAATTCCGCTCCACGGCCGTATCGCCGCTGGCGTTCCGATCGAGGCGATGGAAACTGCCTCGATGCTGCCGGTGCCCGCTGCACTGTTGGGTGCGGGTGAACACTATGCGCTCGAAGTATCGGGCGATTCGATGATTGATGCGGGGATTTTTGACGGCGACTACGCCCTGATCCGCCGCACCGATGTGGCCCGTGATGGCGAAATTGTCGTCGCGCTGGTTCGCGGTGAAGAAGCCACGCTGAAATACCTGCACCGTGAGAACGGCCGGGTCCGGCTCGATCCCGCCAATGCCGCGTACGAACCGCAGATCTATGATCCGCGCGAAGTGGTGGTTCAGGGCAAACTGGCTGGATTGCTCCGGCGTTATCACTAAGGCGCTGCAGGGGCGCCACTCGGAACTGTTGGATCAGGCTTGGGCGGCCTTGGGCGGCTGGCGGGCGGTTTCCACCAACCGTGCTGGCCCTGATCACCGGCAACGCTGCGCACTTCGCCTGTGGTCAGGTCAATCGTCAGCCCGCCGCTCTGGTCGAGCATGCGCCGGTCAGCTTTGATCCAGCGCGGCTTGCACGACCAGGGCAGATAGCGCGGAGCGATCACGATATCGACCCGCTCGCACGCCGCCGCCAAGCCGCGCTCGGAAACATAATCGGTCCCGCGCCCGATTAGCAGTTGCCACTGGCGCCCCTCGCGCTCGATCATGACCGCACAGAAATCACGGTTGCAGCGGGCGCCGGGCCAGCTCTCCAACAGCCGGGTCTGGCCGTTCATCCCGGCGCTTTCGATCAGGTTGTCGCGGGTATAACCACTGCGGCTTTCGCGCAGCACCAGCAGCTCTCCGGGTGCTTGCCCGGTGATCCCGACGTGCCGCCCGTCGCCCGAAATCAGCAGGTCCGGCGCGCGCACCTGGGTCAGCAGCAGAACCCCGATCAGCGCCGGGACCAGCCCCCATAGCCGCGACCGCGCCTGCCACAGCGCCAGCCACAGCCCGCCCGCCAGGAACAAAGCAAAGGCCCCCTGCCCCATCGAAGGCATCATCGTCACCGCCCCCGGGATCGCCGCGGTCCAATGCGCGAGCGCCAGCAGCAGCTCGAGCGACTTGCCCGCCAGCCACCAGAACGGAGCCCCTGCCCCCACGCTATCAGCCAGCAAGGCCAGCGCAATCAACGGCATCGAAGCCAGCGTTGTCAGCGGGATCGCCACCACATTGGCCAGCGCGCCATAGACCCCCGACCGGTGAAAGTGGAACAGCCCAATCGGCATCAGCGCCAGTTCGATCACCACCCCGGTCAGCAGCAGCCCCGTCACTGACCGCAATCCTTTGGCCCACCAGGCCTGCTCTCGCGGAGCATTGAAGGCCCGCATCGGTGCCGAGCCATGCAGCGCAACAATCGCGATCACCGCGGCAAAGCTCATCTGGAACGATGGCCCGACCAGCGCCTCGGGCCAGAGCAGCAGCACCACAAATGCCGCGACCGCGATCATCCGCATCGAGAGCGGCTCGCGCCCGATCGCCAGCGCCGCCAGCACCAACAGCGCCCCGATGCACGAGCGGATCGTCGGGACGGCAGCTCCGGTCAGCAAGGTATAGGCGATCCCGGCCAAGGCTCCGGTCCCCGCGGCCACCAGCGGCAAGCGGACCCGCAGTGCCAGCCACGGGATCAGCGCCAGCAGGCGCAACGCCAGCACATAGCCAGCCGCCACCACCGCGCTGACGTGCAGCCCGCTGACCGACAGCAGGTGGGTTAGCCCGGCATCGCGCATCGCCTGATCGTCCGCTTCGGCGATTGCGCCGCGATCCCCGCTGGCAAAGGCTGCCGCAATGGTCCCGGGCGAACCGGCCAGATTGGCGCGGACATGGCTAGAGAGCGCGCGCTGCAACGCCGGGATCGAGCCGCCCCCGCCCGGTTCAAGCACTGTCACCTCGCCCAGCACAGTGCCGGTCGCAGCGATCCCGGCGAACCAGGCGCTGCGAGCAAAGTCATAACCGCCCGGCAGCATCGGTGCAGCAGGCGGAACCAGCCGGGCCCTGAGTTGCAGCTTGGCGCCTTCGCCCAGCCCCGGCCCATCGCGCTCGGCATCGAGGTTGACTCGAACCTTTATCGCCCGCCCGCTGCCCGGCTCTCGCGTAGCAAGCAGCAGCCGCACGCGTTGTTCGGCTGGCTGCTCCTCGCGGCTCAGCACCCGCGCTTCGATCGTCACCACGGTCGGGCGAATGATCGGCTCGGCACCAACCAGCGCGGCCTTGCTCCAGACCAGCGCGCAGCCCCCGGCAAGGGCAATTGCGGCCACCACAAAGGCCCTCCGCAGATGCGGATAGCGTCCTTCGGCTCTCAAACCCGCCAGCGCCGCCAGTGCCAGCCCAAGCCCGACCGAAATAACGCCAAGCCATTGCCAGGCGTTGGCGCAGACGAACCATGCAGCGATCCCGGCGGCAAAGGCGACCACTGCCCAGGGGCCCTGCTCAACCCCCGCTTTGGCAAGGAATCGCTCGGCCCGCGCAAGCCCGCTGGACAAGTCCAAAGGGATGCGCCAATGGCCATGTTGCAGTGCAGCGCCGTCTGGCGTTGCGCCGTCCAAGGGTATCAGCGGCAAGGCTTTTCTGGCCATGTGCGGTAAAAGACAGGATGAGGCAGACAATGGCAAGTGATAGCGTCATGGCGGCATCGGGCGAGACCCGCGGCGTCGTAACGCGCTTTGCCCCTTCGCCCACCGGTTATCTGCACATTGGCGGCGCCCGCACCGCCCTGTTCAACTGGCTGTTCGCACAGCATCATGGCGGTCGATATCTGCTGCGGATCGAGGATACCGATCGCGCCCGATCGACCGACAGTGCGATCGATGCGATCTTTGACGGACTGTCATGGCTCGGTCTCGAAGGCGACGAACCCGCGACGATGCAATTCGCGCGCTCGGATCGTCATGCTGAGGTCGCTCACGAGCTGTTGGCCAAGGGCCACGCCTATCGTTGCTATCTGACCCAAGAAGAACTGCAGGCCCGGCGTGAAGCCGCGCAGGCTGAACGGCGCACGTTCCGGATCGAAAGCGAATGGCGGGATGCAGCGTCCAGCGCATGGCCCAATGACCGGCCCTATGTGGTGCGGATCAAGGCCCCGCGTGCTGGCGAAGCGGTGATCGAAGATCTGGTCCAAGGTCAGGTTACAGTGCAGAACGCCGAGCTTGACGACTTCGTCCTGCTGCGCGGTGATGGCACGCCAACCTATATGCTGGCAGTGGTGGTTGACGATCACGATATGGGCGTCACCCACGTGATCCGCGGCGACGATCACCTCAACAACGCGTTCCGCCAGCTGACCATCATCAAGGCAATGGATTGGCCAGTGCCGCAATACGGCCATGTCCCGCTGATTCATGGAAATGATGGCGCCAAGCTGTCGAAACGGCACGGCGCGCTAGGGGTCGATGCCTACCGCGACGAGATGGGCGTGTTGCCCGAGGCGCTGTTCAACTATTTGCTCCGGCTTGGCTGGGGCCACGGCGACGATGAGTTCATCAGCCGTGAACAGGCTGTGGAATGGTTCGACATCGCGCATGTCGGAAAAAGCCCATCGCGGTTCGATCTGGCCAAGCTGCTCAACCTCAACGCACACTATCTGCGCGAAGCCGATGATGCCCGGTTGGCCGAGCTGGTTGCGCCGCGGATGGCGGGTGCTTCAGACCTTGGCTTGCTTACCCAAGCCATGCCGGTGCTCAAGGTCCGCGCCAAGGATCTGAACGAATTGGCTGCCGGCGCAGCCTTCCTGTTCGCCCAGCGCCCACTAACGATCGAGGACAAGGCCGCCGCCTTGCTGACCGATGACTCGCGGGCATTGTTGGGCGCCATCGAAACGCGGCTACGCCCAATCACTGACTGGACAATCGACACGCTCGAAGCCAGTCTGAAGGCAATGGCGGAAGAGCTTGGGCTCGGCCTCGGAAAGCTTGCACAACCCCTTAGGGCCGCGCTAACCGGGCAGACGACTTCCCCAGGTATATTTGACGTTCTGGTTCTGCTTGGCCGCGATGAAAGTCTGGAGCGAATTGCCGCCCAGTCAGCGGCACAGGCAATTTAGTTTTCAGGAGGCAGGCAAGGTGGGTAATCAGGTAAAGCTCAGCACCGGCACGGGTGATTTCGACTATCCGGTTCTTTCGGGCAGCGTCGGACCCGATGTCGTCGATATCCGCAAGCTCTATGGTCAGACCGGGATGTTCACTTACGACCCCGGCTTCACCAGCACGGCCAGCTGCGAATCGGCGCTGACCTATATCGATGGCGATGAAGGTGTGCTGCTGCACCGCGGCTATCCGATCGGGCAGCTGGCCGAACATTCCAGCTTTATGGAAGTCTGCTATCTGCTGCTCAATGGCGAACTGCCGAGCCAGGCCGAGCTGACCAAGTTCAGCACCACGATCACCCGCCACACCATGCTGCACGAACAGCTTGCGACCTTTTACCGCGGTTTCCGCCGTGATGCCCACCCGATGGCGATCATGTGCGGAGTGGTCGGCGCGCTTTCAGCGTTCTATCACGATTCGACCGACATCGCTGATCCAGAGCACCGCAAGATCAGCTCGCACCGGTTGATTGCCAAGATGCCGAGTATTGCGGCGATGGCTTATAAATATTCGGTCGGCCAGCCGTTCGTTTATCCGGACAATTCGCTGAGCTACACCGGCAACTTCCTGCGGATGACCTTCGGGGTCCCGGCCGAAAAGTACGAAGTCAATCCGATCGTTGAAAAGGCGCTCGACCAGATTTTCATCGTTCACGCCGATCATGAACAGAACGCCTCAACCAGCACCGTCCGTCTGGCCGGTTCGTCGGGCGCCAATCCGTTTGCCTGCATCGCTGCCGGTATCGCCTGCCTGTGGGGTCCGGCGCATGGCGGGGCTAACGAAGCGGCGCTCAACATGCTCCGCGAAATCGGCACACCCGACCGGATTCCACACTATATCGAGCGGGCCAAGGACAAGAACGATCCGTTCCGCCTGATGGGCTTTGGCCACCGCGTCTACAAGAACTACGATCCCCGCGCGACGGTGATCCAGGGCATGGTTCGCGATGTGCTGGGCTCGCTTGGGATCAACGATCCGGTGTTCGAAGTGGCGCTGCAGCTTGAAGAAATGGCGCTCAACGATCCCTATTTCATCGAGAAGAAGCTGTTCCCCAACGTCGACTTCTATTCGGGCGTGATCCTCTCGGCGATCGGCTTCCCGACCACGATGTTCACCGTGCTGTTCGCGCTCGCCCGGACCGTTGGCTGGGTCGCGCAGTGGAATGAAATGATTTCGGACCCCGGCCAGAAGATTGGCCGTCCGCGCCAGCTTTATACCGGGCCGACCGAGCGCGACTACGTGCCGCTGAGCAAGCGCTAAGGCAGGTCTTCATCCCCGACTTCCGGCCCGTCCAACCGAGCCGTGGTCGGGGACCCCGTCGTTGGCGCCTGAGCCAACAGATCGGCCGGCACATCCAGTATGAACCGCGCACCTTGTCCGGGAGCGCTCTCGATCAACAGGTCGCCGCCCATCGCGCGGGCCAGGCGGCGTGAGATATAAAGGCCAAGGCCGGATCCGCCGTCTTCGCCGCTACGGCCCAGCCGTTCAAACTTCTCGAACACCTTGGCCTGTTGTGCTTCGCTCAGGCCCGGGCCCTGATCGGCAACGATCAGCCGCGCCCGAGCGCCAGAATCCTCCAACCGGATCCAGATCTGAGAATTGTCGGGTGAATAGCGGATCGCGTTGCCGACCAGATTGAGCATAATCTGCAGCACCCGGCGGAATTCCGCGATCGCGGGCAAATGCTCGCCCAGCTTGGGTGGATCGATCGAAATGCCGTTTTCCTGCGCCCGCACCGCCAGAATGCCCGCGGCCCGGCGCGCCACATCGGCCAGATCGATCCGGTCTGGCGCGGTATTGAATTCCTCGGATTCGACCACTTCCAGATCGGCCAGATCCTCTACCAGCGCCAACAGGTGCTGTCCGGCAGCGGCGATATCGGCGGCATATTGGCTGTATTCTTCAGCCAAAGGCCCAGCCATCCGGGTCCGGATCGTTTCGGCATTGGCGATGATCCGGGCGATCGGCTGGCGCAAGACCGGCGCAATATCGCGCCCAACCAGCCCCGGTCCGTTATTCGGCAGCACCACCGCACCGGGTGCCGGACTGGAAGGAGCGGCGAGCGGTGCATCGGCGGTAAGAAACAGGTCAAACCCGCTCGGATCTTGACCGGGTACCAACCGCGGCAACAGACTGGCGCGCCAGCACCGCGCCGAACCTGCCAGCTGCAATTTCGCGCCATCGAGCAGGCGCCAATGCATCGGCTGATGGTGATCGGCGCCTTCAACTGTTACAAAATCGGTCCACGGCCTTCCGATCCCGCCCCGCATTGCAGCAAGGGTCTCGGCCAGATCGGGGCCCTCGCCCTCGACGGCAAGTAGACATTGCTGGGCATCGAGTTGCGCACTGATTTCGGCGAGCGAGCGATCTATAGCCGCGCGGTGTTCGCTGGTCAGAGCCGGGTCTTCGGGCGGCAAGGGACTGACCTGCCACGAATTGACGCAGATCGCGCAGCCGCCCTCGGCCAGCGGTTCGATCTCGATCCAGGCGGTAATGGCGTCGCGACCGTTGTTGGCGCGGATCGTCCGGGCGAGCTTTAACCCGAACGTGCGGGCCTTGATTTCCAGTTCGCGAAGCGCCGGAATGGCAATCGCGCCCGGAATTTCACCGCCGCAATCAAGTTGCAGCGACAGCAGCGGTTCGCTGGCGGAGACCAGCTGGCCGTCCGCGTCGCTTTGCGCTTGCGCAATTTCAGGATGGGCGGCGCTCACCGGGGTCAGCTGCCGGGATAGGCGGCGGAACGTGCCAGCAAGGCGGCGGCGTGGTCGCTGCCCAGGTTCTCAAACCCTTCTGGCAGGGTCAATTCGGGATGAAGCGAACCGAATTGTTCCTCGATTGCGTTTGGCCGCAGTCCAGCGGCGCGCAAGGCCAGCGTCAGCCGAGCGAACTGTCCCTCATTGGTAGCCAGAACCGCCATGTCGCGATCCTGCCCCGAAGCCAGCGCCAGCGCGCTGAGGAACATCGGCACGCCTCCATGGGTCACCGAAAGCGCCGCTGTCGCGCCGCCGCCCATGCCGGTAACGAGCCGCGAGATCAGCCCCAACCGGGTGCGGCTTTCGTCGTAACGGTTGCGGATCGCCAATTGCGCCGCAGCGTGGATTGCCAGTGTATCCTGATCATCATCCGCCAGTCCGCGCAGCGCAACCAGCGCCGCGTGGAGCAGATCGCCGGGAAGTTCCGTGAGCGGCAGCTGCATCCGCCGCTGGGACTGCGCAAAACGCGCCTGCGATGCCAGCAGCGCCATCGAACTGGCAGCAACCTGTTGATCGGGTGATGCAACCAAGGCCTGAAGCAGCGGCGAAATCACGGGATCGAGCGCCAACCGCGCTTCCATCCGCAAGGCCAGCTTCCACTCCAGCGCCAGAGCATGAACGTGGCTAAGAAAGCCGGGATGCCCCACAAAACCATCGACCAACGCAGCCACTTGCGCCGGGGCATATTCGCGCTGATCCGGTGTGCCAGCGGCAGTATTCAGTTCGTCCAGCAACTGATGAGCGACGTGATTCATCATGCCGCGCAACGACGCGAGAATTTCATCGCTGAACACCGAATGTTCGTCATTGGCCAGCAGATGCCGCAAGATCGGCGCAATCGTGCCGATCATCGCATCGCCATGCGCCAATTCGTCACGCAGGGTCGCCTCCAACGCGGCAACGGAAAGGGTCTGGGCAGCATTATTACTCATGCCCGTAGCCATAGCCTTGTTTGGTTAAAGTCGCGTTAGCCGCGATAGCCCCGGCGAAGCGAGGATTCCAGCCACGCCGGCCAGTGCCGCCGCGACATGCACGGCCGCCGATCCGGCGCCCAAAGCGATTGCCACTCCCAGCCCCAGTGCCAGCAGTGCCCGGTCGCCAAACCAGCCGGTCCAGCGCGGCGCGAACAGCCGCGGCAAAATCCGCAGCAGAGCCACCAGCATGAATGGCGGGAACAATCGATCGACGAAGTGCTGGCCCAGATGCATATGGCTACCCCAGGCCGCCAGCACCACGATCAGCCCATCGCACAGCCAGCCATAAAGTTCCTTGCTATCCAGACCCTTGCGTAAATGGGTGGCGTCGCTCTCGATCCGCGACAGCAATACCGCGCATTCGCGCAGCAGCCATCCGATTGCGACCAGACCCAGCCCCAATGGCAGTAGATTGAACCACCCCGCCCCCAGACCCAGCAAGGCGAAGACTGCCGCCGCGATCACCAGCGCCATAGTGCCGCTACCCGCGTGAAGCATCGCCGGGCCAAAGCTGCGCACCGCCAGCAACGCCAATCCGCGTGACGGACTGAGCGCACCTTCATCGCGGGTCCGCTGACGCACCCACAGCGGCTCAAGCGCGTGGGCCTCGTCCTCGCTGCGGACCAGGGTCCAGAACAGTCCGTCCCGCCCCGGCGCCGGGATTGCCTTTTGCCGCACCCCTGCCTGCAAGGCGATCCGTTGGAGAGAAGAAATGGCATCGCAATCGGATGGTAGTTCGGCCAACCGTTCAACCAACCGGCCCGGCAACCGCATCGCGGCGGCGCCTGCGTGGTTAAGATCAATCCGTTCAAACCCGGCGGCCAGGCCCTGTTCGACAGGTTGGACCAGAATGGCCTGACCCTCTTCCAGTAGGGCCGCAGCCTCGGGGATTGATGCGAACAAGCCGTCCCCCAGTGCAAACACTTCATCGACGGTTGTAACCAGCCCAACCAGCGCCCGGGAATTGGCGACCACGTGGAACTGGGCTTTTGCAGCCTCGGCCAGATGCTGCAATTCGACCAGCTCAGCGGTCAGGCGCGGGGCGATGCAGATAATCCGCTCGCACTTCAACTCGAGCGCCAGGGCGAGTTGCTGGCGCGCAACCGTCAACCCGCCGATGCGCAGGAATGCGCGCGGCACAGCTCCTGCGCTTCCGGCAGACTCCAGCATGGTAAGAACGGCGACCCGCAGTAGCTTTCTCCGCACATTTGCGTGTGAAATCGGCTTCTAGGGGACTCTCGGCAAGGTGCCAAGCGCCCGCGCGACAGCGTGGGCTAAGCTGCTGCGAAGTCGCTGAGAAATGTGCGGATGCGGCGCAAAACATTAGGATCGCCGGGGGCACCTTCCAACGCTTCTTCGGCCAGTGCCATCAACGGTTCGGCGTGGAACGTGGCGGCCACGCCTTTAAGCCGCATCGCACTCATCTGCCAATTGGCATCGCAGCGTGATCGTCCCAGCAAATCGGCCTGCCGTTCAACGCTTTCGATAAACGCCTGACGCAGCTCGAAAAAAAGCACGGGATCTTCTGCCGCTGCCGCGGCCAGGGTCGCATCAAGGGCTCCTGCTTCGTATGCCATCGGATCGGTATAGACCCAGTTAGTTAAACTGGGGTTTATCCAAAGCCACAACATGGTAAACGTTGAAACCATGACACGTGGAACCCGCATCGTCGCAGTTGAATCCGGTGAGCCTGAAGGCGAACTGGTGCTCGAAACCGTAGCGCAGGAGGCCGGCGAAAGTCCGGCCGCCGATGACTGGTGGGAAGAAGTACCAGCTCGCCCGGCTCGGCCTTGGCTGGCGATCATCGCCGGCAGTCTAACCACGCTTGCGATTGTCGGATGGAGCGCGCTGTTTTTCCTGGCCAACCAGAATGCGATCCTCGCCGGTGGCTCAATCGCGCAGTGGACTGGCTGGCTGCGGGATTGGTCGGTTCCGGTACTACTTGTGGCCGTAATCTGGCTGATTGGCATGCGCAACAGCCGCCGCGAAGCGCTGCGCTTTGGCGAGACGGCGCGGTTGTTGGGCGATGAAGCGGCGCTGCTCGAAACCCGGTTGACCACGGTCAATCGCGAGTTGAGCCTCGCGCGCGAATTCATTGCCGCGCAGTCGCGCGATATCGATTCTCTGGGCCGGGTCGCCACCGAACGGCTCTCGCTTCATTCGGACAAGCTCGCCTCGCTGATCCATGACAACGGCACAAAGATCGATGCGATCCAGACCGTTAGCGCCTCTGCGCTCGAAAACATGGAAACGCTGCGCAGCAGCCTGCCGGTAATTGCCAGTTCGGCCAAAGACGTCACGAACAACATCGGCACTGCTGGCCGCACCGCCCATGCCCAGGTCGATGAATTGATCGCCGGGTTCAACAAGCTCAACCAATTTGGCCAAGCCAGTGAGCGGCAGGTCCTTTCGCTGCGCGAAGTGGTCGAGCAGACCCTTGCCGAATTTACCCGCCAGACCGAACAGCTCGATGCCATCGCCGAAAACCGCTTTGCCGCCCTGACCGAGCGTGGGGCAGAGTTCCGAACCCAACTCGACAGTCAAGAAGTTGATGCGCTTGCCGCAGTCCGCACGCGGGCCAGCACTTTGGCGGCCGAACTGGAAGAAGCGCGCAAAGTGCTCGACACGCAGGAAGGCGAGACGCTGACCTCGCTGCGATCGCGGCTGGGCGCGGTCCGCGAGGAAAGCGCTGCAATCGGACGCTCGCTGCGTGAAGGCGAAGGCAAAGCGCTCGAAGCCTGGCGCTCCGCCACTACGCAGCTTGAAGAAGACCTGACCGCGGCCATCGCCAAGGTCGCCGCGATCGACGAACAGGCGATGGCTTCGGCCCGCAACCGGCTGGGCGAACTGGCCC
This sequence comes from Novosphingobium sp., assembly GCA_031369495.1. Taxonomy (GTDB): domain Bacteria; phylum Pseudomonadota; class Alphaproteobacteria; order Sphingomonadales; family Sphingomonadaceae; genus Novosphingobium. Next base: position 17,723 of record JANMOU010000008.1, on the reverse strand, counting down.
GCGAGGCGGAAGAACTCGACAGCCGGATGAGCGAGCGCGATCAACTGTTTTCCGATGAGATCAAACAGCGGCGCGCCGAATTTGAAGCTCGCCACGGTGAATTCATCACGCTGCTCAGCAGTCAAATGACCGACTTTGACAGCGAAATCGAGCACCGCCGCCGGGCTCAGGAAGAACACGGGCGCAAACTGGTTTCGCACAGCGAAACAGTGGCAACCCAGCTCGACCACTTCACCCGCAAGATGGCAGAGGTCGTTGATTTGGGCGGCGAAGCCGAAGGCCGCGTTGCGGCCAGCCTCGCTGCACTTGGAGAAAAACTCGCCGCCAGCCGTGACGCCCTGACCGGCACTGACACCGCCGTGGCGCAGCTGACCGACGGCAGTGTCCGCCTGCTTGAACTGATTCAGGCCAGTGTCCAACATTCGAGCCACGATCTGCCCGAAGCGATGGGCGCCAGTGAAGATCGGTTGAAAGCGATCGAAACCCGGGTCAGCGCACTAAGCGGAACTTTGGGCGAGGCCGACAGCAAAGGGCAGGCCGTGGCCGGCCACATTGCCCAAAGCTCGACCGCATTGGCCCAGGCCCTCAGCCAGATCGAAGATCTGAGCAGAAAGCTCACAAGCGAAGGCAGCCAACAAACCGAAACCCTCGATGCAATGCGCGCCTCGCTGGTGCAGGTCCGCAGCGAAAGCATGGCGCTGGCTGAACAGTCGCAAGCCGAGCTAAAGCGTTCAATCGAGGAACTGAACCAGTCCGCTACGGCCGCAGTCGCCGGGATTGGCGCGATGAGCGCGGCCTCGATCTCTGCGCTTGCTGCGCGGCTTGGTGAGGAAAGCGGCGCTGCCATCGACAAGGCGATGAAAAGCCGCGCCGCCGAAGCAGCAGGCCAACTCGAACAGGCCGCCGCCCATGCCGCCGGGGTCAGCCGCGAAGCAGCGGTGCAGCTGCGCGATCAGCTGGCCAAGGTCAGTGAACTGACCGGCCACCTTGAACAGCGCGTCGCCCATGCCCGGGCCAAGGCCGAAGATCAGGTCGACAACGATTTTGCCCGCCGGGTGGCGTTGATCACCGAAAGCCTCAACTCGCATGCGATCGATATCGCCCGCGCGGTTGACAGCGATGTCAGCGATACCGCCTGGGCCTCATACCTGAAGGGTGATCGGGGCGTATTCACCCGCCGTGCTGTGCGCCTGCTCGAATCGGGCGAGGCCAAGGCTATTGCCCAGCTCTATGAACAGGACCCGGTGTTCAGCGATCACGTCAGCCGCTACATCCACGATTTCGAAGCGATGCTGCGCCAGCTGCTCTCGACCCGCGATGGTCACGCGCTGGGGGTTACCCTGCTGTCATCCGATATGGGCAAGCTTTATGTGGCATTGGCTCAGGCGATCGAACGGCTGCGCAACTAGAGATAGGTGGTGATGTCGATGTCTTTGAGCGTCACCCAGCCCTGAACATAGTTGAGGTAGTAAAGCCCGAACAGCACCGCTGCCAGCACGGTGGCGCGCTTGGCAACCTTGCGCGGGTCGAACCGGACCGGCGCGCTCGTCGCCTGTCCGGGGATCATCTCAACGCCTTCCTCCTGATGGGTGCGCACCCCGAACGGCAGCACCAGCATGGCGCTCATCACCCAAAACAGGAAGAAGATTGCGATAATCGAAGTCAGTTTCATCGGATCAATGCTCCGCCAATATGACACGCACTTGCGGTTTTTTGCCCGTCCAACGGCTGGCCGCACGGCGCGCAGCAAGCCGCGCGGCTTCGCTGACGGCTTCGCGGTCATGGCGCTGTCCGCCTTTCAACTTAGCTAGTGCGGCGGTAACATCTTCGCGGGTTTCGGCGAGGTACTGGTCCATGTCCTCTTCCAGCGGCAAGCCGATACTCTCGGCGTGAACCCGGCCCTTGCCATCGAGCACGACAATTACCAGCCCGTTGGCCGCAAGCCGCCGCCGCATCACCATCGCCTCACCATCGGCCGGGGCAATGATGTCTCCGTCCAGGATCAGCCGGCCAGCGCGGACTTCGCTGATCTTGCCGGGCTTGCCCGGAGCGAGCCGGACCAGATCACCGTTCTCCTGTGCCACCGCTTTGGGGATGCCGCAGGCCCGGCCGAACCGCGCCTGTTCGCGCATATGGCGCACCTCACCGTGGACCGGCAGCAGGATCTCAGGCCGGATCCAGCCATAGAGCGCTTCCAGCTCAGGCTTGCCCGGGTGGCCTGAAACGTGGATCGGGCTTTGCCGATCGGTGACCATAACGATGTCGCGCCCAGCCAACCGGTTCTGGATTCGGCCGATGGCGATTTCGTTGCCGGGAATCTGACGGCTGGAAAACAGCACCACATCGCCCGATTCCAGCGCGATCTGGTGATTGCCTTCAGCGATACGGGCGAGCGCGGCACGCGGCTCACCCTGCCCGCCTGTCGCGACAATCAAAACTTCGCCGCGTGGCAGACCCATGGCGGTGTCAAAATCGACCCGGTCGGGCAGATTCTTGAGGTAGCCGCTGGCCTGTGCTGTGCGAATGATCCGGTCAAGCGAACGCCCGGCCACGCACAGCCGCCGCTTGGTTGCCGTTGCCACTTCGCCCAGTGTTTGCAACCGTGCCACGTTCGATGCGAAAGTGGTGACGACAACCCGCTTGCCGCGATGCTTGGCGACTTCTTCCTTCAGGGCCGTGCGGACTGCGCCTTCTGAACCCGATGCCTTGGGATTGAACACATTGGTCGAATCGCAAACCAGCGCGAGCACGCCATCGTCGCCAATCTTGGTCAGTTCTTCGACAGTCGCCGGAACCCCGACGAGCGGCTCAGCGTCCAGTTTCCAGTCGCCGGTGTGGAAGATACGTCCGTATGGAGTCTCGATCACCAGCGCATTGCCCTCGGCGATCGAGTGCGCCAGCGGGACATAGCGAATGCCGAATGGGCCCAGCTCGAACTGGTCAAGGTGGTCGATCACGTTGAGCTGAACCGCGTGGCGGATCCCGGCTTCTTCCAGCTTTTCGGCGACCAGGCGCGCGGTGAAAGGCGTCGCATAGAGCGGTACGCCCAATTCCTGTGCAAAGTAGGGCACAGCGCCGATATGATCCTCATGCGCATGGGTCAGCACCACCGCGATCAGATCTTTCTTGCGTTCCTCGATGAATTCCAGATCGGCAAAAACCAGTTCGGTGCCGGGGTATTCGTTGGCGCCGAAGGTCATCCCCAGATCAACCATCAGCCACTTGCCTTCGCAGCCGTAAAGGTTGACGTTCATTCCAATTTCGCCCGATCCGCCGAGCGCACAGAACAGCAGTTCCTTGCCGGGCTTCACGAGCTCACGGTCCGGTTGGCGTATAACAAGGCAATTCCCTTCAGGGTGAGGTCTGGTTCGACCCGGTCAAACAGGTCGGCGTTTTGCTGGAATAGCGGGGCGAGGCCCCCAGTGGCGATGACTTTTGCCGGGCGGCCAATCTCGGCCTTCATCCGCGCGATCATCCCTTCGATCATGCTGACGTAGCCCCAATAGATCCCGATCTGCATCTGACCAACCGTATCGCGGCCAATCACGCTGGCGCTGGGCGGTGGCTCAATCGCGATCCGCGGCAGCATCGCTGCGGCATTATAGAGCGCGTCGAGTGACAGACTGACCCCGGTGGCAATCGAGCCGCCCAAATAGGACCCGTCTGCGCCGATGTGATCGAATGTCGTCGCGGTGCCGAACGAGATCACGATCTTGTCGCCCGCTTCGAGCGCCTGCGCGGCAATGGCATTGACCGCACGGTCAGCGCCGAGCGAGCGGGGTTCGTCAACTCTCAGCGCGATACCCCATTCCACCGGCGCGCGGCCCCCGATCAGCGCTTCTACGCCGAAGTATTTGGCTGCCAGTTCCTGCAGATTATGGACCGCCCGCGGCACCACCGAAGCAATCACCACGGCACTGACATCGGCGCGCGAATAGCCTTCCATTTCCAGCAACTGGTTGAGCCAGACGGCGTATTCATCGGCCGTTCGCTTGATATCAGTCGCCAGCCGCCAGCGCTGTACGATCGCGCCCGCACCGTCCACCAGCGCGAACTTTACATTGGTGTTGCCGTTATCAATCGCGAGCAGCATGGCCCCGTCCTCAGTTATCGCTGGCGAGGCGCACTTCGCCAGCATGGATTGTGCGCGTCGTGCCGTCCGCGAGGCCCAGTTGCAAGGCTCCATCGGCACTGAGGCCGATAAATCGGCCTTTGAGTGACTGCTCTCCGGGCTCTCCGACTGCCAAAGGGGTGCCGACCGGGTGGGCAGCGGCCAACCAGCGGCGGATCATCGGATCGAGCCCGAAGCTGCGCCAGCGTTCCAGTTCAAGCGCAAACTGCCGCGCCAACGCTGCGGCGAAGTGATCGCGATCCGGCGCGGGGCCAATGGCGGACAGCGCAATAGTCTCGCGCGCCTCGACGCTGGGCGCCTGGGCGAGGTTGGCCCCGATCCCGACAATCACCGCATCCCCGACCCGCTCGAGCAGGATTCCGGCAAGCTTGGCCGCGCCGATCATCAGATCGTTTGGCCATTTGAGCATGGCGGTTGTCGGCGGCGGGATCAGGGGGGCGACGACTTCGTGCAGGGCAATACCGCTGAGTAAGGCGAGGCTGGCAGCTGGCGGATCGCCCGCGCCGGGGCGAACCACGGTTGAACCCATGAAGTTGCCATGGCCGTCAAACCAGCTGCGGCCTTGACGGCCGCGGCCTGCAGTCTGCCGGTCCGCGACCAGCCAATCGCCCTCGGCCAGATACTCACCAGCGCCAAGACGCGCGGCGAGATCGGCATTGGTCGATCCGGTTTCGGGAACGGTCTGGATCAAGCGCCCGCGTAGAGCACGCCCGCCGCAATCGCGGCCAGCGCGCCAAGGCCCTTGGTGAACAGCCAGCCCAGCGGCGAGATGAACAGCGCCGAGACCGCCAGCAGCCATTCGTGGACCATATCGCTCCGCCCGGTGGCTTTGCCCGCAGGCTCATCAAAGTACATCACCTTGACGATCTTGAGGTAATAGAACGCCCCGATGACGCTGCCGAGCGCTGCGATCAGGGCCAGGATCACCCAGCCCGAGGCGATCGCTGCCTTGAACACCACGAACTTGCCCCAGAACCCAAAGAAGAACGGGATCCCAGCCATCGAGAACATCACCGAACCCAGCCCCAGCGCTAGCAATGGCCGGGTGCGTGAAAGCCCGGCGAGATCCGAGATCGCTTCAAGCTGACGCCCTTGCGCATCTCGCAGCATCAACACGGCGACAAAGCCGCCAATCGTCATCGGCACATAGATCGCAAGGTAGACCAGCATCGCCGCAATCCCCTCGACGCTCGCTGCGGTCAGGCCGACCAGCATGAAGCCGACGTTGTTGATCGAGGAATAGGCTAGCAGCCGCTTGATATTGGTCTGCCCGATCGCGCCCAGCGCACCGACCAGCACCGAGGCAATCGCAGCGAACCCGATGATCTGTTGCCAGGCCAACGCCTGACTGCCGAACGCTTCAACTGTGACCCGCATGGTCAATGCCAATGCTGCTACCTTGGGGGCCGAGGCAAACAGCGTGGTGACCGGGGTTGGCGCGCCTTCGTAAACGTCGGGCGTCCACATGTGGAACGGCACGGCGCTGATCTTGAAGGCTAGTCCCGCCAGCACGAACACCAGCCCGAACAACGCGCCCTTGCCCAAGCCGCCGCCCAACGCGGTGGCGATCCCGTCAAAGGTGATCGATCCGGTGAAGCCATAGAGCAGGCTCATCCCGAACAGCATAATCCCGCTGGCCAGCGCGCCGAGCACGAAATACTTGAGGCCCGCTTCGGCCGAGCGATCATCAGTTTTGAGGAATGCTGCGAGCACGTAGGCGGCGAGCGAATTGAGCTCGAGCCCGATATAAAGCGTCAACAGGTTGGTGGCCGAAACCATCATGCTCATGCCGATTACCGCGAACAGCACCAGCACCGGAAATTCCGAGCGGTAACCGCCGTGGCGTTCGAAAAACGCCGGTGCCACCAGCAGCGATGCACCCGCCGAAGCGAAGATCAGCAATTTGGCAAAGGCGGCGAAAGCGTCGGCCGAGAACAGGCCTTCAAAGGCCAGCGCGGCCGCGCCGGATACGCCCTGACAAAGTGTTGGCGCGACCATCAGCGCGGCGATTGCCAAAGCCAGCACAGACAGCAAGTTGATTGCGCGGGCATCCTTGGCGCGCTGCCCCCAGGCCGAGGCGACCAGCAGCAGCAGTGCCGTGACGCTGAGCAGTTCTTCGGGCGCCGCAAGGCGTAGCGACTGGGTCCAGTCCATCAGTGCGCCCCCCCTTGATTGGCTTCGTCTTGCGCGGGATTTGGCTTCCCTGCTGTCAATTGTGCATCGCCAGCAGGCTTGGCCCGCGCGACCCGGGCATCGAGCGCGGCGATATCGGCGCGCATCGGGGCCATGAAAGTTTCAGGATAGATTCCCATCCACATCACCGCCGCCGCAATTGGCGCCAGCATGGCCCATTCGCGCAAGGTCAGATCGGGCATCGCTGCGGCATCAGCGTTCTTCTGTTCGCCAAAGATGACCCGGCGATAGAGGTAAAGCATATAGGCTGCGCCCAGAATGATCCCGGTCGTCGCCACGAATGCAACCCAGCTCGATACCTGATAAATCCCCATCAGGCTGAGCAGTTCGCCGACAAATCCGCTGGTACCCGGCAGGCCAATCGAAGCCATCGTGAACAGCATGAAGAACAGCGCATACTTGGGCATATTGATCGCAAGCCCGCCGTAACGGTCAATCTCACGGGTGTGGAGCCGGTCATAGATAACCCCGACGCACAGGAACAAGGCACCCGAAACGAGTCCATGGCTGAGCATGACGATCATCGAGCCTTCGAGGCCCTGCACGTTGAACGAGAACAGACCGAGCGTAACGATCGCCATGTGCGCAACCGAGCTATAGGCGATCAGCTTTTTCATATCGTGCTGCACCAGCGCGATCAGCGAAGTGATCATTACTGCCGCCATCGACAGACTAAAGACCAGCCAGGCGTAATGCGCTGAGGCCTCAGGAAACATCGGCAGCGAAAACCGGATAAAGCCGTAGCCGCCCATCTTCAGCAGCACGCCGGCCAGAATCACCGAACCCGCAGTGGGCGCCTGAACGTGGGCATCGGGCAACCAGGTGTGGACCGGCCACATCGGCATCTTCACCGCAAAGCTGGCAAAGAACGCCAGCCACAGCAGCTTCTGCGCCTCAAACGGGAAGTCAAATTCCATCAGGGTCGGGATGTCGGTGGTGCCCGCTTCTTGCGCCATCCAGATCATCGCAATCAGCATCACGATCGAGCCGAGCAGCGTGTAGAGGAAGAACTTGTAGCTGGCGTAGATCCGCTCAGCCCCGCCCCAAACGCCAATGATCAGGTACATCGGGATCAGGCCAGCCTCAAAGAAAATGTAGAACAGGAACAGGTCCTGCGCCGCGAACACGCCGATCATCAGCGATTCCATCAGCAGGAACGCCGCCATGTATTCCCCGACACGCTTCTCGATCGATTGGCTAGCGAGGATGCAGATCGGCATCAAGAACACCGACAGCATGATCAACATCAGCGCGATCCCGTCGATCCCCAGCTTCCACGCGAAGCCATCGAACAGCGCGTAGTTCTCTTGAAACTGCCAACGCGCGCCGCCGACATCGAAATTGGCCCACAGCACAGCGCCAAGTGCCAGGTCGATCAGTGTCGCCACCAGCGCCACGGTCCGGGCGGTCTGCGCTGGCACCAGCAAGCAGATCACGCCGCCCAGCAGCGGGACCAGCAGCATCAGCGAAAGGATGTGTTCCATCATATCAGTGCACCAGAACCCAGCTGATCGCCGCAGTGAGGCCAAGCAGCATCACCAGCGCGTAGGAATAGAGATAGCCGGTCTGCAACCGCGCCGCGATCCGGCTGCCTTGCAACACCGCCCAGGCCGAACCATTGGGTCCAAACCGGTCGATGATCGCGATATCGCCGATCTTCCAGAACTTGTCCCCCAGCCAGAAGGCGGGACGGACGAAGATCAGGTTGTAGAGTTCGTCAAAGTACCACTTGTTGTAGACGAAAGTGTGGACCGGCTTGATCGCGGCGACGACCTTGGCGGGAAGGTCCGGGTTGCGGATATAGGCGTACCATGCCGCCGCCAGCCCGGTGATCATCACGCCAAACGGCGCCCATTTCACCCAGGTCGGCACATCATGCATATGATGGATCAGCTCTTCACTGAACGCCACGCTGCCCTGCCAGAAATGGCCGGTACCCGCGCTGATGAATTCATGATGGAACAGGAACCCGGCGATCACCGCGCCGAGCGAAAGCGTGCCCAGCGGGATCAGCATCGACAGCGGGCTTTCGTGCGGGTGATAACCGGCGGTGCCATCGTCATGCTTGGCATGGTGGCCGTGGTGATCATCATGCACCGCGTGCTGGATATGCTCTGACTGGTCCCAGCGCGGCTTGCCAAAGAAGGTCAGGAAGATCAGCCGCCACGAATAGAAGCTGGTCAGCAGCGCGGCAAATAGCCCCATCCAGAACCCGATTGTGCCGATCCCGGTGTGCGCGCCAAATGCAGCTTCAAGCACCGCATCCTTTGAATAGAACCCGGCAAACCCGAACACGCCGACCACGCCGACCCCGGTGATTGCCAGGGTGCCGATGGTCATCGCCCAGAAGGTCAGCGGGATATGCTTACGCAGCCCCCCGTAATAGCGCATGTCCTGCTCGTGATGCATCGCGTGGATCACGCTGCCTGCGCCGAGGAACAACAGCGCCTTGAAGAAGGCGTGGGTAAACAGGTGGAACATCGCCGCGCCCGGCGCGCCAACGCCTGCGGCAACGAACATATAGCCCAGCTGCGAACAGGTCGAATAGGCGATCACCCGCTTGATGTCCCACTGCGTGGTGCCAATCGTCGCGGCGAAGAACAGCGTCGCCGCGCCAACGGCGGTGACAACGCCCATCGCCACCGGGCTGACCTCAAACATCGGCGACAACCGGCAGACCATGAAGACCCCGGCGGTGACCATGGTTGCAGCGTGGATCAGCGCGGAAACCGGCGTTGGCCCTTCCATCGCGTCAGGCAGCCAGGTGTGGAGGCCCAGTTGTGCCGATTTGCCCATCGCGCCGATGAACAGCAGGATGCACAGGATCGTCATCGTGTCCCATTGCATCCCAAGGAAGCCGATAGTCGATCCGGCCATGCTCGGCGCGCGGACCAGAATCTCGGGGATCGAGACGGTGTTGAATACCAGATAGGTCCCGAAAATCCCCAGCATAAAGCCCAGATCGCCAACTCGGTTGACCACAAAGGCCTTGATCGCGGCGGCGTTGGCGCTGGGCTTTTTGAACCAGAACCCGATCAGCAGGTATGAGGCGAGCCCCACCCCTTCCCAGCCGAAGAACATCTGGACGAGGTTATCGGCGGTCACCAGCATCAGCATGGCGAAGGTGAACAGCGACAGGTAAGCGAAGAACCGCGGTTGATCCGGGTCCTCGGCCATATAGCCCCACGAATAGAGGTGAACGAGCGCCGAGACGGTGGTGACCACGACCAGCATGACCGCGGTCAGGGTATCGACCCGCAGCGCCCATTCGAACGCCAGACTGCCCGACTGAACCCAGTGCAGCACCGGCACCACGTGCGGCACGGCATGGCCGCCGACGAAGCTCAGGAAAATCGGCCAGCTGAGCGCACAGGCCGCAAACAGCGCGCCGGTGGTCAGCGTCTTGACCGGCACATTGCCGAGCGCGCGGTTGCCCAGCCCGCCAATGATCGCGGCCAGCAAAGGCAGAAATACGATAAGAAGGATCGGTTCCACTATCTGCTCTCCGTCACCCCGGCGCAGGCCGGGGCCCAGCACAGAATAAATAGCCGCGATGCGACGTTTGTTTGCAGGGACTGGGTCCCGGCCTTCGCCGGGATGACGTCAATTTGCATCATCACCCCTTCATCTGGTTGACGTCTTCAACCGCAATCGTACCGCGGTCGCGGAAGTAAATGACCAGGATCGCAAGGCCCACGGCGGCTTCACCCGCCGCCACGGTCAGCACAAACATTGCGAAGACCTGCCCGGTCAGATCGCCAAGGAAGCTGGAAAACGCGACCATGTTGATGTTCACAGCCAGCAGGATCAGTTCGATCGCCATCAAGATGATGATCACGTTTTTGCGGTTGAGGAAAATGCCCAGCACGCCCAGCACGAACAGGATCGAGCTGACCGTGACGTAATGTTCGATCCCGATGGTCACCGCGCGGCCCCCTTCAAAACGACCCCTAAGAACCACTCAGGCTGAACTTGTCGAAGCCCTATCGTGGCGCGAGCCCAGCGTGCGGCCTTCGACAGGCTCAGGCTGAGCGGGCTTGGGGTGATAGCGATGGTTGTCACAGCTTTACCCCCTGCCCGACTTCAGGCTTCACATTGACCGTCGCTTCATCAGGGCGGCGCGCGTTCTGCTGGGAGACGTTCTGCGAGCGCACGCCCGGCCGCTTGCGGTGGGTCAGCACGATCGCGCCCACCAGGGCAACCAGCAGCAGGATCCCGGCCGCTTCGAACAGGAACAGGTACTTGCTGTAGAGCAGCAACCCGATCGCCTTGGTATTGCTGACATCGACTTGAATGGCCGCGCTGCCATCGGCAGTGCCCAGCTGGATGCCGCCCGCGCTCCAGGCGCCAAGGCCGATCAGCAATTCGCCCAGCAACACCGCCGCCAGCAGCAGACCGAGCGGAAAGTTCTTGACGAACCCGGCGCGCATTTCGGCGAAATCGACGTTGAGCATCATCACCACGAACAGGAACAACACCGCCACCGCGCCGACATAGACGATCACCACCAGCATCGCGATGAACTCGGCGCCGACCAGCACCATCAGCCCGGCGGCGTTAAAAAAGGCCATGATCAGCCACAGCACCGAATGGACCGGGTTGCGCGCGGTAACCGTCATCGCGCCGGCCAGAACGGTCAGCGTAGCGAACAGGTAAAAGGCGAGAGCGGTTATCATTGCGCGCGGCCCCTAACGATACGGCGCATCGGCTTCAAGGTTCGCGGCCAGTGCCCGCTCCCACTTGTCCCCGTTCGCCAGCAGCTTGGCCTTGTCGTAAAACAATTCCTGCCGCGTCTCGGTTGCATATTCGAAGTTCGGCCCCTCGACGATCGCATCGACCGGGCAGGCTTCCTGGCAAAAGCCGCAGAAGATGCATTTGGTCATGTCGATGTCATAGCGGGTGGTGCGGCGCGAACCATCGTCGCGCGGCTCAGCCTCGATGGTGATCGCCTGCGCCGGGCAGACCGCTTCGCACAGCTTGCAGGCAATGCAGCGCTCTTCGCCGTTGGCATAACGCCGCAGCGCATGTTCCCCGCGAAAGCGCGGGCTCAGCGGGTTCTTCTCGAACGGATAGTTGATCGTCGCCTTGGGCTTGAAGAAATACTGCAAGGTCAGCCAGTGCGCCTTGACGAACTCCCACAGGGTGAACGATTTGATGAGTTGGGCGGCGGTCACTGCCGTTCTCCTTCAGGCAGATCGCTCTCAAACATCAAAGAGCATACGCCTTTTACAATTGGTTCAAATTTGTATTTTTGATTTTCAATCTTGGTGCTCTTCCCCATCTGGAAAGCATAGGGATTGGAGAAATCCTGCCGGGTTACGACACGCACAACGTTAACTTCACCAGCTTCGTTAGGTTCGGATCCAGCAAAGCTCCATTCGCGCTGTGTCGTTGGTTCACCTGAATAAATCGCGGTCGAAACTGGCGGCTGACCCGAAGCTACACTTGCGGCGGTGGCTTCATCCATCCTGACATTCAAGACACCAATCAGCTTCTCCGGACCGGACTCATGTCCCGGCGGAGAAAATACACAGTGCAGGATTGTAGCCAGAACGGCAGTGTTGCTCACAGCCCAACCCTCGTCAGCATCAGCCAGCCGCTCACCAGCACCACAAAGCCCAGCGATACCGGTAGGAACACTTTCCAGCCGAGCCGCATCAGCTGGTCATAGCGGTAGCGCGGGACGGTCGCCTTGACCCAGCTGAAGATGAAGAAAAACACGAAGATCTTGGCGAACAGCCACAGCCAGCCGGGGATCCAGTAGAGCGGTGCCCATTCGACCGGGGGCAGCCAGCCGCCCCAGAACAGCGTCGCGTTGAGCGCGCACATCAACAGCACGTTGGCATATTCGCCGAGCCAATAGAGCGCGAAGCTCATGCTGGAATATTCGGTCTGATACCCGGCGACGAGCTCGCTCTCGGCCTCGGTCAGATCGAACGGCGCGCGGCCGGTTTCGGCCATGCTGGAAATCAGGAACATCACCGCCATCGGGAACAGCAGCGGATTGAAGCCATAGCCGTTGAGGAACCCGAAGATATGCCCGCGCTGGCCCAGCACGATGCCGTTCATGTTGAAAGTTCCGGCATACATCACCACGCAGATCAGGATGAACCCGATCGAGACTTCGTAAGAAATCATCTGCGCGCTGGCCCGCATGGCGGAGAAGAACGGATACTTCGAATTGGACGACCAGCCGGCGATGATCGTGCCGTAAACCCCGAGCGACGAGATCGCGAGGACATAGAGCAGGCCGACATTGATATCGGCCAGGATCGCCCCGCCGTTGAACGGGATCACCGCCCAGGCCATCAAGGCGACGGTAAAGGTCAGGATCGGGGCCAGCAGGAACAGCCCCTTGCTGGCACCCGTAGGAATGATGGTTTCCTGCAGGAACACTTTCAGACCATCGGCAAAGCTTTGCAGCAAGCCCAGCGGCCCGACCACATTCGGCCCCCGCCGCAGCGCCATCGCCGCCCAGATTTTGCGGTCAACATAGATGATCATCGCCACGCTGAGCATCAGCGGCAGCGCGATCAGCAGGATGCCCAAGATGGTCGCGGTGAACCACGACCATTCGTAGGTCAGGCCGAGAGATTGGAAGAACTCGGTCATGATTTGGCCATCCGGTCATAGATTGCGATCAAAACCTGCACGATTGCGCCATTGGCAACCATGTAGAGCGATTCCTGTATGGCGTACTGAAGCGTACGGGACTTAGCCAAACCGGTCATGGCACCGACTTGCTCGTCGAACCCGGCATCACCGGCCAACATGCCCATTTCCGCGTAGGCATTCCCCAGCTGCCATACGAACAGCACCGCAGCGGCGATGTAGAATGCCAGCGGTAAACGCCGAACCAGATCAGGAATCCCGCTCATTCCGCTGCCTCCGCAAACTCAACCCCGTGGAGCAATTCTGCCGAGCAGCGCTGCATCGTTTCGCTGGCGCGGGCGATCGGGTTGGTCAGGTAGAAATCCTTGATCGGGTAAGCTTCGATAGTGCCTTTCGCCCCGGCCTTGCCCTTGGGCAGCGCGCCGTAATCAGCCAGACCTTCGCCGCCAAGCGCCGGAACCACCTTGGCCATTGCGGCACGGAGTTGGTCAAAGCTGTCGAACCCAACCGATACGCCCAGGCTATCTGCCAACGCCCGCAAGATCGTCCAATCCTCACGCGCATCACCCGGCGCGAACACGGCCTTGTCGGCGCGTTGCACCCGGCCTTCGGTGTTGACGTAAGTGCCCGGCTTTTCGCTGAACGCCGCGCCCGGCAGGATCACATCGGCGGCGTGCGCGCCCTTGTCACCGTGGTGGCCGATATAGACGATCATCGAGGCGGCGAACTTGGCATAGTCCGCTTCGTCCGCGCCAAGCGAGATCAGCATCTTGGGCTTGGCGGCGACCAGATCGGCGATCCCGCCCTTCTGCGCATAGCCGAGCATCAGCCCGCCCATCCGGGCAGCAGCCATGTGCAGCACGTTGAAGCCGTTCCAGCCATCTCGCACCAGCTTGAACTTGTCCGCTAGCGCAAGGCCCGCAGCCAAAGCGCCCTTGCCCAGCGCAGCCCCGCCCATGATGATCGCGGGCCGTTCTGCACCCTTCAGCGCGGCTTCGGCAGCAGCGGGCAGCTTGTCCAGCACCGCCAGATCATTGCCCAGATTGGTCACCGGATAGGTGGCATCCCATTCCGGTCCGACCACGAACACCTTGGCCCCGCGCTTTACCGCCTTGCGGATGCGGGGGTTCAGCACGGCGGCTTCCCAGCGAACATGGCTGCCAACGATCAGCACCGCATCGGCCTCTTCAATCCCGGCGAGACCCGAATTGAAGTTCACGGCGGCGATGTTGCTGCAATCATAGTCGAGCCCGGTCTGGCGCCCTTCAAGCAAGTCAGACCCCAGCGCGCCAGCCAAAGCCTTGGCCGCAAACATCGTTTCGCAATCGACAAGATCGCCTGCGACCACGGCAACCGACTTGCCCGGATTGATTTTGGCAATCGCGGCAAACGCTTCGTTCCAGCTGACCGGCTCCAGCTTGCCATCACGGCGCAGATAGGGCTTGTCGAGGCGGCGGCGGGTCAGGCCGTCGACCATATAGCGCCCCTTATCGGACAGCCATTCCTCGTTCACGTCATCGTTGATCCGCGGCAGGATCCGCATCACATCGCGGCCCCGGCTGTCGAGCCGGATGTTCGATCCGACCGCATCGGAAACGTCGATGCTCAGCGTCTTGGTCAATTCCCACGGACGCGCTTCGAAGGCGTAAGGCTTGCTGGTCAGCGCGCCGACCGGGCACAGATCGATCACATTGGCCGACAGTTCGTGCGCCGCAGCCTTTTCCAGATAGGTCGTGATCTGCATATCTTCGCCGCGATAAAGCGCGCCGATTTCATCGACCCCGGCGATCTCTTCGCTGAACCGGACGCAGCGGGTGCACTGGATGCAGCGGGTCATCACCGTGTTGATCAGCGGGCCCATGTACTTCTCAGTCACCGCGCGCTTGGGCTCGTGATAGCGGCTCTTGCCCCGACCAAAGGCGACCGACTGGTCCTGCAGATCGCACTCGCCGCCCTGATCGCAGATCGGGCAATCGAGCGGGTGGTTGATCAGCAAAAACTCCATCACCCCTTCGCGGGCCAGCTTGACCATCGGGCTGTCGGTGCTGATGATTTGCCCCTCGGTAGCAGGCAACGCACAGGACGCCTGCGGTTTGGGCGGCCCAGGCTTCACCTCGACCAGACACATCCGGCAATTGCCCGCGATGCTGAGGCGCTCGTGATAGCAGAACCGGGGAATTTCCTTCCCCGCCAATTCACACGCCTGCAGCACAGTCGCGCCCTGCGGAACTTCGAGCTCAATGCCGTCTACGGTAACTTTAGGCATTAGTCCCCTCCGCCTCCAAGGCCGCCGTCGTGGCCGGGGCCCGCGCTGTCGGAGTCATCCTTGCGCTTGGCTCCACCAGCCAGACCGTAAAACGCCAAGCCGATAGCGATCACTGCAATTACGATGAGAACCGGACCCGTCATTGCGCTACCTCCCGCACAAGCTCGCCAACCCGCAGCTCGCATGCCCGGAGCACCGTGGCGCCCTGCGGAACTTCGAGTTCAATGCCATCTACGGTGACTTTTGGCATTATTGGGATTTCCCTGTCGACGCACGGCTGGAAAGATTTGAGTTCGCATAAAAGGCCGCTTCGCCCAGAAGAGCCCTGAGCCTCACACGGGTGAATGAAATGCGCGTGCCTTCCTTGGCCGGCATACAACCACCGAATGTCGTCGCGAGAGAACCGAGCACCTCGTCCTCCGCTTTGCTGAAGGGCCGAGTGATCAGCAGCGCACGGACTTCGTCCGGCTTGTTGAGAAACACGCAGTAGGAAAAGGCTTTCAGGCCAAGTTGCAATTGGGTTGCGGCGTCATTTGCTGCCGCCAGATCGGCCGCTGTAACCGGAGATTGAACTGTGCTGAAATCCGGAAGCGATCCGCTCTTGGTGTCTCTTACGAACATCGCGCCTGCCAGAGTTCCTCTGAAAAGCTCCGAGTTGAACTGCAAGGTTTCAAAAGAGGCACAAGGTGCCTGTCTGAGGGTATTGGGGTCGACGCTTCTCTGCGCCAGGGCACGGGCGTGGTTATGGTCCCCCGCCTCCCAGTTCGGCTTGGCTAGCAGCTTGCGGATATCATCCGGATACCGTTCAACGACACATGTCGCGAAGGTCCAGAATACGACGCTGGCTTCCCGTTCCTGCCGGTCAGACGAACTTTGCGCCGCCGCCGCTTGAGGCAGGAGCAGGAGCAAAGAAAGAAGAAAGGCTACCGCTCTCATTCCGCCGCCTCCCGCACGTTCTCAATAATCCGGCGTTCCAGCTCGGGCCGGAAGTGCTTGATCAGGCCCTGGATCGGCCAGGCCGCGGCATCGCCCAGCGCGCAGATGGTGTGGCCTTCGACCTGCTTGGTCACCTGCTGCAGCATATCGATTTCCTCGATATCAGCGTCACCAGTGCGCAGGCGTTCCATCACGCGCCACATCCACCCGGTGCCTTCGCGGCATGGGGTGCACTGGCCGCAGCTTTCGTGCTTGTAGAAGTAGCTGAGCCGGGCAATCGCGCGGACGATATCGGTGGACTTGTCCATCACGATCACCGCCGCCGTGCCAAGGCCCGAGCCGACGTCCTTCAGGCCGTCAAAGTCCATCGGCGCGTCCCAGATCTGGGCCGCCGGAACCAAGGGAACGGACGATCCGCCGGGGATCACCGCCAGCAGATTATCCTTGCCGCCGCGAATCCCGCCGCAGTGCTTTTCGATCAGTTCGCTGAACGGGATCGACATTGCTTCTTCGACTACGCAGGGCTTGTTCACGTGTCCCGAAATCTGGAACAGCTTGGTGCCCTTGTTATTGTCCCGGCCAAAGCTGGAAAACCACGCCGCCCCGCGCCGCAGGATCGTTGGGGCAACTGCGATGCTCTCAACATTGTTGACCGTGGTGGGGCAGCCATAGAGGCCGGCGCCGGCCGGGAAAGGCGGTTTCAGGCGCGGCTGGCCCTTTTTGCCTTCCAGACTTTCGATCATCGCGGTTTCTTCGCCGCAAATGTAGGCGCCTGCGCCGCGGTGGACGAAGACGTCAAAATCATAGCCGGATTTGCAAGCGTTTTTGCCGATCAGGCCCGCGTCATAGGCCTCTTGCACGGCGGCAAACAGCACTTCGGCTTCGCGGATATATTCGCCGCGAATGTAGATATAGGCAGCGCGCGCACCCATCGCGAAGCCGGCGACCAGGGCACCTTCGATCAGCTTGTGCGGATCGTGGCGGATGATTTCGCGGTCCTTGCAGCTGCCCGGCTCGCTTTCATCGGCGTTGATGACGAGGAAGCTGGGGCGGCCGTCCTTCGATTCCTTGGGCATGAACGACCATTTGAGCCCGGTCGGGAACCCGGCCCCGCCGCGCCCACGCAGGCCGCTGGCTTTCATCTCGTCGATGATCGCGTCCTTGCCCTTGGCCAGCAGCGCCTTGGTATCATCCCAATCGCCCCGCTTGCGCGCAGCGGCGAGCGTCCACGGCTGATAGCCATAGACGTTGGTGAAGATGCGGTCCTTGTCAGCGAGGCTCACGATTTGTCTCCGCTAGAGCGGTTCAGATTGAACACACCGAAACCGCCAAAAAGGAAGCCCAGAATGGCCCAAACAACCCAAGAGTCGCCATTGACGAATTTGAAGACCGCCAGCGCCAGAAAGATGATTCCAATCACCGGAATGCCGGACTTAGTGGCTTTGTCCATCACCATTCCCCCCGGTAATCGGTGTTGGCCTTGACCATCGCCTTCAGCGAAGTCGGCCCGCCCGAAGGTTCGACAGTATGCCGACCCGGCTCCTGCGTCCCGGCCTTGGGCGTCTTGCCCGCGGCCAGCGCATC
>JANMOU010000036.1:0-87047 GCA_031369495.1 Novosphingobium sp. | reverse complement strand
GCCGAGAGGGAAAGATCTCCCGACATCTAGTATCCATCGTTTACGGCGTGGACTACCAGGGTATCTAATCCTGTTTGCTCCCCACGCTGTCGCGTCTCAGCGTCAGTATCCGTCCAGAGGGCCGCCTTCGCCACCGGTGTTCCTCCTGATATCTACGCATTTCACCGCTACACCAGGAATTCCACCCTCCTCTCCGGTACTCCAGCCTTCCAGTATCCAATGCTCTTCCGAGGTTGAGCCCCGGGCTTTCACACCAGACTAAGAAGGCCGCCTACACGCGCTTTACGCCCAGTGATTCCGAACAACGCTTGCACCCTCCGTATTACCGCGGCTGCTGGCACGGAGTTAGCCGGTGCTTCTTCTATAGGTAATGTCACGGCGCACCGCTATTAACGATACGCTTTTCTTCCCCATTGAAAGTGCTTTACAACCCGAAGGCCTTCTTCACACACGCGGCATGGCTGCGTCAGGGTTGCCCCCATTGCGCAATATTCCCCACTGCTGCCTCCCGTAGGAGTCTGGGCCGTGTCTCAGTCCCAGTGTGGCTGATCATCCTCTCAGACCAGCTAAGGATCGTCGCCTTGGTGAGCCTTTACCTCACCAACAAGCTAATCCTACGCGGGCTCATCCTTTGCCGATAAATCTTTGGTCCGAAGACATTATCCGGTATTAGCAGTCATTTCTAACTGTTATTCCGAAGCAAAGGGCAGATTCCCACGTGTTACGCACCCGTGCGCCACTAACCCCGAAGGGTTCGTTCGACTTGCATGTGTTAGGCATGCCGCCAGCGTTCGTTCTGAGCCAGGATCAAACTCTCAAGTTTGTGTCCCAATCAGACCAGCACGGACCGAAGTCCGCTAACTGACTTAATTGAATTTAAGGAGCCATTACTCTGCACTTAATTCAAACGTATGGTTACGTAAGGACATGTACAGGTAACGACTTAATTAACCGGTATCCGCAGCCTTAAAGCCCGCGGACCGGGCGCCGTCGCCCACATGTCCCTTCATCTAAAACCAACAATGTCAAAGAGCCGCAAACCAAGTCACCGAAGCGACAGATTAGGCGGACAACCATCGTACCCCGCTGTTTAGGTCGGGGGACTTGTTGTCCGTCTATGTTGGCGACCGGGGCGGTAGACCGTTTGAAGCGGCGTTCCCGTCCGGTGAACGGGCCTCTAAAGCGGACCCTTGATTCGGTCAACGCCTTTTTGCAGTTTTATTTCAATCGGCGCGGAACCCGCAAGAATCGTAGGGTTTCGCAGGGCTTTTGGTCCTTCGGCACGATGTTTCATTGCCGATGCTGGTTTGTTTTTGCCCAATTGGCTCCGCGTAAGGCGATGATTAACGCCCTTTAGCTATACCGCCCGCCATGCCTGAGGTCGCACTCTCCCCTGCTTTTCCGTCCGAACCGCCGCGCGTTGCGGTGATCGTGCCCGCCTATGGTGTGGCGCACCTGTTGGGCGAGGCGCTTGATTCGCTTTTGGACCAGACTTTCACCGCCTGGGAATGCCTGGTGATCGACGATGGTGCACCCGACGATGTAGCTGGGGCAGTCGCTCCGTATCTGCCAGACCCGCGCATTCGCTACCTTGCCACGGCCAATCAGGGCGTGTCCGGCGCGCGCAACACCGCGATCGCGGCGACCTGCGCCCCATTGATCGCCCTGCTCGATGGCGATGACCGGTTTCGGCCGGACTATCTGGCGAAGACAGTTTCGGCGTTGGAGGGTGATCCCCAGCTGCGGCTGGTGACGGTCAACGCCATGCTGTTTGGTGCTGTCCCGCAAGAACGGCTTTGCTTTACCGGCAAACAGGGGAGCGGCGACGGCCAACACGGTACACTCGCCGATTTGCTCGACCGTAGCTTTGGTGTCTATATCGGTTCGACATTCCGCCGGGCTGACTTTGATCGGATCGGCGGCTTCGATACCGCCATGGCCCAGTCTGAGGATTTCGATCTGTGGATCCGGCTGATGGAGCTGGGCGGACGGGCCGGCTATATCGACAATGTGCTTGGCGAATACCGGGTACGTCCCAATTCGGCATCGGCCCATGCCGCGCGGATGCTGCTGGGCAATATTCGGGTTTACGAAAAGGCC
Organism: Novosphingobium sp.; assembly: GCA_031369495.1. Taxonomy (GTDB): domain Bacteria; phylum Pseudomonadota; class Alphaproteobacteria; order Sphingomonadales; family Sphingomonadaceae; genus Novosphingobium. The sequence continues at coordinate 84,947 of JANMOU010000036.1, read as the reverse complement.
CGCTCCGCCTTGCCCGCCGATGCGCCCGAGCAGGAACTGCTGACCCGGCTGCTGCGGCAGAGCCAGCAGGCGCTTGATTTTGAATATGCCGTCGACCGGGTGGTTGAGGGCGATATCCGGCGCGGACTGGCCGAACTGCGGCGGGTCAAGGCACTGGTCAATGGTCCGGTGTGGACGTTCTCGTTTGCGCTATGGCGGGTCTTTCCCCGTCTGGCCGGGCCCATGCTGGCCTGGCGCCGCCGCGCCCACAGCCGCGGCGCAGGATCGGCGGACATGAGCGTGGTCGCCTCGTTCAGCGCGTTGTGGGCCTGACCGCCATGAGCACGCCTGCCCTTTCGGTCGTAATGAGCGTCTGGAACGACGAGGCCTTTGTTGGTCAGGCAATCGATTCGATCCTGGCGCAGAGCTTCACTGACTTCGAATTCCTCATCGTAGACGATCACTCGCAAGACGCCTCGGCCTGCGTGATAGCTGAGCGCGCCGCGACCGATCCGCGCATCCGTGTTCTGCCGGTGGGAGAAAAGGGCCGCGTGCCTGCACTCAACCGGTTGTTCGCCGAGGCGCGCGCACCTTGGGTCGCGCTGATGGATAGTGACGACGTCTGCATGCCCGATCGATTTGCGCGCGAGCTCGATTTTCTGGCTTCGCATCCCGATCACGGTGCAATCAGTTGCAACTGCGCGCTCATCGATTCGGCAGGCAAGCCGCTGGTTCGGCCCGCTATCGACCGACCGCTGACTCATAATCGCATCATTGCCAATCTTGAAGATGGGCCGCTGCTCAATCACAACGCCGTTATCGTCAGTCGCGCCGCAGTGGCGCAGATCGGTGGTTACCGCGCCGCGTTTCGCCACGCGGAAGATTACGATCTGTGGCTGCGTCTTTCGGAAGTCACCAAACTGGCCAATCTGCCCGAAAATCTTGTCAGCTACCGGGTCTATCCCGGTCAGGTCAGCACCGCCCACGTGGTTGAGCAAACCCGTAACGCCGCAATTGCCTGGCTGGCTTACGAACGCCGCATGAAGGGTCAGGCCGATCCAACCGCCGGAGTTGCGGCACTGCCTGTGCTTGAAGAACTGGACGGCCTGTTCGGACCGGGCACCGCGCAATATGTCCGCCGGCGGATTGTCGATCGCATTCTGTTTTCCGCCGATGCCTTGACCGGGGACGGTTGGAAAGACCTGATCGGCCACATCGCCGATCGCGGCGCAGCTCCGCACTTGTGGCGCGCCGCTGCGCGGATTCTCCGCGCGGGCAAGCCGTTTCACGCGGCACGTGTCGCGCTGGCACTTCTTCAAGCAAAGCGCGCAGGATGAGCGCAATGCCTGTCCGCACCGCGGCAATCTGGGCGATCGCTTCGCAGTACACTGCCTTTGCGATCCAGTTCGTGACCAGCGTGGTGCTGGCGCGCTTCTACATTGATCCGGCCGAGCTGGGGTTGTTTTCGATCGCCTTCGCCGCAGTCACGCTGATCGCGTTCCTTCAGGATTTCGGGGTTACCCGCTATATCACCGGCGAGCGTGAATTGACCGATGAGAAGCTGCGGACCGCCTTCACTTTATCAATCGCGGTCGCCTGGGCAATTGCGGCGGTTACGATTCTGGCGGCATGGCCGGTGTCATGGTTCTATCAGAACGCCCGCCTGTTGCCGCTCGCTTTAGTCATTGCCTGTTCCTATTTGCTCGTCCCATTGGCAATCGTTCCACAGGCGCTGTGCCAGCGGCGGATGGATTTCAAATCGAACAGCATGATCGAGGTTGGCGCGGCCACGGCGAACGCCGCAGTTGCCTTGATGCTGGCGGTTCGCGGGCACGGGGCGATGGCTTTGGCCTGGGGCGCCTTCGCCCAACAGGGCGCGCGTCTGGCAATCAGCCAGTGGCGCGCCGGCGGCCTGCTTCCCTGGCCCTGGCGGCTAAACGGTGTAAGACTGATCGTTGCGCTGGGCGGGACCAATACGGTGCTTTCGGTTTGCGGATCGATCACCGCGCGCGCACCGGAACTGCTGGTCGGGCGCATTCTGAGCGAGGTCGCGGTCGGCCTGTTTGCCCGCGCATCGGGGTTGGCGCTGCAATTGCGGCTGCTGGTATCGGGCGCGGTAACCGGCGTCTTTTATCCCGCCTTCCGCAAGGTCCGCGATGAAGGTCAGCCGCTTGGCCCGCCTTATCTAAGGGTGGTTGCAGCCTATACCGGGATCACCTGGCCGGCGATGGCCGGGATCGCGGTGCTGGCCGCGCCGCTGGTCGATCTGCTCTACGGCCCGCGCTGGGCCGAGGCAGCGCCGCTGCTGATCTGGGTGGCGCTGTCGCAGCTGTGCTATGTTGCGGTGCCGCTCAATGGGGACTTGCCGATCCTGGTGGGACGAATGCGGCAGCTGATCCGCTACAATATCTATGAAACGATCGCTTCGGTCCTGCTCCTGGCGCTGGCCGCCCCGTTCGGACTGGTCTGGGTCGCCGCGTCACGCGTTGCCCACGGGCTCTATTGGATCGCCGTCTATGCTCCCTTCCTGCGCGAGATTGTCGATGTCAGCTGGCCTGCCTTGCTGAAGGTCTGGGGCAAGAGCCTGGCCGGAACAATCGCCGCGATCGCGCCGGTGCTGGCCAGCTATGTCTGGTGGGCGGGTCCGGCACAGGCCGGCCTGGGGCAGATCGGGCTGGGTGTGGCTGCAGGCGTTGTCTGCTGGCTTGCCACTTTGGCCCTGATCCGACACTCGCTGTTTGGCGAGATCACAGCGTTACTGGGCGATGCCCGCGGCGTTCTGACGGCTCGACGGATGGCCAAGCAAAGCCGATAGGCGCCTTTGCGCTTTTCGCCATGGAGTAGTAGTCTCTCGAGCGAGAGAGGATCCCAGCCATGCCGATCAACCCGATGCTCGTTCCGTTCGTTTCGCTGATGGTAGCGATGCCGCTGCTGACCGGGCAAGACGGCACCCAGCAAGCCAGCCAGGTCGATGTGATCGAGATCGGGATCGACCGCGAATCCCGGATGACGGTTCCCGTGCAAATCGGCAAGCACGGCCCGTTCGAATTCATGATCGATACCGGTGCGCAAAACACCGTGCTATCAACCGGCCTCGCCAGCAGACTGGCCTTGCCGATCACCGGGCGCGCCAAGATCATCGGGATCGCCGGTACCGAAATGGCCGATACAGTCGAGATAGACCAGATCGATCTGGGCAAACGCTCTTACTATGGCCTGCTAGCTCCGCTGCTCAAAGCCAGCGATATGGGGGCCGACGGGATCATCGGGCTGGACAGCCTGCAGGGCCAGCGGGTCCAGATCGATTTCCGCAAGGGCCTGATGGCCGTTTCAGACTCCAAATCGCTGGGCGGCAATCGCGGCTATGACATCATCGTAACCGCGCGGCGCAAATCGGGCCAGTTGATCATGGCCAATGCCCGCATTGACGGGATCAACGTCGAAGTGGTGATCGATACCGGATCGGAAACTTCGATCGGGAACATGGCGCTGCAGAACCGGCTGGCCCGGCGCGGTTTGCAAGAGCAGAGCGAGTTGCGATCAGTTACCGGCCAGACCATCACCGCCAATATCGGCTATGCCCGAACCTTGCAGATCGGCGATGTCAATTTTTTGAATGTGATGATCGCCTATGCCGATTCCCCGGCCTTTGCTGCGCTGGGACTGGACCGCAAACCGGCCCTGCTGCTGGGGATGCGCGATCTGCGCCAGCTAGACCGGATCGCGATCGATTTCAGCACCCGCCGGATCTATTTCGATGTCCCCAATAAGGCGTTTGAGCGGCAAAACGACAGTGTCAGGTCGCGGATGCGCTAGCTGCGGCCCTTCCCTTTCTGCGGCGGCGTCCTAAATGGGGCCAATGTCGCCCTATGACCCTGCCCCCGATAGCGCCGCCCGCCACGATGGCTGGGGCACGCTGCGGCGGTTCCTGCCCTACTTATGGCCCAAGGATCGACCGGCACTGAAACGCAAGATCGTGATCGCAGTGCTGTTGGTCATCGCCAGCAAGGCGATCACGCTGACGCTGCCCTATGCTTATAAGCTAGCGATCGATGCGATGGGGGTGACCGGCCCGGTCGGGCTGCAGATCGCCTTCGCCATGGTGCTGGCCTTCGCGCTGGGGCGGTTCACCAGCGTGGTGTTCGACAATTTGCGAAACATCGTGTTCGAGCGGGTCGGGCAGGAAGCAACGCGACAATTGGCGGTTGATACCTTTACTAAGCTGCACAGCCTATCGATGCGGTTCCACCTCGCCCGGCGCACCGGTGAGATCACCAAGACCATCGACCGGGGGACCAAGAGCATCGACGTGATGCTCTATTTCATGCTGTTCAACATCGCCCCGACCGTGGTCGAGCTGATCGTGGTCGCGGTAATCTTCTACTTTACCTTCGGCTGGGGACTGGTCGCAGCGACGGCGGTGGCGGTGGTTGCCTATGGCGCGGTGACGCGCTGGATCACTGACTGGCGCAATGCCCTGCGCGAACGGATGAACCGGCTCGACGGGCAGGCGCTGGCGCGCTCGGTCGATTCGTTGCTCAATTATGAGACGGTGAAGTACTTCAACGCCGAAGGGCGCGAGGCACGGCGCTATGAACAGGCCGCGCAGGAGTTCGCCGATGCCGCGGTCAAGAGCGAGAACAGTCTCGGTCTGCTCAACATCGCGCAGGCCCTGATCACCAACCTGCTGATGGCCGGCGCGATGGCCTACACCGTGTGGGCATGGTCGCAAGGAAAGCATACGGTCGGCGATCTGGTCTTCGTCCAGACCTATCTGATGCAGCTGTTCCGCCCGCTCGATTTGCTGGGGATGGTGTACCGGACGATCCGGCAAGGGCTGATCGATATGGCCGAAATGTTCCGGCTGATGGAAACCCCGGTCGAAGTGTCCGACGCCCCCGGCGCGCCCGCGCTGGTGGTCAGCCGCCCGACCCTGGTGTTCGACAATGTGGTGTTCGGTTACGAGCCCGACCGGACGATCCTGAAGGGCCTGAGCTTTGAAGTGCCGGCCGGACATCAGGTGGCGGTGGTTGGCCCATCTGGCGCGGGCAAAAGCACAATCGCGCGGCTGGTGTTCCGGTTCTACGATCCGTGGTCGGGCCGGATCCTGATCGACGGGCAGGATATCCGCGAAGTGACGCAATCAAGTTTGCGCGCCGCAGTAGGGATCGTTCCCCAGGATTCGGTCCTGTTCAACGACACGATCGGCTACAACATCGCCTATGGCCGCGACGGCGCCGGCCCGGCTGAAGTGGAAGCCGCAGCCCGCGGCGCGGCGCTGATGGACCTGATCGGGCGGCTGCCGCAGGGCTTTGACACGGAAGTCGGCGAACGCGGGCTGAAACTGTCCGGCGGGGAGAAGCAGCGCGTGGCGATTGCCCGGACGCTGGTCAAGAACCCGCCGATCCTGTTGCTCGATGAAGCCACCTCGGCGCTCGACACCCGCACCGAACAGGACATTCTTGCGACACTCCACGCAGTCTCCGCAGGCCGCACCTCGCTCTCCATCGCGCACCGGCTCTCTACAATCGCCGATGCCGATACGATCCTGGTGCTGAGCGATGGCGTGCTGGTCGAGCAAGGCGCCCATACTGCGCTGCTGCGCAAAGGCGGGCTCTATGCCGAAATGTGGGCGCGGCAGGCCGAGGCGATCGAAGAACTGGGCGTAGCGGCGGAGTAGTTACTTCACCACATCCGCTTCGCGCCAGACCACGGCTTGCGATACCTTGATGCAAAGGTGCCCTTCATCCCAGACCATGCTGGGCGAGCCATAGAGCCGCCAGCCCTGTTCGAGCGCTTCGGACACCCGCTCGCAAAAGGCGCGGTCATCTTTGCCGGTGAGCAGGCGGTAGATCGGTTTGTCTTCGGGGGTTTGCATGGGGTGGGTGCCTTCAAGATCAAATTCCAAATTCAATCAAACGCGTCCCTAGCCGTCTTTGCTGAGCTTGTCGAAGCACTGCCGTGCTTGCGGCGGTGCACAACGGCACGAAGAAAAGTACAGTGCTTCGACAAGCTCAGCATGGACGGGTTTGGGATTGATCGAGCAACTGTAACCCTATCCTTCAGGCATTCCCGGATAGCGTTTGAACTGCGGCAGGTCATGCGCCGTTTCCATCCAGCCGATCCGTTCGGCCACCTGAATATGCGCGCCTGCGGGCAACGCCTGCGGATCATCAAGCGTGGCGGACTGGATATCGACGATGCCGGGCAGAAACGCTTCGTTGCGATAGGCAATCCCGGTGCCGCACTTCGGGCAGAAACTGCGCAGCGCCATGCCAGAGGAGTTGAACGTGGTCAGCTCGCCCTGTTCGAGCGAAAACTGATCCTCGGCAAAGGCCGCCCAGCTGACCATCGGCGCGCCAGCGCCTTTGCGGCAATCACTGCAATGGCACAGCGCAACGTGCTGCGGCTCACCCTCAACCGAATAGCGCACCGCGCCGCACTGGCATCCGCCGGACAGTTTCATCGTCGTTCTCCCATTTGATTCGGTCAGAACAATAAGAGAACAAAGCCCGCGCTACAAGATATACTTCGACAGATCGGTGTCCTTGGCCAGCCCCGCTAGCCGCTCGCTCACATAGGCCTCATCAATCGTCACGCTCTCGCCGCCACGGTCCTCAGCTTCAAAGCTTAGCTCTTCGAGCAAGCGCTCCATCACCGTCTGGAGCCGCCGCGCGCCGATGTTTTCGAGCGCTTCGTTGACCTGACAGGCGATCCGGGCGACCGCGCGGATCGCGCTGGGGGTGAAATCGAGCGTGACCTTTTCGGTGCCGAGCAACGCACAATATTGCTCGACCAGATTGGCCTTGGTTTCGCTGAGGATCCGGACGAAATCGTCCTCGGTCAGCGCTTTCAGTTCGACCCGGATCGGCAGGCGGCCCTGCAATTCGGGCAGCAGGTCGCTGGGTTTGGCGACGTGGAACGCGCCGCTGGCGATGAACAACACGTGGTCGGTTTTCATCGGGCCGTATTTGGTCGCAACGGTGGTGCCTTCAATCAACGGCAGCAGATCGCGCTGCACCCCTTCGCGGCTGACCGACCCACCGCGCACGTCGCTGACCGCGATCTTGTCGATCTCGTCCAGAAACACGATCCCGTTGGTTTCGGCATTGGCCAGCGCGACGCGGGCGACATCGTCCTGATCCATCCGCTTTTCGGCCTCTTCGTCGACCAGCTTGGTCCAGGCCTCGGGCACTTTCAGTTTGCGCTTCTTGAGCGGCTGCTTGCCGAGCGCCTTGCCCATCATTTCGGACAAGTTGATCATCCCGATCCCGCCGGGCATTCCTGGAATATCCATCCCGCCGCTGGGCGTATCCTCCACCTCAATCTCAACTTCGGTATCGTCGAGTGCCTTTTCGGCGATCCGCTGGCGAAACGCCTCGCGGGTTGCTTCGGAGGCACCATCACCGACCAAAGCCTTGAGCAGCCGGTCCATCGCGGCCTTCTCGGCCGCCTCGCGCACCGCCTCGCGGCGGCGGTCTTTCTCCAGCCGGATCGCTTCTTCGGCCAGATCGCGCGCGATCTGCTCGACATCGCGGCCGACATAGCCAACCTCGGTGAACTTGGTCGCCTCAACCTTGATAAACGGCGCATCGGCCAGTTTGGCGAGGCGGCGCGAAATCTCGGTCTTGCCGCAGCCCGTCGGCCCGATCATCAGGATGTTCTTGGGGGTCACCTCGTCACGCAGTTCGGCCGGCAAACGCTGGCGCCGCCAGCGATTGCGCAGGGCAACCGCGACGGCTTTCTTGGCATCGGCCTGCCCGACGATATGTTCATCCAGTGCTTTGACGATAGCTTTGGGAGTCAGGTTGTCGGTCACGCTTCGATCACCTCTACCGTCACCCGGTCATTGGTGAACACACAGACATCAGCAGCGACCGCCATAGCGCGGCGGGCGATCTTTTCAGGGTCGGTTTCATAATCGACCAGCGCTTTCGCAGCCGACAGAGCGTAGTTGCCGCCCGATCCGATCGCGGCGATGCCTTCTTCGGGTTCGAGCACATCACCATTGCCGGTCAGGATCAGCAGCACGTCTTTGTCCGCCACGATCATCAGCGCTTCGAGGTTACGGAGATACTTGTCGGTCCGCCAGTCCTTGGCCAGTTCCACCGCCGCACGCATCAACTGCCCGCGGTGCTGCTCGAGCTTTTTCTCGAGCCGTTCGAACAGGGTAAAAGCATCGGCGGTCGCCCCGGCGAACCCGGCGATCACACTGCCATCACCCAGCCGCCGAACCTTTTTGGCGTTGGGCTTCATCACGGTGTTGCCCATCGAAACCTGGCCATCGCCCGCGATGACGGTCTTGCCGCCCAGTTTGACGCCGATGATGGTGGTGCCATGCCACTGGATCAGGCCGTGGCTATCTGAAGAGGTGCTCATGAAGCGGGATATATGTTCGATCGCGCCCCGTTCAATCCTTCAACACGCTCAAGTGAGACTAGCTGCCGTTGGGCCCGCCTGCACCGCCGCCGCCAGCGCCGACCTGGCCGATATTGCCGAACAGGTCTTCGAGGAAGGTGCGCTCACGCCCCAGCGTCGGGGTCTTGTCGCCATCAGGGCTGATGTTCGCGACCGTTTCCATGCCGCTGCGGGTAACCGCAGCCACGTTGCCCTTGGCGTCAAAGGCGATCCGCACCAACAGCTGCTCGTGCGGCTTGGGCCGTCCGAAAGCGGCCTGGCGGGTGTTGGTCGAAATATAGTACCAGTCCTTCGCGCCATATTGGCTGATGAAGCTGGGCCGACCGAGCATCCGTTCGACCGACATCTGGTTATCGATCCCGGGCTGGACCGAATCGAGCAGCGGGAAATCGACCAGATAGCCGCGATGATCCTTGATCGAGGCGCAAGCCGACAGCGCCAGCGCCGCCAAAACCACAAATGCAATACGTCCCTTAACCGGCATCTTAATATCGCTCCGTCCGGCAGCCGCAGGATTGCCCGCGCCGCCCCTTTGATCTATCGCCGCCAGCCTTAGGCCGCCTTGGCCCGCCGTGCAATGGCGGGCGATGGGGGCCGCGGCTTTAATGCCCGCTGAATGGATGAAAGGCGCTGTCGATGTCGCTACTCAATCGCCTGCTTGGCCGGCCCGATCCCGCCCAGGAGCAGGTCCGCCCGTTGTGGCTCAAAGTGGTCGAAATTGCCCGCGAGCCGGATTGGTATGCGCGCGGCGGGATCGCCGATAGCGTCCCCGGCCGGTTCGATGCGATCACGCTGGTGCTGGCACTGGTGATGCTGCGGATGGAGCGCAACCCCGCGCTCAGCGCGCCGTCCGGGCGGCTGACCGAGCTGTTCGTGAACGATATGGACGGCCAATTGCGCCAGAGCGGGATCGGCGATCTGAGCGTCGGCAAGCAGATCGGCAAGCTGATGGGCGCATTGGGCGGGCGGATCGAGGCGTTTCGGGCCGCCCTTGCGGACAGCGATGACACGGCCTTGATTGCCGCCATTGAGCGCAATCTGACCTTTGGCGAGAGCGGCAATCCCGCAGCTGTTGCCAGCGAAATACGGGTCCTGTCGGCGGCGCTGGCCGGGCTGAGCGACGACGAACTGCTCGCCGGAAAGATCGCGCGATGAGCGAGTTCACCCGCCTGCTTGATGCCACCCGCCTGCCTGCAGGAGTGCAGCTGGTTGAAGCCAACGAAGCCGAATGCGCCGCGCTGGCCAAGCGGTTCGGACTGGTTGCGGTAAAGCGCCTGTCGGCCCGCGTAACGATGGTGGCCGACGGCCCGACGGTGCACGCGACCGGGCGATTGGAAGCCCAAGTAGTGCAAAGCTGCGCGGTATCGGGCGAAGATCTGCCGGCAAAAATTGCCGAGCCGGTAGCGCTGCACTTCGTCCCGGCCCAGCCGCCAAGCGAAGGGGAAGTCGAACTGGACGCCGCCGATCTTGACCAGATCGAGATGGACGGCACCCGCTTCGATCTGGGCGAGGCAATCGCGCAGGGCATGGCCCTGGGGGTCGATCCCTATGCCGAGGGGCCTGGCGCCAAAGAAGCCCGCCGCAAAGCCGGGATCCTGAACGAAGGCGAAGGCGGGGCCTTTGCAGCGCTGAAGGGCTTGTTGGGTAACCAGCCTTAGAACGGGATATCGTCGTCCAGATCGTCGGCGAAACCGCCGCTGGGCGCGCCGCCGCTGGAGCGCTGGTCGCCGCCCGCACCGCCGCCGAAGTCACCCCCGCCCGAGCGCTGCCCGCCGCCATAGTTACCGCCGCCGCCGCCACTCTGGCCGCCGCCCGGTGCGCCATCGAGCATGGTCAGCACGCCTTGCATCCCGCCGACCGAAACTTCGGTGCTGTAGCGATCATTGCCCGAGGCATCCTGCCACTTGCGGGTGCGCAGCTGGCCTTCGATGTAAACCTTGCTGCCCTTCTTAAGGTAGCGCTCGGCCACGCCAACGAGGCCGTCCGAATTGAGCACAACAGTGTGCCATTCGGTCCGTTCCTTCTTCTCGCCAGTGTTCTTGTCTTTCCAGTTTTCGGACGTGGCGATCCGCAGGTTGCAAATCTTGCCGCCGTTCTGGAACGACTTCACTTCGGGATCGGCGCCGAGATTGCCGATCAGAATAACCTTGTTGACGCTGCCTGCCATCGAATCGAGTCCCTTTGAATTCTGGCGCTCTGCCTAGCCAATCGCAGCAAGCGCTCCAAGTGCAGCCAGCGTTGTTTCCCCGGCTCTACCCCAGCCCCAGCCAAACCGCCGTCCAATAGGTCAGCCCGGCGGCCAGATAGGCCAGCACGAACAGGTAGATCAGCATGAAGACGGGCCATTTCCAGCCATTGGTCTCGCGCCGGGTGACCGCGATCGTGCTCATGCATTGCGGGGCGAAGACGAACCAGGCGAGGAAGGCCAAGGCGGTCGGCAAGCTCCAACTGGCTTTGAGGCGGTCGCCCAATTGCTGGGCCTGAGCCTCTTCATCGGTTGCGCCGACGGCATAGGAGGTGGCCAGCGAACTGACCGCCACTTCGCGCGCGGCCATTGCCGGGATTAGCGACAGCGCGATATCGCGGTTGAAACCGATCGGTTCGACCACCACCGCCAGGCCATTGGCCACATGCCCGGCAATCGAAGCATCGATCTGATCCTCTCCCGGCGCGGCGCGCGGGAAATTGAGCAGCAGCCACAGCACCACCGTGACCATGAAAATGATCGTGCCGGCGCGGCGCAGAAAGATCCACGCGCGCTGCCACAGCCCGATCAGCAGATCCCCCGGATGCGGCAACTGGTATTTGGGCAGTTCCATGATGAATCCCGATGCGGCACCCTTGGTCACCGAACTGCGCAGCACCAGTGCCACCACCATCGCCGCAACGATCCCGATCAGATAGAGCCCGAGCAGGACGAGCCCCTGCAGGCCGACCGGGCCAAGCACACTGCGGTTTGGAATGAACGCGGCGATGATCACCGCATAGACCGGCAGCCGTGCCGAACAGGTCATCAAAGGCGCAATCAGGATCGTGGTCAGCCGGTCCCTCGGATCGGTGATGCTGCGAGTCGCCATGATTCCGGGGATCGCGCAGGCAAAGCTGGACAGCAGCGGGATGAAACTGCGCCCCGAAAGGCCAACCCCGGCCATCATCCGGTCCATCAGGAACGCGGCACGGGCCATATAGCCCGATGCCTCCATCGCCAGAATAAAGAAGAACAGGATCACGATCTGCGGCAGGAACACGATGACCGAGCCAACCCCCGAAAGGATCCCATCGGTCAGTAAATCGCGCGCCAGACTTTCTGGTAGTAAAGCCCGGGCCTGCTGGGTCAGCCAGCCGATCGCTCCTTCCAGCGCGTCGGCAAACGGCGTTGCCCAGCTGAAAACAGCCTGAAACACTACGAACAGCATCGCAAACAGGATCAGCGGCCCGGCCCATGGGTGCAGCAACACCCGATCCAATTTGGCATGGAGCCGGTGGCGACTGGTTTCGGAAACAATCGCTGCATCGGCAATCGCCTGGGCAGTAACGCGGCGTTCGGTCAGCGTGGTGTGCGGGCGGTGATGCTCAGCCGCGCGTTCTTGTGCCGCTGCAATAGCCGCGCCAAGCTCCGCAAGGCCGCGCCGCCGCACTGCGACTGTCGGGATCACCGGCACGCCCAGCGCCTGTTCCAACGCGGCCGGATCGATCACCAAGCCGTCGCGCTCGGCCAGATCGACCATGTTGAGCGCCACCACGCAGGGGCGGCCCAGCGCGATTACTTCCTGGGCAAAGACCAGATGCTGTTCGAGATTCGATGCATCGAGTACAACCACCAGAACCTGCGGTGCAGCTTCGCCGGGAAACTCCCCCATGATGACCTTGCGGGTCACCTCTTCATCCGGGCTGGTGGCGTGAAGGCTGTAGGACCCCGGCAAGTCGGTCAGTTCGATCGCCTCGCCGCCCGGTAATGCCAGCCGCCCAGCCTTACGCTCGACCGTGACACCCGGATAGTTCGCAATTTTCTGCCGCGCCCCGGTCAGGGCGTTGAACAGCGCCGATTTGCCGGCATTGGGATTGCCGACCAGCGCGGCGCTGTGCCCGGTCATAGCGCTTCCACTTCAATGGCCTGGGCATGGACGCGGCGCAAAGCGACAGTCATCCGCCCGATCGAAAGCGCAATCGGATCGCGCCCCGCAAAGATCCCGCGATGGGCCACGCTGACCGTAGCGCCCTGATCAACACCGAGCGCCTGGAGCCGCTGGGCCTCTTCAGGAACCAGCCTCGTCCAATCAACCGCAACGATGCGGGCACGGATTTCAAGCGGAAGCAGGTCGAGCGTCATAGGCCAAAGCCGCTGCCACAGCATCGCGCTTATTGCAAGTCATTCGCAATAATTTGATCGAGGTCAAATCGCAACGCTGGTCTCCAGCAACTGGTCAGAGCTTCCGCCAGCGAAAATGCGATAGACTCCCTGCTCCAGCTTCCAGTCATGCATCGCCGGATCGCGCCAACGCAGATCGGCCAGCAGGATTTGCGCCGTGACCACGCGGCTCTCTCCCGGCTGCAGTGTCACTCGGTCAAAGGCTTTGAGTGACTTGATTGGCCGTTCAACCACTTCGCCCGGTACCTCGACATAGAACTGTACCACTTCTTCAGCGGGGACGCTGCCGCAATTGCTAACCGTAGCCGCCACAGCAATTGCGCCATCGCTGGTCTGCGCGGTCAGATTGGAATAGTCGAACCGCGTATAGGAAAGCCCGTGCCCAAAGGCATAGCGAGGGATGGCACCAGTCCGGTCAAACAGCGCATAACCGTGCCAATAACCGTAGTCTGCCACTTCCGCGTCGGGATCGAACGGCGGATAGTCCGCCGAATCGCGTGCCACAGTGAAGGGCAGCTTGCCGCTAGGGCTGACTGCACCGAACAACAACCGCGCCAGCGCCGTGCCACCGGCCATTCCGGAATAGAAGGTCTGCAAAATTGCTCCGGCGGATGCATGCCAATCTTCGACCAGCACCGCTGAGCCTGCAACGATCACCACTACCATTGGTTTGCCGGTATGCGCCGCCGCCTTGATCAACGCGACCTGATCGGGCGGCAGGCGCAAGTCGCGCCGATCACCACCAATCGCGCCGCGATCGTTGGTTGAACCGTCCTCGCCCAGCGTCATGCCGCCAGGAATGAATTCGCCCTCTTCCCGTGCAGTCAGTCCGACCACAATTACGATAGCATCGGCCTTTGCCGCCGCTACCTGCGCCGCTTCCAGATCAGCCTCGGTGCCGTGGAGCACATTTTCAGCACCTAGTTGCGCCCTTAGCCCCGCCAGCGCAGTTACCACCTCGGGCGGGCGGACCCGGCTTGAACCCTTGTCGCCAGTATTCTCCAGATCGGCCAATCGGCCCAACACCGCCAGTGTCCGGACGGCGCCCGGATCGAGCGGCAAAGTGCCATCGTTGGCCAGCAGAACCGCTGATTTCTCTCCCGCCTCCAACGCCAAAGCGCGATGCTCAGGGCAGGCGATCAGGCTTTCGGGATATTCCGGCAGCGGATCGGGCGCGGCCAGAAAGCGGTACAGCGTGGTCAATATCCGCGTCCCTGCCAGGTCAACAACCGCTTCGTCGATCTCGCCCCGTTCGACCGCCGCGATCAGTGCTCCGCCAAAGACCAACGGCTCCGGATTCTCGACATCGAGCCCGGCGGCAGCCCCGCGTACTTCATAAACGCCCTTGATCCAGTCCGAATGAACGAACCCGGCAAAGCCCCATTCGCCGCGCAGAATGTCGGTCAGCAGGTGCGTACTGTGACCACAATATTCGCCGTTCACCTTATTATAGGCGCTCATCACGCTGCCGACCCCGGCGTCAACTACCGCTTTGAAATGGGGTAGGTAAACCTCGTGCAGGGTCCGCTCATCAATCCGCACATCAACGGTAAAGCGGGTGTTCTCCATCGAGTTGAGCGCAAAGTGTTTGACCGTCGCGCAGACATTGTGGGTCTGGATGCCGCGTGCCAGAGCCGCCCCCATCGCGCCCAGATGATGCTGATCTTCGCCATAGGTTTCCTGGGCCCGGCCCCAGCCGGGGTGGCGCAGCAGGTTGATGCAGACCGCGCCCGACAGGTTGCACCCTTGCGCCCGGGCTTCGACCCCCATGGCTTCACCAATCCGGCGTTCCAGATCGAGGTCAAAGCTTGCCCCGCGGGCCATGGTGCAGGGAAAACAGGTCGAATGCCCGCGCACCACACCGCGCGGGCCATCGGTGAACCACAATGACGGAACGCCGAGCCGGGCAATCCCGCCGCCTGCGCGATAGGGCCGCGCGCCGAACCGCCCGCTGTCTTCGCGAAAGGCCACGAAGAAGCCGTGGCCAGACATCATTTCAACTTTTTCCGATAGCGTCGCCGCCGCGATAATCGCGCTGACGGTTTCGGTAATTTCGCCAGCGGTCATGCCCTTGCGCGGCGCCTGACTTGTCATTGCCAAATTTGCTTACCGCGCCGGATAGCGCAGCCGGCCCAGCAACCGGGCCGGGCTGAACATTTCATCGCGCGGGCGCAGTAGCTGCGCCTTGGCCTTTTCGAACTTCATGATCCCTTCGATCCGCCGATCAAGGAAGGCCTTGGTATCGGCATGATCTTCGCTGCTGTCGTTGACATAGACCGCCAGTGTCGCGGCATAGATCGACCCGAGCGTAAGCCGTTTGGTATAGTGGTTGTAGTCGGTCGCGGTATCACCGGCGAGCCGCCACATCGCATCGGCGCTGCTCCAACCCAGCGCCAGGGTGCGCGGGGCGTTTTGGGGCAAAGCCATAATCGCCAGCGCGCGGCGCAGCGCTTCTTTCTGGTGGACGATTGCATCGAGCCGGAACTGAACCAGGCTGCGGATCCGCTCGCGAATCTTGAGCGTGGCAATTTGATCGGCTGGCAGTGCGGCCTGCATCGCCGCATCAACGCCGTGGACCCAGGCTTCGATCATCTGCATCGCACCGCCCGAAAAGGCGAACAGTGCGGCTTCGGGGTCCACCCCCGCTTTAGCAGCCGCATCGCGGACCGCCACTTCGCTCCAGCCGTCAAACGCCGCCGCATCGGCGATCGCCGGGGCAAGCTGGAGCCGCAGGTCATTCAGGTTGGCGGGCTGATCCATGGTCAGAACTTTGGTCCATAGGTCTTGGCCGCTTCGCCGGGCTTTGGCTTGGGCTTGGCATCGCTTGCGATCACGCCCAGAATCCCGGCGTTATCTGCCAGCCTGGCATACTCACGCGCCGAACGCCCCGAATTATCGGCCCGGTCCGGATCGGCCCCAGCTTTCAGCAGCAGTCGGATCAGGGGAAGATTGCGGTTGTGCACCGCAGTGATCAGCGGGGTTTCGCCCGAATTGTTCGATTCATCGACCCGCGCACCGTTTTCGATCAGCATCTCGACACCTTCAATCCAGTTGAGGTTGGTCGCCGCAACCAGCGGCGTTACCCCCCGTGCATTGCTGACGTTGACCTTGGCCCCCTTGGTAATCAGATAGGCCAGCCAAGGCAGATCGCGCCGCGCGACGACGATGTGCATCGGGGTATCGCCGCTGGATATGTCGCGCGTGTTGACCAAATTGGGGCTGCCCTTGTCGAGCATCTCGTTGACTTCGGCCAATTCCTTCTTCTTGACCGATTCCAGAAACTTGTAGCTTTCGGAAAACTGCGCTGCGGCCGGGCTGGGCATTGCCGTTAGGACCACCATCGGGGCGGCCAGCGCCAGCGCCAGTCTGCGAATATTGGACACGGAATTGATCCTCCTGTTGCTTGGGCGCAGCGCCAAGAATCACCGGCACAGCCCCAAACGTTCCTTGCGTAGCGCAGTTTAGCAGAGCATGAACCGTCGCGCCATGACGAAGCCATTTCTTGCCATCGCCCTTTGTGCCAGTGCTGTGACACTAAGCGCCTGTTCGCAGCAACAACCTGCCGCTCAGGCTCAGCAAATTGAAGGCACCGCCCTTGATGGCGCGGCCATCGGCGGGCCCTTCACGCTCTATGACAAGGCCGGCAAGCAGGTCAGCTGGGACGATTTCAAAGGCAAGTACCGGATCGTCTATTTCGGCTACACCTATTGTCCCGATGCCTGCCCGATGGATATGAGCGTGCTGATCAATGGCTTCAACCTGTTCGCCAAGGATCACCCGCAGCAAGCCGCACAGGTCCAGCCGATCTTCATCACCATCGATCCCGCCCGCGATACGGCGGCGCGGATCGGGGAATTTACCGCCGCCTTCTCGCCCAGGCTGATCGGACTGACCGGCAGCCAGGCCGAAGTCGATGTCGCGGTAAAAGCCTTCAAGGCCGTCGCTGCACGCGGCGCCGATACACCCGGCGGCTATTTGATGGACCACAGCCGATTGGCCTATTTGATGGGCCGGAATGGCGAGCCGATTGCCGCGCTGCCGGTTGATCAGGGGATCACCAAGGGCCCCGCAGCCGTGGCGGCCGATCTGGCCAAGCTGGTCAAGTGAGGGACCGATTCTGGACGCTCCCGATCGAGGCGCTGACCAAGCCGGAATGGGAGGCGCTGTGCGATGGCTGCGGCCAGTGTTGCCTGCACAAGGCCGAAGATGAAGATACCGGCGACATTTATCAAACCAATGTCGCCTGCAGCCTGCTAGATATCCCCACGGCCCGGTGCAGCGATTACAAGAACCGCAAGGCGAAAGTACCCGATTGCGTGCGGCTGACCCCCAAACTGGCGCGAACCCTGCCGTGGCTGCCCGATACTTGCGCCTACCGCTTGCGCGCGGATGGTGAGCCCTTGGCCGATTGGCACTATCTGATCAGCGGCGATCCCGAAGCGGTCCACCGCGCTGGAATTTCAGTGCGGGGGAAAGCGATCCCCGAGGCGCTTGCCGGACCGCTTGAAAACCATGTAATCCTGCCGCCGGGCGTGGAACTGGCCGATGATTGAATGGTTGTTCAAAGGCAAGGGTGAAGAGGCGCAGGTTGAAGTAGCCGGGCGGATGATCCCGGTGGTGCTGCGCCGCACCGCGCAGGCCAAGCGGATGACCATGCGGCTGGCCCCCGATGGCAGCGAAGTACGGATCACCCTGCCGCCGTGGGGCCGTAGCGCCGAGGCGCTCGAATTCGCCCAAAAGCGCGCCGGATGGCTGGCCGGGCAACTGGCCGCCGTGCCCGAAGCAGCGCAGCTGGGGCATGGGTCCGCGTTGCCTTATCTGGGCCAACTCCACACGATCAGCCACGATCCGCGCGCGCCGCGGCGGGTTCGGACCGATGAAGGCACGCTGCACATCGGCGGTCCGGCCGAATCGCTTACCCCCCGGCTCAACCGCTGGCTGCAGGGTGAAGCCCGGCGGATGCTCTGCGAGGATCTGGCGCATTATTGCACCGTGGCCGGGCGGCCTGCCCCCCGGTTGATGCTCAGCAGCGCGCGCCGCCGCTGGGGGTCTTGCGCGCATGACGGGACAATCCGGATCAACTGGCGGCTGGTGATGGCCCCCAGCTTTGTCCGCCGCTCGGTGGTGGCGCACGAAGTGGCGCATCTGGTCCACTTCGATCACAGCCCGGCCTTCCACGCATTGCTGGACGAGATCTTCGAGCACGATATCCGCGCGGCGAATCGCTGGCTTAAGCGCGAAGGGCGGCAACTCTATGCTCCGCTTGGGTAATTTCCAGTAACCTCGAATTAACCATAACCCGCGATTCTGTAATCATGGCCCGGACCCTGACCCTAACCCTTGCAGCGCTGTTGCTGACCGCTTTGCCCGCCAATGGGCAGGAAGCCTGCCGCCTGTGTTACAGCGCGCCCGGCGCCAAACCCGGCGAACGGCCGCTGACGATCGAGATCTGGGCCGATCTCAACTTTGCCAAGCTCGCGATGACCGGCCGCACCGGCGGCAGTGCACAGGTTGATGCCCAAACCGGCAGCAGATCGACCCAGGGCGAGATGATCAGTCTGGGCGGAACCCCGGTGACCGGCCATGGGCGGATCACCGGCGAACCGCTGCGCCGGGTCCGGATAGACCTGCCTGCGCGGGTGCCGATGAACACTCCGGACGGCGGCAACGCCGAACTGACCGATTTCACTATCAGCCTGCCCGCCAATCCCCAGCTCAACGCCAATGGCGAGCTCGAATTCAGCTTTGGCGCGCGGCTGGTGATCAAGGACGGACGCGGCGGCAACTATCGTGGGCGGATCCCGATTTCGGTCGACTATAACTGAGCACTAGCGCGCTCGCTTCGTGCGCCCTATCTTGGCGCCATGTCTTATTGGAAAAACATCACTCCCGGCGGCGCGGTATCGGACCTGATCGTGGTGTTCCGCGATGCCGGGCCCAGGCGCTGGCCGATCGCGCTGGTATCGGCGGCGATAACGGTCGGGATCTTCTCCAGCCTGACCTACGAAAGCTGGAAAAAGCCCCGCGCCCAGCCGACGGTGGTCTATATCACGTCCTGGCCCGAAGACCGCACCCCTGCTGAAACCGCCGCTTTCATCAAAGCCAACCAAAAGGCCAAGGACGAACAGGCCGCGCGGATCGAAGCCTATGAGGCCGAGGGCCGCAAGCTGTGGGCCACGGTCGGCAAGGCCTCTGGGCTTGACGTCGACAAAATGCAAAAGCAGGCCGAAGCCGAGCGCGCCGCCGACAAGGCCAAGCAACAGGCCGAAACCGACGCGCTGCTCAAACAGGTCAAGGTCGAACCGCTTGCCGAGTAGCGATGACGCCCGCTGGCTGGGCGCTGCGGCGCGGCTGGCGGCGCGGGGTGTGCCACTGTCCCGGCCCAATCCGGCGGTCGGAGCGATACTGGTCAAAGACGGCATCGTAATCGCTCGCGGTTGGACCCAGCCGGGCGGGCGCCCCCATGCCGAAGCTGCGGCGCTGGCCGCTGCGGGCGAGGCAGCCCGCGGGGCAACGCTTTACGTCACGCTGGAACCTTGCGCCCACGATAGCGAGCGCGGACCCGATTGCGCCGGATTGGTCGCGGCCAGCGGCGTGGCCCGAGTGGTGATCGGCTGCTCCGATCCCGATCCGCGCACCGCCGGGGCCGGCGCAGCGCGGCTGCGAGCCGCCGGAATCGAAGTGACCGAAGCGGACAGTCCTGAATGCCGCGCCAGCCTGATCGGCTACCTGACAAGGGCTTCTAACGGTCGCCCGCATGTCACGCTCAAACTCGCACTCTCGGCGGACTTGCACCTCTCTCCCCCGCCGGGCGAAGGCCAGTGGCTGACCGGGCCGGTTGCCCGCGCCCATGTCCACGCCATGCGCGCGCGGATGGACGCAATTGTGGTCGGCCGGGGCACGCTTGAGGCCGACCAGCCGCGGCTCGACGTGCGGCTGCCGGGGATCGAGGCGCGCAGTCCCGCGCGCTGGCTGATGACCCATGGCGCTGCGCCCGATGGTTGGCAGTCCCTGCCCTCACCGCAAGCGATCACCGCGATGCAGCGGGTGCAGTATCTGATGGTCGAAGGCGGCGCCGGGGCGGCAAACGCCTTTCTCGATGCCGGCCTGGTGGACCGCCTGCTGCTCTACCGCGCTCCGCAAGTGGTCACAGGCTCCGGCCCGGCCCTGCCCCGGCTGAGCGAAGCCGCGTTGGCCGGCTCGCGCGAATGGCGCCTGATCGATACGCGCCAGCTTGGCAAAGACGTGCTGCAAGTCTACGACCGCGCCTAATGTTTACCGGAATCATCACCGCCATCGGCACCATCCGCGAAGTCAGCGACCGGGGCGATCTGCGCGCCGTCATCGCCTGCCCCTTTGATCCTGCCGGGATCGCCATCGGCGCCTCGATTGCCTGTTCGGGCGTCTGCCTGACCGTGGTCGAGCGCGGGGGCGAGGCCGGGGACGCATGGTTCGCGGTAGATGTTTCGGGCGAAACGATCAGCAAGACCGCGCAGGACCAGTGGACCGCCGGGCGTAAGCTCAACCTCGAACAGGCACTGCGGCTCGGCGACGAACTCGGCGGGCATATCGTGACCGGCCATGTCGATGCGGTCGGGCGGATTGCACTGCGCGAGGTCGTCGGCGGATCGCTCCACCTCGCGGTCAACTGTCCGGCAGAGATCAGCCCGTTCGTGGCCCCCAAAGGCTCCATCACAGTCGATGGCGCTTCGCTGACGGTCAACGCGGTCGATGACCACGCCGATGGCAGCTGCACCTTCCACCTCAACATCATCCCGCACACTGCCGATGTGACGACGCTGAGCGGGCTTCAGGCTGGCGACGGCGTGAACCTCGAAATCGATGTGCTGGCGCGCTATCTACAGCGGATGCAAAGCCTCAGAGGTTAAGCGATCATGGTTGAACTCCGACCATTATCAACCGAACATGCCCGGCTGACCGCACCAATTCATCGGGCAAGCGGTGCGCTGATCACGGGCTATGACATAAACCTGCATACCCCTGCTGAGGATCTGGACTTCCACCGTTTCACAGTGCTGGTCGAGAACGAGGCCTGGGGGGCTTTCGAAGGCGCCGACATGGTCGGTTTCATCGCTTTCCAGCCCGGCTGGATCGATCATCTTTATGTTCTGCCCGAGCGTTTGCGGTGTGGGATTGGCAGTCTGCTGCTGACTTTTGCCCAGCAACAGCAAAGCGAGCTGCGGCTCTATACCTTCCAATCCAACGCCAGAGCGCGCGCCTTCTATGAGCGGTTCGGTTTCGTGATCGAGGAACTAACCGATGGCGAACGCAATGAGGAGAAGATGCCTGACATCACCTACCTTTGGCGCATGAATTAGGGCAGTTTAAGTGGCCCGTCGGCAAAGCTATCCCGCGTAATTTCGTAGACCACGTGCCTCACCGGTCCGCTCGCGGTATCGACGATATCGCTGCGGTCGCTCAGCCGTCCGCCGATCTTCTCCATCGCACGGCGCGAACGGAGGTTGTCTTCGCCGATGCGAAAATCGACCCGTTCGACGAACTTCAGAGCATGGCCCAGCATCAATCGTTTCATCTCGCGGTTGAACGCACCGCCCCAGTGGCTGTGGGCGAGGAAAGTCCAGCCGATCTCGACCGAGCCGCCGTCCGCCGGATCATAGGCCTGCATCCGCGAGCCGCCGATAATCGCGCCGCTGGCCTTGTCGATGACCACCAAGGCCCCGCCCTGTTTCAAGGCGTCGGCGAAATAGGCCCGAAAGACCGGTTCCTGCCAACGATCATGCTGCGGATGGATTGCCCAGATTTCCGGATCACTGGCGACTGCGAACAACGCCTCCCAATCATCTGCACTTAGCGGCCGCAACAGCAGCCGTTCCCCTTCAAGGACCGGCTGGCGGTCCATGGTCAGCTGCTCACCGCTGCAACAGCAGAGATGAACTTGTCGATGTTGGCCATCGTCAATCCAGCGGCGTTGATCCGGCCGGAGCCCGCCATATAGATGGCATGATCGCGGCGGAGCGTCAGGATCTGCTCGCTGGTCAATGGCAGGACCGAGAACAGGCCGTTCTGACTGCCCAATTGTGTAAAATCGACCCCGCCCTGCACGCCGGCTTCGGCCAGCCTTGCGCGGACTTGCCGCATCCGGGTGCGCATCGAATCCAGCTCGTCCTGCCACAGCGCAGTCAGCGCCGGATCGTTGAGGATGATCCGTACTGCTGCCGCGCCGTGATCGGGCGGCATCGACCAGGCCGCGCGGGCCAGTGTGGCGCCGTTGGACAGCACCACCGGCAGCGCCGCCGGGTCCGCAACCATGGCATAGACCGCGCCGACCCGGTCGCGGTACATCCCGAAGTTCTTGTCGCACGAATAGGCCACCAGCGCTTCTGGCACCGCAGCCAAGACCGCGCGCAGACCGTAAGCGTCCTCTTCCATTCCGTCACCCAGCCCCTGATAGGCCAGATCGATGATCGGAAGCAGGCCCTTGGCAGCGACCAAAGCAGCGATTTCATTCCATTGAGCCGGGCTGTAGTCGATCCCGGTCGGGTTGTGGCAACAGCCATGGAGCAAGATCGCATCGCCGGGATCGGCAGCGGCAATCGCGCCGCGCAGCGCGTCCATATCGACTGTCCCGTCCCGGGCCGCGTGGTTGAAAGGCTGAAACGGCAATGCCAGATCGGCAAAGATCTGGGCATGGTTAGGCCAGCTCGGCGTCCCCATCCAGACCTGCGGACAACCGGCTTTCTTCGTCAGGGCAATCGCCAGCCGGACCCCGCCGGTGCCGCCGGGGGTCTGCATCCCTTCGATCCGGCCCTGAATGGTCGGATCATCCTGCCCGAAGATGTAAGGCATCAGTGCGTGGACAAAGCCCATGTCGCCTTCGGGGCCGAGGTAACTTTTCGAATCCTGCGTATCGACCAGCAGCTGCTCGGCCGCCTTGATCGCGCCGAACACCGGGGTCGCCCCCTGTCCGGTACGATAGACGCCTACGCCCAGATCGATCTTGTCGGTCCGGGGATCGTCACCATAAAGCTTGATAAGCGCGAGCAGCGCATCGGCGGGTTGTTGTGCAAGGGTGTTGAGCATGATGGGGCCCTTAACCTTCGCTCCGGCACCGGGGCAAGCGTAGAATTTGACGGATCGTGCTTGATTGGCGGGCTTGACCGGGCCATGGCACCGAGCATGACCCTACCAGCGCTCAGTCTCGAACTACCCGCGAAGCTATCCGGTGCGCTGTGGCGCGGGATCAAGGGGCAATGTCCGCGCTGCGGCCAGGCCCGGTTGTTCGGCAAATACCTTAAGCCAGTGGCCCAGTGCCCTTCGTGCCAGCAGGACTGGACCCTGCATCAGGCCGACGATTTTCCGCCTTATGTTTCGATCATCCTGACCGGCCACCTGATCGCCCCGGTGCTGATCGTGATCGGCGGCAGCGCGGCGCTGACCATGGGCGCCAAGGTCGCGCTGGCGATGCTGCTGGCCGGAGCCTTGATGCTCGCCCTGCTGCAACCCGCCAAAGGCGCGATCATCGCGCTGCAATGGTGGATGGGGATGCATGGCTTTCGCACGGCAGGGCGGGACGAGGCTGCAGCCCCTCCAATTCCTGTAAGCGAAGCGCTCTAGTTTTTCTTCTTCGGCAGCTTGCCGTCCGCCTCCAAGGAACTGCGCATCATCGCGGCTGTCTCGGGATCGGTTTTGGCAATGTGCTGGACCATCGCGTCGAGTAGTGTGACGAGCACTTCTTGCTCCAGTCCTGGCGGCGAATAGTTGAACCACTTCACCTCGATCGCCTGCTTCTTGGGGCTCAGCGCCACGAATTTTCGCCCGAGCGGAGAACTGAAGAATGTCTTGAGCGCGTTCAGTTCAGCGGGGGTCACGTCATCGGCCATCTGGCGGGCCGTGCTACGACGGTCCGCGTTGGTGCTGGCAACCGAGGCATCTTCTTCGCGCAACAGCGCCCCCACTGTCGACTTGTACTCGGCCTGAGCCGCGGCCTTTTTCCGAAAGCTGCGCCATTCGGGTGTGCGCAGCATCGCCGTCACTTGGCGGGCCTCTTCGGTCGTCAGATTGTCCTGATACATCTGCGACAGTTCGGCCCGGTATTGCGGCAGCGTTTGATAGGCGACCCGCAGCATGATCGGGCGAAGTGCCGTGGCCATGGCCACCGAAAGTCCGGGATAGTCGCTCTCCATGTCGGCAAAACCGGGATCAGTGCGAGTCATTTCAGACAGCATGGTGCTGATTAGCCGGTCGGTCTGCTGGGCAATATCAGTCTCAGGCGTCAGCTCGGCAACCATTTCATCGCAAGCAGCCTTATGCGCGGCGGGATGAACCCGCGCTGGCGCAGCGGCTGGAGTCTGCGCCGCAACCTGCGTCAAGCCGACACTCGATGCTACCGCCAGTGCCGTCAGAGCCAATCCGAATCGCATTTCGATCCCCTCCAAACGCTTGATCGATCTGCGCTTTAGCGAATTTTCAGCTTGACCACACCCTCAAAACGGCAGCCAGGTCTGCTTCTTCGAGAACTTCATGTAGCCGGCGTTGACCCCAAGCCGCAGGCCGGCGCCCACCCGGATCGGGATCAGCACCACATCACCTTTGCGCAGATAGGCAACGTTGAACCCGCCGACGAGATAGGCCTGCCCCTCGCCCGCTGCGAACCGCTTCCGGTACAAGCTCTCGGTGTCGTAAAGGTTGTAAACCAGTACGAACGTGCTGGCGGCATTGGCCCCAACGTCGAACCCGATCGATGGGCCGGTCCAGTAAACCGGGCGCTGGCCCTCGATCTTGTGGTGCAAAGTGCCCGAGCCATAGCGCACACCGACCACCAGCGCGCCGCCGCCCTCGCGCCCGGTGATATAGCCGTTGGGTTCGCCCTGCTTCTTGAGCAGGTCCTGGATAACTCCGGCGAGGCCCGCCGCGCCTTTGCCGAATACGCCCTCGGCAGCGCCGATCAGATCGTCTTCTTGATAGGTCGCGCTGGTGCTGGCGGGAGCGGCGGGAGCAGCCGCCGCCTCGCTTGCGCCGGGGACCGGTTCGGGTGCCTCGGACACGCTCGACGCCGTGATGGTCGGCTGCGGGCTTGGGGCTGGGCTGGGCGATCCTTTGGGGGCCGACAGGTCTCCGTCGATGGCGCGATCGGGGTCGACCGGCTGGACCTGTGCCGGCGCGGCACCCGAACCGATCAAAGCCGCCGCCCCCAGAACCGAGATAAGCGCAGCGCGCGCACCACGAGTTATACCGACGATCATTGCCATATCCTTCCAGCTGGAGCGGCTATCTGAATCGATGGCAGATTGCCCGGCAATGAACCGGCGACAGGGCGAGTCGGTTTTGCGGCCAACCGAGTCGCCCGTGCGCCGAAAGCCAGCGAAAATTCCCCGACAACTGCCTCTTGCCGCGCGTCATACCCCCCGCTATAGGCGCCCTTCGCTGCTGCGATCCGGAGACGTGGGTGAGTGGCTGAAACCAACGGTTTGCTAAACCGTCGTACTGATAACTCGGTACCGAGAGTTCGAATCTCTCCGTCTCCGCCAGCAGAAAAGCTGGGCTTCCTGATGTTTAGCGGACAGCAGCCGGGCAGGGCGCCCGCCCTGCTCGATCCACAATCCGGACACTGCGCAAGGTCGCGGAGAATCCGCGCGCTGCGGTCAGTTTCAGTGGCTCGCCTACTGCAGACAGGTCCGCACCAGCAGTCTTGAAGCAACGCAGCGCGATCCGGGTCTCGATCAGTTTGCCCGCTTTCGCCGCGCGCACTGTCTTGCTGAGGTCGAGCTTGGCACCGCCGAGCGAGAGCTGAACCGGGCCAGCGCCCAGCCGGTCAATCCGCCATTCGATCCGCAGCTCTGCGCCTTGCTCGGCTTTGGCTGCCAGGTTCACCGGATTGCCCTGAATCGCAAAGCTGCCCGGCCCGTTCCAGCTGAACTGGCGGGCATCTTCTTGCGCGGTCAGGTCAACCGCGCGGCTGGTGATCGATCCATCGTTGGAAAAGAACCACGGCGCCGGGGCTTTGCCGCGCAGGAAAAAGATCGCGGTATTGTCAAACGCCGAAAGGTCGAGCCGGGGATCTTCGTTGACCCGGCCAACTTGGCTGCGCTGGCCAGAGCTGAGCCCGTAGCCGACCGGGAACAGCGGGGCAACCATCGGCGAACGGGCATCGGCGGGCCAGGCAAAAGGCAGCTTGCCGGTAAAGACCCGCGGCGATTGGCCATTGGCAGCGGCGATCAGCACGTCGGCCACACCGGCACCTTGGGTGCCCGGTAGCCATGCCGCGACGAAGGCATCGGCCTTGTTCAACAGCGGCCCTGCGAACAGGGGCCGGCCTGACAGGAACACCACTACCACCGGAATGCCCTGTGCCTTCAACCGCGAGATCAATTGCTCTTCGCCGTGCAGGCTTTGATAGGCGAGGTGCGGCAGATCGCCCTGGAACTCGGCATAGGGGCTTTCCCCGATCACCACGATCGCGACATCGGGTTTGGTGCTGAACGCCCCGTCCGCAGCGATCTCGGCCTTGCCGCCAGCGCTGGCGGCCGCGTCGCTGATCGCCCGGCCAATGGTCTGGCCATTGGGGAAATCGGCGGCAGTGGTATCGGTGCCTTGCCAGGTGATCGTCCACCCCCCGGCCTGCATCGCCATATTATCTGCGCCTGGTCCGGCAACGAGCACCCGCGCGCCGGGTTTGATCGGCAACAGGCCGCTATCGTCCTTGAGCAGCACCAGCGACTTGGCGGCGGCCTCACGGGCGAGCGCGAGGTGCTGCGGCGCGCCAACTTGCGCCGGGTCGCCGCGCTCGATCAGGTTAGGGCCCATCAGGCCGAGTTTGAATTTGACCCGCAAGACGCGGCGGACGGCATCGTCGATCCGGGCGGCTGGAATGCGGCCATCACGGGCCGCAGCCAGTGTCGTCCCAAACAGCGCCTTCCAGGTATCGGGGGCCATGAACAGATCGAGCCCGGCGTTGATCGCAGCGGGGCAATCGGTGTTGGAGCAACCGGTCACCTGACCGTGGCCATTCCAGTCCCCAACCACCAGTCCGGTGAACCCCATCCGGCCTTTCAGCACATCGGTCAGCAAGCTGCGATTGCCGTGATGCTTGGTGCCGTTCCAGCTGGAAAAGCTGGCCATCACGGTCAAGGCCCCGGCGTCAATAGCAGCAGGATAGCCCGGGGCGTGGAGCGCAATCAGCTCCGCCTCGGGGATACGGGCATCGCCTTGATCGCGGCCATCGGCAGTGCCGCCATCGGCCAGGAAATGCTTAGCCGTGGCTGCCACGCGTGAGGCGGGCAGCGGGCGGCCCGCAGCCAATTCGCCTTGCAGGCCCAGCGTCATCGCGCGGCCATAGCGCGCAACTAGCGCCGGATCGGACGAATAGCCTTCATAGCTGCGGCCCCAGCGGACGTCCTGCGGCACGGCCAGGGTTGGCGCAAAAGTCCATTCGATCCCGCTCCCGGCGATTTCAGCCGCCGTCGCCGCGCCGATCCGCTGGATCAGCTCGGGGTCGCGCGCGGCGCCAAGGCCGATATTGTGCGGAAAGATTGTGGCCGATGGCAGGTTCGAATGACCGTGAACCGCGTCAACCCCAAACAGGATCGGAATGCCAGCGCCGCTGGCGCGTGATGCCGTACGAAACTCGCCGACCAGTTGATGCCATTTGGCAGCGCTCGCCCGTTCATCGCCATAGGGTCCGGAATTGCCGCCCGCGAGGATCGAGCCGAGCGGATAGCGCGCAAGATCGGCCGGAGTAATCGCGCTGATATCAGCCTGAATCAGCTGTCCAACTTTCTGCTCCAGCGTCATCTTTGCCAAGAAAGCATCAATCTGCGTTTCAGTTGCTGCATCAGTCAGGGCTGCCGGGCTCTTGGCAGTGGGCCACAAAGCCGAATTGGCGGTTGTCGCAGCAGGTCCGATGCCCGCAGATCCGGCCCCTGCCGCCACTGCTGCACAGCCGCCCATCGCAAGCGCCATCGCCGCAATTGCTGAGTTGAAACGCATCATTTCCCCACCCGGTTTATTCTTGTGAACGTTATCATTCGCATGAGCAGACGCGGAAATCAAGCAGGGCTTTCAGGCTTCGCGGGCGATAGTGAACAGCAGCAGGCTGGCGCCGATGGCCAGCACGGCGAGGATCAGGAACAGCGCCTGAAACCCGAACGCCGGCACCAGTCCGATCGCCAGCCAGGGCATGATCAACGAGGGCACGGTGTTGGTCAGATTAAACAACCCCAGATCGCGACCGCGCCGCTCCGGCCGGAGCAGAATCCGCAGGGTTTGCGAGGAATGCAGCGCCAGAAACACCGCGCTGGCCAGACCAAACAGCGCATAGGCTGCCATCGCCGCGCCCAGTGTTCCGGCCAGCGCCATGCCCAGCAATCCAGCGGCCGAAAAGCAGGCCGAGATGGCCAGCGGCAGCATCGGCCGGTCGGCCTTGTCTGACCAGCGGCCGGCGGCAAGCGCGAGCGGCGCTGACACCAGCATGATCACGCTGAACAGGCGGGCGGTTTGATTCTCGCCCACTGCAGAATCAAGGCTGCGCAGCCAGAACAGCAGATAGGCAAACAGCGTTGCTTCGGCCACCTGCACCGCCAGCCGCGCTATCCACATCCGCACCACGATGCGGCGTTGCGCGGGTTGCGGTTCAGGTGAAGGGATCGCAGGCGCTGGCTCATGACGTGGCAGGGCCACTGATCGGCGCGGCGCAAACAGCAGGATCGGCAGGACGCAGGCAACAACCATCAGCGCGACCAGCGCCAGCCGCTGGCCTTCCTGCGCCAGCCCCGGCTGGGTCACGATTGCGCCCGACAAGGCCCCAAATGCGGGGGCAAAGGCCATGAACCCGCCCAGCATTCCCTTGCGCCCGTCGGGCACCTGATCCCCCGCCCAGGCCGCCAACGGCGCCAGCATCATATTGAGCGCCAGTTGCCAGCCGACAATCGCGAAAATCAACCCGTCCAGGGTCTGCGCCCGCCCGATCAGCGGCAGCAAGGCCGAGGATAGCACCAAGCCCACCGCAATCCACGCCCGGCGATTGCGGGTGATATCGCTCAAGAACCCGAAAGCTATGCTCCCCGCCGAAGCCGCCAATGCTCCGGCCAGCGCGATCTGGGCCAGCCAGCCAATTCCCGCCTCGCTTCCGGCCAGACCGGCAACCCGGCCCGGCAGCAGGATCGTCAGCAGCGGGGTATAGGCAACTGCGCCGCCAGCCCAGGCCAGCGCATAGAGCAGCATAAACCGATCAGGCCGACTGGCCGTTCCGGCTTCAGCCACGTTTCGCGCCGGATGGCGGTGCAACCGAGCCGCGTTCCACCATTGCCGCTGGAACGACAGTCAAAGCAGCCGGCGGCGCTTCACCCCGCTGGGCGGCGATGATCAACTCTACTGCTTTTGAAGCTGTCGCAGCAATCGGCTGATCCACGGCTGTCAGCGGCGGCTGGGTAAAATGGACCAGCGGGGTGTTATCAAAGCTGATCAGCGAGAGGTCTTCGGGCACCCGCAACTTGCGCAGCCGCGCGACTTCCAGCGTGGCCAGTGCCATCTGGTCATTGCTAGCGATAATCGCGCTAGGCGGTTGCGCCAAATCGAGCAGCTCGCGCGCGGCTTGATTGCCTGATGCATAAGAGAAATCGCCCTGGGCCAGCAGATCGGTGGTGGCATAGCCGGCCGCTTCCATTTCCGTCCGCCAGCCATCGACCCGCCAGCCGCTAAGCTCATATTCGGCCGATCCTGCGATGAAACCGATCCGGCTGTGGCCGCGTTCGATCAAATAGCGCGTTGCGGTGCGGGCCGAGCCTTCATCGTCCATCGAAACCGGGATCCCTGATCCGTTTTGCTTCGATCCGATCCGGGCGAAAGGAATCTTCTGTTCCGCGAGCAGATCGACGATCTGCTGGTTGTCCGAATGCGGCGGGGTCAGGATAATCCCATCGGGCTGAAGCGCGGCGATCGCCCCCAGCAATTCGCGCTCGACATGATCGCTGTGGGTATCGACCAGCTCAAAGATCATCCGATAGCCGTGCTCAGCACATTTGAGCATCCCGCCCAGCAGCATCTGATCGACCCAGTCAGTCCCTTGCCGGGCCTGCCAATCGGCAATTGTGCGTTCGCGGTCATTGATTGCCAGGATCAGATAAGACCGCGACCCGCTCATCCGCTGGGCTGCAATCGAGGGGACATAGCCCAGCCGGTCGATCGATTCCTGAACGCGGGTCTTCATTTCGATCCGGACGTTCGGTTCATTGTTGATGACGCGGCTGACCGTCTGCAGCGACACACCAGCATCGGCAGCGACGTGCTTGATCGTTACAGCCTGCCGCCGCCTTGCCATGCCCTAAATGCCCCCTGCGCCCGGTGCGCTGGCGCTGGCCGTAGCGGCACTGGCTGGCTTTTGCCAGACGCGAACCCAATCCACTTCCATGCGCTTGGGATAGCCATCCTGCCGCACTCCGCCCAGCCCGCGGCCTTCCGGCAACTTGCCGCCAATCGCGAGGTTGAGGATCAGGTGAAACGGGCGGTCGAACGGCGCACCGGGATTGGGCGATCCGGTGGTCGACCATTCGCTGGCAGTGCGGGTGGCAAAGACCTTGCCATCGACCCGCCAGACCATCCGATCAGGATACCATTCGACGGTATAGGTGTGGAACCCGTCAAGCACTTCGGGATAGGCAATCTCGGTACTGGCCAGCTTGTTTTTGGGCCACTTGCCGCCGAAATGAAGCGTGCCCAGAATGGTACTTTCGCGCCCGCCGGGGCATTTGGCGCAAAGCACGCCGAGATTGACCGCTTCCAGAATGTCGATTTCGCCCGATGCCGCCCACGGCCCGTAGCCGTTCTTTTCGGGCAGCATCCAGATCGCTGGCCAGGTGCCCTGACCCTGCGGCAACCGGGCGCGCACCTCGATCTTGCCATAGCGCCACGACGCCTTGCCGCGGGTGGATAGCCGGGCCGAAGAAAAATCGCGCGCCGCCTCGGCATTTGGCTGCGCCGCCTGACGCCGCTGCGCCAGTGGCAGGGCCGGGCCAGTGGTCCGCTCGTGCCGGGCCGTGATCACCAGCTTGCCGTCTTCGATCGCCGAATTGCGCCCGCTCTTGGTGTAGCACTGGCGTTCATCATTGCCGCCGCCCCAGCAATCTTCGTCATAGCCCCATTTGGTCTTGTCGATCGCGCTGCCATCAAATTCATCGGCCCAGACCAAAGCCCAGCCCTCGTCACCTTGCGCGCGGGCCGGACCAATCGTAGCCAATGCGGCCACAGTTGCGACGTGCCATGGCTTCATGCCGCTTGCTCCTCATTCGCCCCGCAATAGCGCGCGACGTAATCGGCGTGGCTGGGCAGGCCAGCTACGGTCTGGTTGACCCCATCACGTAGCCCCCCCAAAAACCGGTCGAGCTCGTCCTGACGCAACTTGGCTGCGACCGGGTGATAAGACAGCGGGGTAATCCCCTGACCCAGCATCACCTGGATCCAACTGGTTTCAGCGAACAGTTCCTCATTCTTGCGAAACACCCGGCCAGATTCGCGGAACAGCTCGATCTTCTGCTCAAGGCTTGCGGGGATCGCCATTTCGGCACAGTGGCGCCAAAACGCGCTGTCTCGGCGATCGGTCACCTTGTAGTGCAAGATCAGAAAATCGCGGATCTGTTCCATGTCGGCAAATTGCTGTTCATTGAATTCGGCCACATCGCGCTGGCTGACCGGGCCCGCCGGAAGCATCCGGATCAGCCGTAGCACGGCGCGCTGGATCAGGTGGATGCTGGTCGATTCCAGCGGCTCCATAAACCCGCCCGACAGCCCCACTGCCACGCAATTGCGGTGCCACTGCCGCCGCCGCACCCCGGTGGTGTAGCCGATGAAATTGGGTTCGGTCAGCCGCTGACCCTCAACCGATCCGAGCAGCCGGTCGAGCGCATCCTGCTTGTCGAGGTAGCGGCTGCAATAGACGATCCCGTTGCCCTGGCGGTGCTGCAAGGGGATGCGCCACTGCCACCCGGCGTCATGCGCAATCGCCCGAGTATAGGGCACCGGCGGACGAACGCTGGCGGTCTGAACTGCGATGGCGTTGTCGCAGGGCAGATAGTGCGTCCAGTCATCGAACCCGGCGTGCAGCGCGCCTTCGATCAGCAGCGCCCTAAAACCGGTGCAATCGATGAACAGATCGCCTTCGATCCGCCGATCGCCTTCGAGCACCAGCGCGGCGATATCGCCGGTTTCGCCGTTCAGTTCGACTTGCGCAATCCGCCCTTCGATCCGCTTCGCACCCTCGCCTTCTGCCCGCTTGCGCAGAAACTTCGCATAGAGCGCGGAATCGAGCTGATAGGCATAGTTCATCCGGTCGTCCGGCAAATGCGCGAACTTGCTTTCCAGTGCGGCTTTCAGCTCGAGACTATAATCGTCAAAGCTGTGGTCGTGGCCGTTGCGCAACCCGTGCATCCAGAAGTGCTGGAAGCCGGCTGACCAATGATCCTTGCCTGCCGCCCCGAACGAATGGAAATACTTTTCACCCACGTCCTTCCAGTTTTCAAACTGGATGCCAAGCTTGAAAGTCGCCTGACAGGCCCGCATGAAATCCGCTTCGCCGATGCCGAGCAAGCGGTTGAACAGCGCCATCGGCGGGATCGTGCTTTCGCCTACCCCGATCGTGCCGATGGCATCGGATTCAACGAGCGTCAGTTCAATTACCGAACCCAGTGCGTTGGACAGCGCCGCAGCGGTCATCCACCCGGCGGTGCCACCGCCCGCTACTACCACCCGCAGCTTTGCTTGTCCGTTCATCGTGCCATTCCTCTTAGTAATTTTGCCCGCAGTTGCCCGGCGGTCTCGGCGGTCAGCGGGGCCAGTACCCCTTTGGCGTGATCGGGCAAGTGCGATCCAGCCTGATCGCTTGGCCCAAACACATAATGTTCGAACTGCGCCTGCCACTGCGCCTTGGCATCATCCGGTAGATCGCGGATCGCCAGAATCGCATGGAGCAGCGCATCCTCAGGCTGGCCGAGAAAGGCTGGCACATCGCGCCACCAGTAATTGACCAGCAAGTTGAACGGCGCCAGCCCCTCGACATGGTGCCACCACAAAGATGGCACGAACACCGCATCCCCCGGCTCCAGCTCGGCCACCTGCGCGGCTGCCAGGGCTTCGGCAAAGCGCGGGAATGCCGCAAGATCGGGCCGGTGCAGATCGACCATCGAGACTGGGCGACCGCCGGGATTGTTCTCCAGCGGGCCGGGATAGAGATTGGCAAGCTGTTCCGGCGGAAACAGCGTAAAGCGCCGCCGCCCGGCTGCGCAAACCGCGAGGTTATCGGGCACGTCGTTGTGCGCCGCAATCCGTGTGCGGCTTCCGATCCAGATGCTGGCGAGCGCGCGGCGGGTACCCAATGGAACCTGATTGGCGGCGTCCAGTCCATCGAAATAGCCGTCGATGTCGATTGACGAGAGATAGACGGTCGGCGCCGTGGGATCGGCTTCGGCCCGCTCCATAGCGGCCAGCCAATCGCTCAGCGGTCCTTGCGCCATGGTGAAATTCATCGCCATATCGGCATCATAGAACAATCGCTCATCGCCGCCGATCTTGGCCATACTGGCCGGGAAAGCGCGATTGCGGGCGTGGCTCGAAAGATAGGCACGCGCCGCCGCACCGCTTTCCCGCGCCGCACTTACCAGTGGCCAATCGGCGGCTAACCCGCGAACCACAAATGGCGCGCGCGCGTCTTTCAGGCGGGCGTCGAGTGCATCGGGCGCTACCGCCTCTTCGGCAACGCGCGGTAGCGCGGCCAGATGCGCCGGGGTTTCAGCCATCGCCCCGCCGGTTCTTCCGCCGCACCAGCTTGCCCAGATTCCCAAGCGAGGCGATCGCCATATAGATTGGCCGCAGGTGGCCTGCTTCATGCAATTCCGCGAGCACGCCCGGCTCCAGCCCCGCGAGCTTTTCCTCGTTGATCAAGTGATAGCCGACCATCCGGTGCTGCGCCCCGCTTGCGAGAGTCACGTCCATCGAAAACGGTTCGACCAGATCATACCGGGACAGCGCGGCAAAAAATTCACCACTGGCGCGATAGCCTTCATCCAGCGCACCGATCATCTCGGCGATCTCTTCGAGGAACGGCGTCGGCTGGCCGGTTTCATCGAAAACCCGCACACCCTCTCCGCCTTGGGAAATGCGTTGATGGCCCATATCGACGTGGACTTGAGTTGCACCCTGGCCGCTCTCCGGCCGACCTACCAGAAACGGCTGCACGGCTACAGCCAATGGCTTGCAGGCCGCATCCCAACGGCCAGCTTCGATAAACAGGTTTTCTCCCTGCTCAAACCCGAACAGCGCCAATGCCGAGAAGGCTCCGCGCTCCGCGTCGAAGCGAAACAGGATCGGATACTCGCAGGCGAGCCGTTGAAATTCCGCGGGGACGGCCAGGCTGGCCATCACGCCATCACCATAGTCGGAACCAGCCTCTGTCTGGATCCGTAGCTCTGCGTGCTCGGCGAAATTGAGAATCTCGTGGTTGCTCATCGGTCGTGCTTTCAAATATCGCGTAAGTGCTCAGGTCAACTAGGCGGCCAGAGCATCGAAGTAGGTCCGATTTGCCGGCAGCGCTGATGCCAATACCCGCGAGCGTTCGCGAACTTCGGCCAGTTGGGCGATCGCTGCAGGATCGACGGCGCTCGTCGAACCCGCAAGTGGCACGCCATAGCCCATACCATAGAGCACATACTGCTGACTGGCGGCAGCGAAGACCTCATCGATCTGGGGAAAATCCCAGGCCGAAGGCGGCTGGTCGCGCCATAGCAGCAGATTCTCGGCAAGCTGCGCGGGAATCGTCGCGGGATCGCGTTGCGCCAGCCAATAGGGTTCATTCCGGCGACTGAGGACATAGTGAAGCTTAAGGAATTCCACGATCCGGTCCCAGCGGTAGCGGAACAGCGCGTTGAAGCGGCGCGCATGAATATCCATCGCCGCGCGGCTGGCCGGGAAATTATCTGTCAGCGCCCGCAGCGACAATTCGATCATGACGATTGCGGACGCCTCCAGTGGCTCGATAAAACCGGCCGACAGCCCGATGGCTACGCAGTTGCCGTGCCAGAAGCGCGCCCGGTGGCCGGTTTTGAACGAAAGCTGGCGCGGCGAAAGTTCGACATTCCCGGCACCGGGGACTGCCCCGGCGACATGATCGGTGAGGATCTGCAAAGCGGCTTCGTCGGACAGGAAATTGGAGGAATAGACACAGCCTATTCCGCGGCGGGTCGGCAAAGCAATGTCCCACAGCCAGCCGGCCTGATGCGCCGTGCCGATCGTTTGCGAAGCAATCGGGCTGTCAGGCGCAACTGGAATTTGCACAGCCAGCGCCCGATCGTTGAACGAGACATCGGACCGGTCCACCCACTCCGCTTTGCAGTGCCCGGCGATCAACAGGCCCGCGTGGCCGCTGCAATCGAGAAACAGGTCAGCCGCAAGGGTGCTGCCATCGTCAAGCAGCAGATTGGCAATATCGCCGTTTACAGCGGCGCCAACCGAAACCACCGTGGCCGCGATCCGGGTCACGCCCAAGCGCTCGGTCGCATGACGGGTCAGCAACGCCGCAAGCTTGCCGGCATCAAGATGATAGCCGTAGTTCAGCGCCCCAGCATAATCGGGCATGGCCCGCTGTCTGGGTGCGAGATTTCTGCTGCAGGCCACTGCCTGCGGAGTCATCGCCTCTGCAAAGCCGAGACTTGCAGCCCCCGCTTGCCAAGCTGCAAGCTTCGGGCCGATCTCGCCCGTTGGCGGCAGGGTAAAAGGATGGAGGTAGGAATCATCCGCTGCGCCGGTGACCCAACCATCGAAGCGTGAGCCTTGCTTGAACGAGGCATCGCAGGCCTGCAGAAACTCCGGCTCGGCAATGCCAATGGTGGCGAGCGTTTCGCGCATCGTGGGCCAGGTCCCCTCGCCCACACCGATTGTCGGGATATCAGGTGATTCAACCAGACAAATTGAAAGTTCAGGCCGGCGCGCGGCCAACACGCAAGCGGCCAGCCAGCCAGCCGTACCCCCGCCTACTATAGCCACTGTTCCGATCGGACTGGTCATGGCGTTAGCTCTATCCCGGTTTCATCAAGCCCTGAAGCGGATTGAGAGCCGCACCGCAAAGCGGTGCGACTCTCAATCGATCGGCCCAAGATGTTCAATCCATAATCGTTAGAAGTTGACCCGGACCCCGGCAGCGTAGCGGGCATAGCCCGGTGCCGCGAAGAATACCGTCTGATCGTTGCGCATATGCCCGCGGCGATCAGCGTTGGTGACGTTGATCCCTTCGACAAACACGGTCAGGCCCTTCTTGATCTCGACACTGGCGCTGACATCAAACTGGCCATAGGCGTCGATGTAGTATGGATCGAGCCCAAAGCCGCTCAGGAATTCCGCGCGCCAGTTGTAGGCAACACGGGCCTGGATCCCGTTCTTGTCGTAGTAGAGCACCGCATTGGCACTGTCGCTGACACCAGTCACCGCAAATTGGGTGGCGGTGTAACGCAGTGTATTGTCGTAGCGCGTATCGCTGTTGACGATCGTGTAGTTGAGGATCGCACCGAAGCCAGTGTCCCAGAACGAATGCTGGATGGCAAATTCCCAGCCATTGAGTTTGGCAGTCTGATCGCTGTTGCTCGGCCGCGAAGTTGTGAACTGAACCAGCGGATCGCCAGGCTGACCCAGAATCCCTTCCGGCCTACCGGCGGCGTTATAGGAGACGGCGCCGGGATAATTGGCCAGCACATAGCCAAGAATGGACGCGGTAGTCGGCGGCGACACATTGGGGACCGCATCATTAAATTCTGCATTCGGGCCAACCGCA
This sequence comes from Novosphingobium sp., assembly GCA_031369495.1. GTDB lineage: Bacteria > Pseudomonadota > Alphaproteobacteria > Sphingomonadales > Sphingomonadaceae > Novosphingobium. The sequence continues at coordinate 48,396 of JANMOU010000036.1, read as the reverse complement.
GCGCGTGCCGCCAGGAAAATCGCACCCTGGCCGGGATTGGTCAGGCCCAACAGCGGCTGCTGGACCGTTTCGTCACCGATGAATCTGCTCACCGACTTTCTAAAATAGCCGATCGAGATGTAGCTGCCCCGGCCATAGTACCATTCCGCCGACGCATCGATGTTCTTCGACAGGTAGGGCAACAGGCCTGGATTACCGCTGCTTGCAGTACCCCCACCGCCCGGTCGAATCGGCTGGCCGACTTCAATCCCACCCTGCAGGCGGCTGTAGCTGGCACGGGTCATCGTGTGGCTGTACGAGGCACGCAGTTTGACGTTCTTGATCGGGGTGATGTCAAAATCAACCGCCGGCAACCAGTTGTCGTAGCGCCCCTTCAGCGTGGTGAAATCCTCCTGCCCGGAGTAAACCAGACTAATTTCGTTGTACGCAGTCATGGTGGTGTTGCTCGGGATCGGAACCAGCGCGGACGACTTGACCTGAGTTTCTTCATACCGCAAGCCCAGTCGCAGATGTGCTTCACTGGCCCCGATATCAAACGAATGGGTGGTCTGGATGTAGGGCGCAAGCGTTGTTTCGGTAATCCGCCGATCGGTGGTGTACTTGGCAAGACATGCGCCCGGCGTAACCGATTTGTTGCAGATCCCGATCTGGCTTTGCAGCAGATTGATCAGTCCGACCGTGTCGACCTGGAAGTAGCTGGGGATGATCCCGGTGGCATTCGAACCGTTCATCCCAGCCAGACGGCTCGGCAGATCAGTCAGCGTGTAAAGGCTGTCCGGGGTTTGCGCAGCACTGAGCGTCCCGCCCCAGCTATCGTTCTGGATATTACCAAAGGCCGAACGGACCTTGTTGTCGGTATAGGTCACGCCAAAATCGAGGCTGTCGATCAACCCGTCATCGAAATCATAACCACCGCGGGCCGAGATTTCGTTGATCCGGTCATGCATGTAGGCATTGCGGAAAGCATTGCCCGCAGGGCGGATATTGGCGGCGTTGAGCTCTGAACCCGGATACATGTTGACCGAAATCACCGGCATGTCGCTGGTGTAATCAACCGTCTGGTTGCGGACCCCGAAGATCGCGCTGCCGAGCGCGATGTTGCTGCCATAGGGCGAGGTCGGCTTGCTTTCGGCTGTCGAATGGTGGGCATCAACTTCAAACCGCGCGCCGTTGTCACCCTGCCAGCGCAAGTTGAAACCGATCGACTTGTTGACCGACCGGTTCTTGGCAACCGCCCCGGTGATCGCCAGATCCTTGCCCGGTCCGAACGCCTCGGAATAGAAGTTCGGCCCGGCCGCCGGACCATCGGTCCAGCTGCTGGTGGTGTAGTTGTGGTTGAACCAGACGCCAATGCTGTTGGTGCGAGCATCGATGGTGTTCTGCGAATAGGTGAAATCGACCACTGCAGTCAGCGTTTCGGTCGGCTTGATCTGCAGCACGGCCTGGCCGTTGATCCGTTCACGCTCGATATCGGTGAAATCGTAGCCGGCGTTCTGGGTCACCTGATAGACGTCAGTCGCGTCCGGGCGGTTGGTGATCTGCCCAAAGTTGCCGCGCCAATCGTTGGCGTCGACCGGCAGCGAGCCCCAGTTGTTTTCATTGCCGAGATAGCCTTCGCGCCACCCGGCATTGAACTGGGCCAGACTGGCCTTACGCTTTTGATAGGAGCCGGTGACCAGAACGCCGATGGTGTCATCGTTGAAAGTCGCGCTCAGAATGCCCGACACTTCCGGAGTAATCTCGGTGCCTTCAAAGGTATGGTCGAGCACGCCCTTGACCCCGACGCTGCCCTGGAAACCGGGGCGATCCAGCGGACGCGGGGTCTTGATGTTGATCACCGAGCCGATCCCGCCGGTCGGCAGGCTGGCGCGGCCCGATTTGTAGACTTCAACCCCGGCAACCCCTTCGGACGCAAGGTTGGCAAAATCGAAGCTGCGCGAGGCCGGGGCTTCGCAGCAGCTGCCCAGACCCGATGCGGGCATCTGGCGGCCATTGAGCAGCACCAGATTGAAATCGGGGCCGAACCCGCGAACCGTCACCGTGGAACCTTCACCACTGTTGCGATCAATTGAAACGCCGGTGATCCGCTGGAGCGATTCGGCGAGGTTGGTGTCAGGGAATTTGCCGATGTCTTCAGCCGAGATCGCATCAACCACACCGATCGCATTGCGCTTTGTATCAGCTGATTTGCTGAGGCTGGCGCGGATGCCGGTGACGATGATTTCGTTGCCATCAGCTTCGTCAGCCGCTGCGTCTTGCGCAAAAGCAGGTTGAGCAGCAACCGCCATCGCGGCCACAGAAGCACCGAACATCATCCGTCCGAGCATAGGCGTGCGCTTACCCTTCATCACCGATTCTCTCCCCTGAAATGCTTGCTAAAACGCAGGCATCATCGTTATTGTGAACGTTCACCTAAATGGTAACGTTCACTTGGTCAAGCCGGTTGTGGCCAGATGGCAGCCCGAGATCCACAATTGATCGTTGGGCAAGATGCCTAAGCAGCCACGCCTTCCAACGCCTCGCTGGCTTCGACCCAGGCCAGTTCCGCCGCTGCGATCGCCTGCTGCACTTCGGCGCGGTGCTTCATCAGGTCGGTCATCGTCAGCTTGGCCAGCTCAGCCGAAGCTGTTGCAGGGTCGAACATGGCCAGATCAACCTTGCTCAACGATGCGGTAAGCCGTTCGAGTTCGGCCTCGACCTGCTTCGCCCGATTGCGCAAACCTTTATCGCGCTCGCGGGCTTCGGCGGCGGCGCGGCGCTGTTCCTTCTTATTGATCCCGGCTTTGCCATTGCCGCCACCTGAGGCCGAAACCGGATCCTTGGCCAGCACAAAGGCGATGTAATCCTCGATCGATCCGTCAAAGTCCTTGGCCTGACCCTGATCGACCAGCACCAGCCGGTCGGCGGTCATTTCCAGCATGTGGCGATCGTGGCTGACGATCACCACCGCGCCCGAATAGTCATTGAGCGCCTGAATCAGCGCTTCGCGGGCGTCGACGTCAAGGTGGTTGGTCGGCTCGTCCAGGATCAGCAAGTGCGGCGCATCGCGGGTTATCAGCGCCAGCGCCAGCCGCGCGCGTTCCCCACCCGAAAGCCGGCCGACTTCGGTGGTCGCCTTGGGCCCGGAAAAGCCGAACCGGCCGAGCTGGCAGCGCACGGCGGCGGGCGTTGCGCCCTTCATCAGCTGGGTCATGTGCTGGAGCGGGGTTTCGCTGCGATCGAGTTCCTCCACCTGATACTGGGTGAAATAACCAACCCGCATCTTGGCCGAAGCGGTGATCTTGCCCGCCATCGGCGCCAGTTGCCCGGCCAGCAGCCGCGCCAGCGTGGTCTTGCCGTTGCCGTTACGGCCGAGCAATGCGATCCGGTCTTCGGGATCGAGCCGCAGGTTGAGGCGGCTCAGCACCGGCACGTCGCCATAGCCGACCGCCGCCTGATCCAGCGTGATCAGCGGCGGGCGCAATTCGTCCGGCCCCGGAAAATCAAAACTGAGCGAAGGATCGTCGATCATCTCGGCAATCGGCTGCATCCGCGCCAAGGCCTTGGCGCGTGACTGCGCCTGCTTGGCGGTGGAAGCGCGGGCCGAATTGCGCGCGACATAGTCTTGCAAGCGCTCGCGCTCGACCTGTTGCTTGGCCCGGGCCGAGGCGATCTGGGCCTGCCGTTCGGCCCGTTGCCGTTCAAAAGCGTCATAGCCGCCGGGATAAAGCGTCAGTTTCCCGCCCGACAGATGCAGGATGTGATCGACCACATTGTTGAGGAAATCGCGCTCGTGGCTGACCAGCAGGATCGTCGCCGGATAGGACTTGAGGAAATCCTCAAGCCACAGCACGGCTTCGAGATCGAGGTGGTTCGACGGTTCGTCGAGCAGCAGCAGGTCGGGCGCCGAGAACAGCAGCGAGGCCAGCGCCACCCGCATCCGCCAGCCGCCGCTGAAACTTTCGAGGCTGCGATGTTGCGCTTCTTCGTCAAACCCCAGCCCAACCAGAATGCGGGCCGCGCGGGCCGGAGCCGAATGGGCCTCGATTGCAATCAGCCGCTCGTGCACTTCGGCCAGCCGGTGCGGATCGTGGCTGGCTTCGGCTTCTATCATCAACGCGGCGCGTTCGGTATCGGCGGCCAGCACGGTTTCAAACGGCGTGGCTTCACCGCCCGGCGCTTCCTGCGCGATATAGCCCAGCCGGCTGCCGCGCGGCATGTCGATTGACCCGCCATCAGCCTCGAGCGCGCCGGTAATCACTTTGATCAGCGTGGTCTTGCCTGCGCCATTGCGGCCGATCAGGCCTATCCGTCCGCGCGGCGGCAGCATCGCGCTGGCGCCATCGATGATCGTGCGCCCACCGAGCCGGACGGTGATATCGTTGAGGTTGAGCATCTAGGCGTCCTGTTTAGCAGTTTGTAGCGCCGGCGCGGCGGCGCCGACATGGGCTTCGCCGCGCCGGGCAGCGAGCAATTCTTGACGGTGGCGTTCGCGATAGCCCGCGCGCTGGGCCTCGCTGCGTTCGCCATGGCAGGCCGGGCAACTGGCGCCCTCTTCGTAGAGCGGCGAAGCGCGGTCGGCTGTGCTCAGCGGGCGGCGGCAGGCGCGGCACAATTCGTACGGGCCTGGCACCAGTCCGTGACCGACGCTGACCCGCTCATCGAACACAAAGCATTCGCCCTGCCACAAGCTTTGCTCGGCCGGCACGTCTTCCAGGTATTTGAGGATCCCGCCCTGCAAATGATAAACCGCCTCGAGCCCTTCTGACTTGAGGAAGGCGGTCGATTTTTCGCAGCGGATTCCGCCAGTGCAGAACATCGCGACTTTCGGCGCGGCGCCCTGCCCCAGCAAGACCTCGCGCTGCGCCCGGAACCAGTCCGGAAAATCGCGGAAGCTGGCAGTGCTTGGATTGATCGCCCCGGCAAAAGTACCAATCGCAACCTCATAATCGTTGCGGGTGTCGATCACGATCGTGCCGGGGTCGGAAATCAGCGCGTTCCAATCGGCCGGCGCTACATAGTTCCCGACTTCGCAGAGCGGATCGATGTCCGGCTGACCCATGGTTACGATCTCAGCCTTGATCCGCACTTTCAACCGGTGAAACGGCATCGCCTCCGCCTCCGAAAACTTGACCTGCAATCCGGTGCAGCCCGGCAGACTGCGGATATGATCCAGCACTGCGGTAATCGCGCGCTCGGTTCCGGCAATCGTCCCGTTGATCCCTTCACGCGCCAGCAGCAGCGTGCCCTTGATCGCCTGCGCGCGGCACAGCACGGCGAGCGGCGCGCGCAGGGCCGCAGGGTCATCAAACCGCGCGAAATGATACAGCGCGGCGATGCAAACCGGTTGCGGGACAGGCGAACGGGGATCGATCATCACGCAGGCCCGATAGCGCCCCGTGCCAGCCGCACAAGTACTTCATCAAGCGCCGACAGAAAGCGCGAGCGGTCAGTCTTGGAGAACGGCGGCGGCCCGCCAACTTGCGTCCCGATGGAATCGCCGCCTGCGCGCAGATCGGCCATGATCGCGCGGGTGGCGATAGCGCTGCCGATTGAGCTGGGAGTGAACGGCTTGCCATTGTGGGCGAGCACCGCAGCTCCGGCCTTTATGCAGCGATCCGCCAGCAGGATATCGGCGGTAATTACCACACTGGCGGGGGTGCAGGCTTCGGCAATCCAGTCATCGGCGGCGTCGAAGGCATCGCTGACCACCATCCGCTCAATCAACGGATGTTCGGGCAACCGGATCCGCGCGTTGCTGACCACCACGACCGGCACGTTCAGGCGAAAGGCGACCTTGTAGATCTCTTCCTTGACCGGGCAGGCGTCGGCATCAACCAGGATGCGAAGCGCCGCGCTCACGCCGGGCGCGGGCCTTTGCGGTGGGGCTTGCCCTTGAACGGAGGCTTGCCGCCCGGACCCGGCTTGCCTTTGAACGGCGGCTTGCCGCCAGGGCCGGGCTTGGCCTTATAGGGTGCAGGCCGGCGCTCTTCGCCGCCTTGTGCGGGCGCCGCGCCGGGGTGTGCCGAATGCGGCCGGGCATAGGGTTCGGGGCGCGGGCGTTCATGGCGCACCGGGCCGCGATGCGGTTCACTTGGCGGTCCGCTGCGGCGGTTTTCACGGGCAGTGTCGCGCGGGGTTTCGGGCGATGGCTCGATCGTGATCCCGCTCTCGTCTTCGCCGCCGGGAACAGCTGTGCGCGCCAAGGATTCCTTGAACCGGGCCTCCATCGCGCGCGGGATCTGAAAGAAGGTTTCGTTGGCGGCGATCCGGATCGCGCCAATCTCGTTCTTGGTGATGTGGCCGCGGCGGCATAGCAGCGGCAGCAGCCAGCGCGGATCGGCGTTCTGGCGGCGGCCGATATCCATCCGGAACCAGACCACATCGTCAAACCCGGCACGGTGGTGGGGCTCGCGCAGCGGTGCGCCTGGCTTGGCCGAAAGGTCGATCAACTCTTCGGGATTGGGCAAGCGGCTGGCGTGGGCGCGGACCAGTGCGAGCGCGAGTTCTTCGGCGCTTTTCACTTCGAGCAGCTTGGCAGCGAGCGCGCGTTCTTCCTCGCTCGATTCGATCGGCTCCATCAGCGCCGTCAACAGCCGGTCGCGGTCCTGCTGGCGGATCGTTTCGGGGGTCGGCGCGTCGATCCATTCGGCGTTGATCTTGGCCCCGCGCAACATCATTTCGACCCGGCGGCGGCGCGGATAGGGCACGATGATTACCGCAGTGCCCTTTTTGCCGGCGCGGCCGGTGCGGCCGGACCGGTGCTGCAAGGCTTCGGCATCGCGCGGAATTTCAACGTGGACGACCAGACTGAGCGAGGCGATATCGATCCCGCGCGCAGCAACGTCGGTCGCCACGCAAACCCGCGCGCGCTTGTCGCGCAGCGCCTGCAGCGCCTGGTTGCGCTCGGTCTGGCTGTGCTCGCCCGATAGCGCAACAGCGGCAAACCCGCGCTCGACGAGGCCCGCATGAAGGTGCCGGACATTATCGCGCGTGGCGCAGAACAGCATCGCGGTTTCGGCTTCGTGGAACCGCAGGAGGTTGATCACTGCATTTTCGATATCGGCCGGGGTAACGGCAATCGCCTGATAGACGATATCGCCGTGGCCCTGATCATCACCCACGGTCGAAATCCGCATGGCATCGCGCTGATAACGCTTGGCCAAGGCGACAATCGGCTTGGGCATGGTCGCCGAAAACAGCAGCGTGCGGCGTTCGCTCGGGGTGGCGTCGAGAATTTCCTCAAGGTCATCGCGAAAGCCCATATCGAGCATTTCGTCGGCCTCATCGAGCACCGCAAAGCGCAGCGACGAAAGGTCAAGCGCGCCGCGTTCCAGATGATCGCGCAACCGGCCCGGCGTGCCGACCACGATGTGCGCGCCCTGATACAAGGCCCGGCGTTCTTTCGAGGGGTCCATCCCGCCAACGCAGGTGTTAATCCGCACATTCAGCCCAGCAAACAGCCATTCCAGTTCGCGGCTGACTTGCAGAGCCAGTTCGCGGGTCGGCGCAATCACCAGCGCCAGTGGGGCGCCCGCCGGAGGAAAGGCGCCGCCGTCCGCCAGCACATCGAGTCCGATGGCGAGGCCGAAGGCGACCGTTTTGCCCGACCCGGTCCGGGCCGAAACGACCAGATCGCGGCCGCGCGTTTCAGGTTCGATCACGGACGCCTGAACGGCGGTCAGCGCGGTATAGCCACGCTGGGTAAGGGCTGCGTCAAGCGGCGTGGGGAGCTCTGGAAAGGACATGGGTCTCAATGCAATTCGGCGCGGGAAGACAAAGGCTGGCTTGGCAATCGGCGTCGATCGAAATTGCGCCCGGCAGTGCGGGCTTTGACCAGCAATGCGCGGCCCATAGCCGCGATCCGCAGTTTATGCCACCTTCAAGTTGCAGTGCAGCAAAACCGCGCCCGATCTAGAACAGGTAGCGCAGCTTGATCGTGGTCTGGGTATTGCCCTGAACTGCGAGCTCGACCTCGGCAAATTTCGGTGCGCGAGGCTTGAATCCGGGGTTGCGGGAAAAGCCATAGCCTTCTTTGGGAATGCCCGCGAAGGTATCGAGCTTGCCGTTGCTATTGGCATCGTGAAACACGCTGACGGCATAGTTTCCCGCCGGGATCCCCGCAAAACTCGCGTGAGCCTGCCCATTTTGGATCGTCAATTTGCCAGTGCGGACGGCTTTGTCTTTGCAATCGGGGAAGCCAACCCCGGCCGGGCAGATTGCCATCTGGATCACGCCCTTGGCGTTCTTGATCCCGGTGACGGTAACTTCGAGCGAGGCTACTTTCGGGGCTTCAGCCTGGCCCGGCTGCGCGCTCAGCAAAACGGCCAAGGCCGCGATCGGTGCCGCACAGACGATCCCAGAAACGAAAGTAGAGTCCATAATTGCCTCGATAATGATCGTGATGATGTTGGTGGTGGGTCGCCGTTATCAGCCATTGCCCTGCCCGGCCATGAACAAGTCTGGCAGGAAACAATTCCCAGCCCATGTGGTTGGTCACGCCCATCACGGTCATGGTCATCAGCAGCGCCAGCACCACGCCCTGATGCAGCGGCAGAAAAAAGACCAGCGCCGGGATCACAAAAGCCCCGCTCAACGCCTCCCACGGGTGAAAGCTCATCGCCGCCCAGGCGGTTGGCGGGCGGCTGGCGTGGTGGACCGCGTGGATCCGGCGGAACAGCACCGGATGGTGCATCGCGCGGTGGGTCCAGTAAAACCAAGTGTCATGCAGAGCTAGGCTGAGCAGGAATGAAACCGGCAGCCACCACAGCGGATAGGCCGCAATATCGGTATAGATCTGCGTCCAGCCCAGCTCTTGCCAGCCCCAGGCCGCAAGGCCAGCCGGAACGCCATAGATCGCGGCGCTGAGCAATGACCAGCCGATCTCGCGGTTGATCTGCGGCCGCAGCCCGCGATGCAGGCCCGGCAACCGCCGCTCACCCCACCACGCAAACAGCCCGCTACTGGCCAAATAGCGCAGCGCGACGATCAGCGTCATCGCTAACACTGCCACCATGGCCGGGATGATCAGATCGATCTGCACCGGCTTGGTCTATCAGCCGGGGCAGGCTAAGGCGAGAACTCGATGGCGGCGAATCCCCCTCTCATTATCGTCGGCGGCGGGCTGGCTGGATGCCTCGCGGCGCTGTGCCTCGCCCAGCGGCGGCCCGATATTCCGCTTCTGCTGCTGGAAAGCAGTACCAGTTTTGGCGGCAACCATACCTGGTCCTTCTTTGACAGCGATGTTCCGCCCGCCGCACGCGATCTGATCGCCGCGCTTAAGCCCGTGCGCTGGCCGCGCCACCGGGTGCGGTTTCCGGGGCGCGAACGCGAACTGGCGATGGCCTATAATTCGGTTGATTCATCCGCGTTGGATGCCTTGGTCAAGGCCCAACTGCCGGAGGGGTCGTGGCGGCTCAACGCCGCTGTCCATGCGCTTGAGCCTGATGCGGTGGTGCTGCTGGGCGGCGAACGGATCGCAGCGCTGGGCGTGATCGATGCCCGCGGTCCAGATGGGCCGATGCCGGGGCTGGAGCTGGGTTGGCAGAAATTCGTCGGGATCGAATTCGCCGCCGCCGCGCCTGAACCGGACTGTCCCATGGTGATGGACGCCACGGTGCCGCAAATCGACGGCTACCGCTTCGTATATGTTCTACCGTTCACGGCCGAGCGCGTTCTGGTCGAGGATACCTATTACAGCGACGATCCCGCGCTCGATGTGGCGGTTGTGGCTGACCGGGTCCGCGAACTGGCCCGTGAACGCGGACTGATCGGCCCGGAACTGCGACAGGAAACCGGCGTTTTGCCGATCCTGATCGGCGGCGATCCGGCTCAGTTCTGGCCGGATAATGATCCGATTGCCCGGCTGGGCCTGCGCGGCGGGTTTTTCCACGCGACCACCGGCTATTCGTTCAATCTGGCGCTGCGGCTTGCGGTGTCGCTGGCCGAGCGCAATGAGGCGTTCGATGGCAAGACGCTGGCCGAATGGACCCGCGGACAATTTGTCCGGCATTGGCAAGATATGCGGTTTTTCAGAGTGCTCAATCGGATGCTGTTCGGTGCCGCCGAGGCGGATCAGCGCTACCGGATTTTCGAACACTTCTACCGCCTTGCGCCCGATCTTATCGCGCGGTTCTATGCCGGAACGCCCAAGGGGACCGATCGGATGCGGATCCTCTCGGGCCGCCCGCCGGTGCCGATTGGCGCGGCCATAAAGGCGCTACTGCGGCGATGACCGATCGGGCCGAACTGATCGCCGCCGCTGCAGCAACGATCGCGCAGGGCTCGCAGAGCTTTGCCGCCGCCAGCAAGCTGTTCGACCCGGCAACGCGCGAGCGGGCATGGTTGCTTTACGCCTGGTGCCGCGCCGCCGATGACATGACCGATGGCCAGGAACTGGGCCACGGTGCCGTGGCACCCGCCGATCCAGTCGCCACGCAACTGGAGCTGGGGGCCCTGACCGCCGCCGCACTGGACAGCGACGCCGATGTCCCCCTGCCCTTCGCCGCGCTGCGCCAGGTGGCACGCGAAACCGCTATGCCGCGGGAGTTCATCGCCGATCATCTGGCCGGGTTCGCGCTCGATGCCGATGATTGGCGCCCTGCCAGTACCGAAGATCTGCTGCGCTATTGCTATCATGTTGCCGGAACGGTCGGCTGCATGATGGCGGTGGTAATGGGGGTCGATCCGGCTGACGAGGACACGCTCGACCGCGCTTGCGATCTGGGGCTGGCCTTTCAGCTGGCCAACATTGCCCGCGACATCGTGCCCGATGCCAAAGTCGGCCGGTGCTATATTCCAGCGCAGTGGCTGGCAGAGGAAGGCCTGTGCGCCGCTGACCTGACCGAGCCGCACCACCGCCCCGCCCTCGCCCGGATCGCTGGCCGACTGGTTGCCCTGTCGCGGCCTTATCGCGCCTCAGCCCGGATCGGCGCGGCGCGGCTGCCCGGCCGCTCGCGGCTGGCAGTGCTGGCGGCCGATGCGATCTATGGCACAATTGGAGAGCGGGTTGCGGCACGGGGCGTGCGGGCCTGGGACCAGCGGGTGCGGATCAGCACGGCGGGGAAGCTTGCCCTGTTTGTATCAGCGGCGGGACGCGGCGTTCTGACCCCAGCCGATAGTCCGCGCACTGGTTTGTGGACCCGTCCGATCTAGGGTTCGCTGGGCGCGCCCGGTTCGCGCAGCCGGGCCTGACCCGACGCGCGCAGCTGTGCCTTCAACACGTCAATCGGCGGGGCCCACAGGAATCCGAAGCTGACCGCTCCATGCTTGCTTTCGACCACGTGGTGCAGCCGGTGGGCCTGTACGATCCGCTTGAAGTAATCGCTGCGCGGCACGATCCGGTGCGGCAGGCGCTGATGGACGATCCAGTCATGGAACCCGAAATAGATCGCTCCATAGCCCGCGATCCCGGCGCCAACGGCGGTCCAGCCCGCGCCCCAGGCTTCCTGCACGCCCAGCCAAATCAGCGTAATCGACGGAATCGCAAAGATGACCCCGTACAGGTCGTTGAGTTCGAACAGCCCGTCCCTCACCCGGTGGTGGCTCTCATGCAGGAACCAGCCTGCCCCGTGCATCACCCAGCGGTGCACGACATAAGCAAACAGCTCCATCGCGGCGATGGTGGCCAGAAAGATCAGGGCGATTTGGAACCAGTGCATTACGGAAGCCTATAGCAGGTCGCGGCGCATTAGACGATCAGGCTCGCTGTCGCCTTGGCACTGCCAACCACGCCGGGAATGCCTGCGCCCGGATGCGTCCCGGCCCCGACGAAATAGAGGTTGCTGAAGTGATCGTCGCGGTTGTGTCCGCGGAACCACGCGCTTTGGGTCAGCACCGGCTCAAGGCTGAAGGCGCTGCCCAGATGGGCACCCAGATCTTCGTGGAAATCCTGCGGGGTATAGTGGAAGCAGGTGTCGAGCCGCTCGTCCAGATCGGGGATCAGCTGATCGCGGATCCGGTCGAGCACCACCCGCTGATAACGCGGGCCTTCAATCGCCCAATCGACCGGAGCGCGACCCATGTGCGGGACCGGGGCGAGCGCATAGAACGCTGCTTTCCCAGTCGGGGACATGTCAGGATCGGTTGCAGTGGGGTGATGCAGATAGATCGAGGGATCGGCGGGGAGCTTCCCATACTTGTAGATGTCGTCAAGCAGCGGGCCATAGCGGTCCGAGAACAGGATCGAATGGTGCGCGATATCCGGGAAACTGCCGTTCAGCCCGAAGTGAACCACAAACAGGCTGGGCGAAAATCGCTTGCGATGCAGCGACTTGACCTTCCGCGCGGCGTAGTCTGATCCCGTCAGCAGCCCATAGCTGTGCACCAGATCGCCATTGCTGGCGACCCGGTCAGCCGTCAGGACCTTGCCCGATGCGGTCACCACTCCGGTTACCTGCTTGGCGGCATGAGTGATCTGCGCGACTTTTTCGTTCAGCAGCAGCGCTCCGCCAAGCCGCTCAAACAGCGCCACCATGCCTTCTACCAGCGCACTGGTCCCGCCCTTGGCAAACCACACCCCGCCCAGCTTTTCCAGCCGGTGGATCAGCGCATAGATGCTGCTGGTCTTCATCGGATTGCCGCCGACCAGCAAGCTATGGAATGACAGAACCTGCCGCAGCTTTTCATTGCGGACAAAGCCCGAAACCACCGAATAGACCGAGCGCCAAGCCTGATACCGGGCCAGCGCGGGCGCGGCCTTCAGCATCTGGCCGAAATTCAGGAACGGCACCGCGCCGAGCTTCAGATAGCCTTCCTCATAGACCCCCTTGGAGTATTCGAGGAACCTTGCGTAACCCGCCACATCGGCGGGATCGAGTTTGGCGATCTCGGCGTTGAGCTGTGCATCGTTGTTCGAATAGTCGAACCGTGTGCCATCATTCCACAGCAGGCGGTAGAACGGATTGACTGGCAGCAAGGTTACGTCATCGGCCATTCGGCTGCCCGACAAGGCCCACAGTTCTTCAAGGCAATCCGGATCGGTAATCACCGTCGGCCCGGCATCAAACGTATATCCGTCCTGTTTCCAGACATAGGCCCGACCGCCGGGGCGATCACGCGCTTCGACGATTGTGGTAGCGATCCCAGCACTTTGCAGGCGGATCGCCAAAGCGAGTCCGCCAAAGCCGGATCCAATTACGATAGCGCTGGATTTTGCAGTCATATCAAACCGAATACTTTGTCCCGCTGGCGGAACAACCTGTCCCAATGGACCTCTGTTGTTCTTTCCTTCGCTGCGAGAGAGTGCCATAATTGCGGAGAGCTATGGCTGGAAAGACGATCACCCCGGACCCGGTCCCTGGCCAAACTGCAGAGCGACGCGTTTTGCTGGCCAATCCGCGCGGGTTCTGCGCCGGGGTCCAGCGGGCGATCGACGCGGTTGAGCAGGCCTTGGAATTGCACGGTGCACCGGTATTCGTACGCCGGGCGATTGTCCACAACCAGTCGGTTGTGGCCCGGCTGGAAGGTCTGGGCGCTGTCTTCGTTCAGGAAATCGATGAAATTCCCGAAGGCGCCATAGCAATCCTCTCCGCCCATGGCAGCGCCCGCTCGGTCAAATTGGCCGCGCAGGGCCGGGAGCTGCGGATGGTTGACGCAATCTGTCCGCTGGTCGCCAAGGTCCACAGCGAAGTCGAAGGCTGGTACCGCGCGGGCCGTCATGTTCTGTTGATCGGGCATATCGGTCATCCCGAAGTGGTCGGAACACTGGGGCAAGTGCCCGCAGGCGCGATATCGGTGGTCGCTTCGGCTGAAGATATCGACGCGCTCGACCTGCCGCCCAACAGCGCGATTGCCTACGCCGTACAGACCACCTTTGGCATGCGTGATGCCGATGGGATGATTACCGCCGTCAAGGCCCGGTTTCGCGATGTCACCGGCCCCCGTGCCAGCGATATCTGCTATGCCACCAGCAACCGCCAGCACGCGATTGAGGAAATTGCCGGGCAGGCCGATCTGGTGCTTGTGGTGGGCGATACGATGTCATCCAATGCGCGCCGCCTGGTCGAAGTGGCCCGCGCGGCTGGCTGCGCCGAAGCGCACTTGATCGCCGATGCCGATGCGCTGCCGATCGACCTGATCGAGCGCTCCACCACAATCGGGCTGACGGCCGCTGCCTCAACCCCCGAAAGCGCCGTAACAGGCGTCTGCGCCGCACTCAGCGCACGTGGTTTTGCGCTGGAAGAATCTGACGGCACGATTGAACGGGTCAGGTTTCGGCCAGTCTCGCTGGCCGGAGCACAGCCGCCTGCGCTGGCCGGTTCGCTTGAGGACCGGTTGTCGCGTTTGCGGACCGATATCGAAGCCACGCTGGATCAGGCGATTGGTCAGGGCAATGGCCGTGACAGGCGGCTGGCCGACGCGATGCGCTATGCTGCAATGGGCGGGGGCAAACGCTTTCGGGCATTGCTGGTTGCGGCGGTCAGCGATCTGGTCGGCGGTTCTTATGCCCAGGCCCTGCGGGTCGGTGCGGCGATCGAATGCGTCCACGCCCAATCGCTGGTCCATGACGATCTGCCCTGCATGGACGATGACGATCTGCGCCGCGGTCGGCCGACGCTGCACCGCAAATTTGACGAGGCTACTGCGGTGCTGGCTGGCGATGCCTTGTTAGCGCTGGCGTTTGAGCTGCTGGGCGATGAAGCCACCCATCCAGATGGCGGCGTGCGGGCGCAGCTGGTGGTCGCGCTCGCCCGCGCGGTCGGACAGGATGGCCTGGCGGGTGGCCAGATGCTGGACCTCTACCCACCGGCCCAGCCCAGCGCGCAGGATTTGTTCGACTGCGAATCGCGCAAGACCGGCGCGCTGATCCGGTTTGCGGTCGAAGCGGGCGCGATGTTGGGGCGGTGCAGCAAGGATGAACTGGCGCGGCTGCTCCGCTTTGCCGAGAATTTGGGGCTGGTTTTCCAGATCCGCGACGACATTCTGGATGATATCGGCGATGCTGCGGTGGTCGGCAAGGCGCTACGCAAGGACGCCGCAGGCGGACGAAAGAGCGCGACGCTGCTGTTCGGGCTGGATGGCGCGACAGAACAAGCGAGCCGGCTTGAGAATGCCTGCCACGAAGCGCTCGATGCCTTCGGGCCAAAGGCCATGCCGCTGCGCGATCTGGCCCGGTTCGCCGTCAACCGGATGCACTGATCGGGTCGGTTTGGCCCTTACATCCCAGCTTCGATTGCGATCCGGATCGCTTCGGCCACCGTCCGCACCCCGAGCCCTTTGAGCATCGCCGCACGGTGCATCTTGACCGTGCGTTCGGTCAGCGAGAGCTCATAGGCGATCTGCTTGTTGAGCCGGCCCTTGGCCAAAGCTTCAAGGATTTGCTGCTGGCGGCGGCTGAGCCCATCGACCTGCGCTCGGGCCCGATCGTGGCGACTGGTTCCGCTGGCTTCAACTGCCATTTGCGAACCGAGATAATAGGTCAGATCGCCGTTTTCATCGAACAGCGGCGCGATCATCACGGCGTTGCGAAACGGGGTGCCATCCTTGCGATAGTTGATCAGCTCAACCATCGCAGCGCGCTGCTCTTTGACCGCATCGCGCAGCATCGCGGTCTGTTCCGATTCGGTGCCCTCCCCGCGCAGGAAGCGGCAATTGCGGCCGATGATTTCCTCACGAGAGTAGCCGGTCAATTGCATGAAGGCTGCATTGCAGGCCACAATCGGGTTATCGGCCTGGCGCGGATCACTAACGACCGCGGCAACCTTGCTGTTTTCGATCATCGAGTCTGGATTGAGTTGCACTTCGGTAACCTTATTGAAACTGCACGTTCGGCCATATCGCAGACTACGCAGCTAAAGCCTAGACCGAACCTGCCGGTCGCCAATCCCCCCCTCCCGATGGCGGCCGGTAAAACACCGCAACCGTGCAATTTACAAGGACCCGCCATGAAGGTCGCCATCGTCGGTGCCGGGATCGCGGGTTTGGCTTGCGCCAAGAGATTGGCTGAGCATGGTTTTGAACCCCAGCTTTTCGATAAAGGTCGGCGTCCTGGTGGACGCCTCTCCACACTGGAACTGGACGGTGACGCGTGGGATTTTGGCGCACCCTATTTCCGGGTGTCCAGCCCGCGCTTCGCCGACCAAACCGCCGCGTGGGAGCACGATGGCCTGGTTGCCCGCTGGCCGACGGGTCCAGAAGGGGCTTGGGTCGGGGTGCCCGCGATGAGCGCCATCGTCGCGGCGGAAGCGGCCAAGCTGCCTGTCAGATTTTCGGCGCAGGTCGTGCGAATAGACAGCGATCATGCGGGCTGGACCGTTTCCGGCCCGGATCTGCGGGAGGGCCCGTTTGCGGCGGTCGTCATCGCGGTACCGTGTGAGCAGGCCGCATCGCTGCTGGCGGTGCACGATCTGGCCATGGCGCAAGAAGCGGCCTCGGTGCGGTCGGTACCGTGTTGGTCGGTGATGGCCAGCTTTGCAGAGCCATTGCCCAGCCTGCCCGATGTTATTCGCGAGCAGGGCCCGATCCGCTGGGCGGCGCGCAACAATTCCAAGCCGGGCCGGGCCAAGGCCGAATGCTGGGTGATCCAGAGCAGCAGCGAATGGTCCCGCGATAACATTGAAGCTGAACCCGCGCGGGTGGCTGACGATCTGCTTCAGGCGCTCGCCCAGATCAGCGCCGCAGCTCTGCCCAAGCCTGTGTTCCTCAAAGCCCATCGCTGGCGGTTTGCCCTGCCGCTGGGCCAGCGCGGCGCGCCGCTATGGAATCCGGCGTTGCAGCTGGGGGCTTGCGGCGACTGGTGCATCGGGCCGCAGATTGACGGCGCCTGGCAATCCGGCGCAGAACTGGCCGATCAAATTGCAGCTGCTTTAGCAGAAACCGGTTCCGTCCAGCCCGCAGACCAGAACCATGGCTCTGCTTGATCAATCGGCCGTGGTATTCGGTGCCAGCGGCAGCATTGGCAGCGCGCTGGTTCGGCAACTGGCAGCGTCCGGGCAATACGGGACAGTTTATGCCGGTGCGCGCGGTCCGTTGCTGGACCTGCCTAAAGGCGCCGCAGCCTTTCAGTTTGAACTGACCGATGAGGAAACGATTGCAGCGGCGGCACGCAGCTTTGCCGCTCCGCCCGCCTTGGTGATCGTCGCCACGGGCACCCTGCACGATCCCAGTCGCGGGATTGCGCCCGAAAAAAGTTGGCGGATGATCGATCCAGCAGCAATGGCCCGGCTGATGGCGATAAACGCCATCGGCCCGGCGCTGATCGCCAAGCACCTGTTGCCGCTGCTGCCGCGTGATCGCCGGGCCGTTTTCGCCGCTCTGTCAGCCCGGGTTGGTTCGATCAGCGATAACCGGCTGGGCGGCTGGCACGCCTATCGCGCCAGCAAGGCGGCGCTCAATATGCTGGTGGCCAACTTCGGGATCGAGCTGGCCCGCAGCCATCCCCGCGCCATCGCCGCTGCGCTGCATCCCGGCACTGTCGCAAGTGCCCTATCTGCACCGTTCCGGCAGAGCACGCCGGACAACCCGTTATTCACCCCCGATCAGGCGGCAAAACACCTATTGGGGGTGACTGACCGGCTGACCCCGGCCGACAGCGGCGGCCTGTTCGCATGGGATGGGCAGCGCTTGCCTTGGTGAGCCTTATCCCAGCGCTGAGCGGCCCAGCGCAATTGCGCCGGTAATCCCGGCTTCGTCCCCGAGACCCGGCGTGACGATATAGCGCACCAGCCCCGGATCGAGCTGCGGCGCCTTGATATAGCCTGCCAGATTGGCCTCGGTCGTGCGGCGCAGCGCCTCGACCAGCCCCGGCGTCTTCATCACCCCGCCGCCGAACACCAGGCGGTCAGGCATATGCAGCAGCACCAGCGTCGCCGCCAATTGCGCGATATAGCCTGCGATGAGTTCAACCTTGTCGGCCGGGCTGCCCAGCTTGGACAGGCTTTCGCCCCACCGCGCGGTGATCGCCGGGCCGGCCGCCAGTCCTTCCAGGCAGTCGCCGTGAAACGGGCAGAACCCGGCATAGGGATCCACCTCAGCATCTCGACGGACCAGAATGTGACCGGCTTCAAAGTGTGAAAAGCCCATCAGCGGCTTGCCATCGCGCACCACCCCGGTGCCGACTCCGGTGCCGACGGTGGTATAGGCCAAGGTGGTGCAGCCCTGCCCCGCCCCCGCCTGCCATTCGCCCAGCGCCGCGCCGTTGACATCGGTATCGACCACGATCGGCGCATCAAACAGCCCCAGCACATCGTGGAACCGGGCACCCGACCAGCCCGGCTTGGGGGTGGTGGTAAAGGTTCCATAAGCCGCGCTGGCAGGATCAATATCGATCGGCCCGAAACTAGCCACGCCGAACGCTGAAATTGTCCCGTGCGCAGCCTCGGCGTTGGTGAAAAACTGCTCGATGTCGGGAAAACACTCCGCCGGAGTGCGGGTCGGGATGCGGGTTTCGGCCAGCACCGTTCCGTCCTCGCGGGCCACAGCCAGAACGAATTTGGTCCCGCCCGCTTCGATTGCTCCGATCAAACGCTCAGCCATCGCAGTTGCACTCCCCATCCTCGCGGCAGGTTGCACGGGCGCGCGGACCATTCAATCCGCCCGCATACGAATTTGCGCCGCACAGGCGGGTCAGGCGGGCTTTTTGCGCTGTAATCCCGAGCGTTTGCAGCTGGCCACCAGCTCGCCGCGCTGGTTCCAGGCCTGATGCAGGAAGGTAACGATCCCGGCGTCAGGACGGCTTTTGGATTCGCGCAGCTCCAGCACTTCGGTGGTGATGTTGAGTGTATCGCCGATAAACACCGGCCCCGGAAACCGCACCTCATCCCAGCCGAGATTGGCGACTGCCGTGCCCAGCGTGGTATCACCAACACTGACCCCGACCATCAGGCTGAGCGTGAAGCACGAATTGACCAGCACCTGGCCATATTCGCTGCCCTTCATGTACTCGGCATCAAGATGCAGCTGCGCCGGATTGTGGCTGAGCGTGGTGAACAGCAGATTGTCGGTTTCGGTCACCGTGCGGCGGATCGGGTGATCAAAGCGTTGCCCCACCGACAGTTCATCAAACCACAGACCCGGCATCGGCATTCTCCTTCTCGCTGGGGTCCTTATCAGCGGACCCGGCGGCTGGCCAGCCGGGCTCGTTTGTGAACGTTCCCAGACAATTGGGGATATTCATACGTATGCCACTGGACTTCCCCGCCCCGCGCGGCATGACTGCACCAATAACAACATAGGGGAGAGGCCAGATGGCAGCGCCAATTACCGGATCGGGCAATGCAGGCGGGGGAAGCAGCGGAGGCAAAGTCGGGATCGTCCTGGCGCTGGCCTTTGCGGTGTTCTTCCTGCTCGGCGGGGTGACCAACATCAACGACCTGCTGGTCGGCAAGTTCAAGCCAATGTTTGACCTTAGCCATACGCAGGCGAACTTCGTTCAGCTGTTCTTCTTCTTCGCCTATGCCACCTTCTCGATCCCCGCCGGGATCATCCTGTCCAAACTGGGCTATATCCGCACCTTTGTGCTCGGCTTCGTGATCATCGCGGCGGCAGCCTTCTTGTTTATCCCGGCTTCGGCAGCGGCGTCATTTCCAGGCTTCCTCGCTGCGCTGTTCTGCATCGGCGCCGGTATCACCGTGCTGCAAGTGGCAATGAACCCAGTGATCACAACGCTGGGCCCGGTCGAAACATCGCACAGCCGGCTGACCTTTGCGCAGGCGTTCAATTCGATCGGTGTCTTCCTGATGATCTACGGCGGGGCCTCATTCCTGCTGGGTGATTCCAAACCGATCGACGCCGAAACCGCCACCGCCGCCGAACTGCAGGCCTATCGGGTTGCCGAAGGTGCTTCGATCGGCACTGCCTATATGTGGCTCGGCGTGCTGATGCTGGTGATCGCCGCGCTGTTCTGGACCTTCCGCTCGGCGCTCGATCACGCCAAGACGCAAGAGGTCAAATTGGAAGGCACGCTCGGCCTGTTCCTGCACAATCGCCGGGTCCAGTGGGGCGCGCTCTGCATCTTCATGTACGTGGGCGCAGAAGTTGCCATCGGCTCCAACCTCATGGCCTATCTCGGCGATAGCAGCGTCATGGGCCTTGGGCTGGAAGCAGCCGGCAAGCTGGTGGCGATGTACTGGCTGGGCGCGCTGGCCGGACGCCTGCTGGGCGGGTTCATCCTGCGGCTGGCCAAGCCGGGCCGGGTGCTGACCGCATTCGCCGCTGGCGCCATCGGGCTGATCCTGCTCTCTGCCGTAACCGCCGGCAGCCTCTCAGGCTGGGCGCTGATCCTGGTCGGCTTCTGCAATTCGCTGATGTTCCCGACGATCTTCAGTCTCGGCACCGAAGGTCTGGGCGAACAAACCCCTCAGGGCTCCGGCATCCTGTGCACCGCGATTGTCGGCGGCGCGATTGTGCCGGTGCTGTTCGGGATGGTCGCCGATCTTGGTGGCAATATCCGTCTGGCCCTGATCGTGCCGGTGATCTGCTATGCGATCATCGCGGCGTTCGGGCTGTGGTCGATCAAAAATCCCAGCAGCGGCGCCGCTGGCAGCCAAGGCCCGGTTTACGACTAAGGCGCAGGACCGGGCGGGTCTTCAGGCCCGCCCGGTCTGTCCGGCCAGCAGCGCTGGATCGATCCCCAGCGTTTGCCAGCACGCCGCCCAGCGGTCTTCGGGCGCGGTATCGAACACGATTGCCGCCTGGCCATCGACCAACTGCCAGCCGTGGCCAAGCAACTCACTGTCAAGCTGACCCTCGCCCCATCCGGCATAGCCCAGCGCGACCAGAAACCGGCTGGGTCCGCGCCCTTCGGCAATCGCGCGCAGTACTTCGAGCGAAGCGGACAGCGCGCACAGCTCGCCCGCCATAATCGTATCCGGGCCATCCCAATCAGGCGTGTGCAGCACGAACCCGCGTTGCGGTTCAACCGGCCCGCCCTCGAGCACTGGGCAATTGGGCGCCCGGCCCGGATCGATCTCCAGATCCTCCAGCAATTCATGCAGGCCCAGCCCCTCGCGGGTCCGGCCCATGCTGATCCCCAGCGCGCCGTCGCTGTCGTGAACCATCATCGCAATCACCGCGCGGTGAAAGCGCGGATCACCCATCCCCGGCATTGCGAGCAGGAACTGTCCGGCAAGGCTGGCAGAATCGATCATCGCCGGCACGATAGCCGCGCCGGCCCCGGCTTGCTATGATGATCGCACCATGAGCGCCATTGACCCTGACGACATCCGCGGCTGGCAGCGGCTGAGTGACAGCATCACCACATCGGGTTGCCTGACTTCGGCCGACCCGGCCCGGCTTGCCGCGATCGGGGTGTGCCATGTCATCAATCTGGCGCTGGACGAGCATCCCGAAGCCCTGGCCGGAGAGGCTGAGCAGCTGGCGAATGTCGGCATCGGTTATAGCCACATCCCGGTGCCATTCGGCGCCCCCGACGAGCCGCACTTTGCAGCCTTTGCAGAGGCGCTGGATGCCGCAAAGCGTCCGGTCCATGTCCACTGCATCATGAACTGGCGAGTTTCGGCGTTCTTTCATCGGCTTCACCGTTTGCAGGGCATGGACGCCGATCAGGCAGACGCCCTGATGCAGGCGCAGTGGGACCCGCGCCGCAGTGATGATCCGCGCGCGGCGGTCTGGGCGGCGTTCCTAGAAGCCGATGACAGCCGATAGGCGCTTGCTTTCCGCGCGATTCGCCTTTAGGGGCGCCCCCTTCATTGACACGAATTCGATGATCTGCCTGGCTAACTAGGGCTGCCATGGCCGATTGGACGTGTCCCGAACAAGGAGACGAAAATGCCCAAGCTCAAGACTAAGAGCGGCGTCAAAAAGCGCTTCAAGCTCACCGCAACCGGCAAAATCAAGCACGGCGCGGTTGGCAAGCGGCACCGTTTGATGAGCCACAACGCCAAGTACATCCGTCAACACCGCCGGACCGACACGATCTCTGACGCTGATGCGAAGACGATCAAGAAGTGGGCGCCCTACGGGCTCGGTTGAACTTAGGAGTACGATAAATGGCACGTGTCAAAAGGGGTGTTACCACCCGCGCCAAGCACAAGAATATTCTGGAACAGGCCAAGGGTTACCGCGGCCGCCGCAAGAACACCATTCGCGTTGCGCGTCAGGCGGTCGAAAAGGCCGGCCAGTATGCCTACCGCGATCGCAAGATCAAGAAGCGGACCTTCCGCGCTCTGTGGATCCAGCGGATTAACGCCGCCGTCCGCGTCGAAGGCCTGACCTATTCGCAGTTCATCCACGGCACCAAGCTGGCCGGGATCGAACTGGACCGTAAGACGATGGCCGATCTGGCGATGAACGAAGGCGGGATCTTCTCGACCGTCATCGCTCAGGCCAAGGCAGCTCTGCCGGCTTAAGCCGCGCAGCCGAGCCATTATAGAAAAGCGCAGGAAGCGGCCTTGGTCGCTTCCCGCGCTTTTCGCTTTTTGCCCCCCATTTGGGTATTGCAAGCAGCCGCCCGGCGCGACACAACCTAACGTCCCGCGGCGACCAGCTTTTGCGGGGTTGTGGGGCGCGCGCGTGAACAATCCGATTGATCTGCCATGTTGAAGCAGGAGCTTAACGGCGCTGTCTCCACGCGTTTCTTTGTCCCGTCGGCGGAACTTTCACCTTATATCTCGACCATTTATCAGACCGAATTCGCGCTGAAACCGGGTGAGGTGGTGCGCGACTGGCTCCATCCTGAATGGGCCAACGTGCGGATTTCGGATACCGGTTCATGGAGTTCGGGGATCGGCAGCGCCGATTTTCAGCCCCTGGCCGGAATCATTGCGACTGGTCCAACCAGTCTCGCCACCCACTTCAAGGTCGAAGGCCCGATGCGGTCCTGGGGGATTGGGCTGTTACCGCTGGGCTGGCTTCGGCTACTCGACGCCCCGGCCAACCAGTACGCCGATGCCACGACCGAATGTGCGCCGGGCACACCCTTTGCTCATTTTGCGACCCTTCGTGATCTGGTGTTCGGCGGGCCCGGCGATCCTGCGGCGCAGGCCAAATCGATCGACAGCTTTCTGCTCCAACTGCTGTCCAGCCACCGGCCACATGAGGATGAAAGCCGGGTTCACGCGGCGCATACCACGCTGATCGATGACGATGTCCGTTCGGTCGGTGAATTGGCCGAACGACTGGGCATCTCGTCCCGCTCGCTCGAACGGCTCTCGCTGCGGGCTTTTGGCTTTTCGCCCAAGCTACTGCTGCGCCGCCAGCGGTTCCTGCGCAGCCTTGCGCAGTTCATGCTTGATCCCTCGCTGACTTGGATCAAGACGCTCGATTGGCACTATGTCGATCAGGCCCATTTCGTCCGGGATTTCCGACGCTTCATGACGATGAGTCCGAGCGAATATGCCGCGCTGGAGCATCCGGTACTGCGCTCTGCCGCGCGGGCCCGGGCGGTAGCAATGGGAGCAGCCGTGCAGGCCTTGCACCAACCGTGAGCCAGGCAGCTTGTGTTGTGTTCAGGCTTGGGGCAGTTTGACGTCAGAACAGAACATCCTTCAAGGGGCTTTCGGTGTCGTCCAGTCCATCCGTCACGGTGCGGTTCTATCCGCCGCCAGAAGGCCTGGGTGGGTGCTTCACCACATTCTACATTGCCGAATTCAATCCGGACCAGGCCGACGCCCTGCGCGACGGCCTCCATCCGGAATGGGCCGGACTGCGGTTCTTCAGTCCTTTCGGTCCCGAAACCTGGACCGATGCCGGGCTGAAAGTCTCTGGAACCACATTTCAGGCCACCGGCCCGACCAGCCACCCGGTCCATTTCGCGATTCTCAAATCCCGGATGTGGGGACTGGGATTGTTGCCGCTCGGCTGGGCTCGCTATGTCGGCCTGCCTGCAGATCAATTCGCCAATGTCATTTGTGACGGGCACCTTAATCCTGCCTTTGCCCCGTTTCGGCCGCTGGCCAAAACCCTGTTTGGCGATCAGCCGAATGAAGCGGCCGAGCTGGCGCGGATTGTGGCATTCTTTCGTCAATTGAAAGCTCGGCCGGTAACCGACGAGAAGCGCATTCTGGCGATCCACACCGCATTGGTCGATCCCGATGTGACCAGCGTCAGCCAGCTCACCGCCCGGGTGGCGGCCAGCCAACGCACGGTCGAGCGGTTGTGTCACCGCCACTTCGGCTTTTCGCCAAAGCTATTGTTGCGGCGCCAGCGATTCATGCGCAGCCTCGCCCAGTTCATGCTCGATCCCTCGCTGAACTGGATCGGAGCGATGGATTCCAGCTATCACGATCAGGCCCAGTTCGTTCGCGATTTCCATGAGTTCATGACGCTGACGCCGCGCGAATACGCCAGCCAGCCGCACCCCGTGCTCGAACGATTTCTGCACGAACGCCTGAAAGCCCATGGTGTCCCGGTCCAAACACTCGACAAGCCCGGTGAAAGCTAATCCCAAATTTTGGGTTATCGCCTATATTCAGGATATTATTGGCCTAAATTAGGCTTCGATTTGGCATCCACGTGAGCATTCAGAACTGGCACTGCAATCGATTGTTGTTCTTTGTCTGAAGATGTGACATGACTGCCGTGAAGGCATCACAAGCTGCCGAGGGAGAACGCCATGACTGATGCCAAACCGCACCTGTCGTTATCGCGCATATTGGAAATGAACCTCGGATTCCTTGGCTTGCAATTCAGCTTTGGTTTGCAGCAGGGCAACATGGGTCCGATCTATTCCTACCTCGGCGCGGATGAG
Source organism: Novosphingobium sp. (assembly GCA_031369495.1). Classification (GTDB taxonomy): domain Bacteria; phylum Pseudomonadota; class Alphaproteobacteria; order Sphingomonadales; family Sphingomonadaceae; genus Novosphingobium. Next base: position 23,771 of record JANMOU010000036.1, on the reverse strand, counting down.
GCGCAGTTGCCATTGCTGCAATTGGCCGGACCTATCACCGGGCTGGTCCTGCAGCCGATTATCGGCGCGATGAGCGACCGGACGCTCAGTAAGTACGGCCGCCGTACTCCCTATTTTCTGATCGGCGCGGTGCTATGCGCGCTGGGTTTGTTGTTCATGCCGCTGTCGGCTTCGATCGTGATGGCAGTTTCGGTGCTGTGGATTCTCGATGCTGGGAACAATATCACGATGGAACCGTACCGGGCCTACGTCTCTGACCGGCTAAATCCCGATCAGCGGCAGGCCGGCTTCCTGACCCAAAGCGCCTTTACCGGCCTCGCCCAATGCCTGGCCTTTATCACCCCGTCGATCATGGTCTGGCTGGGAATGAACCAGGATTGGGTCGATGAGCATAACATCCCCTATACTGTCCGGTTCGTGTTCTGGGCCGGGGCGGCACTGTCCTTGCTGACGATTGTCTGGTCGGTGTTGCGCGTGCCCGAACTGCCGCTGACGGCCGAAGAAAAGGCCCATGTCGAAGCCCAGCCCAAAGGCGCAGCCGCGACCTTCAAGGAAATCGGTTCCGCAATCCAGGCCATGCCCACCCCGATGCGCAAGCTGGGCGTGATGATGCTGTTCCAATGGTTCGCGATGTCGGGCTATTGGGGCTATGTCATCTATGCAATCGGCCGTTCGGTCTATGCCACTTCGGATGCGACCAGTTCTGCCTTCCGTTCGGCCGTGCTAACCAATGGCGAGATGGCGGCGTTCTATAATCTGGTTGCCTTTCTGGGGGCCTTCTTGATGGTGCCGCTTGTCCGGCGCTTGGGCTCAGGCCCGGTCCATGCGCTGTGTCTCGCGGCAGGTGGGCTCGCCTTTCTGGCTCTGCCGCACATAACTGACAAGCCAATGCTGTTCGTCGCTGCGATCGGCACGGGCCTTGCCTGGGGTTCGATTATGGGCAACCCCTATACGATCCTCGCCAATTCAATCCCGCCAGAGCGGACCGGGGTCTACATGGGCATTTTCAACATGATGATCGTGATCCCGATGCTCTTGTTTGCCTTTGTGATGAGCGAAGTGAACCTGGGCTTCGTCAAGCTGGGGCTGGGCTTCTACGATGGCCTGCTGGGACACGATCCTCGCAATGTCTTGACCCTGTCGGGGATCTGCATGTTCATTGCCGCGATTGCCGTGCTGACTGTTCGCGAAGGCCGCCCAGGCTTTGATCAGGCCCAGCCAGCGCGCTGATCGTGACCGCAGCCTTTGCCTCTCTTCACAGCGATCAGGCCAGCCTGGTACTGGAATGCCGCGCCGGTGGGCCGCCGCTATGGCGGCACTTGGGCGCTCGGGTCGATCCGGCTGGGCTGCACTTTCTGGCCGGCGGACGGACACCGGCCTCGTTCTCGCTCGACGCCGACCTGCCGCTTGATACGGCCCCGGCAGCTGGATTGGGCTGGTTCGGGCCAAGCTGCCTTGCGCTGCGGCGCGGCGGGCTGGCTTTGGTGCCACAATTCGGCCGCGCGCAAGTGAGCGCCGATGAGGCCGCAATCCGGATCGTGCTGACCGACGTGCAAGCCGGGATCGAACTGCACCAGCAAATCGAACTGCTGCCCGGCGGGGCGTTCCGGTTTGCGGCGGAACTGGTCAATTGCGGTACAGAACTGATCGAGGTCGACTGGCTGGCCAGCGCCATGCTGCCGCTGCCGGCCAACAGTGCGGAACTGGTATCCTGGCGCGGGCGCCACAACGCCGAATTGGTCGAAATAGCCGAAGCCATGCCGCAACACAGTTGGGTTCGTGAAACGCGGCGCGGAATTTCGGGCCATGGCGGCCCGCCCGGCGTCGTCGTGCTCGATGCCGGCGCAGGTCATCACAGCGGGCTGGTCCATGCGCTGCAACTGGCCTGGTCGGGTGACAGCCGGATCGCGGTAGAGCGCGACGACGAAGGGTTCTGGGTGCTGAGCGCCGGGGCCGTGTTCCAGCCAGGCGAAGCGCTGTTGGCTGCGGGCGATCGACTGACGGCACCGGCCGCGATCCTGGCCGTATCAAACCAAGGCCGCAACGGCGCGATGGCCCAGCATCATGCGGCGGTGCGCGCGCAACTCAACTGGCCGGGCGGCGCGATGCGTCCGCGCCCGGTCCACCTCAATTCGTGGGAAGCTTGCTATTTCGGCCATGACGAAGCGCGGATTGTCGCGCTGGCCGAAGCTGCAGCGGCGATCGGGATAGAACGCTTCATCCTCGATGATGGCTGGTTCAAGGGCCGCAGCGATGACAGCTCGAGCTTGGGTGACTGGACCGCCGATCCGGACAAGTACCCCAACGGATTGGCGCCTTTGGCCCACCGCGTAAACGCCATGGGCATGGAATTCGGGCTGTGGGTCGAACCCGAAATGGTCAATCCCAACAGCGATCTGTACCGCGCCCATCCCGAATGGGCGCTGCACCTGCCCGGTCGCAGTCAACCGACTGCCCGTAACCAGTTGGTGTTCAATCTGGCCCTGCCCGAAGTGCGTGACTATCTGTTTGGTGCGCTCGACGCGCTGCTCCGCGAAGTGCCGATTGCCTACCTCAAATGGGACCACAACCGCGACCTCGCGCCCGCTGGGGGCCGCGCACAGGTGCTGGGAACCTATGATCTGCTGGCCCGGTTGCGGGCCGCGCATCCTGCGGTTGAGATTGAAGGCTGCGCAGGCGGCGGCGGACGCTCGGATGCTGGCCTTGCGCCTTACGTCCACCGCTTCTGGACCAGCGACAATATCGACGCTGTCAGCCGGGTCCCGATCCAGCGCGGGTTCCTGAACTTCCTGCCACCCGAACTGATGGGCGCGCACGTTGGCGCTAGCCCTGCCCATGCCACTGGACGCAGCCAATCACTGGGTTTCCGGGCAGCGGTGGCCATGCCGGGGCACTTTGGCGTCGAGCTTGATCCGCGCCGCCTGTCCGAGGCTGATCGGGCCGAGTTGGCCGACTGGATTGCGTTCAGCAAGGACTGGCGCCACCTGCTGCATGGCGCCACCACCTGGCTGGGCGAAGGAACCGATGGTCTGGTCTGGCAGGCAGTTGGGACGGCGCAGGAATTCCTGCTGTTCGCGATCCAGACTCCTCCCCAGCTGAATCGCCGTCCGCAACCCCTGCGCCTGCCGTTTCTGGCCGATGCAGCAACTTGCTCGATCGCACTCCTGCGGATTGGCGGCGGCGGGCGCGGCTATACTGCCCACCGCTCCGCACTGTTTGAAGGCCCGCACAGCGTAACCGGATCGTGGTTGGCGAACGCTGGATTAACGCTGCCGCCGCTCAAATCAGAGAGCGTCGCAATCTTCCACATCGAGGTTTTGGCATGAGCTTGATTGACCTGCCGCACCGCCGCCGCAACCTGCTAACCGGGGAATGGCTGCTAGTCTCTCCGCACCGCGCCAAGCGGCCTTGGCAGGGCGAAGCCGCGCCCCCGCCTGCACCGCCCGCCCCGCCGCACGATCCGGCTTGCCACCTGTGCCCGGGCAACCTGCGCGCCACGGGTGAGGCCAACCCCGACTATGCCGGGACTTTCGTTTTCACCAACGATTTCGCCGCACTGCTGGCCGATGGCGGGACGGCCACCACTCCGCACGACCTGTTTGAAACCGCAACTGCCACCGGCGAAGCGCGGGTGATCTGCTTTGCCCCCAATCACGGGGCAACGCTGGCCCGCCTGCCGCTGCCTGCGATCGAGCGGGTGATCGGCACCTGGTGCGATCTATCGGCGGAACTCGGCGCGCGCTGGGCCCATGTCCAGTTGTTCGAGAACAAGGGCGCGATGATGGGCGCGTCGAGCCCGCACCCACACGGCCAAGTCTGGGCGAGCGATTTCATCCCCGAACTCCCGTCCCGCGAAGATGCCCGTCAGCGCGAATGGCTCGCTGGCAAGGGAACCGTCCTGCTGGATGCGGTCAGCAAAGCTGAACTGGCCGCCGGTGAGCGCATGGTCGAAGCCAACGATCATTGGCTGACAGTGGTCCCGCACTGGGCCGCCTGGCCGTTTGAAACGCTGTTGATCGCGCGCGATCCGGTGGCCCGGCTGGAGGAGCTGTCGGCCCCCGCGCGGGAGGCGCTGGCCACCATTCTGTCCCGCTTGCTCCGCCGTTATGACGGGTTGTTCGGCTGCGATTTCCCCTATTCGATGGGCTGGCACGGCGCGCCCCATTCGCTCGGCGATGATACCGCGCATTGGCGGCTCCACGCCCATTTCCTGCCGCCGCTGCTCCGTTCGGCCAGCGTCCGCAAGCATATGGTCGGGTTTGAATTGCTCGCCGAAACCCAGCGCGACCTGACGCCTGAGAGCGCCGCAGAGCGCCTCCGCGCGGTGGAGATCGGCGCATGAACCCGGTGGAACGCGCCCGCGCAGGTTTTCTTGCGGCCTTTGGGACTGAGCCTGATGGCACCGTGTTTGCGCCCGGCCGGGTCAACCTGATCGGCGAGCACGTGGACTACAACGATGGGCTGGTCCTGCCGATGCCGATCTCAACCGGGACGGCGGTGGCTTGGGGCCGTTCGGATGGCCCCGAGATCGAGGCCGTGGCGCTCGATTTCGCCAGTCAGCACGACCGCTTCGTGCTGACCGGGCTGACCCAGCACCAGCCAGCCGACTGGCGCTCGTACTTGCGCGGGATGGCCAGTCAGATGGCGCATCGCGGGATTGCTCCGGCCGGGCTGCGACTGACGATTGCCGGATCGAATCCGCGCGGCGCGGGGCTGTCATCGTCGGCATCGCTATGCATTGCGCTTGGCCGGGCGATCAGTGCGGCGGCTGGCACGGCGCTGCCGCCGGTTGAACTGGCGAAGGCGGCGCAACTGACGGAACACGATTGGGCCGGGGTTCAGTGCGGGATCATGGACCAGATGGCGGTTGCAGCGGGCGAGCCGGACCACGCCTTGCTGCTCGATTGCCGCGATCTGGCCACCCGGCAAGTCCCGATGCCGTCAGACTGGGCGGTCGTGATCATCCAGTCTGGGGTGACCCGCGGATTGGTTGACGGGCACTACAACGCCCGGCGACGCGATTGCGAAGCCGCCGCCGCTGCGCTGGGCCTTACCAGTTTGCGCGATGCGGATCTGGCAATGATCGCCGCTGCCAAACTGGATCCCATCATCGCCGCGCGCGCCGCCCACGTGGTCAGCGAAATCGCGCGAACTGTTGCGGCGGTGACCGCGATTGAGGCGCATGACCTGGCCGCGCTGGGCGATCTGCTGCGCGCCAGCCATGCCTCGCTGCGCGATCAGTTTGAAGTGAGCGTTCCGGCGGTCGACCGGTTGGTCGATCTGGCCAATGCCGCAATTGGCAACAGCGGCGGCGCCCGGATGACCGGCGGCGGCTTTGGCGGCGCGGTGGTCGCAGTGCTGGAACGCAGCGCGGTGCCCGGCTTCATCGCCGCACTGGAACACAATTTCGCTCCACAGGGCTCTACCCTGGCTACCATTATGATTGAAGGAACAGGCGGACCAGCCGCCGGCAACACACCATGAATCACTCCAGTCTCAATCCAGACCGCACAACTCTAGCTATCTCAAGCTGGCGGCCAACCGCGCTAGATGGCGGAGCCGAACTTCAGTTGATCACCGCCAGCGATGCCCTGCCGATCCTGCCTGGTCTGGACCTGTGGGATAGCTGGCCGCTGGCTCACGAAGACGGTCGCACCGCAACGATCGATGGCCGGCAGTACTGGTTCTTCCTCAGCGCGTCATGCTTTCCCGATCCCGGTCAGCGCCACAACGCCGCACGGGTCCGGCTGGCTTCGCATGGAAACGATGGCTGGCGCGACCACGGCGATGTCCTGCCCGAAATGGCCAACCCCGGCACCCGCGAATGGGCCGGTTCGGCGGTGCTGCATGATGATGGGATCAGCGTTACGCTATTTTTCACCGCAGCCGGACGGCGCGGCGAAGCGCCTTCCTTTGAACAGCGCCTGTTCGCATCCAGCGGTTGGCTGACTGATGGCGAGATCAGCGGGTGGGGCGAGCCCTACGAAGTGGTTCGGGCCGATGGTGCCCGCTATCTGATCGCCAATGAAGGCGAAGGAAAGCCGGGCCTGATCAAGGCGTTTCGCGATCCCGCCTGGTTCCGTGATCCCGCCACCGACCAGCGTCACTTGCTGTTCACTGCCAGCGCCGGCTGGGACGATGACGATTACAACGGCGTGATTGGCCTTGCGACACTGGATGAAGCTGGAGAATGGCAGCTCGAAGCCCCGCTGATCGAAGCAGTCGGTGTCAACAACGAGCTGGAGCGCCCGCACATCGTGGTTCGCGGCGGGCAATACTATCTGTTCTGGTCAACCCAGCGCCGCACCTTCAAACCCGGCACGCCGAATGGCCCCAACGGGCTCTATGCGATGGTTGGCGATAGTCTGCTCGGGCCGTGGCGTCCGGTCAACGGCAATGGCCTGGTTGCTGGCAATCCGACCAGCGAGCCAACCCAGGGCTATTCGTGGTGGGTCACCGGGGAAGGCGCGGTTTGGAGCTTTATCGACCACTGGGGGATGCAGGGTCGCAGCTTTGACAGTCACCCGGATCTGCTGCGCGGCCAGTTCGGCGGAACGCCCGCGCCGGTTTTCCAGCTCGCCTTCGCCGGTGAGCGCGTAACCCTCGCCGAGTGAGCCCGCCATGCGCCCGACTTATCACTACGCGCCAGCCGCGAACTGGCTGAGCGACCCCAATGGCCTGATCCACCATGACGGATTGTGGCACCTGTTTTACCAGTACAATCCCCACGGAGAGGATTGGGGTCACATGAGCTGGGGCCACGCCGTGAGCCCCGATCTGGCCCACTGGGAGGAACGCAATCCGGCGCTGCTGGAAGACGATCAACAGATGATCTTTTCCGGATCAGCGGTCCATGATCGGCACGGCTCGGCCGGGTTCGGCAAGGACGCTTTGGTGGCGGTCTATACCGGTGCCCAGCTTTCCCCTACGCAGGTTCAGGCCCAGTGCCTCGCCTGGAGCAACGACGGTGGCAAGATCTGGGAAAAGTATTCCGGCAACCCAGTCCTCGATCTGCAGATGGCCGATTTCCGCGATCCGAATGTGTTCTGGCACGCGCCGAGCGAGCGTTGGATCATGGTCGTCGTGCTTTCCAACGAGCAGCGCGCGCTGATTTACGCTTCGCATGACCTCAAGCAGTGGAACGAAATGTCAGTGATCCACGGCGCGGGTGCGCCGGGTGAGATCTGGGAGTGTCCGCTGCTGATCGAACTGCCGGTCGAGGGCGGGGAAGAACGACGCTGGCTGTTCAAGGTCGATGTGCTACGCGGCGCGCCAGGTTCGGGCGCGCTCTATCAGACCGGCAGCTTTGATGGGATACGCTTTATTCCGGACGGCCCTTCACTCGAACCGATCTGGCAGATTGCCGATATGGGGCAGGATTTCTATGCCGCAATCGCCTGGCACGAACCGCGCGACGCACTGGACCGCCCGATTTGGATCGGCTGGATGGGTAACCATGCCTATCAAGGCAGCCTGCCCAAACAGGGATGGCGCGGAGCGATGAGTCTGCCCCGGCGCCTCTCACTACGTCAGGACGGCAATCGTTATGTCTTGCGGCAGGAGGTTGAACCCGCCGCCATAGCCGCTGTTGCGCCAATCGCGCTTGATGCGCAGGCCATCCCGATAGCTGCGCGACTGGAACTGCCGGGCAGCACGGATTGGACGCTGACCCTAGCCGATCCCGATGATCGACAGCTGAAACTGGAACGCCGCGGCGATCTGCTTGTGCTGACCCGCCGCGATCCGGTCTTGCCGTTCCTCGATCATGCCCAGCCAATCAGGGTCAGTCCCGCAGCCCCGCTCTTGCTGTGGCTCGATCAGAGCAGTGCCGAACTGTTCGCAGCCGATGGAACGGTCTGTGCCACCGTGCAGCACCGGATGAGCGGGAGCGAACTCACCCTACAATTCAAGGTCAGCGTCGACGCTTGATCAAGCCGAAGCCGCGCAGTTCTTGGCGATGTAATCGGCATGATCGGGCATCGCCTCGGCGGTGCGGGCTAGTGCGCCTTCCAGCTTGCGCAGGTAATCGGCGTGATCGACCCCGCGTAAGGGGAGCAGCGGATCGGTCCCTTGAGGCATGTTGCCCTGCCCGATGTGGACCGCGAGCCAGCTGGGCGGGCCGAACAGATCGGCATCGCGCTGGACCAGCCGACCGTTGCGGCGGAAGTGTTCGATCTTCCAGGTGACCGTTTCGGGAACGTCCATCGCGGCGCAATAGCGCCACAGCTCGCTGTCGCTGCGACTGGTCAGCTTGTAATGGAGGATGATGAAATCGCGGATCCGTTCATACTCCGCAATGGCCAGCCGGTTGTATTCATCGATCACCAGCGGATCAAAACCGCGATCCGGGAAGAACGCGATCAGCTTGGCAATCGCGGCCTGAATAAGGTGGATCGAGGTTGATTCGAGCGGTTCCATGAACCCGCCCGAAAGGCCTACCGCGACCACGTTCTTGTTCCAGAACAAGTTGCGCCGTCCGGTGGTGAAAGTCAGCTTGCGCGGATCGGCCAGCGGCTTGCCGTCCAGATTGGCCATCAGCACGCCTGCGGCTTCGTCATCCGAAATGAAGCTGCTGCAAAAGACGTGACCGTTGCCGGTGCGGTGTTGCAGCGGAATGCGCCATTGCCATCCGGCTTCGCGCGCGGTGGAGCGGGTGTAAGGGGTGAAGGCCCCGGCCTTCTCACAAGGCACCGCAAAGGCGCTGTCGCAGGGCAGCCAGTGGCGCCAGTCCTGATAGCCGGTTTGCAGTGCGCCTTCGATCAGCAGGCCACGGAACCCCGAGCAATCGACGAACAGATCGCCCTCGATCCGCCGCCCGTCCGCCATGGTGACATGGCTCACGTGGCCGGTTTCGCCATCAAGCCCGACTTCGCCGACCTTGCCCTCAACCCGCACCACGCCGCGCGCCTCAGCATAGCTGCGCAGGAACCGAGCATAGAGCCCGGCATCAAAGTGATAGGCATAGTCATAGGTCGACAGCACATTGCGCTGCTCAGGCGAAGGCGGGGCGAATTTTCCGCGCTTGGCGGCCGCCCAGGCCATGCACAATTCGTCAAGGTCCGGCGCCTCGCCGCGGGCCTGCGCCGCCAGCCAGTACTGGTGCAGCGGCAGGAAATCGAAGTTGCGGCCATAGGTGCCGAACGGGTGGAAATAGGCGTGGTTCTGTCTGCCCCAATCGACGAACTGGATCCCCAGCTTGAAACTGCCTTGCGTGGCCGCCACAAACTCGTTCTCGGCAATCCCCAGCGCTTCGTTGAAAGTCCGAATCGGCGGGATCGTCGCTTCACCGACCCCGACCGTGCCGATGTCCTCGCTTTCGATCAGCGTAATCGTACAGCCAGTGCGGATCGCATTGGCAAGTGCGGCGGCAGTCATCCATCCGGCGGTCCCGCCGCCCACAATCACCACCGATCGGATCGAATTTTCGTTTGGCATTGGCAGTCCTTATCGACGCGGGCGGCGGATGTCGAAGGCGATCACTAGCCGTTCGCCATCGTCGAACGGCACAGTGCTGTGCCACAATGTAGAAGGAAAAATCGCCAGGCGGCCCGGAGCCGGGGTGATCGTGCAATAGGGTTCCAGCGGCAAGTCCAGCTCGGCCGGCGGCTGGCCAAAGGCGATATGCCCGGCGGGGCCCGGACCCATCTGCTCCGGATCGGGCAGCGCTACGTAGAAAGCGGTTGAAAGCCAGCCCATCGCATGGGTGTGCGGCACGTTGTAGCCCTGCCGCGAGAGCCGCACCGACCAGCTGCCCTCGATTAGCAATTCGCCGCGCGGCGCACTCAACAAGGGATGCTGCGGATCGAGCGGCGGCAATCCATCAATGTAGTCACGGATCAAGTCGAGCAGCCGCGCTTTGATCCGCATCAGCACGGGTTCGTGCCGGAGCAGTACCGAACGGTCAGTCTGCGTGCCCCCGCGCACCGACTGTTCGATATAGGGCGCGGTCGCCGTGTGCAGGCCGCGCAGAACCTGTGCCAGTTCGGCCAATTCCGCCGCGTTCCAGCCCGTCTCCGTTTGCCGGATCAACTGCCCGGGCCGGTCGAGCCAGTCTGCGCGTTCATCCCCCAAGAGCCGCCACGCGAGCGAGAGGTAGGGCCAATAGAGCATGGCCGATGGCGAGGCCGTCAGCGGCAGCGCCTCGGCCTCGGCCCGCTTGGCATCGCCCTGGCGCAGGGCCTGGCGAATCCGGCACAGGCTGGTCACATCGCCTTGGATCTGCGCGGTCGAGGTCAGCAGCTGTGCGGTGCGCGCCGCATCATCGGATTCAACCGCGACAAACAACCGCGAGACCTGCAGCGCCGGTGTCACACCAAGGTGGAGCTCGGCCTCGTCCAGCACCGCCAGCGCCGCCTCCCACTGCCGCGCTTGTGCCAGATTGCGGAACCACGCCAGCCACAGCGCCGGGCTGAGCGGCTGCGCACGGCAGGCCGGGGCAAGGTGATCGGTAAAGTGCAACTGGTCGCCGCTGGTCCAGTTCAGTGTTGTCAGCGCTTTGTGGCCGTCCAGCCAATCGGGTTGCCGAATGAGCAGCCGCTCAAGCAAAGCGCGGGCCGCCTCCCCGCACCCTTCGGATATCAGCGCGAAGGCTTCATTGCGGGCCACATCGAGATTGTCTGGCGCCAATTGGCGGACCCGCGCAAACAGATCTGCCGCCGGATAGCCCAGTTCATAACGAGTCTGGGCCAGCCCGAACGCCAGCCCTGGATCAGCTGGATACGCCGCGCTGGCAGCGGCGAACACCGCCTCAGCCTCAACCAGGCGTTGCTTGGCCTGCAGGGCAAAGCCCTGGCTTCGCGCTGCCTGAGCATCGATGATTGCCGATGGGGTCATAGGCGGTTCTTGGCCTCTGGCAGCCCTACTGTCGAGCCGCATGAAAAAGGGAGGCAGCCTTGCGACCACCTCCCCAATCCAGCGACCCTTTAGGGCTCATTCCTGCGATCAGAAGCTGTACTTGACCGAAGCGGTCAGCGTCCGGCCCAGCGCCGGGCCGGTGCCGATCACCACCGGGGTAACCGAGCCATCAGCAATGTTGCCGCTGCCGCGCAGGTCGTACCGGTTGAACACGTTGTAGGCCTGGATGCCCAGTTCGATGTTCTCCAGCGGCATGACCCGCAGGTTCAGGCCGACCACCGCGCCGCCGGGATAAGACCGGCCGCCGTCGTCGATGATGCTGGTCTGGCCGGTGACGTTGACACCAATCGTAGCAGCTTCGGCAATGTCGTAGCTGGCCTGCACGGTGTAAACCAGATCCGGCATATACGGCGCGCGGGTGAACGGCGTCGGGGCACCGGTGCTGGTCACGCCCGAACGGCTGGCCTTGGTGTAGGTGGCATTGCTGACCAGCGTGAAGCCGCCGTTGCTGTAGGTGCCATAGAATTCAAGCCCGTAGGACTTGTAGCGCGCATCGATCACGCAGCCGCCCGAACCACCGGGGCAACGCGTTGCTGACAGCTCGAAGGTCGACTGCTTGAAGTTGCCCTTGAGCAGCGTCATTTCGACAGTGTAGCGTCCGCCGCCCAGATCACCGCGGTTTTTCAGGCCCAGTTCGTACTGCTTCACGAAGTCAACCGAAGGGGTGACGCCATCAGAGGCGCAGCCCAAGGTGCCAGCAGCAGCCTGTGCACTGGTGCAGAGCGAGCCATTGGTGGCGATCTTGCCGCCAAAGGTCTGGCGGTCACCGTTGAAACGGCCACCGCGCGACACCCGCACGAACAGGCTGGTGTCGGCATTGGCCTTGAACAAGGCGCCCGCAGTCCAGCTGGTGTAGCTGCGGCTGTAATTGAGCACTTCGACGCTGCCATTGGCGGCCATCGCCGGAATGATCACGCCGCTCGAGTTTACGGGGAATTCTGAACCGCCTGTGCGGCCGCCGCCCGATGCCTTGACGTTTTCAAAGCGGACCGATCCATCGATCGCGAACATATCGCCGTCCAGTTCCAGCGCCGCATAAGGGGCGGTGTTGGTATAGGACAGGTCATAGTCGCGGGCGCAGCAGTTGCCCCAATTGTTGTTGTAGCCAGACACGCCTTCCTGAGTCAGCTTGGCACCTGAAGTGCTGTAGAGGTCCAGCTGCGACGGGTTGTTGCCGCTGACTTCGCGCAGCGACTTGTTGACGTGCCAGTCCATCGCGATGTCCTGGTTCATGTAGAAGAAGCCGGCACGCGCAGTCATTTTCATCGAACCGACATCAAACTTGCCCGCCACGGTCAGGTCGTTGGCGAGGCTGCCCAAATCGCGGATGTTGGTGCGCACGTTGACGTTGTTGTCAACGTAGGTGCCAGTGAACAACTGACCAGCATTCGGGCCGCTGGCATAGCGGATCGAACCGACCACCGAGCCGTTGACCGTCGAGCCGACGATCCCGCTGGCGCGGGTGACGTTGAGGAACGGCGCGGTGAAACTGCCACTCAGCTTCGACCAGCGGAAGTTGTTATCAACCGTGATGCCGCCATCGAAGTCGTAATGGAACTGACCGCCGAGCTGGGTCTGCTTGGTCGCAATCCCGCTCATTTCCACCCGCTCAAGCTGACCGGTGCGGTTATAGATCAGGAAGTCCTTGTTGTAGATCGAGTAGTTCGAGCTGTTGCGGCCATCGAAGCCGGGGAACGGCTGGACATTGCTGACCTTGTTGCCGCTGAGCGTGGCGAGGGCCGGGGCACCGGTATAGTTCGGCTCCTGAGTGTCGGCGACCTTGAACAGCAGGCGGAAGTAGCCCTTCCCGCCGTCGATTTCCTGGGTCAGGTTGCCTTTGACCTGGATCGAATCCGAAACGTTGTAATCGGCGTGAAGCGGGCCGCGGCCGCTCTTGAACTGGCCGCCGATGTGGAACCGCAGGGTTTCGTTGATCGCGCCGCCATAGCGGAAATCGACCTTGGTCTCGTCATAGTTGACGCCCTTGGACAGCTGGACATAGCCGCCGTCCTTCTTGCCGGTGTTGCTGATGTAGTTGATGACCGCGCCGGGGGCCTGCGAAGCAAAGGTGGTCGAACCACCGCCGCGAACCGATTCCACCCGCTCAACGCTGGCATCGAACCGGGTCCAGTAATCGTTGTTGCCGAACTGGATATCACCGAACAACACTGTCGGCAGGCCATCTTCCTGAATCTGGACGAACGGCGAACCACCGGTTGCAACGGGAAGCCCGCGGACCGCAATGTTCGAGTTACCACCAGGGCCAGAGGTGCCGGGAACCTGAATGCCCGGGATCATCCGGAACACTTCGGCCTCAGAACTGGGCTTGAACGCATCGACCAGGCTGGCATCAACGCTGGTCACCGAGACCGAGGTGTTGAGGCGGGTCTTGTCACGGCCCGAGGCGGTGACGACAATTTCGTCCAGCCCGACGGTTTCTTCATCGGCCGGTGCGGCGTCCTGCGCGAAAGCAGGCACTGCCATCAGGCTCATCACCGCAATCGATGCAGCAGAGACGCAGCTCTTCAAAGTGGACTTTTTCATTACCCTCTCCCGTTGGGAAACCAAAACCGCTTGCCGTTTGACAAGTCGCAGCTTGCATCTGACAGATACAACAATCGATTGCAATAGCTTTTCGCAATCGATTGCACATTTCACTTGCGCTGTGGCTGGATCGCCACGATGAAAGCGCGTCAGCTGCACATCTGGCGCGGACAGGCGTTGACATCAGCAGGAACGAAGCCGCATCAATGCAATCGGTTGAATGGCAGCCGCGCAAAAGGATTTGCTCAAAATCATGACCGAACGCGCTGCGCCGCCGGGCCGAATTCGCAACATTGCCGAGCTGGCCAAATTGGTTGGCGTTTCGGCCGGGACGGTTTCGCGGGCATTGGCCAATTCCTCGCTGGTGAATCAGGAAACGCGCGAACGGATTCAGACTCTGGCTCGCAAGCACGGGTTTCGTCCCAATCAGATGGCCAAGCGGCTGCGGGTTCAGGAAACCAAGGTAATCGGGGTGGTCGTACCGCTGGGCCACGAGCAGCGCCAACACCTTTCAGATCCGTTTTTCATGGCGATTTTGGGCCATCTGGCCGACGCCCTGACCGAAAGCGGCTATGACATCATGCTCAGCCGGGTAATCCCCGATGCCGAAGACTGGCTGGAACGGATTGTCGATTCGGGGATGCTCGATGGAGTGTTGCTGATCGGACAGTCAAACCAGTTCGAAGCGATCGAGCGAGTTGCCGCCTGGTACAAGCCGATGGTCGTCTGGGGCAGCCACCGGCCCGGGCAGGTCCACTGCACCGTCGGGGTCGATAACCGCTTGGGCGGGCGGCTGGCGGGCGAATGCCTGATCGGGCAGGGCCGCAAACGGCTGGCCTTCATGGGCGAAAATGTCGCGCCGGAATTGTTAGAGCGCTATCTTGGTCTGTGCGATGCCGCCAAAACATCCGGGCTAGCCGTGCCGCTCCAGCTTAACACCCACCTGGCCTCTGACATCATGGCCGAGGAAATTGCCCGCCATATCGACCGGATCGGAGCCGAAGTCGATGGCATCGCGGCTGGATCGGACCTGATCGCGATGCACGCAGTTCGCGCCTTAGCCGATCGCGGGATCGCGGTGCCGGGCCAGGTATCGGTCACCGGGTTCGACGATCTGCCACTGGCTGAGCAGACCATCCCGCGCCTGACCACGATCAGCCAGAACATCGCCGAAGGCGCGCAGGCGATGGTGACGGCGCTGTTCGAACGGATCGGCGGGACCGCCGCGCCGTCGGTGGAAATGGCTCCGACACTGATCCGCCGCGACACCGCGTAGCGCCTGCCACAGCAAAGCGGTTTTGACTTGAGCGGCGGCCCGGCTAAAGGCCGGGTTCCGATTGTTTTGACTAGGGTGGAATTAGAGCCGTGGACCATGCCGCAACCCGTGAAACAGCGCTGGCGCGTATTGCCGCTGCGCAGGATTTGGGCGCATTGGAGGCCTTGCGGGTCGAGTTTCTGGGCAAACAGGGCTCGATCTCGGGTCTGATGAAGACGCTCGGCGCGATGTCGCCCGATGAACGGCAAGCCAAGGCCCCGCAAATCCAGGCCCTGCGCGAAAGCGTCAGTGACGCGCTCACCGCGGCAAAGGATGCGCTGGAAGGCGCCGCGCTGGAGGCCCAACTGGCCCGCGAAACGATCGACCTGTCGCTCCCCGCGCCGGACGCGCCGCGCGGGACAATCCATCCCGTCAGTCAGGTGATGGACGAGCTGGCGGAGATCTTCGCCGACATGGGCTGTGCGGTCGCTACAGGGCCTGAGATCGAGGACGACTGGCACAATTTCACCGCGCTCAATATGCCGGAAAACCATCCGGCCCGGGCGATGCACGATACGTTCTATTTCCCCGACCAGATGGCCAGTGGCGGCGGCAAGATGCTGTTGCGTACTCACACCAGCCCGGTCCAGATCCGATCGATGATCGCTGGGGGCGCACCGATCCGGATCATCGCCCCAGGGCGGGTCTATCGCTCAGACTCTGACGCCACCCACACCCCGATGTTCCATCAGGTCGAAGGACTGGTGATCGACAAGGGGATCACACTCGGCCACCTCAAATGGACGCTGGAAACCTTCCTCAAAGCCTATTTTGAACGCGAGGATATCGTGCTGCGGCTGCGGCCGAGCTATTTCCCCTTCACCGAACCTTCGGTCGAAGTCGATGTCGGCTTTGCCCTGGTGAACGGCAAGCGCGTGCTGGGCGGCTGCGGCGATGCGCCAGACCACGGCTGGATGGAACTGCTGGGCAGCGGGATGGTCAATCGCAAGGTGATCGCCGCTGGCGGGCTCGATCCTGACGAATGGCAAGGCTTTGCTTTCGGCGTCGGGGTCGATCGGCTGGCGATGCTCAAATACGGGATGGACGATTTGCGCGCGTTCTTTGACGGCGATGTTCGCTGGCTCGCGCATTATGGCTTCTCGCCGCTCGACGTACCGACGCTTTCGGCTGGCGTGGGAGCACGGGCATGAAATTCTCACTGACCTGGCTTAAGGACCACCTCGATACCGACGCATCGGTCAAAGCAATCTCGGCCAAGCTCAACGCCATCGGGCTTGAAGTCGAAGGTATCGAGAACCCGGCTGACCGGCTGGCGGGCTTCACCGTCGCCAAGGTGCTGACCGCCGCCCCCCACCCCAATGCCGACAAGCTGCAAGTGCTGAGCGTCGACACCGGCAGCGGCGATCCACTCCAGGTCGTTTGCGGCGCACCCAACGCCCGCGCCGGTTTGATCGGCGTACTCGGCCTGCCCGGTGCGGTGGTGCCAGCAGGCGGGTTTGAACTGAAGAAATCGGCGATCCGCGGCGTTGAGAGCAACGGCATGATGTGCTCGACCCGCGAGCTCGAGCTTGGCGACGATCACGTCGGGATCATCGAGCTTCCCGCCGATGCTCCGGTCGGGATGGCCTTTGCTGATTACCACGGCGCCGATCCGGTGTTTGATGTGGCGATCACGCCGAACCGCCCAGACTGCATGGGGGTATACGGGATCGCCCGCGATCTTGCCGCCGCTGGGCTCGGCGTGCTGAAGCCGATCGTGGTGCAGCAAGTGCCGGGCTCCTTCCCCTGCCCGCTGCCAATCCGCACCGATGATCCCGCAGGCTGCCCGGCTTTTTATGGCCGCGCGATCCGCGGCCTGAAGAACGGCGCCAGCCCGCAATGGCTGCAGGACCGGCTGAAGAGCGCAGGCCAGCGCCCGATCTCGGCCTTGGTCGATATCACCAACTACGTGATGCTGGCCTATGGCCGCCCGGCCCACGCCTATGATCTGACCCAGCTCAGCGGCGCGATCTTCGCCCGCCGCGCCCGGGACGGTGAAACGGCGCTGGCGCTCAACGGCAAGGAATACACCCTTACCGGCGAGATGACCGTGATCGCGGATGACAATGGCGTCCACGATATCGCCGGGATCATGGGCGGAGAACATTCGGGCTGCAGCGACACAACCACCGACGTTTTGCTCGAAGTCGCCTACTTCGATCCGGAGCGGATTGGCGATACCGGGCGAAACCTAAACCTCACTTCAGATGCGCGCCAGCGGTTCGAACGCGGGGTCGATCCGGCCTTCCTCGATGCCGGGCTAGCCCTGCTGACCGAACTGATCGTCGAGACTTGCGGCGGCGAGCCAAGCGAGATCATCCGCGCCGGCGAACCGCCAACCGGGACCAAGGTGGTCGCTTACGATCCTGCCTTGGCCGAACGGCTGGGCGGCGTGGCGATCCCCGATGCGCAGCAACGCGCGACCCTGCATGCGCTAGGCTTTGCAGCCGATGCCGCATGGAACGTCGCGGTGCCAAGCTGGCGCCCCGATGTCGATGGCGCGCCCGACATCGTCGAAGAAGTGGTTCGCATCCACGGTCTCGACAATATCGAAAGCACGCCCCTGCCGCGCGCCGATGGCGTGGCCCGGCCAACCGCGACACCCGAACAGCAACTTGAACGCCGCCTGCGCCGCGCAGCTGCGGGCCTTGGCCTGCACGAAGCGATCACCTGGTCGTTCCTGTCTGAACGGGAAGCAGATGCCGTCGGTGGCGGTGCCTGGGTGCTGCAGAACCCGATCAGCGAAGACATGAAGGTCATGCGCCCCTCACTGCTGCCGGGGCTGCTGTCGGCAGTCCAGCGCAACATGGATCGCGGTGCATCATCGGTGCGACTGTTTGAGATCGGGCGGCGCTATCTGACTGACGGTGAGCATCCGACGCTGGTGCTGGTGCTGGCCGGCGACAAGGCTCCGCGCAGCTGGCAAGGCGGCAAGGCGCAAGGCTTTGACGCGTTCGATGCCAAGGCGATGTGCCTTGAACTGCTGCGCGAGGCCGGAGCGCCGGTCGATAATCTGATGGTGATGGGTGATGCCGGGGCGGTCTATCACCCCGGCCAGTCGGCCACGCTGCGGCTGGGGCCGAAACTCCAGTTAGCCAGCTTCGGCATGGTCCATCCTGCGACGCTCAAGGCCTTTGACATCGACGTTCCGGTGGCGGTGGCCGGCATCCATATCGATGCGATCCCGGCAAAAAAGAGCACGGCCTTTGCGCGCAGCGCCTATGCCCCGCCCGCGCTGCAAGCCGTGACCCGCGATTTCGCCTTCCTGGTCGATGCCGATCTGCCCGCGGGCGATCTGAACCGGGTGGTCAAGGCGGCCGACAAGACCAACATCGTTGCTGTGCGGCTGTTCGATGACTTCCGGGGACAAGGCGTGCCGGAGGGGCAAAAGTCACTGGCGGTCGAGGTCACACTGCAGCCGGGCGAAAAGAGCTACGATGAGGCTGAGCTTAAGGCCGTGGCCGAGCGGATTACTGCGGCGGCGGCCAAATTGGGGGCGGTGTTGCGGGGGTAGCAGCGTAAGGGAGGACGATGACCGCGCCAGAGATGCAGTATCCGATCGGCGAAGTTGTCGTCCACACCCGGCTCGAAGACGGCCGCAAGGTCTGCCTGCGGGCAGTCCGACCGTCTGACGAGCTGCGGATGCGCGGCGGGATCGAACTGCTTTCGCGCGAATCGCGGTACCTGCGGTTTTTCTCGCGAGCCCCGGCCTTGCCCGACCGGGTCATCACCAAGCTGGTCGCGGTCGATGGTCACCGGCATCTCGCCTGGGGCGCGATCCTCAGCGACGAACCTGAGTTTCCTGCGATCGGCGCGGTTCATGCCGTGCGCGACGATGAAACGAGCGAAAGCGCGGAATTTGCGATCGGCATTCTCGATGCCTATCACGGCCAGGGGTTGGCCCAGATGCTGACCGCAGTGCTTCTGATCCAGTGCCAGGCCGAGGGGATCGTGACGATGGCGGCACAGATCCTAGCCGAGAACAGGCCTGCGGCGAACCTTTTGCGGTCGCTGGGCGGGGAACGGACCGGTACCGAGCAAGGTGTCTCGGACTATGCCCTCGATACCGCTGCCGCGCTGCAGGCCTTGCAACATAGCGCCGAGCCAGCCGGTCTGGTTGAGGTGTTCAGCGCGTTCCGCTCGTTCCTCTGAGCAACCCAATCACCTCAGTTGGCGCGAGAACTCCAGCACCTTGTCGTAAAGGTCCGGCGCCGCTTCGCTGCGAACCAGCATGATGGCGTGGGTCAGGCGGACCCGGCGGTCAGCGCTGTTCTTGGACATCCGGGCGAGCTGATCGGTCACCTCGCGCCGGGTCGCCCCGCGCCCGGTGGCAGCGCTGGCCAGCAATTCGGCCAGACGCAATTGCCCCGGATCGCTATCTAGCCGCTTTTGCCGATCTGCGTTGAACCACCACAGCGCGCCAATGAACCCGAAGATCAGGACTGCGTAGATTGTCACTTTAACCGCATTGCCCCCGGTGGAGCAGTTTATGATCGGCCAGCACGAGCGCCATCATCGCCTCCACCACTGGAACACCGCGAATTCCGACGCAGGGATCATGGCGCCCCTTGGTGCGGATTTCGGTCGCGGCTCCATCGCGGTCGATCGTCTCAACCGGGGTCAGGATCGAGCTGGTCGGCTTGAACGCGACCCGCACCAGCACCGGCTGTCCGGTGCTGATCCCGCCCGCGATCCCGCCGGCGTGGTTGGCGGTGAACACCGGGCTGTCATTTCCGGGCCGCATCGGATCGGCATTGCCTTCGCCAGTCAGCCGGGCAGCGGCGAAGCCATCGCCGATTTCGACGCCCTTGACCGCGTTGATCCCCATCATCGCCGCAGCCAGATCGGCATCGAGCTTGGCATAGATCGGCGCGCCCCAGCCGGCCGGAACGCCGCTGGCCATGCATTCAACCACCGCGCCGACCGAGCTTCCGGCCAGCCGCGCATCGTCAACGATCTTCTCCCACCGCAAGGCCGCCTTGGCATCGGGGCAAAAGAACGGATTGTTGCGGATTTCCGCAGCGTCGAAATTGGCCATATCGATCACATCACCGCCGATTTCGGAGACATAGCCCAGCACGGCCACTTCGGGGATCACCAGCCGCGCCACCGCGCCTGCTGCAACCCGTGCTGCCGTTTCGCGGGCCGAGCTGCGCCCGCCGCCGCGATAGTCGCGAAAACCGTACTTGGCGTCATAGGCATAGTCGGCGTGGCCCGGGCGATAGGCCTTGGCGACTTCGGAATAGTCTTTGCTGCGCTGATCGACATTTTCGATCATCAGCGAAATCGGTGTGCCGGTGGTGCGCCCTTCGAACACGCCGGACAGGATCCGCACCGCATCGGGCTCTTGCCGCTGGGTGGTGTATTTCGATTGGCCGGGACGCCGTGCATCGAGGAACGGCTGGATCACGTCCTCGCTGATCTCCAGCCCCGGCGGGCAGCCATCAACCACAGCGCCCAGCGCCGGCCCATGGCTTTCGCCCCAGGTGGTGAAACGCAACAAGCGGCCGAAGGTGTTGACGGACATGATTTGGCTTTGGCCAAATTCCAGCCGCAGCGCAAGCGCGCGGGGCCTTCGACAGGCTCAGGCTGAGCGGGAATTCTGGGCCTAGCTTGCAAAACCCGCTCAGGCTGAGCTTGTCGAAGCCCCCTCGGCGTGGCTAAGCTCGTGATATGTACCTGGCTGTATTCCGCAACCGCAAACGCGCCGATATGGACGCCGCTGCCTATCAGGCCGACAACGCCCGGATGGAGGAATTGGCCGCGGCCCAGCCCGGTTTCCGCTCGATCAAAGGTTTTGTTGCCGACGATGGTGAGGTGGTCGCGATTTCCGAGTGGGACAGCGAGGACGCCGCCAAAGCCTGGGGCAGTCACCCCGAACACTCGGTGGTTCAGGCGCGCGGGCGCAGCGACTATTACGACGGCTACACGCTTTATTCCTGCACCGAGCCCAAAGTGCGGCAATATGTCAGGAACCCCGGTTGATGCGCCGGCTAATCCTTTTGCTCGCACCGCTGCTCGCCATTGGCTGCACTGCTGCCGAAGTCGTCAGTCCTGAACTGGCCTGTCAGCGCCGCTTGGCCGCCGCGCGCGAGGCGCAACCAGCCCAAGGTGATGATTTCAACCAGCAGGCCTATGCCGCGCTTGACCGGTCTGGATGCACCACAAAACAATTGGCCGTGCTTGATCAGATCCTGATCCTGACCACAGCGCTTCCCGCCTTGACCCAAGCCAACAACATCATCGGAATGACCGGAGACAAGGCCGGGCATATGGCAGCGTTTCAAAAGATGAACGATTCGGTGATCGAGCTCAATGCTCTTGAGCAGTCGATCCGCTCTGATCTGACCCAGATGGAACAGCCGAAATGATCCTCTACGGCATCCCCAATTGCGATACGGTCAAAAAGGCCCGGACCTGGCTCGATGCGCAGGGGCTGGCCTATGCCTTTCACGATTACAAGAAAGCCGGCGCCGATCCCGCCAAGCTGGGCCAGTGGTGCGCGGCGGCCGGATGGGACAAGCTGCTCAACCGGTCTGGAACCACTTTCAAGAAGCTGCCCGATGCAGACAAGACCGATCTGACCGAGGCCAGGGCTATCGCCTTGATGGCTGCCCACCCCTCGTGCATCAAGCGTCCAGTGGTTGAGCATCCCGGCGGGCTATTGGTCGGGTTCAAGCTGGATGAGTGGGAGGCGGCGCTCGCATGATCTTCGATGCTGACTTGCTGAAAGACCTGGAATGGGTCGCCGCCGGCCTTGGGCTGATCAACATTGCGCTGTTGATCTTCCGATCGCAGTGGAACTTCGCTTTCGCGATCCTGTCGGTCTCGCTCTACGTCTTCATCTTCTATGAAAGCCGGCTCTATGCCGAGAGCGGGCTGCAGGTGTTCTTCATCCTCGCCAATGTCTGGGGCTGGACGCTGTGGCGCAAGGCCGCCAGCTCGGGCTTTGGCGACGCGCGGGTACCGGTCCGCTGGCTCGATTGGAACAGCCGCGCGGTCTGGTTGCTGGTTACTGCGGCGATCAGCCTCAACCTGGGCTGGCTGATGCACCGCTATACCGATGCCGCGATGCCCTTTGCCGATAGCGCGATTGCCGGGGCCAGTGTCGCCGCGCAAATCCTGCTAGGGTACCGCCGGATCGAAAACTGGGTGATCTGGATCGCGGTCGATATCGCAGCGGTGTTGCTGTATATCGATCGCGGGCTTTACCCGACTGCGGGGCTCTATGGCGGGATGCTGGTGATGAGCCTGTTCGGGCTGAAAGAATGGATTGAGGTCGAACAGCGGCAACGCGAAAGTTCGACTTTGATCCAGGCATGATCCGGATCTGCTTTCACGGATCGGAGAGCACCGGCAAATCGGTTCTGGCCGAAAAACTCGGTCGCGAACTGGGCCTGCCGCTGGTGCCCGAATACGGCCGGACCTATGCCGAGGCGCATGGCACCACATTCAGCATGGCCGATCTGGAGGCCATCGCGGCAGGGCACGAGGCCGCGGTGCAAGCCGTGGAGGCCACCGGCGCGCCGCTGGCCTTGCTCGACACCGATCCGCTGATGACCGCTGCTTGGGCGCAAATGCTGTTCGGCACGATCCCCGCCGCGTTGCTCGATTATCCCAAGGCTGACCTGTACCTGCTATTCGATCCCGACGTGCCATGGGTCGAGGACGGTACCCGCCTGTTCGGCAGCGCCAGCGAACGCGCCCGGTTTGCCGCGCTGGCCGAAGACCTGCTGCGCCAGACCGGCGTGCGGTTTGTTCGGATCAGTGGCAGTTGGGCCGAACGCGAATCAAGCGTCCGCGATGTGCTGGTTGCAGCGGCCGCCTACTGACCAAACCGATAGATTACCTGCAATCCGCCGCCGAGGTTCGGGCTGCCATCGCTGAGCCCAGTATAGCCATAACCCTGGAGCCGGAAGCTATCGCTAAGCTTATAGCCGATCGATCCGGTGATCTCGCTGCGATCCGGCACTGCCGCCAACGCACCTTCGCGCCAGTCATAGTCGAGACCTAGAGTGACCGGCCCGGTGGTGTGGTAAATCCCGGCCCCAGCCTGCCACACATCATTTAGCGGGAAGGCAGCGCTCGAACCGTTAAAGCGGCGCCCGCCGCGCAGACTGATGCTGGTGTTGCCAAATACCTGGGTCAGTTCGCCCTCAGCGGTGAAGTCTGTCGTACCTGTGCCGAGGCCCTTGCTTTCCGAAGCCGTGGGCAATTTGGCCTTGCCGGTCACGTCAAAGAAGGTCGTCTCGCTGATTGGCAGCGAATAGCCAGCCGCCAGTGAAAGATCGCCAATCCCGCCGCGCGAAGTGCTCGGCCCGCCGGGCAAAGCCCCGCCATCACCGGGGATCGCGGGCCCATCAACGTGCAGATAGGGCAGCGAGGCGCGCACGAAGAAATTGCCCTTCTTGACCTTTACTGAAACCGGCAGCGCCAGAATGGTGGTGTCTGGCGTCGATCCGTAATCGCCGCTCGAATAGTCGGCTCCAAGGCTGATCTGGACATAGTCGTCGGCCTGAGCGGGCGCAGCAGCCGCAAGGCTGGCAAAGGCTGCCATCGCGGTGTGGCGGATTCTACGGTTCATTAAACTGACTCCCTGTTCGTCGCTTTGCGACTGTCATTGCAAAGCCGGCCGCGAGACGGATCTCACGGCCGGCCGGTGCATTGCGTTATCTAGTTAGCCGCCGCGGCCTGGATTATCCGGCCGTTCGGGACGCTCCGGACGTTCCGGCCGATCGGGGCGGTCAGGTCGGTCGGGACGATCCGGACGGTCAGGACGATCCGCGCGCTCTGCGCGGTCTGCTGCCGATGGCTTTTCAGCCCGGTCGTGCTCGACGGTCGTTACCGTTTCGCCGTTGGCGTCGGTGGTCTTGATAACCCGCGTCACGTTGCCGCTGGGCGTCGAAACCGTCTGAATTGTGCGCGATCCATCGGTGGTTGTTGTGGTCGTACCATCTGCATTGGTGCTGGTGGTCGTGGTGGTTTCCAGAGTTCGGAC
>JANMOU010000022.1:0-35939 GCA_031369495.1 Novosphingobium sp. | reverse complement strand
CGCTTTTGTTTTTTTAAACCCCAAACCCGCAACCCGGCCCCGCCCCCCCGCCCCAACCCCCCCCCGGTTACCCTTTATTGGGGGGTTGGGCGGGGGGAGCGGGCCGGTGTTGCTTCCCCAGAAGGATAAAATCCTTATGGTAGTCATCATGACAGGGCTGGCGGCAAAGAAACGGATCTCACGAATGGGCTGGGTATTGATCGGGCTGGCGCTGCTGGCGGCGGCGCTATTCGGCGCCTGGCGCTATGCCATGGCGACCAATGCGGTGGCGGTGCTCGATTGGGCCGACCGGACCATGGGCGGAACCGATGGCGCGGCGGTCCTGGAAACCGGCGTTGCCTTCGGACCTGACCCGGCCCAACGGATCGAAGTGATTGGACCGGGCGCCCCGGGGCCGCACCCGGTCCTGGTGTTCATCCACGGCGGCGGCTGGCATTCGGGCACACCGGGGGACTATCATTTTGTCGGGCGGCAATTTGCCCGCCGCGGCTATCTGGTGGTGCTGGCCGGTTACCGGCTCGGGCCAGCGGGCAAGTACCCCCATATGCTCGAAGACAGCGCGGCGGCGGTGGCCTGGGTTCATGCCAACGCTGCGCGAATCGGCGGCGATCCCGGGCGGGTGTTCCTGATGGGGCATTCGGCCGGGGCCTATAATGTGGTGATGCTGGGGCTGGATCGGCAGTGGCTGGGCCGGGCCGGGGTGCCTGACGGCTTTGTCAAAGCTGTGGTCGGGCTGTCCGGGCCCTATGACTTTTTCCCATTCACCAGCGATTCGGCGCGCAATGCCTTTGGCGATCAGCCTGATCCCGCGATTACCCAGCCGATCAACTATGTCCGCGGTGATGCACCGCCGATGCTGTTGCTGACAGGGGATAACGATGAGACCGTCAAGCCGCGCAATTCGGTCGCGCTGGGCAAGGCCTTGACTGCCGCCGGTCACCCAACCACGCCAGTGATCCTGGCCGGGGTCGATCATTCGGGAACCGTGATGAAGCTGGCGGCGCCGTTCAATCGCGATCCCGGCGTGCTAGGTCCCGTGCTGGCATTCCTGACCGCACAGGGCGGGGCTTCAGGCGCGGTTCAGGCGAAACTGCGCTAATCGTGGCCTTGATGCGCACTTTTTCCCGCTTTTTCGCGCGCTGCCTCGCGGTGGTGCTGGCCGTTTCGCTGAGCATTTCGCCGGCCATGGCCCAATCGATCCTGCGCGATGCCGAAACCGAGATCTTGCTGCACGATATGGCCCGCCCGCTGATTCTCGCGGCCGGGCTCGATCCGCGCAATGTCAACGTGGTGCTGATCGGCGATCCTTCGATCAACGCCTTCGTTGCGGGCGGGCAAGTTGTCTATCTCCATTCGGGCCTGATCAACGAGGCTGGATCGGCGCTGGAAGTGCAGGGCGTGATCGCCCACGAGCTGGGCCATATCACCGGCGGACACGTCATTTCAGGCGGCGGATCGCGCGAAGCGACCGGGATCTCGATCCTCTCGCTGATTCTGGGCGGCTTGGCCGCAGCAGCGGGATCGGGCGATGCCGCGATCGGGGTGATCATGGCCGGGCAGCAGGCGGCGCTTGGCAAATACCTGGCCTTCAACCGCGGGCAAGAGGCCAGCGCCGATGCCGCCGGCGCGCAGTATCTGTCCAAGGCCGGAATTTCCGGACGCGGCTCGATCGCCTTTTTCAAGCGGCTGCAGAACCTCGAAACGCGGCACGGCTTTGTCCGCACTTATGACAACGAGTTCTATCGGACCCACCCGATGACCTCGGACCGGATCGCGTTCCTGCAGGATAGCTATCAGGTCGATCCGGCCTGGAACACGCCGCCCGATCCGGTGCTGGAAGGCCGGTTTGATCGGATCAAGGCCAAGCTGTTCGGCTTTATGTCCGAACCCAAACGGACCTTGCAGGTCTATCCCGAAACGATGACCGGGGTGCCGGCGCGCTATGCCCGGACCTATGCCTGGCACAAGGATGCGCGGCTCGACAAGGCACTGGTAGAGGTCGACGCGCTGCTCGCGGCGGCACCAAACGACCCCTATTTTCTGGAGCTTAAGGGCCAGGTTCTGCTTGAATCAGGCCGTCCGCTTGATTCGCTGGCGCCGCTGCGCCGGGCGACCGAACTCAGCGGCTATCACCCGCTCATCGCCACCGCCTTTGGCCACGCGCTGGTCGCGACCGAAGACCCGGTCTATCTGGCCGAGGCGGAACAGGTGCTGAAAGCGGCAGTCTCGCTCGATCGGGAAAATCCTTTCGCCTGGTATCAGCTTGGCGTGATCTACGGGATGAAGGGCGATATCCCGCGCGCCCAGCTCGCCAGTGCTGAACAGCAGTCGCTTCAATGGAATTTTCCGATGGCGCTGCGCTCGGCGGAAATGGCGCAGGCCAGCCTGCCCAAAGACTCGCCCGACTGGTTGCGCGCGGGCGATATCGCGATGCAATCGCGGGCAATGATTGAACAGCAGAAGAAACGCAGGTAGCGCGCTGGTATGGCCAGCACATCGAACGCAACCACTCTGCCCTTGGTCCTGTCCGGGGCCGCTCTCCTCTTGGCCGGTGGTGCAGCGGGCTGGGTGCTGGGCGGATCAAGCGCTTCAGCCGGAAGCAAGGCCGAGGTTGAAGGGATCGTGCGCGCCTATATCCTGGCCCATCCCGAAATTCTGCCCGAAGCGATGGAGAACCTGCGCAAGAAGGAAACCGGCAAGCAGCTCGGCGCCGTTGCCGCCAAGCTGGAAGTGGCTTTCCCCGGCGCGGTCATGGGCAATCCTAACGGGACCATGGTGCTGGTCGAATTCACCGATT
Source organism: Novosphingobium sp. (assembly GCA_031369495.1). Lineage (GTDB taxonomy): Bacteria > Pseudomonadota > Alphaproteobacteria > Sphingomonadales > Sphingomonadaceae > Novosphingobium. Next base: position 33,142 of record JANMOU010000022.1, on the reverse strand, counting down.
TCGCCTGCGGCTATTGCCGCGCCAGCGTGCCCGAGGTTGATGCACTGATTGCCGCCAATCCCGATCTCAAAGTGGTGGTCCGCGAACTGCCGATCATCGCCCCGACCAGCGCCGATGCCGCCCGCTGGGGCCTCGCCGCGGCTGAACAGGGCAAATACCCGGCGTTTCACAAGGCGATGTTCGCCACCGGGCGAACCGATGCCGCCAGCATCGAAGGTGCCGCCAAGGCTTCGGGCCTCGATCTGGACCGCGCCCGCAAATTCATCGCCGATCCCCGGGTCGACGCCGAACTGAAGAACAACATCGCTATGGCCCGCCAGCTCGGGATCGATGGCACCCCCAGTTGGGTGGTTGGCGATCAGCTCCTCGCCGGAGCTGTCGGACGCGATGAATTGGGCAAAGCCATCGTTGCTGCCCGCAAGAGGTAATTTGGTTCTTGCCTTTGGAAAACCCGCCAAAGTCGGGGCCATCGCCGCGTTGCTATTTCGGTCATGGGTCTGAGAGGATGATCTCGGTCCGGAAACAAGCTTACAACAAGATTGATTCATGACATAAAGGGCACTTCGTTCTTATAGACAAATCTACCCCTTATGCATTGAATTGACTTAGGACTAGAGGTGACATTTGCCCCAAAAAATATCCCAAGCATTCCGCATATGATCAAAAAAATCTTCAGCGGGTGCACACAGGGCTGGCCCATCAGACGCGGCCCAAGCAGCGTTTGCAAGTATGGTGGAAGCGATGATTGCGGGAACGACCCAAGCACGTGTGTTTTTCATTATGCACCTTTCTTCAAGTGGGCCAATATCAATTATCGGCTAGTAATTTTTGCCCCCCCAGCAGACTTTGTCAACTAAAAATTGTTCAATGTAAGTTTGTCATCATAAGCATGATGGTAGGAAAGTTCCTGAAACACGTACCGGCTTTGATTGGGGAACTGAAATGAAGGCAATTTTTATTGGATCCGTCCCATTTTTTCAAGATAAAAATCGTGCATTTTGGATACTTCAGATTGGCGGATGGCTAGGATCCTTCGCTTTTCGTTATGCAACGGTCTTAACAAACGACCAACCGCCGTCTTATTTTGTGCTTGTGCTGATTTCCACCATAACCGGATTGTCGTTGACTCTGATCCTATCGGTAATTTATCGCCAGTTGATTAAACATCGCCCGTTGGTTACTTGGGGAGTGACGACGTTGGCATTGCCACTCGCGGTTTCGCTCTACGCCTTCATCGATGCTTGGGTTAATGGGCTCTATTGGGGTGACAACGGCAGTGGCTTCGCACAGCGCTTTTTCAGCCTGTTCTATTTCGATGCGACGCTGCTGCTGGCCTGGTCGGCGCTCTATTACATGATCAACTTTTTCCTCCAGATCGAAGAGCAGAACGACCAGCTGCTGAAGTTGGAGAACCAGGCGACCAGCGCGCAACTGGCGATGCTGCGCTATCAGCTCAACCCGCATTTCCTGTTCAACACGCTCAATTCGATCTCGACCTTGGTGCTGCTCAAACAGACCGAACCGGCCAATGCGATGCTCAGCCGGCTGTCCTCGTTCCTGCGTTACACCTTGGTCAACGAGCCGGCCGGACGGGTCACCGTGGCGCAGGAAGTCGAAACGCTGAAGCTGTACCTTGAGATCGAGCGGATGCGATTTGAAGAGCGGCTGCGGACCCGGTTCCAGATCGAGGCCGGGGCCGAGGCCGCGCTGCTGCCTTCGCTGCTGCTCCAGCCGCTGGTCGAAAACGCGATCAAATATGCGGTCTCTCCGCAGGAAACTGGCGCTGAAATTACCATCGCGGCGCAACTCATCGGCCCAAACCTTCGTATCACCGTCTCTGACACCGGTCCCGGCTTGCATTCGGGTGGGTCAAGCAACAGGTTGACCGGCGTGACATTCGATGGCGGCGAACAGGTTTCTACCGGCGTGGGTCTGGCCAACATTCGTGACCGGCTGGCCCAAGCCTATGGCGGGGAGCACCGGTTTGAAACGATGGAACCGGCTGAAGGCGGTTTCGCCGTGCTGATCGAGATTCCCTTCGAACGCCGCGAACAGGTCCAACCGGCCCTGTCGGCGGACAAGCGACCGGTATTTGCCGGCTAGAGGCCCCAATCCATGACCATCCGCACCATTATCGTCGATGACGAAAAGCTCGCGATCCAGGGGCTGCAATTGCGGCTCGACAAGTTCCCCGATGTCGAAGTGATCGACACCTGTTCCAATGGGCGCGAGGCGATCCGCAAGATCAAGACCGAGAAACCCGATCTGGTGTTCCTCGACATCCAGATGCCTGGGTTTGACGGGTTCTCGGTGGTCAAGGGGATCATGGAGATCGAACCGCCGCTGATCGTCTTCGTCACCGCCTATCAGGAACACGCCGTGCGGGCGTTTGAGGCCAATGCGGTCAATTACCTGATGAAGCCGGTCGATGAAGACAAGCTGGCCGACACGATGGAACGGGTCCGGCTGAGGATCGCCGAAAAGGCTTCAAGCGAAGAGGCTGAGAAGCTCAAGACCGTGCTGGCCGAAGTCGCCCCCGATGCGATGGAGGCGATGCCGGACGAGCCTGAACTGACCGCGCGCTATGAAAAGCTGATCAACATCAAGGATCGCGGGCAAATCTTCCGGGTCGATGTCGATTCGATCGAGCGGATCGAGGCGGCGGGCGATTACATGTGCATCTACACCGCTGACAACAGCCTGATCCTGCGCGAAACGATGAAGGATCTGGAGCGGCGGCTCGATCCGCGCGTATTCCAGCGGGTCCACCGCAGCTGGATCGTCAATCTCAACAATGTCCGTCAGGTCAAACCGCACACCAATGGCGAATGCTTCCTGGTGCTCGAATCGGGCGCCGACGTGAAGGTATCGCGCAGCTACCGCGATGTCGTGGCGCGCTTCGTCCACTAGTTGACCCGGCCCGCTCTGTGCCGCACCTTGGCTGGCAGAGGAGCGGACAATGACACAACCCATGACCGGCGGCTGCCTGTGCGGCGCCGTGCGCTATGAAATTCACGGCGAACCCGTGATGCAGGCAGTGTGCCATTGCAGCCATTGCCAAAAGCAAGCTGGAAGCGCGTTTTCGACTATCGTGGGCGTGCCCGAAACGGCGGTGGTGGTAACCCAACGCGCGCCAACCAGCTATTTCGATTCCGGCGAAAGCGGCAAGGCGGTAGAACGGCAGTTCTGCGGCACCTGCGGATCGCCGCTGTTCAGCAAGGTTGAAGTCGCGCCGGGCCTGATCTTTGTCAAAGTGGGTACGCTGGATGATACGGCCTTTTTTCAGCCCTCCGCGCATATCTGGACCAAGTCCAAGCAATGCTGGGTCGAAACAGGCGCGGTCCCGACTTTTGCGACCAATCCGGGCTGACGGCGATGCGGGGGTGGAGCGTCATGCTGTGCGACGCCCTGTTTAAGGCGCCGTTTGTGCTTTTTCTGCTGGGCCCGGCGCGCCGCCGCGCAGTCTAAGCCTTAATCAGAGCGCGGTTAACCGGTCGCTGACCATTTTCCCTTACCCTGCGCTCCAAGCCGGTAGCGCAGAGGGCGCCGCCGCAGATGGAGCGTCCGGGATGCACAGCTTGCAGACCACTTTTGCCACTGCCGCTGGGGAAGCCGCCTGGGAAGCCGCCTTGCGCGATCTGTTCGAGGCACGCGAACTGGCCAAGGCCGAAGCGATCCTGCGCGCCGCCCTAATCGAAAGCGGCGGCGAAATGATGCGGTTGTGCCGCAGTGCCAGCCTGTCCGCGGTCGAAATCAGCGGTTGGGACGAGCTGGCCGAAGCGGTCAAAAATCACGAGGGCGAGCCGATCACCGGTGCCACCATTGCGATCGGCAACGAAGCCGATCTGGCCTTTGAAAAGGGCACGCAGCACCGGCCCTATCTGGTTCTGGGGCTCTATACCGACCACGCCTGGAACTGGTCATCGGCCAGCGCTCAAGACGTGCTGGCGCAGTCCCGCACAGACAGCCCCGATTGGGCCGGGTGGGACGAGGATATCGAAGCCTTCCTCGAAATCGACGGGCTCGATCTGCTCAACACCGCGCTGGTTCATCACAAACAGCGGCATTTCATCCGCGAAGAAGGCGAAGCCGCGCCCACGCCGCTGCGCTATGTCGAGTTCGTGCTCGGTTGCTGGTGGCGCGCGTTGCGGTTCCATCAAGCGGTCGCGGTGCAATTGGATGCGCACGGGCTGGCTGGCGCGATCCCGGTCATTTCCGGGTTGATCGAGCTGCGCCCCGAAGTGGTCGCAGTGCATTGGCCGGTGATCCGCCAGGTGCCGGCTGCGAAGACCCCCGAAGCTGTAGAGCAGGATGACGAAGCCGAAGGGTTCGAAATCGCTACGCCCAACCTGACCCGTTTCAACCTGATCCAGCGCGGCCGGCTCGTGGTGGACGAAGACGCCAGCCCGACCGGAACCGTCCTGCGCCGCCGGATCGAAGTCAGCGAAGAGGGCGAAGATGTTGCAGTCGAGGCGCCTGGTCTGATGCGGCGCCTGCTCGGCCGGGGTTAACGCTTGCGGACGAACTCCGCGCGCAGCACCAGACCTTTGATCCCGGGATACTTGCAGTCGATCTCCTGGGCATCTCCGGTCAGCCGGATCGAAGGTATGACTGTTCCCTGCTTGAGCGTCTGGCCCGCGCCCTTGACCGTCAGGTCCTTGATCAGGGTAACCGCGTCGCCATCGGCCAGCAGGTTGCCGACCGCATCGCGCACTTCGACGTGATCGGCCTCCGCCCGCTTGGCTGCCTGCTGTGAAGCAGGCAGCCATTCGCCGCTGTCCTCATCATAGACATAGTCTTCGTCATCGGCGGCCATCGCTTATCCCATCTTGTCAAACAGGATCGCCGCCCAGCACAGCATGGTCAGCGCTCCGCCGACCAGCGTCCAGTGGATTGCCAGACCCAGCAAGCGGGCCTGAACATCGATCGAATGCACGAAAGTGGCGAACAAGCGCTGCCGCGCCGCTGCGTCGCTGGCCACACCTTCGCTGTCGAACTCTTCTCCCAGCAGCAGCGCGCGCAGGGCGAATACGCACGACGCCACTAGCGGCAGCAGCGCGATTAGGCTGAACAGCACCAGCCCGCCTTGGGTCGGCGCATCAAGACTGAGGGGCGCGCCGGGACTCGCTGAGATCGGGTGCGTTCCGATCGTTATCAGCAGCGCATTGAACCCCAGCATCGCGCCCAGCCGGATCGAAAGATCGAGGTCGCGGTTCTCGAGAAATTCCAGATCGGCGACAAATCCCGGACCGGGCGGATCGCCGCGCATCGCCTGAAAAGCGCGCAGTCGTGAGCGAAAGGAGCGAAAAGCCATGATGCCGGGTTAGTGCGGTTGCGCGTCGCCCGCAAGGGTGGCAGGCAGGCGGCGATGGACGATGAGATCATCCGGTTTGGCCCCCAGCACCGCGACCGCGCGGCCGAAACGCTGACGCTGGCCTTTCATCACGACCCGGCGATGGTCCATATGCTGCCCGATGAGGCAAGCCGGTCTGCGCGGCTGCGGCGGCTGATGGGTTGGATGGTCGATCAGCAGCTGCGGATCGGGCTGGTACTGGGCACTCCCGATGTGACCGGCGTAACGCTGTGGCGGCCGCCCGGCATGGTCCATTTCCACGAACCGCTGTGGCATCCCGACACCCTGCTGCACATCGCCATTTTTCGGCGCCATTTGCCCCGCGCGCTGCGGACCGATGAAGGGATCACCAGCCACCTGTCGGGTGGCGAAGATTGGCTGTACCTCAAGATGGCGGCGGTCCATCCCGATCACCAGGGCAAGGGACTGGGCGGGCAAATGATCCGGTTTGGTCTGGCCGAAGCGGCGCGGCTGGGGGTTCGGTCGGTGCTCGAAACCGCAACACCATCCAATGTCGGACTTTACCAGAGGCTCGGCTATGAAATCGCCAGCGAATGGGACGTGCCAAAGGGCGGACCGCACTTCTGGACCATGACCACCGCAGAGACTGCCGGATGACCAGCACGCCCCGGCCGGTCCTGATCTTCGTTTTCGTGACGATCCTGATCGATGCGATGGGCTTTGGCCTGATCATGCCGGTCCTGCCGCGCTTGCTGATGCGGGTGGGAGACCTGTCGCTGGACGGTGCGATCAGCCTGTCGGTCTGGATGAGCCTGGCGATGGCGCTGGCAGCGTTCGTTTCGGCGCCGATCCTGGGCAACCTGTCGGACCGGTTTGGGCGGCGTAAGGTGCTGCTGATCGCGTTGTTCGGGATGGCGGCCCATTATGCGGTGCTGGCCGTCGCCAGCAGCGTAGCGCTGATCGTGCTCGGGCGGGTGCTGACCGGCGTATTCGGCGGGTCCTATGCCCCGGCGCAGGCGGCGATTGCCGATGTCACAAATCCGGACGAGCGGGCCAAGAACTTTGCGCTGGTTTCGGCCGGGTTCGGGGTCGGGTTCGTGGCCGGGCCGGCGCTGGGCGGCTTGCTCGTGCAATTTGGCGAACGGACCCCGTTCTGGGTGGCGCTGGCCTTGGCTTCAGCCAATTGCCTTTATGGCCTGATCGCCTTTCCTGAAACGCTGAAACCGGAATTGCGGCGGCCGTTTGCCTGGGCCCGGGCCAATCCGTTCGGGGCGTGGAAGATCGCCGGAAAGACAGCCGGGATCCGCCGGATCGCGCTGGTTCTGCTGTTGTGGCAGCTCGCCAGTCTGGTCTATCCGCTGACCTGGAGTTTTTACGGCATCGCGGCGTTCGGCTGGTCGGATCAGATGATTGGCCTCAGCCTGGCGGCGGTCGGGATCGTGATTGCGCTCAGCCAGATGCTGATCACTGGCCGCGCAGTCAAACGGCTGGGCGAGCGCGGCGCGGCCACCGTCGGCATGATCGGGGCGGGGCTGGGGTTTGTGGGCTATGCTTTCGCCTATGCGACCTGGCAGGCCTATGCCTTGCTGGCGGCGGTGGCGGTGCAGTCGCTGGTCCAGCCGAGCCTGATGGCGATGCTTTCGCGCCGCGCCACGCCCGAAACACAGGGCGAGGTTCAGGGCTTGGCGGCGATGGTCATGGGGGTCGGATCGATTGTCGGCCCGGTGGTACTGATTCAGCCGATGGCCTGGTTCACCTCACCGGCGGCGCCGTTCGTGTGGCCGGGGGTGGCCTTTGCGATCGCCGCCGCGATCACGCTGGCGGCCTGGTTGCTGCTGCAAACCACACCGAAGCGCAGCCCGGCCATCGAAACCGGCGGAGCCAAGCCTTGAGCAAGGGAGCCTTACCATGACCGAACATTCTGTTGCGCCGCGCCGCCTCGCAATGCTTGGCACCGGACTGGTGCTGGCTGGACTGCTGACCGGGTTTGTCTCGGGCCAGCTGGCCAATCCGCGGATGGGATTGTCTTCGCACCTTGCGGCGCTATCGGGCGGAACATTGCTGCTGGCCCTTGCCGGGGTCTGGAGCCACGTCCGCCTCGCGCCGCGCGGAGAGCGCTGGGCGGTGGGCTTGCTGGGCTATGGCATGGCGGCAAATTGGCTCGCCACATTGCTGGCGGCGATCTGGGGCGCCGGGCGCGAGACCATGCCGCTGGCCGCAGCAGGACGGCAGGCCGGCGCCGTTCAGGAGGGTCTGGTCACCGCACTGCTGGTCAGTTTGTCGGCGGCTGCCGTGGCAGGCTTGGTTCTGGTCCTGGTCGGCCTGGTGCAAGGCCGCCGCTCAGACTGAATCACTGGTTAGGCATTCATCGCAATCTCCGCGCAAGCTGGCGCAAGTTAGCCTGAGCCCAGTTGTCGCTGTGCGCAGCGGCGTGCACGCAGAAGCCGGAGGGGTCGCACTATGAGGATATTCGGATTGAGCCTGGCGCTATTGGCTGGCCTGGCGGCCTGTACGGGCAAGCCGCCGCCGCAACAGGCGCGCAACAGTCTGCCACCGCGCCACGCCTCGCTCCCGCCAGTGCCGCAGCGCACGGCTGTTGTAGCAAATCCGAGCGAGGCGGTGTGGCATTTGCGGGCCGGACTGAATGTTGCGGCGCTATCCTGCAAAGGCCGGGGCCGTGCACCGGTAACTGCGTACTACTCGCGCTTTCTTGGGCGGCACAAGGCGCTGCTATCGCAGGCTTATGCCGCCGAACAGCGCCGCCACGGCAAGGGCCTGGATCGCCATCAGACCCAGCTATACAACCGCTTTGCCAACCAGCGCAGCCCGGCCCAGTTCTGTGCGTCTTCAGCCAGTGTCGCAAAGCGTGCGGCGGCGATGGGTTCGCCTGCTCTGGCGGCCAATGCCCGGCGGTTGCTAGACGAAATCGCCTAGAACCCCTGCCAGATTAACCGCAATCCAAGCGCGATCATCAGCAGATAGATCAGGCTATAGAACCGCGCGGGATCCATCCGGCGGACCAGCCAGACCCCCGCCAGCGTGGTGACGATCGCCAGCGGTGCCAGTAGCGCGGCGGCTTGCAGCACGGTCCAGTTGAACGAACCGAGCGCCGCGTAACTTGGCACTTTCATCCAGTTGATAGCGGCAAAAGTCAGCGATGAGGTGCCGACGAAGACCTGATGCGGCAAGCGGCGCGGGGTCACCCACATCTGGAACGGCGGGCCGCCGGCGTGAGCGATCTGGCTGGTGAACCCGGTCGCCACGCCAAACAGCGCGCCCACCCAGCCGGGCGAATTGCTGGGCGTCACGATCCGCCCACCACGCTCCAGCCAGAGCCGGTAAAGGCCAAAGGCGAGGGTAATTGCCCCCAGCAGCACCAGCAGCTTTTCCTCCGGCACGGCCGCCGCCAGCCCGGTCCCCAGCGCTACTCCGACCAACGCGCCGGGCAGCATCCAGCCGATGACCCACCCATCCCAGGTCTTGCGATAGGACCAGACGCTGACCACGTCCTGGATCAGCAGTACCGGCAACAGCAGCGCGGCGGCAGTGACCGGCGGCAGGGCCAGCGCCAGCAGCGGCGTGGCCAGCGCGCCCAGCCCGGCAAAGCCGCCCTTGGCCAATCCCAATATTGCAACCGCCAACACGGCCATGGCCAAGGTCCAGGGATCGGCGAGCAGTTCCATCGCCGCCAGCCAGCACGGAACGCGGCTGTGAGCAAGCGGCGCGCGTGGTCTTGTCCCCGCTGCACAGGTCCATAGACTGCCGATCTGGTTCAACCCGTTGGAGATACGAACAATGACCGATCCGCGCGCCATGGTGCAAACGATGATTTCGCTGGCTTCGGCCTCGCTGGGGCTGGTTGCAGCACTGGCCTGGAACGAGGCGATCAAGGCCACGCTGGCCAAGCTCGGGATCAGCCATGATCTGGCCGGGCTCTATACTTACGCGATCCTGGCCACGCTGGTTGCGGTGGCGGTGCTGGCCTTGCTGGGGCGGCTCGCGGCGAAAGTCGGCGGCAATGCTGCGTTTGAGCGTGAAGCCGAAGGCTGAGGTCACGCCGACTCGCCCAAGCCGAGGAAACTGCTAGACTTCGCCGTGGAGGCGAGTCGATGCACACGTTTTCGAACAGGCGGGAATTCCTTTACGGCGGCGCCTCGCTGGCCGCCTTGTTGGCCGGGCCAGACCTGCGCAGTGTGCTGGGCACCAAATTGCCCGAGCCGCTGCGCGCGCTGGTCCCGGGTGAGGCGATCGAAGCCGCCGGGCTGATCGGTGAATTGCAGGGGCTGGAACAACAGGCCAAGGCGCTGCGCCTGCCGCCCAGCCCGCTGGCATTTCACGAAGGCCAGCTGCAGGTCGCGCCCGAGCAGGTTTACCAGATCGCCATGCCCCGGCTCGTTGCATTGATCGACCGGGCCGAAGTGAAAGCGCCGCTGCTGGCCGACAAGGCGGGTAACCTGCTCGCCCGGCTGCACCGCACCGAATATGATCCGCCCGACGCCTGGTTTGGCGATGCCGCGCAGCCGCGCCCGCTGGGCAGCACTAGCGGGCTGGCGCTACCTGCTCCGGCGCGGCCGCTGCGGTTCGCAACGGCGCTGTCCGGCGATGACGATCCAGTCGATCTGGTGCTGCCGTCGGGGCTCAACCTGCCCAAAACGGCGGCTCCTGAAGTTGAAGAGATTTTGCCGCCAGTCGCCACCTCACTGAAGTACGATGCCTTGGCCGATGAATATGCCGCCTGGTTCGCCGCCGCCAAAATACGTCCTGAATTTCGCGAAAGCACCGATTGGCATCTGACCATGATGCGCCAATCGCGCGGCCGCTATGAACGGCTCGGCAAACGGCTCGGGATCCCCTGGGCTTTCATTGCCGCCACCCATGGCCTTGAGGCGAGCTTCAATTTCCGGGCCCACTTCCACAACGGCGATTTCCCGCTGTCACGGCGCACCCGGCAAGTTCCGGCGGGCCGCCCGCCGAACTGGCTGCCTCCGAGCGACTGGGAATCGAGCGCGGCCGATGCTCTGCGGCTGCTCGGCTTTACCGGGCAGGGCGATTGGAGCCTGCCGCGCACGCTCTACCGGCTCGAGGCCTACAACGGTTTCGGCTATCGCCGCGCGGGCCGGGCCAGCCCTTATCTGTGGAGTTTCTCCTCGCTTTATAGCCGGGGCAAATTCGTCGCCGATGGCAAGTTCGATCCCAAGGCCCGGTCCAAGCAATGCGGCGCAGCAGTGATGCTCAAGCTGCTCGACCTGGGGGGAGAGCTTGGCTAGGCTGGGCTCCAAGCAACCCAGACAGGATCCTTCATGCGCCACTCGCTTGTGCTGACCAGCACCCTTGCCGCCACGTTCCTGCTCGCGGCTTCGCTGCCCGCCAAACCGGTCCGGACCCCCGAACAGATCGCGATGGCCGCCCTCGCTGCCGCGCCGGTCTGGGATGGACATAACGATGTCCCCGATGCCTTGCGCGATCGGCGCAAAAACCTGCTGAACGGGTTCGACTTTGCCGACACCACCAATACAGCGGACCCTGCCAATGGCTTTGCGGCGATGCATACCGATATCAAGCGACTGCGGGCCGGCAAGGTCGGCGCGCAGTTCTGGTCGGTCTATGTCTCGGCCAGCCATCAGGGCAGCGCGGCGGTGCAGGTCCAGCTCGAACAGCTCGATGTTGCCAAACGGCTGATCGCGCGATACCCCGGCGAACTCCAGTTCTGTCTCGATTCGGCCTGCATTGAGGCTGCCTGGAAAAAGGGCAAGATCGGATCAATGCTCGGCATGGAAGGCGGCCACGCGATCGGCGGCAGTCTGGCTGTGCTGCGGCAGTTCTATGCGCTGGGTGCGCGTTATATGACGTTGACCCATTCGAAGAATAACACCTGGGCGGATTCGGCCACCGATGCCCCGGTCCATGGCGGTTTGACCCCGCTGGGTGTGGACGTGGTCCGCGAAATGCAGCGGCTGGGCATGCTGGTCGATATCAGTCACGTCAGCGAAGAGACTATGCTCGATGTCTTTGCCGTGGCCAAGGCCCCGGTAATCGCGAGCCATTCCAACGCATTTGGCGTCAATCCCCACCCCCGCAACGTGCCCGATACCGCGCTTGATGCGCTGAAAGCCAATGGCGGGATCGTGATGGTCAATTTTTACCCGCCGTTCGTGCTTGATGCCGCGCGGCTTTGGCTCGCCAACAGGGATGCCGAGGAAGCCCGGCTCAAGCGGATCCATCTGGGCCGGCCAGACCGGGCCAAGACCGCGCTTGAGGCATGGGTCAAGGCCAACCCGATGCCGACCGGATCAGTTCGCGATGTCGCCGATCAGATCGATTACATCGCCAGGCGGATCGGGGTTGATCACGTCGGGCTGGGCGGCGATTTTGACGGGATCGATGTGGCGATACCCGGGCTCGAATCGGTCGCCGATTATCCAGCGCTGTTCATCGAACTGGCCCGCCGCGGGTGGAGCCAGCAGGACCTCGAAAAACTCTCGAGCCGCAATATGATGCGGGTGCTGAAAGGCGCCGAGGCCTATGCAGCCAGCCAGCGCGGGGCCTTACCGTTTGAAAATCCGGTCAGTTTCTAAGCGTTTAGTCAACCATCTCGGTTGCTACGGGTTCAGGAACGTAAGGAGCATTTGCGGAACCGATCAGCCAGATCGTCGTCATTGCGGCGACGATGAGCACCAAGCTCAGCATCAGGACTTTGAACATAAAAGTCCCCTTGCGTCCGGCTCGGGCTTCTTCCGCGTCGAGATGAATTTCTGGGCCTTCACGGTGCATGGTAGTCTCCGGCATTGGGGGCATAGCCACAGATAACCCGCCAGGTGCCGTTAAAGTTCCACAATGGGTCCCTGAAAGGTCACCCGCCAGAACCCGGTCTCCGCGCCTTCGGTGCCGTAATCGCTGTCGCTGGCCAGCAGCAGGGTGTCCGGTGCGAGCACGATCATCCCTTCCAGGTCGCAGCCGATTTCCGGGTGGTCATCGGTGGACAAGATCAGCCGTTTTTCCAGCACCGCTCCCTGGGCAGCACGTAGCCCGTCCGCGCCAAGCTGCTCCAGCGTAGGCCGCCGGGCCGGATCGCCCCACAGCGAGGGGAGCACCGAGCGCACATCGGGCTGGACCCGGTAGATATGGGTAGATTGGGTAACCCGTTCGAGCACCAGCAGGCTGCCATCGTCCAGCAGCGTCAGCTCGCTGACTTTGATGTCGTCGCGTCGCACCGGTCCCACGGCGCAGTCGCGGACAAAGCCAGCGGGCGGACCAAGCGGATAGGCATATTCGGCCAGCAGCGTTCCATCCTGCGCATCGAGCGCCCACAGCCGGACCAGATCGGATTGCTCGTGCGCGGCGCGATCGGGATGGCTCAGCGGGCTCTGGAACATCGTGAACAGGACCGAGCCATCGGCGGACAGTGCCAGCGCCTCAAGCCCCCGGTTGAGCTTGCGGCTCAAGGCCAGCGCGGGCAGCGATTCGATGATCGGGATCGTCGATCCGGCAAAGGCCGCGGCGGTGCCCAGCGGCACGTGGCGCGCCTCGACTTGCCCGTCGCGGGTGACCAGCAACAGCGAGGGGCCATATTCCTCGGCGATCCACAGCAGGCCATCGGCGCGGGCGGCGATCCCCTCGGTATCGGCGCCATCGGGATCGGTCCCCAGCGCACTGCCATCAAGCGTCAGTGCCGGTTCGCGCTCCTGCTCGTCCAGCGGCAGGGGCAAACCACTCAGCGGCTTGCCATCAGCGCCGCGCAGCGGAGCCTGGCTTTCCAGCAGAACCTTGTTCCCTTCAATCCGAAAGCAGGCCAGCGATGGCCCCGCAGCGGGCAGCGGCATCACTTTGGCGCCATCGGTCCGGGCATGGGCCGCCAGCGCGGTCAGGCCATAGCGCTCCAGCGCAGCTTTGGGTTTGAGGTTGGGGCCGCGGTCGCCAACGCCCCAGAACACCCCCGCCGGATCACTCTCTGCGCGGGTCAGGCCAGAGGTCAGGCTGCGGGTCAGCCGCATCGTGCCAATCGGCATCGGCAATTCGGCCAGCAACGGATCGTGCCAATCGAGCCGCTCCACCAGCGGGGCCAAGGCCGAACGCAGGCTCAATGGGCTTCGATCCGCCCGAGCATGCGAAAGAAGAACGCGGTCGACCAGCCTAGCAGAAACACTCCCAGGATCGATTCAAACGCGCCCAGCAAACGCCAGTCAGGGCTTATATGGCTGTCGTTGAAGCCGACAGTCGAATAGCTGATGGTCGAGAAATAGAGTGCTTCCTCCAATCCCTGCACGGCCCCGGTCGCGAGGTAAGTGAAGGCAAAGGCCCAGATCTCGATCCCATGCAGCGCCAGCATCGCCAGCACGATGCCCAGCGTGAAGACCGCGCCGCGCGGGCTGAGCGGGGCGATCTTGTGGATCCGCTCAACTGCCAGTTCGGTGCGCAATGCGCGGCTCAGGCTGAACAGGCCAAGCCCGTGGATCGCCACGCACAGCAGCACCATCAGGCCGGAGATGGTGAACTGGGCGAGCAGTTGCGGCACCAACCTAGTCGCGCAGCAAATCGTTGATCGCGGTTTTGGCGCGGGTCTGGGCGTCGACCGTCTTGACGATCACGGCGCAGGCCAGCGACGGCTCCGGCGTGCCATCGGCCAGCGCTCTGCCGGGCATGGCACCGGGCACCACCACGCTGAATGGCGGAATGTGTCCAGTGATCACCTTGCCAGTATCGCGGTAGACGATCTTGCTAGTGGCGGTGATGAACACCCCCATTGCGACTACGCAGCCTTCGCCAACCACTACGCCTTCGACGATTTCAGAGCGTGCCCCGATAAAGCAGTTATCGCCGATAATCGTTGGGTTGGCCTGCATCGGTTCGAGCACCCCGCCGATCCCGGCCCCGGCCGAGATATGGCAATGCTGGCCAACCTGCGCGCAGGAGCCGACCGAAGCCCAGGTGTCGATCATCGTCCCATCGCCGACGTTTGCACCGATGTTGACGAAGCTGGGCATCAGCACGACATTTTTACCGATATGCGCCCCGCGCCGGACGATTGCGCCGGGGACTGCCCGGATCCCGGCGGCGCGGAACCGGTCGGCGTCCCAGCCGGTGAATTTGAGCGGAACCTTGTCAAACGATGGTGCTCCGGCCGAACCATAATCCATGACGGCGTTGTCATTCAGCCGGAACGACAGCAGCACCGCTTTCTTGAGCCATTGGTTGACCTGCCAGCCACCATTGCCATCCGGCTGGGCGACGCGGGCTTCACCGCTATCGAGCAGAGCCAGCGCGGCATCCACCAGGGCGCGCACATCGGCGCTGGCAGGGGTCACGGTATCACGCAGGTCCCAGGCTTGTTCGATTCCGGCGGCAAGGTCGGCACTCACGGCAATTCTCCTGATTTCGCTATCCTGCGGGGCCTATCCCGGCCAGCGGTGGCCCGCAAGCGCGGGTAAAGCGCAATCTGCCAGAAAGTTCCGGTTAATCATCTTGGTGGCATGGTGCTATGGATCAAGGATGGTTCGGCGTGCCGAACCGTTGAACAAGGGGTCGTAGCCGTGTCCAAATCGCCTTTCCTGCAAGCCCGTTGGCATCTGGGCGTAGCGCTGATTTCGCTCGCGCTGGTCGCTGGATGCGGCGGCGGCGTTAGCTCGGCTCCCACCCCCACGCCGACACCCACCCCGACCCCGACTCCGACGCCAACCCCCACACCCACGCCAACCCCCGGCCCGACGCCCACGCCTACATCCTCGTTCCAGACCAGCGAGTACAACCGCTCGACCGGCCCGGCGCAGCACGGCGCAATCACGCCTTGGGCGGCGGGCTACAGCGGCACCGGGGTGACCATTGCGATCATCGATTCAGGGATCGATACCGATAGCCCTGAATTCACCGGGCGGATTGCGAGCTATTCACGGGATGTCGTGGCCAGCCGCGGGCTCGACAATACGGATGACGATCACGGCACCAATGTCGCCATGGTCGCCGCCGCCGCACGCGACAATACCGGGATTATCGGGATCGCCTATACCGCCAATATTGCGATGTTCCGCGCCGATTCGATTGGCAGTTGCGCCACTCAGGTCGCTTCCGATCCCGACAGCGGCTGCAAATTCAACGATTCGGCAATTGCCACCGGGGTCAACGCGGCGGTGGCCGGCGGGGCCAAAGTCATCAACCTGTCGCTCGGCGGATCGACCCCTGGGTTGCAGCTCCGCAGCGCGATCACCAATGCCGCCAATGCCGGGGTGGTGGTGATCGTATCGGCGGGGAATGATGGCGATTCGACTAAGCCTGATGTCGATCCCAACAACCCCGATCCGTTTGCCGCCGGGCTGCGCGCGGCCGGCAACGGTAATGTGATCATTGCCGGGTCGGTCGGCTCGGCCAACCTGATCTCGGCCTTTTCCAACCGGGCCGGCAGCGAGGCGACATGGTTCCTCTCCGCGCGCGGCGAACGGGTCTGCTGCGTCTATGAAAACGGCACGATCAAGATCGTCGACAACCCCGATGGGACCCGCTCGGTCTTTGTGATCTCGGGGACCAGCTTTGCCGCGCCGCAGATTGCCGGGGCGGCGGCGCTGCTGCGGCAGGCCTTCCCCAATCTGACCGCAGTGCAAGTGGTCGATCTGCTGCTGCGCACCGGGCGCGATGCGGGCGATCCCGGGACGGATCCGATATATGGCCGCGGGGTGCTGGACATCTCCGCCGCCTTCGCCCCGCAAGGTGCGACCAGCCTCGCCGGAAGCGCGACGCTGCTGCCGCTGGGCGACACCATCGGGGTTACTTCCGGGCCGATGGGCGATGCCGGGACCAATGGCAAAGTGGTCAGCGCGATCCTGCTCGATGGCTACGACCGGGCCTATCAGGTCAGCCTTTCGGCGGGCCTGCGCTCGGCCCATGTCCAGCCTCGCCTAGGTCCAGCGCTGGAGCGTGAGACGCGCCATGTCAGCCTGGGCGATGACAATATGGCACTGGCATTCTCGATCGACGGCAAGGGTCGGATTTCGCAAATGCCGTGGTCCGGCCAGCTAAGGTTGTCGCAAAAAGACGCCGAAGCTGCCAAAGTGCTGGCCGCCCGCGTAGTCGCGCGGATCGCACCCGATTCGCAGATCGCCTTTGCCTTTGCGCAAGGGTCCGATGGGCTGATAGCGCAGTTGCAGGGGCACAGCCAGCCGGCTTTCCTGATCGCCCGCTCTCCGCTTGACGATGTCGGGTTTGGCCGGACTGACAGTTTCAGTTTTGCCGCCCGTCACCGGCTCGGCCCGTGGGGGATCACCATGGGGGCAGAGCATGGCTCGGCGATCAACGCCGCACCGCAAGTCAGCGCGGCCAGCCCGGCGGCGCTGACCCGGCTCGCCCGGGCGGACCGGCTGTCTTTGACTTTCGATCGCCGCTTCGGCCAATTCGGCGCGGCGCTTGGGGCCAGCTGGCTCGGCGAAAGCCGGACCTTTCTGGGCGCACGGCTCCACGAAGCGTTCGGCACGGGCGGGGCAGACAGTCTGTTCCTGGATGCCAGTGGCGAATGGCGCCCGGCGCAGAACTGGCGGATCGGGGTCGCGGCCCGCAGCGGGATAACCTGGGCGCGGTCATCGGGATCGATTGCGCCGGGATCAAGGCTGCTGACTTCGGCCTGGGCGCTGGATGTGAGCCGGACCGGGCTGACCAGCCCGACTGACAGCCTGTCGCTGCGGCTCTCGCAGCCGCTCCGGGTCGAAAACGGCGGGCTCAATTTCAATCTGCCAGTCGACTATTCCTATGACACCTTGCGGCCGACCTTTGCTCTGGTTCCGCTCTCGCTGGTTCCGCGCGGGCGGGAGATCGATGCCGAACTGATCTGGCGCAGTCCGCTGCTGACCGGATCGGCGATGGTCAGCCTGTTCTATCGCCGCGATCCGGGCCATTACTCAACCTTGCGCGATGACAAAGGCATGGCGGTCAGCTGGAGCAAGCCGTTCTAGAGTCGATTGCAGTCCCTTCGGCGCAGCAACACCGGCCCGCTCCCGTGTTCCAGGTTTACGACAAACGTCCGGGGGGACGTTTTCGCTGGGGCGCCCCGACCACCCGTTCATGGTACCCTGTGGGTGGTCGGGCCGGTGGAGCGGGCCGGTGTTGCCCTTTACAGCAAATGCACGCATCGGCATTGGGGCAGGATGAGCGATAAACCCCGTGCCCTCGATGGGATCAAGGTGCTGGACCTCTCGCGGGTTCTGGCCGGTCCCTGGTCCACCCAGATTCTGGC
Source organism: Novosphingobium sp. (assembly GCA_031369495.1). Classification (GTDB taxonomy): domain Bacteria; phylum Pseudomonadota; class Alphaproteobacteria; order Sphingomonadales; family Sphingomonadaceae; genus Novosphingobium. Next base: position 15,617 of record JANMOU010000022.1, on the reverse strand, counting down.
CGATTTCGGCGCCGATGTGTTCAAGGTCGAACATCCGGAGCGGGGCGACGATACCCGCGGCTGGGGGCCGCCGTTCCTGAAGCTGCCCGATGGAACCGATGATCCCCGCGAAAGCGCCTATTACCTCTGCGCCAACCGCAACAAGCGCTCTGCCGCAATCGATATCGCCGACCCCAAAGGCGCTGACCTGATCCGGCGCCTGGCCGCCGGGGCCAATGTGCTGGTGGAAAATTTCAAGGTCGGCAGCCTCGCCAAATATGGCCTCGACTATGCCAGCATTGCCGCGATCAATCCGGCAATCGTCTATTGCTCGATCACCGGGTTTGGACAGGACGGACCCTATGCGGCGCGCGGTGGCTATGATTTTCTGGCCCAAGGGATGGGCGGATTGATGAGCGTGACCGGTGAGGCTGATGGCCCGCCGCTGAAAGTAGGGGTCGCGATGGCCGACCTAGCGACGGGCATGTATGCCACCGTCTCGATCCTCGCCGCGCTGCGCCATGCCGAGCGGACCGGCGAAGGGCAGCAAATCGATCTCTCGCTGCTCGACACGCAAATCGCGATGCTGGCCAATCAGGCCTCAAGCTATCTGGTCAGCGGAGTGGTCCCGGGCCGGATGGGCAACCGTCACCCGACTGTGGTGCCCTATACCACCTTTGAAGCCACCGACGGCACGGTGATCATCGCGATCGGCAACGATGCGCAGTTCCGCGCGTTCTGCACCGAAATGGGCGTGCCCGCACTGGGCACCGATCCACGCTTTGCCGCCGCCTCGGCGCGGGTGGTCAACCGTGACGCGATCGAAGCCCTGATGCGCGAACTGGTCAGCGGCGAAACCCGCAGCGGGTTGATTGCGCGGCTGGAAAAGGCCGGGGTTCCGGTCGGTCCGGTCAATACGGTCGGGGATGTATTCGCCGATCCGTTCGTCGAAGCGCGCCAGACGGTGCACCGGTTCGTTCGTGAAGATGGCGTTGAGATCCCCAGCGTCGCTTATCCTGGCAAGCTATCCGCCACCCCGGCTGACTATCGCTATCATCCGCCAAAAACCGGCGAGCACAGCCGCGAACTGCTGAGCGAATGGCTAGGGCTGAGCGAGATCGAGCTCGATGCACTGGAGACCAGCGGAACGGTTAAGCAGGCCTAGCTGCCACCTACATACCGGCCAATTTGGCAAATTCTGCCGCGCGGGTGACCAGTGGCTGGACCCGGTCCGACATTTCTCTGGCATGAGAGGAGCTGGCGGTGCCGTCGATCACCCGCTTTTTGATCCCTTGCAGGATGCCGGCCAAGCGGAAGAAGTTGTAGGCGAAGTACCAGTTCATGTTCGGCACCGATGTGCGCCCGGTTTTCGCGCAATAGCGCTCGACCACTTCCTCAAGCTCCGGAATGCCGAGCGCCTTGCGATCCAGATCCTGCACGCCTGAACGCCCGGCGTTGTCGGTCACCCAGGCCATCGCGACGTAGGAGAAATCGCCGAGCGGATCGCCCAATGTCGACAATTCCCAATCGAGCACCGCCAGCACTTCCGGCTTGTCCTTGGCCCAGATCATGTTGTCGATCCGGTAATCGCCGTGGACCACGCTGGTGCGGGTCTGTTCGGGCAGGGTCGCGGGCAGCCATTCGATCAGCTGCTCCATCTCGGGCATCAATTCGGTTTCGGACAGCCGGTACTGTTTGGTCCAGCGATCAACCTGACGGCCGAAGTAGTTGCCGGGTTTGCCAAATTCGCTGAGGCCAGCCGCATCCACATTGACGCTGTGCAGCTGCGCCAGCGTATCGATCATCGCCATGTAGGTTTCGCGGCGATACTCCGGCGCGTCATTGGGCATAGAGCCATCCCAGATGGTCCGGCCATCAACCATACCCATCACATAGAACCACGACCCCACAATGCTTTCGTCGGTGCACAGGCCATATTGCCGCGCGACCGGAAAGCCGGAGCCTTGCAGGCCAGACTGGACCCGGAATTCGCGATCGACCGCGTGGGCGCTTGGCAGCAACTGGCCGAATGGCTTGCGGCGGAGCACGTAATTGCCGCTGCTTGCTTCGATCTTGTAGGTCGGGTTCGATTGCCCGCCCTTGAACTTGGTCAGATGCAGCGGGCCCTCGAACCCGGCGACATTTGCCGCCATCCATTCGCTCAGCCTGGCCTCGTCGAGCCTGTCGGCGCCCTCGGGTTCAACCGTACCAACAAAGGCTTCGTCCGCGTTGATCGCTTCGGTCATTCCATTCTCTCCCCCCTCCCGCTTGCGGGAGGGGCCGGGGGTGGGCCACAGGGCGGGACAGGCCCACCCCTAACCCCTCCCGCAAGCGGGAAGGGGACTCAAATCACTGATCGAACACGATGACCGAACGCGCCGAAGCGCCGGACTTCATCTTGTCGAACCCGTCGTTGATCTGCTCGAGCGGGATCCGCTCGGCGATGATGCTGTCGAGGTCAAGCAGCCCGCGCATATAGAAATCGACCAGCCGCGGCATATCGACCGGGAACCGGTTCATCCCCATGATCGCGCCTTGCAGCTTCTTGCCCGACAGCAGGTCCATCGCGCTGAGCCCGACCGAATGGCTGAGCGGCATCATCCCCAAGATCGTCGCCGTTCCGCCACGCTTGAGCGACTTGACCGCGAGCTCGCCCGAGGCTGGGCGGCCGACCGCTTCAACCGCGTGATCGACCCCGCCTTTGGTCAGTTCCTGGATCTGGGCGGCGGCATCGGGGGCGAGAGCGTCGACCACGTCGGTCGCACCCAGCTTGATCGCCAGCGCGCGCTTTTCGGGCATCGGGTCAGCCGCGATGATCCGGCCGGCCCCGGCGATTTTGGCAGCATTGATCGCGGCCAGGCCCACACCGCCGCAGCCGATCACCGCAACCGTTTCACCCGGTGTCAGCTTGCAGGCGTTGAAGATCGTGCCCGCGCCGGTGGTCACAGCGCAGCCAAGCACCGATGCCCGGTCGAGCGGCATATCGGGGTTGATCGCGGTGCAGGCGTGTTCGTGGATCAGCATCATTTCGGCAAAGGCCGACAGGTTGAGCATCTGACCCACCGGGCTGCCATCGGGACGGCTCAGTCGCGGATCGGCGCCTGCCGCGCGGCGGGTTTCAGCGCCCAGGCACAATGACATCCGGCCCGTCACGCAATATTCGCAGTGGCCGCAAAAAGCCGAAAGACAGGTGACGACCGCATCGCCAACCTTGACCGTGCGCACTTCGCTGCCGACCGCTTCGACAATCCCGGCGGCTTCATGGCCCGGCACCGCTGGCAAGGGGTGCGGATAGGTGCCTTCGATGAAATGCAGGTCCGAATGGCACAGGCCGCAGGCCGCAGTGCGGATCAGCACCTCATGCGGGCCGGGCTTGCTGATGACCAGCTGCTCGATCACGAGCGGCTGATTCGGGGCGACCAGGACTGCGGCTTTCATCAAATAATCTCCCAATTCTTCAAACGCCGGGCCTTCGACAAGCTTAGGCTGAGCGGAACATGGATATCACACCACATCCGCTCTGGCTGAGCCTGTCGAAGGCCGCACGCTACATTCGCTTAGCGCGCTACCCCAAGATCGCCAGAGCTCAGCTCTGGACTATTCGCCGGGGCATTGGCCGAATGACGGGCCAGCTCAATCCGGGCAATCGCGCGGTTGTGCACTTCATCGGGACCATCAGCCAGCCGCAGCGTGCGCTGGTGAGCATAGGCTGAGGCCAGACCGTAATCGTCCGAAACCCCGCCGCCGCCATGGGCCTGAATCGCGTCATCAATGATCCGCAGCGCCATGTTGGGGGCCTGAACCTTGATCATGGCGATTTCAGCCGCTGCCGCCTTGTTGCCGACCTTGTCCATCATGTCGGCCGCTTTCAGGCACAGCAGCCGGGTCATTTCGATATCGATCCGGGCGCGGGCCAGGCGCTCGTGCCAGACGGTCTGTTCCGAGATTGGCTTGCCAAAGGCGACGCGGGTCTGGAGCCGCTTGGTCATCTTGGCCAGCGCTTCTTCGGCAACGCCAATGGTCCGCATGCAGTGGTGGATCCGGCCCGGCCCAAGCCGCCCTTGCGCGATCTCGAACCCGCGGCCTTCGCCCAGCAGCATGTTGCTGGCCGGGATCCGGACATTGTTGAGCTGGATTTCCATGTGGCCGTGCGGGGCATCGTCATAACCGAACACCGGCAGATGGCGGATGATTTCCACGCCGGGCGAATCAAGTTCCATCAGGACCATCGATTGCTGGGCATGGCGCTTGGCTTCGAAATCGGTCTTGCCCATCACGATCGCGATCTTGCAGCGTGGATCGCCCGCACCCGAAGACCACCATTTGCGCCCGTTGAGGACATATTCATCGCCCTCGCGCCGGATCGAGCATTCGATATTGGTCGCGTCCGATGAAGCCACATCAGGCTCGGTCATCAGGAAGGCCGAACGGATTTCGCCGTTCATCAGCGGCTTCAGCCACTGCTCTTTCTGATCGCGGGTGCCATAGCGGTGCAGCACTTCCATGTTGCCGGTATCGGGGGCCGAGCAGTTGAACGCTTCGGACGAAAAGCCCACCCGGCCCATTTCCTCGGCGCAGAGCGCATATTCGAGGTTGGTCAGGCCCGGACCTTCGAATTCAAAGGTGTCATCAACGTGCGTCCGGCCGGACTGCGGCGGCATGAACAGGTTCCAGATCCCCTGTGCCTTGGCGCGGGCCTTTTCCTCTTCGACAACGGGAAGGACCTTCCAGCGGCTGCCTTCGGCATCCTGCTTTTTGTAGTCACCCTGGCGCGGGCGCACATGGTTCTCGATGAACTGACGGACGCGGTCGCGCCAATAGACTTGCCGCTCGGTGGGATCGAAATCCATAGGATGTTCCTTTCTGCGATACTGTCGAATCTTGGGCAACTCCCTGCCACGGCAAGTGGGCCGCGCCAAGGACGAATTAACCGCGCGGTTAAGCGGTTCCGCCGGGGCCTGGTCCCGACCTCGCCAAATTGGCGATCCGCCGTTGATGATCGGCCCTTGTTATCGGAAACCGCGAGACCGCGATGATGGCTGATACACTGATCATGGCGACGGCCACGATGAAATAGAGCGTAAACTGATCGAGCACTGCCTGCGGCACTTCGCCGGGCCGGGCCTTGGCCGGAAACCCAGAGGCACTGACGATCGTTCCGGCCAGAAAAATCCCGATCCCGGTCGCGCATTTTTGGGTGAAGAAGTAGGCCGAAAAGAACAGACCCTCAGTTCGCTCGCCGGTCCGTTCCTGCGATGCCTCGATGATGTCGGCGCCCATCGACTGGGTCAGCATCCCGGCTGCTACCGCCAGCCCGTTGGAGATGGTGATCAGCGTAAACAACAGCGGGATCAGCAGCGGCTGGCCATTCTCAGGAAACCATCCGGTAAAGCGCAGCAGATAGGGTGAAAGGCCAAACACCAGCGACAGCATCATGCAAGCCACCGCGCCGATCCGCTTTTCGATCCGGCTCTGCAGGAACCCGATCAACAGAAACGCCCCGATCACCCCGACGAACAGCGAGACGGAATAGGCTAGGAACCCGGCCTGCGGCATTTCCCAGTAATAGGTCAGGATATAGGTGTTGGCCGAATAGGTGATGCCGAGGTTGACGTAATTGAACAGGGTGGTGGCCAGCAGGATCAAAAAGGCATGGTTGGCCAATGTCCGCCCGATCTTGCGGATAGTCTGCCCCAGCGGCAAATGCACCGGCGGAGCGCTGTCGAGCCGGGCGATGCGCTTGTGCGTGGTCAGCGCCGAGATCAACGCCGCGCCGATCATCAGCGCGCCGCCGGTCCAGCCATAATAGCCATAGCCATCGAGATTGAGCTGCCCGACCGGATAGCGCTCCGAAGGGACCAGGAACACCCCGAACGCCAGCATCAGCATCGCAAGGCCGCCAGCCCAGGCAAAGATGAACCGCCAGCGGGTTATCGACGTGCGCTCGTCATAGTCGCTGGTCAGACCGGGCACCACAGAAAGTGCCGGGATTTCATAGCACGATACCGCCGCGCGCATCAGGAAGGCAAACAGCAGCAGATAGCCATAGAGCCAGCCATCGCTGACCGCAGGCGGGTGCCACAGCATCACCCAGGCGGCGGCCATCGGCAGAATCGCAGCATACATCCACGGATGGCGCTTGCCCCATTTGCTGTGGGTCTTGTCGCTCCAATAGCCGACCAGCGGGTCGATCAGGGCATCGAGCAGCAGCGCGACCAACAGCACCAGCCCGACCAGCCCCGCTTCCAGTCCGAGCACCTGACTGTAAAACAGCAGCAGCAACACCGCAAAACCGTTGTCTTTGACGCCGTAAGCAATCGATCCAACGCCATTGCCGAGCTTGATGCGGAGCGGTAGCCGTTCGGCCGCTGGAACAAATCCGCTGGCCGTCATTGCGGCGCTGCCACCCCGGCCGCTTCGGCCATTGCGGTCAGCGCATCGAACAGCCCCGGCGCTTCGGGATCCCAGCTATGCCGCGGCCCGGTGGTTATCCCGCCATCAACGATCAGCGATGTGCCGGTGACGAAGCTGGCCGCGTCGCTGGCCAGAAACGCGACAGTATTGGCGATGTCATCGGGCATGCCGGGGCGGCCAACCGGCTGGGCCGCGCTCGACATCTGGAGGATCATCGCCTTGGCCTGATCGACCAGTTCGGCCGGCATTTCCATGCTTGCGGTGAAGATATTGGTGTTGATGAAGCCGGGCTGGACCGCGTTCACCCGGATCCCAAACTGGGCCAGGTCGGCCCCGGCGCATTTGGTCAGATGCAAGACCCCAGCCTTGGCCACGGCATAGGCGGTGGGGGAATAGCCCGGACCGACCGCCGCGATGCTGCTGGTATTGACGATGCTGGCGCCCTTGCGGTGCTTCATATGGGGCACGGCAAAGTGGATCCCCATCGCGACTGAGCGCAACACCAGATCCATCGTCAGGTCCCAGCCGGCAGCATCAACTTCGTCGATCCGCCCGCGCGCGCCGCCTGCAGCGGCATTGTTGAACAAGACGTCAATTCCGCCGCAGGTCCCGGCGGCATGGTCCATCAGCGCCTTGATCTGGGAAACGTCGCAAACGTCGCAAGCGACCGGCACGATATTCTCGCCCTCACGGGCCACAGCTTCGGCTCCAGCGAGATTGAGGTCAGCGGCAAACACGGTCGCGCCTTCGCGGGCGAACAGCAACGTTGCGGCGCGGCCAATGCCCGATGCCGCACCCGTTATGACGACGCATTTGCCAGAGAATCGCATAGACTAACCTCTCCTACCATTTTTGTTCAGCTTAAGACCGGCATTGGCCCGGTCAACGGTGTTGGCATTTACGCTACGGCAAGCGCGGCGCCGAAATCCGCGCTTGCGCAGAGGGGGTGGTTCCATTTAACCTTTCGATTAACAAAGGAGCCCGATCGATGTCTGATCTTGATGCCTTCCGCACGGAAATCCGCGCCTGGCTCGAAGCCAACTGTCCCCCCGAAATGCGCGAACCCGCACGCGACGAAGGCGATGTCTGCTGGGGTGGGCGCAATTTCCAGTTCAAGAACCCGGCGCAAAAAGCCTGGCTCGATGCCTGCGTGACCAAGGGCTATACCGTGCCCGACTGGCCGGTCGCCTATGGCGGCGCGGGCCTCGATCCAGCGCAGGCCAAGGTCTGGCGCGAGGAAATGAACCGGATCGGCGCACGTCCGCCGCTGTCCAGCTTCGGGATCTGGATGCTCGGCCCGGCGCTGCTCAAATTCGGCACGGAGGAACAGAAGGTCCACTATCTGGGCCAAGTCGCGCGCGGCGAAATCCGCTGGTGTCAGGGCTATTCGGAACCCGGCTCCGGCTCGGACCTCGTCTCACTCCAGACCTATGGTGAGGACAAGGGCGATCACTGGGAAGTCAGCGGCCAGAAAATCTGGACCTCCTATGCTGACAAAGCCGACTGGATCTTCTGCCTGGTCCGGACCGACAAAACCAACAAGTACCAAGGCATCTCGTTCCTGTTGTTCGACATGGCCAGCGAGGGCGTTTCGACCAAGCCGATCTTGCTGATCAGCGGCAATTCGCCGTTCTGCGAAACCTTCTTTGACAACGTGAAAGTGCCCAAGCACCAGATCGTCGGTGAGCTCAATCGCGGCTGGGATGTGGCGAAGTATCTGCTCGGCCACGAACGCGAGATGATCTCGGGCGCGGGCGGGAACGACCGGCTCAACACCATCGGCGGCTTTGCCAAGCGCAATGGCCTCGAAGATCCGCTGCTGCGCGCGGACCTTGCGATGTTCGATGTCGATGCCCTGGCCTACTCGGCGATGGGCGAAAAGTTCCTCGACGAAATCAAGGTTGGCAAGGCGCATCCCGCCCAGCCTAACATGATGAAATATGCCGGGACCGAGCTCAACAAGCGCCGCCACGAATTGCTGATGGCAGCCGGCGGCAGCGCCGCGCTGGAGTGGGAGAGCGAGAGCTCGAACGGCGGCGGCAAAGCCCGCTCTTGGCTGCGGACCAAAGCCAATTCGATCGAAGGCGGCACCAGCGAAGTGATGCTCAACGTCATTTCCAAACGCATCCTCGATCTGCCGGGAGCCTGAACCATGCCGCTGTATCACACTGAAGATCAGGCCATGCTGGCCGACACCGCGCGCGGGTTTCTGGCTGACGAAGGCAATATCGCCAAGCAGCTGCGCCATTTCCGCGACATCAATTGCAAGGACGGGTTCGGCCACGCGCTGTGGAAGCAGTTTGCCGAAATGGGCCTGACCGGGATGCTGGTGGGCGAAGCCGATGGCGGGCTCGGCATGGGCCATGTCGAGGCCGGGATCGTGCTCGAAGAAATCGGCCGCAATCTGACGCCTTCACCGTTCCTGACCAGTTCGGTCATGGCCGCTACTGCACTCGGCGGGGCCAGCGCCGATCTGAAGGGGCGCTATTTGCCCGGACTGATCGCTGGCGACAGCGTATTCGCCGTCGCGGTTGACGAAGGCCCCAAGCACCGCCCCGAACGGATCGCCACCCGCGCGACCCGCTCGGGCAATGGCTTCAAGCTCAGCGGCAGCAAGGCCTTCGTGATTCAGGGCGGCAGCGCCGATATGCTGGTGGTCGCGGCCCGGACGGCTGGCGACGATTCCGACAATGACGGGATCACGCTGTTTGCAGTGCCTCGGGATGCGGCAGGAATGTCGCGCGATGTCGTCCGGCTGGTCGACAGTGCGCAGGCCGCGCACGTGAAGTTCGACAATGTTCAGCTCGATGCCGATGCCGTGATTGGCGAAGTCGATGGCGGGCGTGAACTGCTGAACAGGGTGCTCAATGCCGGGCGGATTGGCGCGGCGGCGGAAAGCGTCGGGGTGGCAATGGGCAGCTTTGTGATGACCACAACCTACCTCAAACAGCGCAAGCAGTTCGGCCAGCTGATCGGCGAGTTCCAGGCGCTCCAGCACCGCGCCGCGCACCTCTATTCCGAACTCGAAATCGCCCGCGCGGCGGTGATCAAGGCGCAGCAATTGCTTGATGGCGGCAGCGAAAAGGCCGACCTGATGGTCGCGGTCGCCAAGGCCAAGGCTGGCAAGGCCGCCAGCCTCGCGGTCAAGGAAGGGGTCCAGATGCACGGCGGGATCGGGATGACCGACGAATACGACATCGGCCTCTACATGAAGCGCGACCGCGCGCTGGCCGAATTCATGGGCGACATGTACTACCACGCCGATCGCGTGGCGCAGCTGAGCGGATATTGAGGTAGATGCCGCGCCTGGGCTTCGACAGGCTCAGCCTGAGCGGGCCTTGGTTTCAAACCCAAACAAGATTCTGATTGCAACCCAACCCCGCTCAGGCTGAGCTTGTCGAAGCCCGCGCGTTATACCGGCACCAAGGAGCAAGGTCATGGATTTCACCAAACTGTTCAGCCTCGAAGGCAAGATCGCGCTGATTACCGGGGGCAGCCGCGGGATCGGCAAGATGCTGCTCGAAGGCTACCTCGCCGCTGGCTGCGAGCGGGTTTACATCACCGCCCGCAAGAAGACGCAGCTTGATGAAACCGTCGCCGAGTTCGAAGCGCTCTATCCTGGCAAGGTAATCGGCCTGGCCGGTGATCTCAGCCAGTCGGACGGTATTGCCCAGCTGGTCGCGGAACTCAGCGCGCGCGAAACCCGGCTTGACGTGCTGGTCAACAATGCCGGTGCAGCCTGGGGCGGAGATTTTGAAACCTTCCCCGAAGTGGGCTGGGACAAGGTGATGGACCTCAACGTCAAGTCGCTGTTCTTCCTGACGCAAAAGCTGTTCCCGCTGCTCAAAGCGGCGGCCAGTTTTGACCGGCCCGCCAAAGTCATCAACATCGCCTCGATCGATGGCCTGCGCCCAAATCCCTGGGAAACCTATTCCTATCAGGCCAGCAAGGCGGCGGTGATTCACCTGACCAAGCGGATGGCGGCGCGGCTGATCAAGGACAACATCGTTGCCACTTGCATCGCGCCGGGGGCCTATCCCAGCGAAATGAACAAGGCTGCAGCCAAGAACCCCGAAGGCAGCGCCAAGGGCATCCCCTATGCCCGGATCGGCGTGGCCGAAGATATCGCCGGCGGCGCAATCTATCTTGCCAGCCGGGCCGGGGACTATGTGGTCGGCACCACGATCCCGATCGACGGCGGGATCGTCAATGCCTGGATCCCGGAAGTGTTCAACGATCCTTCGGGGGAATAGGCGGTGACCCGCGCGGTTCGCACGCTGGCGACAGGGATCTACTTTGGCGAAGGGCCGCGCTGGCGTGCCGATGACTCTGGGGGCCGGCTGTGGCTCTCAGACTTCCACGCCCATGCGGTAAAGTCAGTCTCTTTGGAGGGCGACTTGCGCACCGAGTTGGAGCTGGACGATCAGCCATCCGGCCTTGGCTGGATGCCCGATGGTTCGCTGCTGGTGGTCAAAATGGCCCAGCGGCAGGTCTGGCGGCGCTGGCCCGATGGGCGGTTCGCGCTCCACGCCGATCTGGCGGGCTACTCGGCGCATATGTGCAACGATATGGTCGTTGACGATCAAGGCCGGGCCTATGTCGGCAACTTCGGGTTTGATCTTGATGCAGCGATGCAGGATCGCGGACCGGCCGGTGTCATTGCCGATCACCCGACGACAGTGCTGGCGCTGGTTCAGCCTGATGGCTCGGTTTGCGATGCTGCGCCGGGTGAACGCTTTGGCTTCCCGAATGGAATGATCATCGTTCCTGATGGCACCACACTGATTCTGGCTGAAACTTTTGGTCTGCGGCTGACCGCGCTGGATATCGGTCCAGACGGCGTGCTGACCAATCGCCGGGAATGGGCATCTGTTGCCCCGCGCTTACCCGATGGCATCTGCCTCGATGCATCGGGCGCGGTCTGGATTGCCAACCCGGCAGCGCCCGAATGCGCACTGATCGCGCCAGGCGGAGAAGTGTTTGAGGTGATCGAGACCGGCGAGCTCAATTGCTATGCCTGTATGCTCGGCGGACCTTCCGGCAAACACCTGTTCATGCTGACCGCCCCGGCTGATCCCGCGAAAGCCGCACTGGGCAAGGTAATGGTCGCAGAAGTGGACGTCGGCCGGGCGGGCTGGCCCTAATCCTTCATCAAGCCGCGGACGAAGTCGATCAGCCCGGTCTGACGGGCGCGCTTCATCCGTTCGGCGGAGAGGATCTGGGCGACCTTGGCGTAGCAGTCCTCGACATCGTCGTTGACCACGACATAGTCATAGCCATCCCAGTGGCTGATTTCGGCGCGAGCGCGCTCCATCCGGGCATCGATCACTTCGGCGCTGTCGGTCCCGCGCCCGGTCAACCGGTCGTGCAGCGCATCCAAGCTGGGGGGCAGGATGAACACCCGGACAACGTCCTGTTGGTCTTTCTGGTAAAGCTGCTGGGTCCCCTGCCAGTCGATATCGAACAGGAAGTCCTCGCCCTCTTTGAGCCCGGCGCGGATATGGGCCTTGGGGGTGCCATAGCAATGGCCGAACACCATGGCCCATTCGTACAACTCATCCTCCTCGACCATGCGGTCAAAGGTGCCCTGATCGACGAAGTGATAGTGGGTGCCGTCGATCTCGCCAGGCCGCTTGGGCCGGGTGGTGGCAGAGACCGAGAGGTTGATCTCGGCATCGCGGTCGAGCAGCATCCGGCTGATCGTGGTCTTGCCCGCACCCGATGGCGAGGACAGGATCAGCATCAGTCCGCGGCGCTTCAGGGTATTGGGTTGCGTATCAAAAGCCATGCGCGCTGATGCCGCAAGGCGGGGGTGCAAATCAAGTGTCGGGCACGGCCTTTTGCGCAGAACTCGCACGGCGCTTGTCATAAAGCCGTTTGGCGATCACTGCTCCGCCGACCACGATCGCGCCGGGGACCGAGCGGGTTGCGACCCGCACCGCCACCGCGCCCACGATCCCGCCGACCAGGCTGGGTCTGCCAGACCTGACGCCGTCAACCGGCAGCAACACGTCGATCGCGGTATTGAGCAGCTTGCCGCCGTTCTGGCGGGCAATCCGGGCGAGAATGGCGTTGCCCGCCATTACTTCTTGCGCCCGAAATCGACCGAGACGACATTCGATCCGTCGTCGCTGGTCACAATCGGAGCATCGTTTTCGGCCGCTTCATGCTCGGGAACGGCCTCATCAGGCACCACGGCCTGAAACTGCAGCCCGAAATCGACCGCCGGATCAACGAATGCGGTGATTGCCGAGAACGGGATCACCAGCTTGGACGGCATCTGATTAAACGATAGACCGACCGAAAAATGCTCCGGCCCAACCGTCAGGTCCCAGAACTTGTTCTGCAGCACGATGGTCATCTCGTCCGGAAATCGCTGCGACAGGTGGGTCGGAATATCCACGCCCGGCGCCGCGGTTTTGAAGGTGATGTAGAAATGATGGTCACCCGGCAGCACGCCGCCACCATCAATCACCTGACCCAGCACTCGGCCAACCACGGCCCGCAAGGCTTCCTGGACGATATCGTCATAGGGGATCAGGCTGTCGGGGGCAGTATCACTCATGCCGTGACAAGTGGCGTTCGCAGCCCAAAGGGTCAAGGGGCAAAGCGCTTGCACCGCTCCGATTCTATCCTATAGGCCAGCCTATGCGCAGCGCCCGGATCGAACGCAAAACCCACGAAACCGATATTCTGGTCGAGGTCAATCTCGACGGGACCGGGGTCTTTGACGTCTCCACCGGGATCGGCTTTCTCGATCACATGATCGAACAGTTCAGCCGCCATTCGCTGATCGACCTGACCTGCCGGATCAAGGGCGATCTCCACGTCGATCAGCACCACACTACCGAAGACAGCGCGATTGCGATCGGGCAAGCGATTCTGGCGGCGCTGGGGGACAAGGGCGGGATCGGGCGTTACGGCACGGCCTACAGCCCGATGGACGAGGCGCTGGCCCGCGTCGCGCTCGATATTTCAGGACGGCCCTGGCTGGTCTGGAATGCCGCGTTTACGCAGGAACGCTTGGGCGAAATGGATACCGAGCTGTTCGAACACTGGTTCCAGTCGGTCGCCCAGGCCGCCGGGATCACGCTGCATATCGAGCTGCTCTATGGCCAGAACAACCACCATATCTGCGAAGGCATCTTCAAGGGGTTCGCCCGGGCGATGCGGCAAGCGGTAGAGCTTGATCCACGCAAGGGCGGGGCCGTGCCCTCGACCAAAGGCCAGCTCGGTGGCTGAGGTGCTGGCTCTCGTCGACTACGGCGCGGGCAATCTCCATTCGGTCGCCAACGCACTGAAAGCTGCCGGTGCGGAAAACGTCACCATCACCGCCAATCCCGATGTTGTGCGCGCCGCAGACCGGATCGTCCTGCCTGGCGTGGGCAGTTTCCGGGCTTGCGCCGAGGCGTTGCGCGCCGTCCCCGGCCTGATCGAGGCGATGGCTGAGCGAGTCCATGTCGGCGGCGCGCCGTTCCTCGGCATTTGTGTCGGGATGCAGTTGCTGGCGACCAGCGGGGCCGAACACGGCGGCACCCCCGGACTCGGCTGGATCGGCGGCGAAGTGCGGTTGATTGAGCGGACTGATCCGGCGATCAAAGTACCGCACATGGGTTGGAACGATGTCGAGATTACGTCGCATGCCGCGCTGGTCGAGGCTGGAGAGGCCTATTTTCTGCACTCGTACCATTTCGTCCCTGACGAAGGCCGCCACATTGCGGCGATGACCGACCATGGCGGCGGGCTGGTTGCGGCAGTGGCACTGGACAATGTGGTGGGGGTGCAGTTTCATCCTGAAAAGAGCCAGGCCTATGGCTTGGCGCTGCTCGCGCGCTTTCTGGAGTGGAAGCCATGATCGTATTCCCCGCAATCGACCTTAAAGCCGGGCAAGTTGTCCGGCTGGCCGAAGGCGATATGGACCGCGCAACGGTCTATGGCGACAATCCGGCGGCGCAGGCCATGCTGTTTGCCGAGGCCGGATCACAGTTCCTCCACGTGGTCGATCTGGACGGCAGCTTCGCCGGTAGGGCCGAAAACCGCGCGGCGGTGGAAGGCATTCTCGAGGCGTTTCCCGGCCATGTTCAACTCGGCGGCGGCATCCGCACCCGCGAAGCGGTTGAAGGCTGGTTCGATCTGGGCGTTGCCCGCGTGGTGATGGGCACCGCCGCGCTCAAAGACCCGCAGTTCGTGAAGGACATGGCGGCCGAGTTTCCCGGCGGGATCGTGGTCGCGGTCGATGCCCGCGATGGCATGGTCGCGACCGAAGGCTGGGCCGAGCTTAGCAACGTGCCCGTGGTCGATCTCGCCCGCCGGTTTGAAGATGCCGGTGTGGCCAGTCTGCTGTTCACCGACATCGGCCGCGATGGCTTGCTCAAAGGCGTGAACATCGACGCGACGGTGGAACTGGCCCGCTCAGTCGATCTGCCGGTGATCGCCTCGGGCGGGGTCAAAGGGCTCGACGATATCCGGATGCTGTCACTCTATGCACAGGACGGGATCGAGGGCGTGATCACCGGGCGCGCATTGTTTGAAGGACGGCTCGATCTGGCTGCGGCAATTGCGATGGCGGCGCGGGCGTGATGCTTCGACAGGCTCAGCATGAGCGGATGTTGCGTGTAAGGCTGCACAACGCTCCGCTCAGCCCGAGCCTGTCGAAGGCCACGCACGACGGAGGCCTCTCATGACCGTCCGGATCCGCGTCATTCCCTGCCTTGATGTCCGCGATGGGCGGGTGGTCAAGGGCGTCAACTTTGTTGATTTGAAGGACGCTGGCGATCCGGTCGAACAGGCCCGGGCCTATGACGCAGCCGGAGCGGATGAGCTGTGCTTCCTCGATATCAGCGCCAGCCATGAAGGGCGCGGGACGCTGCTCGATGTGGTCCGACGTACTGCCGAGGTCTGCTTCATGCCGCTGACCGTCGGCGGCGGAGTGCGCACGGTCGAGGATGCCCGCGCGCTGCTGCTGGCAGGCGCAGACAAAATTGCGGTCAACTCTGCGGCGGTATCGCGGCCCGAAGTGGTGGCCGACATCGCCCAGAAGATGGGCAGCCAGTGCGTCGTCGCGTCGGTCGATGCGCGCAAAATGGCAAGCGGCGGCTGGGAGATTTTCACCCACGGCGGCAGAAATGCGACCGGGATCGACGCGGTGGAACACGCCATTCGTTTGGCGAAACTCGGCGCGGGGGAGCTGCTGGTAACCTCGATGGACGGCGATGGGACGCAGG
>JANMOU010000011.1:0-16822 GCA_031369495.1 Novosphingobium sp. | reverse complement strand
CTACGGCGACGCGGTGCGCGGGCGGATGATGGAGCGGCTGGGGCTCGACAAGGCGCAGGCGCTGGTCATCACGATGGACGAACCGGTGGTCGCGGCGCGGATCGTCAAGACCACCCGCCAGCGTTTTCCCGACCTGCCGATCATCGTCCGCGCCCGCGACGTTGCCCACGCTGCCGAACTCTATCGCCTGGGGGCGAGCCATGCGGTGCCCGAGCAACTCGAAAGCTCGCTCCAGTTGAGCGAGGCGGTGCTGGTCGATCTCGGCTTCGCGATGGGCCCGGTGATCGCCTCGATCCACGAAAAGCGCGACGAGTTCCGCGCGCAGATCCAGATGGAGGGCAAACTTGAAGAATTGCCCAGGTTGCGCAGCAGCAAGCTGGCCGATCGAAAGCCGTTGCCGACGAACGGTTAGCAGCGCATAAACCCCGCAACCGGGCGCAATTTTCTCCATTCGAGGGAGTGTCCGATGGCGACCTTGGCATCCGAACCCATTTCCACGCCGCGCGCCGCGGTGCGCGATCGCACGTTCCTGTGGCTGGCAATAATGGCGCTGCTAATCGCGGTTTTGGGCTTTACTCCGACGTACTGGGCGCAGCTTCCCGCCGGGACGACCGATGCCTCGCCACTGATCCACCTGCACGCGCTGGCGTTTACCGCCTGGCCGCTGCTGCTGGTATCTCAGGCGATCCTGATCGACCGCGGGAAGGTTCGTCGGCATCGCACCTGGGGGATCGTCGGCGTATCGCTTGCCACGATCATGCTGATCGTCGGGATCGCGACCGCGGTGGTCGCGATGAACGCACGGCTGGCCAACGGCGAGGGCGACGCGGCGCGGGCCTTCCTGATCGTGCCGATCACCGGAGTGAGCGTGTTCTACCTCTACTTCATGGCCGCGGCGTTTAACTTTACCCGCCCCGACTGGCACAAGCGCTTCATCATTGTCGCGACGAGTTCGGTCTTACAGGCGGCGATGGCGCGGTTCGCGTTTTTCGCCGCGCACGGCATGGGTCCGGGGATGCGCCCGACCTCGTTTCCCTCGGCACCGGCCACCGCACCGCTGATCGGCTCGCTCCTGCTCGATCTGATGGTGGTTTACGGAATGGTGGTCGACTGGCGCCGCGACGGACGCCCGCATCCGGCATGGCTATGGGGTCTGGCGGGGCTGCTCGTGGTCCAATTCGTGCGCGCCCCGCTCAGCACCACCACCGCCTGGCTCGGCTTTGCCGACTGGCTGACGCGGTTTACCTGAGCATCAGACGTAGTTGTCCACCCGCGGCTCGAACACCGACCACCCGGTGGCGTGGGTCAGCCGTTCCAGCGCGAGCGAGCCGAGCTGCGAGTTGCCCTTCTCGTTGAGCCCCGGCGACCACACCGCGATCGAGGCGATCCCCGGCGCCACCGCGAGGATTCCCCCGCCCACACCCGACTTGCCCGGCAGACCGGTGCGGAAGGCAAATTCGCCCGAGTTGTCGTAGTGCCCGCAACTCATCATCAGCGCGTTGATCCGCCGCGCGCGCTGCGCCGAGACCACGCTTTGCCCGGTCGAGGGGTTGCGCCCGTCGTTGGCGAGGTAGCGCCCCGCCATCGCCAGTTGGCGGCACGACAGCACCAGCGCGCACTGGTGGAAATAGACGCTCAAGGTGTCGTCCACCGCGTGGCGGATGTTGCCGAACGCGCGCATGTAATAGGCCAGCGCGAAGTTGCGGAATCCGGTCTGGTGCTCGGCCTGGGCGACCGCCTCGTCGATCGCGATGCTCTCGTCGCCGGCCAATGTGCGGACGAAGCGCAGCAGGTTGCCGATCACCTCGCCGGGAGGATAGCGGCCCAGCAGAACGTCGGCAACGACGATCGCACCCGCGTTGATGAACGGGTTGCGGGGGATGCCTGACTCGCTCTCGAGCTGGACGATCGAATTGAACGCGCTGCCCGAAGGCTCGCGCCCGACGCGGCGCCACAGTTCGTCGCCGAGCTCGCCCAGCGCGAGGGTCAGCGCGAAGACCTTGGAGATCGACTGGATCGAGAACGGCTCGTCGGCGTCGCCGCCCAGGTGGCAGGTGCCGTCGGCCATAACTACGGCGATCCCGAACTTGCTCGCCGGGACACAAGCCAGCGGCGGGATGTAGTCGGCCACCTTGCCGCGATCGGGCGCGGCGTTCATCTCGGCGGCGATGGCTGCGACGATACGGTCGAGCTGGGGGCGGTCGAATTCCGGCATGGGCGTGGTTCCGAGTGACGATCGACGCCACTGTTTCACGCGCCGCACTAGTTGCCTAGCCCGAACCACCCGCCCGATTGCCAAGCTGACCAGAAGAGCGCAAACCTAGCGCGCCAGGCCAATCGGTCGGCGGGTCGCCGAACACGGAGGAACCCGATGGCAACGCTTGCCCAACCCGCTCCTACTCCCCGCGCCCGGCCCGTGGCCCGCACCCGCTTCTATCTGTGGCTGTCGCTGGCCTGCCTGGCGATCGGGGTCGGCGGGTTCTTCGCGACCTATTGGCTGCAGGTCGCGCTGGGAAATTTCGGCGGCACGGCGCTGATGCACATCCACGGGCTGGTGTTCACCGGCTGGCTGGTGCTGCTGGTCGGGCAGAACTGGCGGATCGCGCAAGGCCGCCTCGACCATCACCGCGCCTGGGGCCTCGCTGGAATTTCGCTCGCAACGGCGATGCTCGTGGCCGGCTATCTGACCGCGATCGTGGGACTGTCCGATCGGTTGGCCAGCGGCTACGGCGACGACGCGCGGATGTTCCTGATCGTCCCCTTCTTCAGCGTGAGCATGTTCTTCGCCTTCGTCGTCGCAGCGATGGCCAATATCCGCCGGCCCGAATGGCATAAGCGCTTCATCTTCGTCGCGACCACCGTGGCGCTGATGCCGGCAATCGCCCGGTTCGTGTTTCTCTACCGCCGGGGCTACACCCCCGGAACCCGCCCGGGCCAATTCCCGCCGAATCCGGTCAATGCCTCGTTGATATCGCTGTTCATCGTTTGCGCGATCGTCATCGGCGCAGGGATGATTCACGACTGGCGAACGCGGGGCAAGCCGCATCCGGCGTGGGTGATCGGGCTGACGGTACTGGTCGGCGGTGCGATTCTGCGTGCACCGCTGGCGGCAACTCCAGGCTGGCTGGCTTTTGCCGATTGGACGACCCGCATCGCCGGTTGAGGCCGGGCACTTGTCGCGACACCAAGCGTTGGGCAGGCGAAGGAGCCTTTCCCATGACTGATCGTGACGGCCGCCAGCCCGACGCCAAGCGCCCCGAAGCCCAGCAGGACGAGGTTCGCGGCAAGATCAAGCGGCCGCAGCAGACCGACGCGACGATGGCCGAGAAAGACCTCGCGCGCGGCTCGGAACCGGCGACGCACAACCGGCGCTAGAAAAAGGCAAATGAAGGTGGGGCGGTTCTGTTGCTAGGCCCGCCCCGGGCCCCCGGAATCCGTTCTGTTGCCCGGTCGGTCCAACCGCGCTTTAGCATTGTAAATTCAGGCCGTTAGGCCGTCACATTACGCCGCGAGAGCGAGTGCTTCGTTGTCGTTGGCACTTGTGTGTTTTAAGCCTTTGACGGGTTACTCAGCCCGGGCGAAAACTGCGTTTTTCAACACACGTCGATCCTAGTTCGGCCCCATCAGCACCCCTGCGACAACAGGGCCTCTGCCCGAAGCAGAGTGGTGATGGTGGAGCCGCCGGGTACCGCCCCCGGGTCCGCTGTGCCTATTGCACGCAACAATTTATCGCCATAGCCGGGCGAACCCGGCAAAAGCCAATATAGGCCGAATTGGGTAAATGAAAAGGGCGGAGGCCACCGTGCAGCCCCCGCCCCATCATTTTCGTCGCAAAATCGGCTACTTCTTAAGCGAATCCCGGATTTCCGTCAGCAGATCAACTTCGCTGGGGCCGGCTGGTGCTGCGGCCGGTGGCGGCATTGCCTTGTTCGCCTGGCGCACGATCAGGAAGATCACAAAGGCCAGAATCAGGAAGTTGATCACTGCGGTGATGAAGCTGCCCCAGGCCAGTACATTGGCCCCGGCGGCTTTGGCAGCGGCCAACGTTGCGCCTTCGGGCGCAGCACCGCTGAGCACCGTGTATTTGGCGCTGAAGTCGGTATCGCCGACGATCGCAGCGATGACGGGCATGAGCACATCGTCGGTCAGCGAAGATACGATCTTGCCGAAAGCCGCACCGATAATCACACCAACCGCGAGATCGAGCACACTGCCGCGCGCGATGAACGCCTTGAATTCACTGATCATGTTTTGTCCCCTCTTCATTATTATTGATTGTTCCGGCTTGCCATGACGTTGATCGGACGACAACCGTGAATTGTCCGGTTTCGCTTGAACTGGCTGGACACCAACCTACATTGTGCTCGCCCGCAACTGGCGGGTGACAGGAAGGATTCTTGCCCATGCCCGCTTCGTTTGACCGCTTTGGCACTTTCGGCCGATTTGCGCTGGTTTCCGTTGCCGCCGCGTCTGTCGCGGGCTGCGGGATCAATTCGGTTCCTACCGCTCAAGAAGCGGCGAAAGCCAAATGGGCCGATGTCCAGGCTGCGTTTCAGGAACGCGCCAACCTGATCCCCAACCTTGCCGCTGTGGCCAAAGGCGCGGCCGATCAGGAAAAAGGCATTCTCACCGAAGTGATGGAAGCCCGCGCCAAAGCGACAAGCATCCAGCTGAGCGCCGATGATCTGAACGACCCAGCTAAGATGAAGGCGTTCCAGGATGCCCAGAACCAGTTTTCGGGCACGATCGGTGGTTTTGGCCGCCTGCTCGCCAATGTTGAGGCCTATCCCAACCTCAAGTCGATCGAGAACTATCAGATGCTGCAAAGCCAGCTCGAAGGGTCGGAAAACCGCATCCGCATCTCGATTCGCGACTATAACGAGGCCGTGCGGGTCTATAACACCACGATCCGCACCTTCCCCGACATCATCGGCGCCAAAGTGATCCACGGCGCGCAGCCGATGGTCCCCTATCAAGCCAGCACACCGGGCGCTGAAAAGGCCCCCAGCCTTGAAGGAAAGCTCTGAGAGGGGGCGAGCCAATGCTCGGCCGTCCCGGGCAGAACCCGATCAACAATGACCCCGGTGCCGGCCGGGTGATCGCGATTGCGGCCGCCGTCCTGCTGACGCTGGGCGGTGGCTACTATGCGTTGTTTGGCGGCAAGCTGCCCGATCTGGGGGCCTTGACCTTCAGCTCGGCTGACGTGGAAACGCAGCAGGCGATGCCGGTGCAGCCTGTTGCCACCAAGATCAAGATCGCCGCCGCCGCAATTGAACCGCGCGCAACCTATGTGATCGATGGCGCGCGGGTCTTTACCGAGCAAGGGGTGATCGACCTCAACGCCCGACTGAGCGAGCTCAACGTCACATCTGGCCCGCAGGTTGTGGTGATGACAGTGCCGGATCTGGGCGGGGCGAGCATCGAGAATTATTCCCTGCGGATCGCCAATCAGTGGGGGATCGGTGATGTTGATCGCAACGACGGCGTGTTGCTGCTGATCGCCCCCAACCAAAAGCAAGTACGGATCGAGGTCGGCAAGGGTTTGACGAGCGTGATAAGCGACGCCGAGGCCAAGCGCATTATCGAAACCGAGATGATGCCGCATTTCCGTGCTGGCAAGATCGAAGCAGCAGCAGTGGCAGGCGCCGATGCCCTTGCTGCTGTGCTGCGCGCCCACCCAACCATCGGGAAGGACTGATCGCCATGGCCGTGTTGCGCCAGATCGTAACTCTGCTGATCGCCACCCTGTTGCTGCCAAACGCCGCGCAGGCGCAGAACTTTCCTGCGCTCACCGGCCCGGTGGTCGATGCGGCGAACATCCTGCCGCCTGAATCCGAAGCGCGGTTGACCCAAAAGCTGACCGCACTGAAAGCCCAGTCGCAACGTCAGGTGACCGTAGTCACGCTGGCCAGCCTCGAAGGCTACGAGATCTCGGACTATGGCTACCGGCTCGGCCGCCACTGGGGACTGGGCGACAAGGTCCGCAACGATGGCGCAATCCTGATCGTGGCACCCAAGGAACGCAAGATGCGGATCGAGGTTGGCTACGGCCTCGAACCAGTGCTGACTGATGGCCTTTCCTCGCTGATCATAAGCCGCCAGATCGTGCCCAAATTCAAGGCCGGTGATATGCCCGGCGGGATTGAGGCGGGGACCGACGCGATCGTCCAGCAGCTGACCCTGCCGGCCGATCAGGCACAGCAGATCGCGGCCAAGGCCGACGCCAATACCCGGTCAGCCTCAGACAATATTCGACCAGAATTTTTCATCTGGCTGATCATCTTCTTCCTGTTCTTCGTCTTGCCGATGATGCGGCGGCTGAGCGGCGGCAAGCGCTATCGCCGGGGCAGCGGAATTGGCTCTGTGATTGTCTGGGAAGTGCTGAGCGCAGCCGCCCGTAGTGGCGGTTCAGGCGGAGGCGGCTGGGGCGGCGGTGGCGGCGGCGGCGGTGGCGGTTGGAGCGGCGGAGGCGGCAGCTTCGGCGGCGGCGGCGCTTCGGGCAGCTGGTAGGAGGCGCGCATGATCCATCCCCCCATTCACCTCAGTGAAGCCGATCACCTGGCTGTCTCAGCAGCTGTCGCAGCGGCCGAAGGGCAGAGCGCGGGGGAGATCGTGACGATCATCTCTGGCGAGAGCAATTCGTTCCACGATGTCGCGCTATTGTGGTCGGCTTTGGCCGGCTTTGCCGCGCTGGCTGTGCTGGCGCTGTTTCCGGACTTCTATCTGAGCCTGATCGACCGGCTGCTGGGCAACTGGGCCAGCGAATGGTCGGCGCGCCACCTGCTGCTCCTTGCGCTCACTGCGGCGACCGCCAAGTTCCTGGCGATGTGGCTGCTGCAACTGTGGAAGCCGCTGCGGCTCGCGCTGGTCCCTGGCCCGCTCAAACATGCGCGCGTCCGCGACCGGGCGGTGCGCTACTTCAAGGTCGGGGCCGAGCGCCGGACCCACGGCCGCACCGGGATCCTGATTTACCTCAGCTTGGCCGAACACCGCGCCGAGATCGTCGCCGACGCCGCGATTGCCGACAAGGTGGCCCCCGAGATCTGGGGTGAGGCGATGGCCGCGCTCATCGCCGAGATCCGCGCCGGACGCCCCGGCGCCGGAATGGTTGCTGCGGTCGAGCAGGTCGGCGCCGTGCTGGCCCAGCACTTCCCCCGCGCCGAAGACGACAAGAACGAGCTGCCCGACCGGCTGATCGAGCTTTAGCCATGAGCGAAGACGCTGAACAGATCGTCTGGGCGGGCAAGTTCGTCACCGCCAAGGTCAAAGGCAAGTGGGAGTACGTTTCGCGCAGCCGCGGGATCAAGGCGGCGGTAATCCTTGCGATTGACGAGGCCGATCACGTCCTGCTGGTCGAACAGTTTCGCGTGCCGCTCGGTAAGTTATGCCTCGAACTTCCCGCCGGGCTAGTTGGCGATGATGACAGCACCCCGGACGAAGACGCCGCCACTGCCGCTGTGCGCGAGCTCGAGGAAGAGACCGGCTACACCGCCGCGCGGATGGAGCTGCTGGGCGAGTTCTATTCCTCCCCCGGCATGGTCAGCGAGAGTTTCACTCTGCTGCGCGCCCATGGCCTCAGCCAGATTGGCCCCGGCGGCGGGACCGATGGCGAGGACATCACGGTACACCGCGTGGCCCTCTCGGCGCTGCCGCAGTTCATCGAAACCGCCCGGGCGCGCGGATTGGGGATTGACGTAAGGCTGCTGATGCTGCTCGGTCCCGGCCTAACGGGAGGACGATAGCGATGGCTGGACGGGTACAAGGCAAGAAGGCGCTGATTACTGGCGCGGCGCAGGGTTTGGGTGCGGCCCAGGCGATGATGCTGGCCCGCGAAGGCGCCAAGGTCCTGCTGGCCGATATCAACGCTGAAGGCGCTGCCGAGCAAGCCGCCGCGATCAACGCCGAACTCGGCGAAGGCACTGCCTTTGCGGTCAAGCTTGACGTCACCAGCGAGGCCGACTGGATCGCCGCGATGGAAGTCGCACAGGCGCGGATGGGCGGGCTTTCGGTGCTGGTCAACAACGCCGGGATCGGGGTGCGCGGCAATATTGAGAACTGCACCCTGGCCGATTGGCAGCGCGGCTTTGCGGTCAACGTCGATTCGGTCTTCCTCGGCTGCCAGAAGGCGATCCCTTTGCTGAAGGACAACCAGCCCGGCTCGATCATTAACATTTCCTCGATCGCCGGCCTGATCGCCAGCGACACCATGCCGGGCTACAACGCCAGCAAGGCGGCGGTGTGGATGCTGTCCAAATCGGTCGCGCTGTACTGCGCCAAGATGGGTTGGGACATCCGCAGCAACTCGGTCCACCCAACCTTTATCGACACTCCAATCCTCGATGGCATGGTCGTGTCCACCGGCAAGCCCAAGGACGTGATCATGGGCAAGCTGGCCCGCCAGATCCCGCTGGGCCGGGTCGGTGTGCCCGATGACATCGCCAACGGCGTGCTCTACCTCGCCAGCGATGAAAGCCGCTTCATGACCGGGGCCGAGCTCAAGCTCGACGGCGGCATCTCGGCAATGTGATGGACAAGCCGAAGCCGCGCCTGTTCCGGGTCACCTCGTTCGACGTTGCCGCCGAAGCCGGGGTCAGCCAATCGACCGTCAGCCGCGCGTTGGCGGGCGATCCGGTGGTCAGCGAGGCGACCCGGCTGCGGGTGTCCGAAGCCGCGCGCAAACTTAACTACTACGTCGACAACAACGCCGCCCGCCTGCGCACCGGCAAGACCGGGACGCTGGCGGTGGTGGTGATCTGCCGCCCGGATGAGGACCGCAAGGACCTCAACCCGTTCACCTATGCCCTGCTCGGCACGATCTGCGCCGCGGCATCGGCGCGCGGGTACGAGACGCTGGTCAGCTTTCAGGACAGCCCCGCCAACCTTTCGGGCCGGTACGAGGAACAGCGCAAGGCCGATGGCCTGATCGTGATCGGCACCACCCAGAACGAAGCGGCGTGGGACTATTACCGCGAACTCGGGCGTCCTAGAGAAGGCGGGGCCGGCATGCACTGGGTCTGCTGGGGCTCCCCCTATGACGAGCTCGAATGGATCCGCAGCGACAACCACGAAGGCGCCCGGATCGCCACCGCCCACCTGATCGAGCGCGGCTGCCGGGCCATCGCCTGCATCGGCTCGCTCGGCTCGCTCCAGCGCCAGTTTTCGGAGCGCTACGACGGCTATGCCGAGGCGATGTCGGCCGCGAACCTCGCCTCCCGGCTGGTCGAGATCGAACCCGATCTGCCCCGCGAAGAACAAGGCCGCCGCGCCGCCCGCGCCGTGCTCAACAGCGGCCAGCCGTGCGACGGCATTTTCGCGGTCTGTGACGAGATCGCACTCGGCGCCCTGCGCGAACTGAGCGAGGCCGGAACCCGCGTGCCCCACGACATGGCCCTGATCGGCTTCGACGGGATCCGCGCCAGCGCCCACGCTATGCCCCCGCTCAGCACCGTCCAGCCCGATTTCGCCGCCGCCGGGGCGATGCTGGTCGACAAACTGCTGGCCAGCGTAGCGGGCGACCTCCACGAACAACGCCGCGTCCCGGTCCAGCTACTGGTCCGTGACAGCACCCGACGCTGACCGGCCTGAGCCCTGCGCCAACTAAGGGTTCGTGCGACGGCGCAGAGAAGCAGAAATCTGGTCCACACGAAGACACGAAGAGCACGAAGATGCCCTGATGCGCCGCAGGCTTTATTGTCCTTCTTCAAGGCCGCGACAAACCGCAGCCCATCAGAGGCAAGCGGCTCCGCCGCAATAAAAACCTCTTCGTGTCCTTCGTGTCTTCGTGTGAAACCCTCTTCCTTCTCCTTGAACCCCTGCATCAAGGCTTACCCAGCACCCCCCGCACCGCTCCTTGCGGCGCTGCGACACTGCGCACCACGACGACATATTTGCCCGGCTCGGCCACGATCGGCTCCAGCACCTTGGGCTCCACCGCCATGCACATATCGGTGTCATCGCCGGTCAATTCCAGCGTCACCAGCGGCTTGGCATCACCCGCCGCATCGGCTGCAACGATCACCGCGTCCTTGACCTTGCCCAGCCCCTTAGTGACCAGGACATAGCAAAAGTCCCCCAGCGCCGCGTCGGCCTCTACCCGGAATGTCGCCGATCCGCCGGGCGTGCCTGCGGCGGTCAGTTGGGCTGACAGCACTGCCGCTTGCGCCAACACCGGCCCCGCGGCCAATGCCGCGCCCAGGGCAGCCAGACCGCCCAACCCTTTGCTCCAACGCTTCATGGCGTGTTCCTTTCGGTTTGTCGGCACAAGCCAGACCTATGCCGGAACGCGTGCAATGCTAGGCCGCTGTGAGGACAATTGCCAGTGCCAGAAATCGAGCCGCTGTCGTGCTCTGGGCCGCTGGGAAGGACGAAGTGTTTTGGCACACGAAGACACGAAGGACACGAAGGTGTCGCCCTGCGCCGCAGGCCTGTGATGTTCCTCCAACTTACGCCAGATCGATCCTCGGCAAAACGGAACGGCTTCGCCGCAACCACGCCCTCTTCGTGCCCTTCGTGTCTTCGTGTGAACCAACCTTCTTCCCTCCTAAATTCACAAACCTGACAGGGTCTAAGGAAGCCAAAAAGCCGCACCCGCTCACCCGGCCCCGCTGCCCCAGACCTCCCCGTCATTCCCCGCCGCGATCGCCGCGCGTTCGGCCGGCGTGGCCAGGCCAAAGGCGCTGCGGCGGTAGAGCTGCAGCCGCGCCGCCGCATGGTCCTCGGCCCGGGCCTCGGCGCTTTCCAGCCCGGCGCGCTCGGCCGCGCTCAGCGTGCGGGCGTAATAACGGTCGATCGCCCGGCCCAGCAGCATCGGCGCCGGCGCATCCTCGTCATAGGGACCCAGCACCGCGCCATCGTCATCCACCCACACCTCCTCGCCCGCCCAGGCCTGCTCAATCTGCCCAGCGCCCGGCGCACTTTCGGGCAGCGGCCAGTTGGTCAGCCAGCGCTCGCCGTCCGCGTCCCACCAGTGTTCATAGAAACCGACCGACAGCACCTGCGCCTCGCTCAGCGCCGAACCATCGCGTTCGCAGGCTCCGGTCAGCGGCGGGCCATAGGGTTCATCGGCGCAGGCAGTGGCGGCAGTCGCTTCCGGCTGCGCTGCGCTAACCGGTTCCAGCGCCACACCCACTTCTTCCAGCGCTTCGCCCCGTTCGGCCCGGTCCAGCGCCGCCTCCCAGTCCCCCGCCACCACCGCCAGCACCGCGGGCGCGGTGACCAGCCCCTGCGCCTCCAGAATGCCGCGGTTCTGCGCGATCAGGCCCAGAAGTAGCCGGTTGTCATAGTGCCGCACCTCACCCATCAGCTCGCCATGGTAATAGACCGGGCGCAGCACGCCCTGGCTGGCCCGGTCCCAGGCCAGATCCACCAGATGCTCCGCCGCCAGCAACCGCGCCGCATCCCAAGCCTGAGAGAACCCCCGCCCCCCCGCCCGCCGCCGCAACGCATAAGCCGACTCGCGGCTCATCCCGACCGAGCGCGCCGCCGCCGAAACCGACCCGCAAGAAGCCAGATTCTCCAGAAAATCCCGCTGCCGCTGCACAGTCCACCCATCATCGCGGTGGCGTCTGGGGGCGAGTTGCGGAAGCGTGAGGATCGGCTCTAATTCCTCCCCGTCCCGGGGGACTCGAAGAGGGCGCTCTGCGCTAGCGGGACCACCCAAAGGATGGTGGAGGGGCACCCGCCCCATCTCCGACCCTAGCGCATCACCCTCACCCCCAACCGGCGGCACAACACTAAACACCCCGTTAGGCGCAATTTCCATGGCACAAACTCCTGATCAAGCGAGACAGCCGATCAGGATAAGGGATTTGGGGGATGTAGGAAAATGGGGGGTAGGGGACATGCTATTGCGTGTCCCCGTCCGGCGGTGCGGTCACGGAGTTTGGGAGTTAAGTAAAGTGTCACCGTAATCCAAAGGGCGTGTCAATTCGTATTGGGTCCCCGGACTTCAGGTTGGGCTACGACGCCCGCAACCTTGGGTTATCAGTCCCGGTTGAGTTAAAGTACCACTCATCGCCTGTTCGAACAAACTTTTTAGCAGAATTAATCAGCTTTGATGCACCATCAGCATCCAAAACTAACCCACGACCTCCCCTATGCATCTGCCGATTTCGAGCAGAAAATAGCGCCTCAATCATGCTGTGATCACAACTAATGTTTGATATTCCCGTTACGCTTTTCCACTTTCTTAAAATTGAGGAAATTGAAATCCGGTCTATTATGTCACGTACTGTTTGATCTTCAATCATATTTGAATGAACATAAAAACAATCTCGCATGATCGTTTCGCAGGCGATTGCCGCAGAAATGATCGCACCGGAATAATCCAATCGACTCATTCGGTGAACCGCGTCGTGGAGGTAGTTGAACCATATTGGGGATTGCTTTTTTTGGGAAAGCGCTAACTGGATTCTACCCCAATCCTCAACACCCAGAGATGAAATCCGACCAAATGTGAGACGTGTTGTCGGCAACCAAAACCGATGACCATCAATAGGATCTCGTAAGCACATCAATTGAAGATTTGGGCTGAAATCTTTGTCTAGAAACCGGTCCTCCATTCCAATCGAACTCGAATCTGTCACCCAGCGAACTGTCTCAGACCAATATTCTAACACACTCGCAAGCTGGACTTGATAGTCCAAAACGAGTTTGTCGAGAATTTCATTTAGC
Source organism: Novosphingobium sp. (assembly GCA_031369495.1). Lineage (GTDB taxonomy): Bacteria > Pseudomonadota > Alphaproteobacteria > Sphingomonadales > Sphingomonadaceae > Novosphingobium. The sequence goes on along the minus strand of JANMOU010000011.1, from coordinate 4,150 downwards.
TTTGGGCCAGCAAGCTCGGGGCGCTTCGGACTCACTTTGAGCATGGAAGTCGGAATGAGCAGCTCGTTGCTACATTGAATCGTTACTTCAACCCAGCCCAATTCGTACTCGGATATCTCCGGTCGCAAATCGTCTGTCCTTCCAGCCCGAAAAGAAGCCAATTCTTCATTCAATGGCCGGCCGTCTTCTTCGAACCCTATCTTGGGAATACTGACTGAAGCTCTTTTACCATCAAATTCAAAATGATGAGTGGATCCAGACAGCGATCCGAATATGAACAGTCCGTCAATGTAGGCTCTCGCCCAAGCTTCTGGGCGAAGCTTTTTGGTCGTCGCGATCATCGGCACTACTCCGCAGCCTTCCGCCCCCGTTCAAGCAGGTCTTTCAAATACCCACCGGTATAGCTTCGAGCGTTAGCGGAGTTACGGTGACAGGTGCAATAGCCCCCAGACTCAGCCATCCTTCCTCCACTTCTCACTTTTCGTCTGCGGTCTCTGCGTGAACCCCTTCTAGCTTGAGCTTGGCCGCTTAGGCGCTCCGTTTGCGGGGTGCGGTGGGGGTGTCCCGATGGGTTGGGTAAGGCGGCGCGTGCCCCTCCACCACCCAAGCGGGTGGTCCCCCTCCCCGATTCGGGGAGGATCTGCGTTGGGCGCCTCCAACCCCCCTCGGGAACAAATCCCCCCCAGCCGCATTTCTCCATACGGCCCATTCTGTGCCGTCCATTAGGGGACTGATATGCGTAAAACTGCCATGATCGCTGCTTTGGCCTGCTCGCTGCTCGCGGCTGCCGGGTGCAAGCAGGAAACCACCAATCCGACCGTTGAAGCCACCGCGACCGAAGTGGTCGGGGTTCCAGTCCCCGGCCCGACCTCGACCGAAGTGGTCGGCGTTCCGGTTCCAGGGCCAACTTCGACCGAAGTTGTGGTTGTTCCCGGCCCGACCGTGACCGAAACCGTCGCGCCCAAAGCGCAGTAAGCCTGCCGTGGGGGGAGGTCCGCCTCTCCCCACTGGTTGCCTGGCGGGGCGGGTGCCCCCTCCGCCAGCCTTCCTTCGGCAGGCTCAGGATGCGCGGATCCTGCCACCTCCCCCAGCGGGGGAGGATTTAGCGCGCCAGCAGTTCTTTCAGATAGCCGCCGGTGAAGCTCTTGGCATTCGCCGCGACTTGCTCCGGCGTGCCTTCCGCCACGATCTCGCCCCCGCGCACGCCGCCTTCGGGGCCTAGATCGACGATCCAGTCGGCCACCTTGATCACATCCAGATTGTGTTCGATCACCACCACCGAATTGCCCTGATCGACCAGCCGCTGCAGCACTTCGAGCAGTTTGCGGACATCTTCAAAGTGCAGCCCGGTAGTCGGCTCATCCAGAATGTACAGCGTCTGGCCGGTGCTGCGCCGGCTCAGTTCCTTGGCCAGTTTAACCCGCTGCGCCTCCCCGCCCGATAGCGTGGTGGCCTGCTGGCCGACCTTGACGTAGCCCAGCCCAACCTCATTCAGCATATGCATCTTGTCGCGGATCGGGGGGACGGCCTTGAAGAATTCCTCGGCGTCCTCGATCGTCATGTCGAGCACATCGGCGATCGAGTGGCCCTTGAACTTCACTTCGAGCGTTTCGCGGTTGTAGCGTTTGCCGTGGCATTCCTCGCAGGTCACATAGACATCGGGGAGGAAGTGCATTTCGATCTTGATCAGGCCGTCGCCCTGGCAAGTTTCGCAGCGCCCGCCCTTGACGTTGAAGCTGAACCGCCCCGGCTTGTACCCGCGCGCGGCGCTTTCGGGCAGGCCGGCGAACCAATCGCGGATCTGGGTGAAGGCGCCGGTATAGGTCGCGGGGTTGGAGCGCGGGGTGCGGCCGATCGGGCTCTGGTCGATCTCGATCACCTTGTCACAGAATTCCAGACCGGTGATCTTGTCATGCGCGCCCGCGATCACCCGCGCGCCGTTGAGCGTGCGGGCGGCCCCGGCCTGCAACGTGTCGATCACCAGGCTGCTTTTGCCGCTGCCCGATAGCCCGGTGACGCAGGTGAAGGTGCCGAGCGGCAGGCTGACCGTGACGTCTCTCAGGTTGTTGGCCCGCGCACCGTGGACGGTGATCTTGTGGCCGTTGCCTTTGCGGCGTTTCTTCGGAACTTCGATCCGCCGCGCGCCGGACAGGTATTGCCCGGTCAGGCTGGCCTTGCTTTTGAGGATGTCCTTGAGCGTGCCCTGCGCGACGATCTCGCCGCCATGCACGCCTGCGCCCGGCCCCAGATCGACAATGTGATCGGCGCTGCGGATCGCGTCCTCATCGTGTTCGACCACGATCACCGTATTGCCCAGATCGCGCAGCCGCCGCAGCGTTTCGAGCAGCCGGTCATTGTCACGCTGGTGCAGCCCGATGCTCGGTTCATCGAGGACATAGAGCACGCCCGACAGGCCCGAGCCGATCTGGCTGGCCAGCCGGATCCGCTGACTTTCGCCGCCGGACAGCGTACCTGAAGTGCGGTTGAGGTTGAGGTAATCGAGCCCGACATTGTTAAGGAAACCAAGCCGTTCGTTGATCTCCTTCAAAATCGCCTTAGCAATTTGCTGCTGCTGATTGGTCAGCTGGTCGTTCAGCGTGCCGAACCATTCGACCGCCGCCGCGACCGACAGCATGGTGATGGTCGAGATATCCTCAGCCGCGACCTTTACCGCCAGTGCCTCAGGCTTGAGCCGCTTGCCCTCGCAGGTTTCGCACGGCTGCGCGGTCTGGAACTTGCCCAGCTCTTCGCGCATCCAGGCGCTTTCGGTTTGCAACAAACGCCGGTTGAGATTGCCGATCACGCCCTCAAACGCCTTGTTGACGGTGTAGCTCTTTTTGCCGTCCGTAAACGTCAGCGCGACCGGCGCCCCGGCGGTGCCGTGCAGGATCACGATCCGCACTTCCACCGGCAGCTCCTGCCACGGCGTTTCCAGACTGAACCCGAACTGCGCGGCCAGGCTGGACAGCACCTGCATATAGTACGGGCTCGGCGGGTTGCTTTTGGCCCACGGCACAACCGCGCCTTGCTTGAGGCTCAGCCCCTCGTTCGGCACCACCAGCTGCGGATCGAACAACAGCTTTTCGCCCAAGCCATCGCAGGCCGGGCAAGCGCCCATCGGCGCGTTGAAGCTGAACAGGCGGGGCTCCAGGCTTTCGATGGTGAAGCCGGAGACCGGGCAGGCGAACTTTTCGGAGAAGACGATGCGGTTGGCGGGCAGGCCGGTGCCTTTCATCGCCCCGCCGGCATCCTCCGCCTCACGCCCCGGCACGTCGCCATCGGCCAGATCGAGATAAACCAGCCCATCGGCCAGCTTCAGCGCTTGCTCAAACGAGTCCGCCAGCCGCGTCTCAATCCCTTCTCGCACCGCGATCCGGTCCACCACAACCTCAAGGTCGTGCTTGTACTTTTTGTCGAGCGCGGGGGCCTCTTCGATTGGATAGAACTCCCCGTCGATCCGCACCCGGGTGAACCCGGCCTTCTGCCACTCGGCCAGCTCGCGGCGGTATTCGCCCTTGCGCCCGCGCACCACCGGGGCGAGCAGATAGGCGCGCGTCCCCTCGGGCAGGGCCATTACCCGGTCGACCATCTGGCTGACTGTCTGCGCCGCAATCGGCAAGCCGGTGGCGGGGCTATAAGGCACGCCGATGCGGGCCCACAGCAGCCGCATATAGTCATAGATTTCGGTCACCGTGGCGACTGTCGAGCGCGGGTTGCGGCTGGTGGTCTTCTGCTCGATGCTGATCGCCGGGCTCAGTCCGTCGATATGCTCAACATCGGGCTTTTGCATCATCTCCAGAAACTGGCGGGCATAGGCCGAGAGCGATTCAACATAGCGTCGCTGCCCTTCGGCATAGATCGTATCGAACGCCAGGCTGCTTTTCCCGCTGCCCGACAGGCCGGTGATCACGATCAGCTGGTCCCGCGGCAGCGAGACGTCAAAGCCCTTGAGGTTGTGCTCGCGCGCGCCGCGCACGGTGATGTGGGTAAGCGACATGGCGCCGGGCTGTTCCAGATTTGTTCGATTCTGGCAAGGGGCCGTTAAGGGTCTTTACAGCGCTCGCTTCTGGGCGCACATTTTCGCCCGGCAGAGAACCTCCGCGATTGAGGCCTGCGCATTGTCATCTGGGTCTGTCAAAAGTGGCCGCCA
>JANMOU010000059.1:0-3643 GCA_031369495.1 Novosphingobium sp. | reverse complement strand
GGTGATCGGGCTTGTCGTCACTCAGCGGATAGATTGGAACTTGCACCACCACGGGTACGGCTGCGGGCGTTTCCGCCAGCGCCTGTGTCACCACGATGGCCAGATTGCCGCCCGCCGAATCGCCCATTGGGATCAGCCCGGTGATCGTGCGGCCCAGCACCTCGGGGCTGCCAGCCACCCAGCGCGATGCTGCCTCGCAATCATCCGGAGCCGCCGGGAACACATGTTCGGGCGCGAGCCGGTAGTGCACCGCGATCACCGGCAGATCGAGCCCAGCCGCGATTTCGGTGCAGAGCGCATGGTGGCTATCAAGATCGCCGATCACAAACCCGCCGCCGTGGAAAAACAGCACCACCGGCGAGGGATCGCGGCTTTCGCGCACATCGTAGAACCGCACCGGAATCTCACCCGCGGGGCCGGGGCAGGTCAGGTCCTTGATCACCGCCATCGGGCGCGGATCAGCTTCGGTCATCGCCTTCATCGCGAGGTAGCCGGCGCGCTGCTCTTCGGCGATCAGCGCCTCGGGCGGGGGCAGGCTGTTGACCAGCGCGAGGAAGCCCGCCACGTCTTCACGGATCAGGGTCTTGGAATCGCTCATTGGGGAATCCTCTCGTCACTCTGGTTTAATCGTCAGGTTAAATTGCCAAATGCCACTTGACTAGCCGCCTTCGCAGTCCTCTTGTCGAATTGCCGGCATGACAGTTTTTCTTGATTGCACGGCAGACAGGGAGGGGACTAGGGCGCATCCGCAAGATGGCGCTCGTCCGCCTGACAAGGAATAAGCATGGCAACGCAATTCGCCGATCCCGAAACAACCACCAAGAACAGCCCCGAAGCCGTTGTCGTCCGATTTGCAGGCGATTCTGGCGATGGGATGCAGCTGACCGGCGGGCAATTCACCCTGTCGAGCGCTTTGGCGGGCAATGACTTCGCGACTTTCCCCGATTTTCCGGCGGAAATCCGCGCGCCGCAGGGCACGTTGTTTGGCGTCTCGGCGTTCCAGATCAACTTCGGCTCGACCGCAATTGATACCGCCGGCGATGCCCCGGACGTGCTGGTGGCGATGAACCCGGCGGCGCTGAAAACCAATGTCGGCGCGCTCAAGCCCGGCGGGCTGATCATTGCTGACACGGGTGAGTTCACCAAGCGCAACCTCGACAAGGCGAAGTACGAAGTCAGCCCGATCGAGGACGGCAGCCTGGCCAAATGGCAGGTGCTGGCCTTTGATATCAGCGCGTTGACGGTTGAGGCGGTCAAACCATTCGGGCTTGGCAACAAGGACGCGCTGCGCTGCAAAAACATGTGGACGCTGGGTCTGGCGCTGTGGATGTTCGACCGTGATCGCGCGCCTTTGATCGAATGGCTCAACAACAAGTTCAAAAAGAACCCTACACTGGCCGAGGCCAACATTGCCGCGCTGAACGCTGGGCATGCCTATGGCGAAACCGCCGAGCTGGGCGGGCAGTTGCACAAGCAGCACATCGGCGCGGTGGAAAGCGAGCCGGGGCTGTACCGGACGATCACCGGGGCCGAAGCGGTCGCGCTGGGGCTGGTGGCGGGGGCCAATCTGGCGCACTTGCCGATGTTCTTTGGCGGCTATCCGATTACGCCCGCTAGCTCGATCCTGCACTATCTGGTCGGCCTCAAGGAATTTGGCGTCACCACGTTTCAGGCTGAGGATGAAATCGCCGCCATCGCCGCTGCGATCGGCGCCAGCTATGCCGGACACTTGGGGGTTACCTCCTCGTCCGGCCCGGGCATCGCCTTGAAGGGTGAGGCGATGGGCCTTGCGGTGATGACCGAACTGCCGCTGGTAATCATCAATTCGCAGCGCGGCGGGCCATCCACCGGCCTGCCGACCAAGACCGAACAGTCAGACCTCTATCAGGCGGTCTATGGCCGCAACGGCGATACCCCGATCCCGGTGATCGCCGCGCGCAGCCCCGGCGATGCGTTTGACTGCGCGATTGAGGCGGTGCGGATCGCGACCCAATATATGACCCCGGTGATCCTGCTCAGCGATGGCTATATCGCCAACGCGGCGGAGCCTTGGCTGGTCCCCGATCCGGCCGACTATGCCGAATTCCCCGCGACGTTCCTGGCGGACCGGAATGGTCCCGATGGAACCCTGTTGCCCTATGCTCGCGATGCCAAGGGCGCCCGCCCGTGGATCAAGCCCGGCACCCCGGGGCTGATGCACCGGATCGGCGGGATCGAAAAAAACCCCGGGACCGGCAATATCGACTATTCACCCGAAGCCCACCACGCGATGACCGACGCGCGCCACGCCAAAGTGAACGGCATCGCCAACAGCATTCCCCCGCAGGAAGTGACGCTCGGCGAAACCAGCGGCAAACTGGCGGTGGTCGGCTGGGGCAGCACCTATGGCCCGATCCTCCAAGCCGTCCGCAAGGCCCGCGCCAAGGGCCTCGACGTGCACCACATCCACATCCGTCACATCTGGCCGATGCCAGAGAATTTGGGCGATCTTCTGCGCAGTTACGAGCATATCCTCGTGCCCGAAATGAACATGGGCCAGCTCAAGACCGTGCTGCGCGATCAGTTCCTGGTCGACGCCAAGCCGCTGAACAAAGTGAGCGGGCAACCGTTCACCATTGCCGAGATTGAAGCGGCGATTGAGGGGGCATTTTGATGTCAGATAGCTACGTCAGTTTTGTGTCCACAGACCCCAATTGGGCGCCTTCCAGCGACGAACAAATAGAAGAGCTTGTTTCGATTGTGGCCGATGCCCTGCCAGAATCAGAGGAAATTGAATCGTTGGTTCACGATTTTCCCGCCTTTGTGCATCCGGGAGAAAACCTTGTTACCGTGAATTGCTCAAAGTGTACCGCCGATCTTCACGAATGGTTTTGGGAATTGATGGAAGAAGGGGATTATCAAGGGGGACCTGGTCCTCTTGATGTCGAGGTGCCCTGCTGCAAACAAACCGTTTCGCTAACCGAACTGAAGTTGGATTGGCCAGGTGCTTTCGCTAGATTTCAGATCGATGCTATGAACCCTGAAATCGAGGAGATCCCCAGAGGACTCCTCGTTCAGTTAGCGACGAAATCGGGGCAAGAATTTCGTGCAGTGCATTCGCACTTTTAGTCACTGGAAGCTTCATAATGAACGACATGACCCCCATCCGTTACGAAACCACTCTCAAGGACTGGGAAACCGATCAGGAGGTCCGCTGGTGCCCCGGCTGCGGCGATTATGCGATTCTGAAGGCGGTGCAGCGGATGATGCCCGAACTCGGCGTCCGGCCGGAGAACACCGTGTTCATCAGCGGGATCGGCTGTTCGAGCCGCTTTCCATATTACATGGAAACCTATGGCTACCACACGATCCACGGTCGCGCGCCCGCGGTGGCAACAGGGGTGAAGCTCGCCAATCCCGATCTCGATGTCTGGATCGTGACCGGCGATGGCGATGCGTTGTCGATTGGTGGCAACCATACAATGCACCTGATCCGCCGCAATCTCGATTGCCAGGTGCTGCTGTTCAACAACGAGATTTACGGGCTGACCAAGGGCCAATATTCTCCGACGTCGCGGGTCGGGACGCGGACGCCATCGACGCCTTATGGTTCGGTCGATCGCCCCGCAACGCCATGTGCGATTGCACTGGGGGCAGGCGCGCG
>JANMOU010000030.1:0-6639 GCA_031369495.1 Novosphingobium sp. | reverse complement strand
TGTCCATCACCATTCCCCCCGGTAATCGGTGTTGGCCTTGACCATCGCCTTCAGCGAAGTCGGCCCGCCCGAAGGTTCGACAGTATGCCGACCCGGCTCCTGCGTCCCGGCCTTGGGCGTCTTGCCCGCGGCCAGCGCATCGAGCACGGCATTGATGCGTTCAGCGGTCAGGTCTTCGTAGTTATCGTCGTTGATCTGGACCATCGGCGCGCTGGAGCAGTTGCCCATGCATTCAACCTCGGTCAGCGTCCACAGCCCGTCGGCGGTGGTGTGCCCCTTGGCCATGCCGCGCGCCTTGCAGGCGGTCATGATATCATCCGACCCGCGCAGCATGCACGGCGTGGTGCCGCAGACCTGGACATGGAATTTGCCGACCGGGACCAGATTGTACATGAAATAGAACGTCGCGACCTCGACAACCCGGATCACCGGCATATCGAGCTGGGCAGCGACATATTCCATCACCGGGATCGGCAGCCAGCCTTGGGTGTTTGTCTCCGCGCCAACTTGCCGCTGGGCCAGATCGAGCAGCGGCATCACTGCCGAACGCTGCCGGCCGGCCGGATAGCGCGCGACGATAACCTTGGCCTGCGCCGCGTTGTCTTTGGTCCAGGCAAAGCTACCCCACCGCGCGCGGAGGTCAGGGGTATCGGGTTCAAGGTGACGACCGGCCATTAGTTGTCACCTTCAGCAAGAGCTGACCCCGCGCGCGCTGGCGCAGGTCGATTGTTTTTCTGTTCCATCTGTATCGAAACAACCACACCGCCATCAGCAAGGCCAACATCAGCAATGACCACGCGAGATTTGTCCTTCCCTTCGGAACACATCCACGCAGCCAAGATGCGGTTATCAGGTGCCTGATACACCCGTCTCAAATAGCACCCTTCGAGAGTCTTCAGGAGCGAGGCGGCTGATACTCCTTTTTTGGAGCTCATCGTAGCGGTCATCTTGTTGGTATCGCCCTCGTCAGCCGCCTTCAGGAAGGCATAAACCGGACTGGGTCCCTCCTCAGCGAAGACGGGAGCGCTAGAGGCCAGCAGCAGCGCACCGAGAATGAACTTACTCACCGATCACACTCCCCGAACACGATGTCGAGCGCGCCCAGAATGGCGGTGGCGTCAGGCAACATATGGCCGCGCGACATGAAATCCATCGCTTGGAGGTGGCTGAAGGCGGTCGGGCGGATCTTGCAGCGGTAGGGTTTGTTGCTGCCGTCCGAAACCAGATAGACCCCGAATTCGCCCTTGGGGCTTTCGGTCGCGACATAGACTTCGCCGGCCGGAACGTGGAAGCCTTCGGTGTAGAGTTTGAAGTGATGGATCAGCGATTCCATCGACTGCTTCATTTCGGCGCGCTTGGGCGGAACCACCTTGCGGTCATCCGAAGCGACCGGGCCGCTCGGCATTTCGGCCAAGCACTGCTTCATGATCTTGGCCGACTGGCGCACTTCCTCAACCCGAACCATGAACCGGTCATAGCAATCCGAGCGGGTGCCGACCGGGATTTCAAAGTCCATCCGGTCGTAAACGTCATAAGGCTGGCTCTTGCGCAGATCCCACGGAATGCCCGCAGCGCGGATCATCGGACCGGAAAAGCCCCAGGCCAGCGCGTCAGCCTTGGAAACCACGGCGATATCGACATTACGCTGCTTGAAGATGCGGTTGTCGACCACCAGGCTCATCGCGTCATCGAACAGCCGCGGCAGGCGATCATCCAGCCACACGCCGATATCGACCAGCAGCTTTTCCGGCACGTCCTGATGGACCCCGCCGGGGCGGAACCAGGCGCTGTGCATCCGTGCGCCCGATGCGCGTTCAAAGAAGTTGAGGCAATCCTCGCGGATTTCGAATAACCACAGGTTCGGCGTCATCGCACCGACGTCCATCACGTGGCTGCCCATATTGAGCATATGGTTGCAGATCCGGGTCAGCTCAGCAAACAGCACCCGCAGATACTGCCCGCGCAAGGGCACTTCCAGATTGAGCAGCTTTTCAATCGCCAGCACATAGGAGTGCTCCATGGCGAGAGGGCTGCAATAGTCGAGCCGGTCAAAGTACGGCAGCGCCTGAAGGTAGGTCTTGTGCTCGATCAGCTTTTCGGTGCCGCGATGCAGCAGGCCAACGTGGCAATCGATCCGCTCGATAATTTCGCCATCCAGCTCCATTACCATCCGCAACACGCCGTGCGCCGCTGGGTGCTGCGGGCCGAAGTTGATGGTATAGTTGGTAATGACCTCATCGCCGGTGGTGGGCGACTGTTCGAGTGCGAAGCTCATTGAACTCCTCCCAAACCAAATCCGTCCAGGCTGAGCTTGTCGAAGCCCTGCCCTTCACTATGGACGCAGCGCGAGATCTGAAGGAAAGGATAGCCCTTCGACAAGCTCAGGGTGAGCGGGGAAAAAAGCTTCATTGTCCGCTCACCTTCTCATCCCCGGGCAAAACGTATTGCGCGCCTTCCCATGGGCTCATGAAATCGAACTGGCGCAGATCCTGGTTGAGCTTGACTGGTTCGTAGACCACGCGTTGTTGCTCGATCGAATAGCGCAATTCGACATAGCCGGTCAGCGGGAAATCCTTGCGGAACGGATGGCCTTCAAAGCCATAGTCGGTGAGGATCCGGCGCAGGTCCGGGTTGCCGTCAAAGATTACGCCGTACATGTCGAACACTTCGCGTTCCAGCCAGCCTGCATTGGGCCACAGCATGGTGACGGTCGGCACCGGAGTATCCTCGGCGGCGCGCACCTTGACCAGCAAGCGGTGGTTCTTGGTCACGCTGAGCAGCATGTAAACCACTTCGAACCGCTCAGCCCGATCCGGGTAATCGGCCCCGGCGATTTCCATCAGCTGCTGGTATTCGTGATCATCGCGCAGGGTCCGCAGGACGTTTTCGATCTCACCGCGCGCGACGGTGATCGCGATTTCACCATGCGCTTCTTTAGCTGCGACGACAGCAGAGCCCAACGCCGACGAGAGCGCAGCAATCACGCCTTCGTTCGAAGCGAATTTCGGAGCGGAATGGAGCACCGCGCTCATCGCTCAACCGTCCCGATCCGGCGGATCTTGCGCTGCAATTGCATCACCCCATAGAGCAGCGCTTCGGCAGTCGGCGGGCAGCCGGGCACGTAAATATCGACCGGAACGATCCGGTCACACCCGCGAACTACGCTGTAGCTGTAGTGGTAATAGCCGCCGCCATTGGCGCAGCTGCCCATCGAGATGACGTACTTGGGCTCGCTCATCTGATCATAGACCTTGCGCAGCGCCGGGGCCATCTTGTTGCACAGCGTGCCCGCCACGATCATCACGTCCGACTGGCGCGGGGACGCGCGCGGGGCGACGCCAAAACGTTCCATATCGTAGCGCGGCATGTTGACGTGGATCATCTCAACCGCGCAGCAAGCGAGGCCAAAGGTCATCCACCACAATGAGCCGGTGCGGGCCCACTGGAACAGTTCTTCAGCCGGGACGACCAGGAAGCCCTTGTCGTTCACCTCGGCATTGAGGCTGTTGAAGAAGTCCGCATCCGGCAGGGTGATGTCGGGCCGGTTCCACAGCGGACGGCCGATTGCGTCGAGTTGGTCGGTCATTCCCAGTCCAGAGCCCCCATCTTCCAGGCATAAACCAGGCCAAACACCAGTTCTGCAATGAACACCATCATCGTGATCCATGCGGCCCAGCCCAGTTCAAGGAAACTGACTGACCAGGGGAACAGGAACGCCGCTTCCAGATCGAACACGATGAACAGGATCGCGACGAGGTAGAACCGCACGTCAAACTGGCTGCGCGGTTCCTCGAACGCGGGAAAGCCGCATTCGTACTCGCTGTTCTTGTCGACGCTCGGCTGGTGCGTCCCGGTCAAGCGCGCAACGCCCATCGGCGCGAACACGAACAGCGCCGATAGCGCGAAGGCGATCCCCAGAAAGATCAGGATCGGAAGGTACTGCGAGAGATCTACCAAGGGGCTGACTCGCCTAGCTGAACGGATAGCCGCGCCCTAGTCCCGGTGCAGCCTCGGTGCAAGGGGGCCAGCCCTTAGAATTCGAGGATATTTACCGTCATCCCCGCGAAGGCGGGGATCGCTGGCCGCCTCAAGCGACCTCGCAGCATGGCGGCCAGCGGTCCCCGGTCAAGCCGGGGACGACGTCGCTACTTCTTGAGCTCTCGGGCCAGCGTACTTTGTGCAGCCTTGCCATAGGGCGGCTTGAAGCCCGAAAGCTTGCCCACATCGAGCCCGGATTGGCGGTAAACCGCGCGGGCGTGGCTAAATGTCTTGAAGCCGTCCGCGCCGTGATAGTTGCCCATTCCCGATGGCCCGGTCCCGCCAAACGGCAGGTCTTCCATGGCATTGTGGAACAGCACATCGTTGACCGTGACCCCGCCCGAAATGGTCCGCGAAAGGACGCGTTCTTCCTCGGCCTTGTCATTGCCAAAATAGTACAGCCCCAGCGGGCGGTCATGGGCGTTGACGTAATCGATCGCGCTATCGATCGAATCGTAGGTCATCACCGGCAGGATCGGACCAAAGATTTCCTCCTGCATTACTTTCATGTCATCGGTAACACCGCGCACGATCGTCAAAGGCATCTTGTTGCCGTTGGAGGCGGAGAAATCCTCGCCCGCCGGGTTCACTTCGATCAGTTCGGCGCCCTTTTCCTTGGCATCGGCGAGATAGCCCTGCAGCCGCTCATAGTTCCGTCCGTTGACCACCGAGGTGTAATCATCGTTGGCGAGCAGGCTGGGGTACATGGTCGCCACGCCGCTTTTGACACTTTCGATCACGTCGGCTTCCTGATCCTTGGCAACCAGCAGATAGTCCGGCGCGAGGCAGATCTGACCGGCGTTCATCATCTTGCCCATCGCGATCCGCTCACCGGCTTTCTTCTTGTCAGCACTGCGGCCGATGAAGGTCGGGCTTTTGCCGCCCAGCTCCAGCGTGACCGGCACCAGATTGTCTGCCGCAGCGCGCATGATGTGCTTGCCCACGCTGGTCGCGCCGGTGAAGATCATGTGATCGAAGGCCAGTTTGCTGAAGGCGCTGCCCACTTCAACCCCGCCGGTGAACACCGCCATTTCGTCTTCGGCGAAATACTGCGGCACCACTTCGGCGAAGACTTCGGCGACCCGCTCGGTAAATTCGCTCGGCTTGATCATGGCGCGGTTTCCGGCGGCGAGAATCCCAGCCATTGGGACCATCACCATCCCGACCGGGAAGTTCCACGGCGCGATTACCCCGACCACGCCCTTGGGCTGGTAGACCACCTTGGCCTTGGCCCCGATCAGGCCGAGCGGGAACATTGCGGTGCGCTTTTCGTCGCGGCTCCAGGCTTCGAAATGCTTCTTGGCGTGCTTCAGCGCGCCGACCGAGGGCATGATATCGGTCATCAGGGTCTGTTCGGTGCTGCGGTGGCCGAAATCGGCGCTGACCGCCTTGGCGAACGCGTCCTTGTGATCAATCAGCAGCGCAATCGCGCGGTCGATCCGGTCTTTTCGGATCGCAGGGCCCTCTGGCATGGCGGCGGTAAAGGCGGCGCGCTGTTTGGCCAGAACGGCATTCATACGGTCGATTTCGGCGGTGCTCATCGGCAGTCCTTCCCGGTTTTGATTTGCCACCCTTCTTCCGCATCTCGGCAGCGAAGGCAAGCCGAGCCAATATGCGGGTGGTGATTGCCATTGTTGCGATGCAGCATTAAACGGGCACGCATTGTCAACCTCCCCTTAAAAAGGCAGCAGCGCCATGGCCCAGATTTCCGCTTCGGATCCGATTGTCATCCTCTCCTTCGCCCGCACTCCGATGGGCGGGATGCAGGGGGTGCTGGCCGATGTCAGCGCAACTGACCTTGGCGCAACGGCAATCAAGGCTGCGGTCGAGCGCGCGGGCGTCAATGGCGCCGATATTGAACGGGTTTACATGGGCTGCGTGCTCCCCGCTGGCCTTGGCCAGGCTCCGGCGCGGCAGGCCACGATCAAGGCTGGATTGCCCAAATCGGTCCAGGCGACCACTGTTAACAAGGTTTGCGGATCGGGCATGCAGACGCTGATCATGGGGGCTGAGGCGCTGGCGGCCGGAACCATCGATATGGTTGTGGCGGGCGGGATGGAGAGCATGACCAATGCGCCGTATCTGCTCAAAAAGCACCGCTCAGGCGCGCGGATCGGGCACGATACCGCTTATGACCATATGTTCCTTGATGGGCTGGAGGACGCCTATGAAGCCGGCCGGGCGATGGGCACTTTCGCGCAGGATACCGCCGATGCTTATCAGCTGACCCGCGAAGCGCAGGACGCCTATTCGATCGAATCGCTGCGCCGCGCCCAGTCGGCAATCGCCGACGGCGCATTCGCCGACGAAATCGCCGCCGTCACCGTTTCCGGTCGCGGCGGCGACACCATAATCGACACCGATGAAGCCCCGGGAAAGGGCAAGCCCGACAAAATCCCGTCACTCAAACCCGCCTTTGCCAAAGACGGCACGATCACTGCAGCAACCAGCTCGTCGATCTCGGACGGAGCCGCCGCCGTCGTCCTTACCCGCGCCAGCATTGCCGCTGCCAAGGGACTGGTTGCCGTGGCGCGCGTCGTCGCCCACGCGGCGCATGCACAGGCACCAAAGGATTTCACCACTGCACCGGTCGGCGCCATC
>JANMOU010000061.1:0-142019 GCA_031369495.1 Novosphingobium sp. | reverse complement strand
GAGGGGAAGAATTCAAACTGCAACGGGCAGGCCTTCCAGAGCTTCCACGGGTTCGTCCTTCAGCCGCTTGCGCCCGAACAGCTTGCGGAACGCCGCGCTGACCCTGGCGAAGCCGCGTTCGAGCCCGCCGATCGCCTGCCCACCGGGGACATAGGCGACCCGCCAGTACATCCACAAGATCAATGCCGAAAACAGCGCGAACGGCCCCCATAGGATCACCTCGGGCGGGAACCGGCCCTGCGCCGCGGCGGCTTGACCGTATTCGTTGATCTTGTGGTAGGAGACCACCATGATGATCGAAATGAACACCCCCAGCGGCGAGGTCGAGCGTTTTGGCGGCACCGCCAGCGCCACCGCCAGCAGCGGCAACAGCAACATCATCACCACTTCAACCAAGCGGTAATTCAGGCTGGCGCGGGTTTCGTTGCGGATCTTTTCGGTCACCTGATCGCTCCACCCAATCCGCATAAGTTCGGGCAGAATATATTCGCGTTCCTTGCCGCCGCGGTCGCGGAATTTCTCGATCGCGGGCAGGTCGATTGGCATATCGTGGCGCGAGAAGCTGAGCACGCGGGGGCTGGCGCCGGGTTCGTCCTGAATGATCTGGCCGTCGGTCAGCCGCAGGATGATGGTGTTGGGGCTGTCCTTCAGCGAGAGGAACCGGCCTTCGCGCGCCGAAATGGTCAGGACCTGTCCCTTGGGCGAGGAAAACCGTGCAAAGATGCCGCTGAGCTGGCGGCCGTTGTCCTGACTTTTCTCGATCCGCAGCGCCATCTTGTCTTGCAGCGTGGTAAACTCACCGACCTTGATCGAAGCGCCGAGCGCGCCTGATCGCAGTTCGAAATCCATCTGCTCGTACCAATATCGCGCTTGCGGCTGAAGGTAGCCGACGATCAGCAGATTGACCCCGGCCAGCACCAGCGTGATCGCATAGGGCACCCGCAGCAGCCGGGTGTAGGACAGTCCAACCCCGCGCAACACGTCAAGCTCGCTGGTAGTAGCGAGCTTGCGAAAGGCGATCAGGATCCCCAGCAGCAGACCCAGCGGGATCGCCAGGCTGGCATATTCGGGCAGCAGGTTGGCCAGCATCCGGAACACCACCGAAATCGGCCCGCCCTCATTCCCGACAAACTCGAACAGCTTGAGCATCTTGTCGAGAATCAGCAGCGACGCGGCGATCACGAACACCGCCAGCATGGGCATCAGCACCAGCCGGAAAATGTAACGATCAATGGCGGGGACGGATTTCACGAAGGGTCAGGGGCCCGGAATAGGAACAGGACCTGTGCCATAACCTTCATGCGGTCAGCGGCAAAGGGCAAATGCTTGGGCTGCGCTCTCGCTCAAGCCTTCTCCAGCGTGCATTGCAGCGGGTGCTGGTTCTGGCGGGCGAAGTCCATCACCTGATTGACCTTGGTTTCGGCCACTTCGTAAGTGAAAATTCCGCAAACCCCGACGCCGCGCTGGTGGACATGGAGCATCACCCGGGTGGCCTGTTCCAGGTCCATGTTGAAAAAGCGCTTGAGCACCATCACCACGAATTCCATCGGGGTGTAGTCATCGTTGAGCAGCAGCACTTTGAACTGGCTCGGCTTCTTGGGCTTGGTCCGGGTCTTGGTGGCAACCCCCAACTGGTCCTGACCACCGCCAGTGCCGCCTTCGCCTTCATCGTCTGAAGCGTGCGGGGGGAACGGGTTCAAGGCTGACGGGGTGTGCATTAGACCAAATTATCGCATTGTGGGGGTTAAGGACAAGTGGCCATAATAACGAAAGGGCCGAACAGCGCTTTAACGCGGTCCGGCCCTTCGTGTTATGCTCGCGGGGCCAGCGGAGAGGGGGAGGCTAGCCCGCGCGAGAAGCGGCGCGCAATTAAGCGGCCTGCTTGACCTTTTCGACAGCCAGGCTGACGCGGTTCTGGATCGGAGCGAAAGCTTCACCGGCCAGCTTGACGGTCTTTTCCGAATACTTCGAACCCGAAGCAACGGCAGCGTCAAAGTTGCGGCGCAGCATTTCGCCCTGCAGCTTGAAGAAGTCAGCCGGGGTCTTGACCGAGGTCAGTTCCTTAAAGTCAGCCTGAACGGTTTCAAGGGCGGTCTTGCCTTCAGCAACGTAGTCCTTGCCCAGGTCCTGCAGGCCGGTGGCGATGATCTTGCCCGATTCGACCAGAGCTTCGACGTTGCCCTTGGTGAATTCGCCGGCTTCGCCGAACATGGCCTGGCTCTTTTCAAACATCACCTTGGCGCGGTCCTGCGCTTCGGTAACGGATTCCTGAACCTTGGCGGTGAAATCGGTGGCAGCGGTCTTGGTCTTGGTCATGATGGTGTCCTTGAACGAGGGGGCAGCCTTGACGACCTTCTTGGTGACAGGCTTCTTGGGGGCAGCAGCCTTTTTGGCAGCAACGATTTTCTTGGCAGCAACGGTCTTCTTGGCGGCGACCGGCTTGGCGGCAACGGCCTTGGGCGCGGCAACCGTCTTGGCGATGCTTTCGGCAATCGGGGCAGGCGTTGCGGCAGGCGTTGCGGCAGGCGCAGCCTTCACTTCAACGGCAGCTGCTGCTGCGGCATAAGCCTTTTCAGCGGCAACTTCAGCCTTGGCGGTGTCGATCTTGGCTTCGGTGGCTTCGGCCATCGTAACAATTCCTTTTGCAGAACATCCGCAGCGGCTCTCCGGCGCGGCTCATGTTGCACTGCACAAAATAGATATTGCGCTTGCGAAGTCAAGGGGTTTTGTTGCAGTGCAGCATAAATCGCATTATGCACTATTAAACAGTTCCTTAACGAGATTTTACATAGCTGCCGGGGGCATCCTCCAGCACCGAATCACCCTTGCCGCCGGGCACGCGCTTGCCCTTTGCGGGCGTTTCGGCGCTATTTTGGGTGCGCAGCCACTCGATCCAGTGCGGCCACCAGCTGCCGGGGGTTTCGTTCGCTTCGCTGACGAAATCGGCGAAACTGTCGACCTGCTCGGCATTGGTCCAGTACTGGTATTTCTTGGCCGAGGGCGGATTGACCACCCCGGCGATGTGGCCTGACCCCGCCAGCACGAACTGCCTGGGCCCGCGCAAGTGGTGCATCAGATGCCAGACGCTGGCTGCGGGGGCGATGTGATCCTCGCGGCCGGCCTGGATATAGGCTGGGGTTTCGATCCGGGTCAGGTCGATCGGCGTCCCGCCTGCGCTGAGGCCGTCTGGCACCACCAGCCGGTTGTCGCGATAAAGGTCTTTCAGATAGCTCATGTGCCACTTGGCCGGCAGATTGGTGACATCGCCGTTCCAGTGGAGCAGATCGAAGGCCGGATAGTCGCCGCCGAGCAGGTAATTGTTGACGACATAGTTCCAGACCAGATCGTTGCCGCGCAGCAGATTGAAGGTGGCTGACATATAACGCCCGTCGAGATAGCCGGTCTGGGCCGAGATCTTTTCGAGTGCGGCCAGTTGCTGATCGTCGATAAACACCTTGAGCTCGCCCGACTGGGTGAAATCGACCTGCGCGGTGAAGAAGGTTGCGCTCTTGACCTTGTCGGCCTGCCCGCGCCGGGCCAGCACCGCCAGCGTTGCCGCGAGTGTGGTTCCCGCGACGCAGTAACCGATCGTGTGGACTGCCTTCACGCCCAGCCGTTCGCGGACCCTATCAATCGCGTCGATCTGGGCTGCGATGTAATCGTCCCAGACCAGATCCTTCATGCTGGCGTCGGCCGATTTCCACGAAACCACGAACACCGTCACGCCCTGTTCCACCGCCCAGCGGATGAAGCTTTTCTGCGGGGACAAGTCGAGGATGTAGAACCGGTTGATCCACGGCGGGAAAATAACCAGCGGCACTTCCAGTACCGCCTCGGTCGTCGGGCTGTATTGCAGCAGCTGATAAAGCGGGGTTTCGTGCACCACTTTGCCCGGCGTGGCGGCGATATTCTCGCCCAGCTTGAACGCTTGCGGATCGACATGGGTCAGCTGGCCGCGCTTGAGATCGCCCAGCAGGTGTTCAAAGCCTTTGACCAGGCTCTCCCCATTGGTCTCGGCCGCCTTTTCCATCACCAGCGGGTTGAGCATCGGAAAGTTGGCCGGGCTCAGCGCTTCAACCAGCGTCCGCGCGGCGAACTTGAGCTGCTCGTGCTTGGCCGGATCGTCGGTCGGGGCCGCATCGGCCATTGCCAACACCTGCTCAGCCAGCATCAGGTAGGTCTGGTGGATCAACGCATAGAACGGCTGCTCGCGCCATTTGGGGTCAGCAAAGCGGCGGTCCTTGCGCGGAAGAGTTGCACCCTCCTCACCCGCTTTATTGGCCTTGGGACCTATCCCGTATTGGCCGAGAACCCCTTCCCACAGCGTGACACTTTCATCCCATAGCCGCTTCTGGGTATCCGGGTTGGCCAGCGGCAAGGCCTTCAGCCAGCCCTGCAGGATTGCGCCAAATTGGCCTGGATCGGCCATCGTTCCAGGCAATTTGGTCGAAGCGCGTTCGATCTGCTCAGCTTGAAAGGCCAGCCACATCGTTTGCAGTCGCTGGGCGACCTTGCTCCATTGCTCCAGATCGCCGGTTGGCACCGCGGCTGCATTGGGCACGAACTGTGCGAACAACTGCTGCGGCGCGGTGAACAGCGCGCTTAGCAGCTCGGCGGGATCCTTGGGCTGGGTCATGGTTTTCCCTGACTTAGCGGGCCTTGCATCTGGCCGCACCGGAATGGCGATAGGTGCTATCGAATTTGGGCATATTCGCCGACCTTTCGCCAAAATCATAGCCATCGCCGAGATAGATTTGCATCCGCCTGTGGCCTTCGCCTTGCTCGCCGCGGAACAGCCAGATCATCACGTTCTTGCGCCCGCTGCCCCATTTTCCGTGGCCGCGCAGTTCGGTTTCCCCATTGGCGCGCTTCATCAGAAAGCGGAACAACACAGGGCCGCACTGGCCGTTCTCTTTGACGCTGACCCCGCAAAAATCCTTGCCGCAGGGGGCGATATCGATCGTTTTGTAGTCGCGCCCGCGGGATGAAAAGGTCTGCTTGTCGCCTGCCTCTTTCCAGCGGCCCCAGTATGGGCTGCCCGGCGCGGCCGCGATCGCGGGAACGGCCAGGTTCAAGGCGGCGAGGCCAATCGACATTGTGGCAAGGCGGTGGAATAAGGCGGTCATGGCAGGCTCCTTCAAGGCTAGGAACGGGACAGTCGGCGTGGTGCGCCGGGCCGCCTTGCTGGTGCTTCTAACAGCAATCGGGCTGTTTGTAATCCAAACCGCATGGAAAGCCCTGCGCGCGCCGTGGCAGATCGATGATTTTCCCGAAGCGCTTTACGTCAAGACGGAGCTGCTGCCTTGGACATTTCCGGCGCACATGATCGCCGGTGGCTTGGCGCTGGTTCTGGTCCCGGCGATGATCCTGCTCAGTCGTCAGCGCCGCTGGCATCGGCGGCTGGCTTGGATCACGGTGCCGGTGGTTGTGGTGGCCGGGATCACCGCGTTTCCGGTGGCGCTGGTCGCCCCGGTTACGGCTGTTTCGGCCTGGGGCTTTGCCGCGCAGGGCACGGTCTGGCTGGCGCTGCTGGCCGCGGGAATATGGCATGTTCGGGGTAAGCGGCTGGTCCCGCACCGCGCCGCGATGCTGTTGCTGGCTGCGGTCACCAGCGGCGCGGTGTTCTTTCGGATCTTCCTCGCGCTGTTCGCGCTTTACGGCGATCCGCGCCACTATCAGGCATTCTATGCCGCCAATGCTTGGGCCGCCTGGGGCCTGCCGCTGATCGCCATGGCGATTTTTCTCAAACGGACTGGCGCAAAGCGGCCTGATCCTCAATAAGGCAGCCGCGCGCTGCATTCCGGCGCGATCCAGTCTGGAAAGGTCCAATGTCCGAAGAATTCTACCGCATCAAGCGACTGCCGCCTTATGTCATTGCTGAAGTCAATGGCATGCGCGCCGCCGCCCGAGCGGCTGGACGTGACATTATCGACCTCGGCATGGGCAATCCCGATCTGCCGCCGCCGGCCCACGTGATCGATAAGCTGTGCGAAGTGGCGATGAAGCCCGATGCCCACGGCTATTCCGCCTCCTCGGGCATTCCGGGGATCCGCAAGGCGCAGGCCAATTATTATGGCCGCCGGTTCGGGGTTGAGGTTGATCCAGAAACCGAAGTGGTGATGACCATGGGCAGCAAGGAAGGGCTCGCCAGCCTCGCCACCGCGATCACCGCACCGGGCGATGTTGTGCTGGCGCCCAACCCCAGCTACCCGATCCACACCTTTGGTTTCATCATCGCGGGCGCGACGATCCGCTCGGTTCCGACCACTCCGAACGAGGCCTATTTCGCCGCGCTCGACCGGGCAATGGCCTTTACCGTGCCGCGCCCTTCGATCCTGATCGTCAACTATCCGTCGAACCCAACAGCCGAAACGGTCGATCTGGCGTTCTACGAGCGGGTGGTGGCCTGGGCCAAGGAGAACCAGGTCTGGGTGCTATCGGATCTGGCTTATTCCGAGCTCTATTTTGACGGCAATCCGACCCCGTCGATCCTGCAGGTGCCCGGCGCCAAGGATGTCGCGGTGGAATTCACCTCGATGTCCAAGACCTACAGCATGGCTGGCTGGCGGGTCGGCTTTGCGGTTGGCAATCCGCGGCTGATCGCGGCGCTCAAACGGGTCAAAAGCTATCTCGACTATGGCGCCTTCACTCCGATTCAAGCGGCTGCCTGTGCCGCGCTCAATGGCCCGCAGGATATCGTCGAAGCCAATCGGGTGCTGTATCAAAAACGCCGCGATGTGCTGGTCGAAAGTTTTGGCCGGGCCGGGTGGGAAATTCCCAGCCCCAAGGCATCGATGTTCGCCTGGGCACCATTACCGCCCGCGCTCAAAGAGATGGGCAGTCTGGAATTCTCCAAGCAATTGCTGACTCACGCCGAGGTCGCGGTGGCGCCCGGGGTTGGTTACGGCGAAGAAGGCGAAGGGTACGTGCGTATCGCCATGGTCGAAAACGAACAGCGCCTGCGCCAGGCCGCGCGCAACGTCCGGCGCTATCTCGCTTCGATGGGAGTAAATACCACCGCCGCTTGACCGCAGATTGTCCCGCGCAGTGCCGGTCCTAAGGGTTTCAACTCTTGCACAAATCCGACATTGAGTGCAGCCAGTCATCGTGGGGTAGGAAAGCCTTTGTGAGGGCAAGTTGCGGCAGTTTCGCTGGTTTTCGGCGGGCCCAGTTCCCGCCGCCTATGACTTGCGCCGGTTAGGCTGGCACTTGCTGGAGGAGCATCGCGCTTCTGCCAGCGACAAGGCATATGCGCTGCTGGGTCGGCCCAAGGAGCTGCCGCTGGGCCAATGGCTGAAGATGGCCGGGGCGACTGCCACCGAGCGTAAGTGGATGATGATGCTGGAAGTTTCCGATTCAGGGGAACGCGCGCGGATGTTGCGGCTGGGGTTTGGCGATGCACTCGATTTCGGGGCTTCGCTCGAAGAACTCGAATACCGGTTGATCCGGCTGACCCATTTCGCCCAGTCTTTGCCGCGCTATCGCTATCACGGCGCGCTGCAAATTGACTTGTTATCGCGCGAAGGGTTTGTGGCTGGACGCGCGCTGGGGTTGCATCCGCGAGAATTTGCGCTGCTGTGGCGGCTGGCCGATACGCCGGGCGAAGCGGTGTCCGCGCGCGAACTGCTGAGCGACGTCTGGCGGCTGGCCTTCCGGCCGGAGACCAACAGTCTGGCGGTCCATATCAGCCGCTTGCGGGCCAAGCTGCGGCTGGCCGGGATTGATGGCGTGATCGAGACATTGCCCGATGGCGGCTATTGCCTGCTGCCACAATCGCGCCCGTTCATGCTGCAGACCCGCGAATTGGTGCTGGACCATCCCTTGCGTTTGGGCGAGGAAGCCGGCCTGATCGCAAATTAGACCCAGGGAGATTTGGCGATGTCGCTTGAAGTAAGTCCGGCAGACCGGGTCAGCATCACCTTGGATGTTGATGGTGTTGCCCAGGTCCGGCTGATCCGGACTGACAAGATGAACGCGCTTGATCCGGACATGTTCGCTGCGTTGATCGACGCGGGCCGGGTGCTGCATGATCTAAAGGGCCTGCGCGCGGTGGTGCTGGCGGGCGAAGGGCGCAGCTTTTGCGCTGGGCTTGATCTGACCAGCATGGCCAATACCAACCGGCATGACCGCACCCCGCTGACCGAGCGAAGCCACGGCAATTCCAATATGCCCCAGCAGGTCGCGATGCAGTGGCGCAAGTTGCCCGTGCCAGTGATCGCTGCGGTCCATGGGGTCTGTTTTGGCGGCGGGCTTCAGCTTGCCAGCGGAGCCGATATCCGGGTGATTGATCCCACCGCGCGGCTGGCGGTGATGGAGCTGAAATGGGGACTGGTCCCCGACATGGGCGGCTATGCCCTGTGGAAGGGTCTGGTCCGCGACGACGTTCTGCGCGAGTTGACCTATACCAACCGCGAGTTTTCCGGGGCGGACGCAAAAGAGCTGGGCTTTGCGACCTATGTCGATCCCAACCCGGTCGCCCGCGCGATGGCGATCGCCGCTGATATCGCCAACCGCAACCCACATGCACAACGCGCCGCCAAGCGGCTGTTCAATCGCTATCTGGAAGTGGGCACGGACGAAATTCTGATGGCCGAAAGCGTCGAGCAGCAGGCCTTGATCGGGACCAAGAACCAGATCGAAGCGGTGATGAGCCAGATGGAAAAACGCAAAGGGGAGTTTACTGATCCATGAGCCGGGGTGAAAACATTGATCCGAGCGCTTACGACTCCGTTGTCGTCGGCCGCCGCTCGATCCGCGGGTATAAGCCAGATCCAGTTCCGCGCGAACTGATCGAGGAAGTGTTGGCCGTTGCGATGCGCGCGCCTAGCTCGATGAATACTCAGCCTTGGTATTTCCATGTCCTGACTGGCGAACCGCTCGACCGGATCCGGGCCGGGAACACCGAGCGCAATCTGGCAGGTATCCCGCATAGCCGCGAGTTCCGGACCGGACATGCTTTTGAAGGCATTCACCGCGAACGCCAGATCGGGGTCGCCAAGCAGCTGTTTACGGCGATGGAGATCGCTCGCGACGACAAGGAAGCAAGGCTCGATTGGGTCCTGCGCGGTTTTCGTCAATTCGACGCACCGGTTTGTGTGATCATCGCCTATGACCGCGCGCTGGCCGATAGCGACGATACCGCCTTCGATTGCGGCGCGGTCACCACCGCGCTGGTCAACGCGGCCTGGTCGCGCGGGCTGGGCTGTGTGATCAACAGTCAGGGGATCATGCAAAGCCCGGTGGTGCGCGAACACGCCGGGATACCCGACGATCAGGTCATCATGAAAGCGGTTGCGCTGGGCTGGCCGGACGAGAGCTTTCCCGCCAACGCGGTGGTTTCAGAACGCAAGAGCGTGGACGAAGCCGCCCGGTTTGTCGGGTTTGAATAGGGTCTAGTCGATCACAATGCTGCGGGTGCTTGTCCCGGCAAGGGGTTGGTCACGCCCGCGCCCTTTCCGTCTCTCGCTTGGCAAGCACCTTGCGCCGCGCTAGCCCGGTTGCATGAAAGCACTGCGTGATCCTGATTGTCTGCTCGCCGAAGGCCTCTCCGCAATCCGGGGCCAGTTCAAAGTGGCCGAAGGCTTCCCGGCAGAAGTCGATGCGGCGGCCAATGTCGCCGCCCAGCGCCAGCCCAGCGAGCACGCCGATCGCACCGCCGTGCCGTTCGTCACGCTCGATCCGGCCAGCTCGACCGATCTCGATCAGGCCTTTTCGATTGAGCAGTCTGGCGGCGATCTGCTGCTGCATTATGCCATCGCCGATGTCGCCTGGTTCGTCGCCGATGGTGACCCGCTCGATTCGGAAGCGTGGCAACGCGGCGAGACGACCTATCTGCCCGATGGCAAGGTCG
The DNA here is from genome assembly GCA_031369495.1 of Novosphingobium sp. GTDB lineage: Bacteria > Pseudomonadota > Alphaproteobacteria > Sphingomonadales > Sphingomonadaceae > Novosphingobium. The sequence goes on along the minus strand of JANMOU010000061.1, from coordinate 132,169 downwards.
GGCTCTATCCGCGCGTCCTGGCCGAGGGCGCCGCCAGCCTGCTACCCGAGGGACCACGCCCGGCGGTGGTCTTTACCAGCCGGATCGACGCGGCCGGCAAGGCCGTGCTGCAAGGGGTCGAGCGCGCGGTGATCCAGAGCCGCGCCAAGCTGGCCTACGATAGCGTGCGCGATGACGAATTGCCGGCCGGCTTTGCCGAACTCTCCCGGCGGATCGCCGCGGCCGACGATGCCCGCGGTGCGGCCCGGGTCGATCCGCCCGAACAAGAGGTGGAGCGCGATGCGGCCGGGCACTTCACGCTGCGGCTGCGGCCATTGTCCGTGGCTGAACGCAGCAACGCGGCATTGTCGCTCGCCACCAATCTGGCGGTTGCCGATATGCTGCTGACCGCCAAAACCGGTCTGTTCCGCGTTATGGCAGAGCCCGATGCGCGGTCACAGGCGCGGCTGCGCCATACTGCCGAGGCCTTTGGGCTGGTCTGGCCCGAAGCGGCGACGCTCGAACAGTTCGAGCGCCTGCTCGATCCCGCTGACCCGCGCGAGGCGGCCTTTATGCTGGCGATTCGCCGCGCCGGAAACGGAGCGAGCTATGAGCCCTATCGGCCCGGCGCAGTGCCTTGGCACGCCGCGATGGCTGCAACCTATTGCCACATGACCGCGCCGCTGCGGCGGCTGGCCGATCGTTATGTGATCCGGGCGGCGCTGGCGGTGGCCAATGGCCAGCCGGTCCCGGCTGATGTCGAGGCCGCGTTTCAGCGGCTCGGCCCGGTGATGGACAAGGCCCAGGCCCGCAGCTCGCAGATCGAACGGGCGGTGGTCGATCTGGCCGAAGCGGCGATGCTGGTGGGCCGTGAGGGCGAAGATTTCGAAGCGGTGGTGACCGATCTGGGCGAGACGGGCGCGCGGATCCAGCTGTGCGATTTGCCGATCGTGGCCCGCACCGTGGCCCGGCGGGTCCAGCCAGGCGAGCGGATCGTGGTCCGGCTCGAATCCGCAGACCCGATCAAGCGCTTGGTCAGCTTTGAGCGGATTTCATGAACCAGCTTGCGCGCTTGGCCCCGCTAAGCTAGTGGCGCGAACCTCTCGTGAGAACGAGGGTGAGGCCCGATGGCGGAGTGGTTACGTAGCGGACTGCAAATCCGCGCACGCCGGTTCGATTCCGGCTCGGGCCTCCAATTTCTGGCTCTGGTTCGCCGCTTTAGCTCAGTTGGTAGAGCATCGCATTCGTAATGCGGGGGTCACAGGTTCGAGTCCTGTAAGCGGCACCATACTGGCGGGACCATGAGCAGACATATCCTTTCGATCCTGATTTTTGCCCCGCTTTGCGCGCAGCCTGCTTTGGCTGAGGACAAGCCGGACGAGCCTGAAATCGTCGTGACCGGCCAGGGGCTGGATCAATCCAAGATGCTGGCGGCCTATTCGGCGATCACGATGGAGCGGGACCGGATGGCGGCTTCGGCTTCGGGGCGGATTGAGGACGTGCTGGGCAATCTGGCTGGGCTGCAGCAGTTCCGCCGGTCGGACAGCCGCTCGGCCAATCCAACTGCACAAGGCGTGACCCTGCGCGGGCTGGGCGGGAATGCCTCTAGCCGGACGCTGGTGGTGCTCGATGGGGTGCCGGTTACCGATCCGTTCTTTGGCCACGTGCCGTTTTCCGCGCTACCGTGGGAGCGGCTTGATCGGGTCACGCTGATCCGCGGCGGCGGGGTCGGGGCGTTTGGCGCAGGCGCTGTGGCCGGGACGATCGACATGATCAGCGCCTCTCCCAGCAGCCTGCCGCTGGCCGAGGGCGCGGCGGCAATCAATGACCGCGGCGATAGCGAGCTGTCCGCCTCGCTCAATCCGCGGCTAAGCAACGGCTATGCCGTGATCAGCGGGCGCTGGGATCGGGGGCAGGGGTTCTGGACCACGCCACTGGCGCAGCGCGTTCCCGCTAGTGTCCGGGCGCGGTTTGATAGCTGGTCGACATCGCTGCGGGCGGTGGTGCCGGTTTCGGGCGATGTTGAACTTCAGGCCAAAGTGCTGGCCTATGATGATCACCGCACATTGCGGTTCACCGGGGCTGACAGCACGCAGAGCGGGCAGGATGCCTCGCTGCGGCTGGTCGGTCGGGGGGACTGGCAGTTCGATGTGCTCGGCTATGTGCAGGCGCGCGATTTCAGCAACGTGGTGATCAGCTCGACCACCTTCCGCAAGACCTTGGATCAACGCACCACCCCTTCGACCGGGCTTGGCGGAAAGTTCGAGCTGCGCCCGCCGCTGGGCGAGGACCTAGCGCTTCGGCTGGGGATCGACTGGCGCCGGGCCAGCGGTGAAATGTTCGAAACCGCCTTCAATGGCGGGACGGGTGCGGTCACCGCGCTGCGCCGCGCGGGCGGGACCAACGATGATCTGGGGTTCTACCTTGAACATGACCGGCAGATCGGCCCGCTGCGGCTGACCGGATCGGCACGGCTGGATCGCTGGCGGGTGGCAGATGGCCATTTCGAACAGCGCAATGCGGCAGGCGTAGTCACCACTACCAGCAGCTTTGCCGATCGGTCGGGCTGGGATCTGTCACTGCGCGGCGGAGTATTGATCGATGCGGCGCCAGGGCTGACGCTGCGTGGGTCGGTCTATAACGGCCTGCGCCAGCCAACGCTGAACGAATTATACCGGCCGTTCGTGGTGTTCCCGGTCACCACCCGCGCCAATGCCGCGCTTGAAAACGAGCAGTTGTTCGGGTTTGAGGGCGGGTTCGATCTGAAGCTCGGCGGGTTCGAATTTCAGGCCACAGCCTTTGACAACCGCATTGCTGGCGCCATCGCCAACGTCACCATCGGGCCCAATCTGCGCGAGCGGCGCAATGTCGATGCGGTCCATTCGCGTGGGATCGAATTGGCGGCCAAGCTCACGCGCGGTAGGCTCAGCTGGGATGGCACGCTCTCGTTACTCGATGCCCAGGTTGAAGGCAGCGGGCCTTCGGCTGCGCTCGATGGCAAGCGCCCGGCGCAGGTGCCGGTCTTCGCGCTGAGCACGACCCTGGCCTGGCGCCCGGCCGAGGGTTGGATGCTCGCCGGTACGCTGCGGCACAGTTCTTCGCAGTTCGAGGATGATCTGGAAACCGATCGGCTGCCGGCGCAAACCACGTTCGATGCCATTGCGACTGTGCCGCTTTCGCCCCGGTTCTCGCTGGTCCTGCGCGGCGAAAACCTGACCGGCGAGACGATCATTACCCGCAACCAGGCGGGGTCAATCGATCTGGGAACGCCGCGCACAGTCTGGGTCGGATTGCGCATTTCCATCGGGCGCTGATTTGACTAAGGTGGCGCAAAGCAACCGAAGTGGAGAGTGCGCCATGGCCACCCAGATCAGCAGTCAGCATCGCAGCCTCGATTGCAGCGAAGCCGAATGGGCCGCGCGGCTGGAACTGGCGGCGTGCTATCGGATTTTCGACCATCTGGGCTGGTCCGAATCGATCTACAACCACATCTCGGTCAAAGTGCCAGACGAAGAAGGCGCGTTTCTGATCAACCCGTTCGGGCTGCTCTATTCCGAGGTTTGCGCGTCGAATCTGGTCAAGATCGATATCGCGGGCAATGTGCTCGATGGCAGCCCCTATCCGGTCAACAAGGCCGGGTTCACCCAGCACGGCTATTTCCACGCAAATGTCCCCTCGGCCCACGCAATCTGTCACAGCCACACCACCGCGATGATGGCGGTGTGCAGCATGGAAGGCGGGCTTCAGCCGGTCAATTTCTATGCCTGCAATTTTGCCGGACGACTGGCTTACCACGATTTCGAAGGGATCACGGTTCGCGCTGAAGAGGCCGAGCGGTTGCTTGCCAACCTCGGTGACAAGCGCATCCTGATGCTCAAGAACCACGGCCCGGTGATCCTGGGGCGTTCGATCTCCGAGATATTCATAACCCATTGGTCACTTCAGCGCGCCTGCGAGGTGCAACTGGCGACTATGGCAGCGGGCAAGCCGATCGTGGTCTCTGACGAAGTGGTGGCTGTGCATCTGCGCGATCTGCACGAGGGGGGCATCCCCGGCACACTTCCGGGCGCGACTGACTTTGCTGCGTGGACCCGCCAGATCGACAAGATCGACCGCAGCTGGCGCGACTAGGCCTAAGGGTTCGTGCCGCGTCTGATCGTCAACAACCGTCCGGTTGAATTCAAGCTCGACAGCCAGACCCCGCTGCTGTGGGCGCTGCGCGATGCTGCCAATCTGACCGGCACCAAATACGGATGCGGCAATGGTGATTGCGGCGCCTGCATGGTGCTGATCGATGGCGAGGCGTTGCGTAGCTGTCTGGTGACCCTGGCCGAGGTTGAGGGGCGATCGGTCACCACCATCGAAGGCCTCTCAGCCGATCGCTCGCACCCGGTGCAGCAGGCGTTGGTCGCCGAACAGGCGATCCAATGCGGGTTTTGCACGCCGGGGATTGCAATAGCTGCTGCTGCCTTGCTGGCCCGTAATGCCGATCCCACGGCAGAAGATATCGCTGCAGCCGTTCCCAACCTGTGCCGCTGCGGGGTCTATCCCCGGCTGGTCCGCGCAATCCAGCGGGCCGGGCGAGTCGCCCGCCGGATCGAAACGATCAGCGCCGCCCCCGCGCCGGGGATCACGCCAGAGGACGCCGCACGTGCGGTCCCGGCAATGAAAACCCAATAACAGGATACTGGCCTGATGATCGAGACGCCCCTGACTCTGCCGTGCGGCGCGGTGCTGCCCAACCGATTGGCCAAGGCAGCGATGACCGAGGGTCTGGCCGATCCCGCTGGCCAGCCGACGGCAGAGCTGGAGCGGCTATACGATGTCTGGGGCAAAGGCGGGGCGGGAATGCTGTTGTCGGGCAATATCCAGGTCGATGCGGATCATCTGGAACGCCCCGGCAACGTCATTCTTGATCGCCCAGCTGATCCGGCGATGATCGACGCGCTGCGGCGCTGGACTGGTCAGGCGAAGGCGGGCGGGGCGCAGTTCTGGGCCCAGATCAGCCACGCCGGGCGCCAGACGATGAAGCCGGTCAACCCGCATCCCAAGGCGCCATCGGCAGTCACCGTGGCGATCCCCGGCGGCCAGTTTGGGCAGCCGGTTGCCTTGATTGAGGCTGAGATTGTCGATGTGATTGCGCGTTACGCCAACGCCGCTGCCAGCTGCATCGAAGGGGGTTTTGATGGAATTCAGCTTCACGCCGCGCACGGCTATCTGGGTTCCCAGTTTCTGAGCCCGCGAACCAATCTGCGCAGCGATCAATGGGGCGGCAGTCTGGAAAACCGGGCGCGGTTCCTGCTTGAGGCGGTCAAGGCCACGCGCAGTGCGATCGGCCCCAGCAAGGCGCTGTCGGTCAAGCTCAACAGCGCGGACTTCCAGCGCGGCGGGTTCGCCTTTGAAGATAGCTTGCAGGTCGCCCAGTGGCTCGAATCAGCCGGGGTCGATCTCATCGAGATTTCGGGCGGAACTTATGAGCAGCCGCGGCTGATCGGGATCGAAGGGATGGAGCCGGTTGAACAGCCCAATGTCGCCGCCTCGACACTCGCCCGCGAAGCCTATTTCGTCGATTTCGCCCAAGCCATGAAGCGGGTGCTGAAAGTGCCGCTGATGGTCACCGGCGGCTTTCGCAGCCGGGTGGCGATGGAACAGGCGCTGCGGCAGGGCGCCGCCGATCTGATCGGTCTGGGCCGTCCGCTTTGTGCCCAGCCCGATGGGGCAGCACGGTTGCTGGCGGGAGCGGACACACTGCCCAGCACCGAGCGCGAGCTTGCGCTGTTCCCGCCGTTGCTGTCGTTCCTGCGCGGGATCAAGACCTTGCGGGCGATAGACAGCTTTGCCGTGCAATATTGGTACTATGCCCAGATCTACGCGCTCGGCCGTACCGGGCAGACCGACCTCGGCAAAAGCGTATTCTCATCGTTCCTTGAGGTTGAGAAAACCCACAAGGCCCGGCTTAAAGCGCGCCGGGGTTAGAACTTCACCCGCAGCGTTGCTTTTGCGCTCAGCGGCTTGCCGGTGGAGATATTGTTGTCCGTGTGGGCGGCGGGAAAATAGTCGGTGTCGGTCAGGTTTTCGACATTGAGCTGGACCGTCACCGCATCGCTGACCTTGTAATAGGCCGCCGCATCGATCCGGGTAAAGGCGGGCAATAGCACCGCATTGCTGATCGTGGCCCAAGTGCTCGATTGGTGGATCACCCCCAGACCCAGCCCCAGCCGCGGAGTGACGTTGTAGCGCGCCCAAGCCGAAGCCTGATGGCGCGGCAGCTGCGCCAGCTTGCGCCCGGCGGGAGCAGCCGCGGTGGTGGAGCGGATTTCGCCGTCCTGCAGGGCATAGCCCAGCGACAGGTCGAGTCCTTCGGCAGCGCGCCCGACCAGCGAGAATTCGATGCCTTCCGCGCGGCTCGATCCGCTCTGCACCACCATGCCCGAAATCGGATCAGTCGCGCGGGTGTTGCTGCGATCGAGCCGGAATACGGCTGCGGTAAAGGCCAGCGCTGGGGTGATATCCCACTTTACCCCGGCTTCGAGGTTGCGGAACTCTTCGGGTGCCAAAGCCTGAGTGGTCGCATCGAGCACGGTAAACTGATCACCTGATTGCGGCAGAAAGCTCTTGGCGTAACTGGCATAGATCGAGACGTTCTCACGCGGCTTCAGGATCAGGCCAATCCGCGGCGACCATTTGCCGTCGCTGCGTTGGCCTGAAAAGCCGCTGACCAGATTGACCGAGCTGATGTTGAAATGGTCATAGCGCAGCCCGCCAACCAGCTTGATGTGTTCGCCGATGTCGATCTGGTCCTGGGCATAGACCGACCAGAACGTTGCATTCGATTGGCTGGCGCTGGTCCGCACCGGAAAGGTCACGGGCGGGATGGTGATGGTTTCGGCCAGCGTGACCGTGGCGCCCGATGGAAAGACGGCGTTGTTGCGGGTGTTGAAGGTGTCCTGATCGCCGGCCTCGAACCCCAGCAGAACCGTGTGGCCGATCCCGCCGGTGCTGCCTTTCCAGATCAGGTTGCCCTGTCCGATCAGGTTGGTCCGGTCCGTGCCGTTGGCGTATCCAGCCAGTGCCACCGTGTTGGCTCCGGTGACGGCGGCATTGGGATAGACGTTCGAATAGAACTTATCGTAATTGGCGTATTGCACTGACAGATTGGTGCTGAGCGTGTCGGAAAAGGCATGATCGATCCGGCCATGGACCAAATGTGCGGTCACTTCAGAGCGGTTGGTGGTGGGTGATCCGAACAGGGTATTGTCATAGCCCGTCAGCGGCAGCCCACCGCGCGAAGGCACGCCGCGATCAGTCAGGCGGCGGTCTTCGACATATTCATAGGTCAGCGTGGCCGAGGTCGTATCGCCCAGCTGGAACCCGATGGTCGGGGTAATCCCGACGAAATGGCCGCCGTAGAGTTGCCGGTGGTTGCCGAAATTCTCGTAGGCGGCGTTGAGCCGCACGCCGACCTGATCGGAAAGCGGCGTGCCCAGATCGGCCGCAAGCGACCATGCGCCGAAACTGTCGATCCTGCCCGAGACAGAGCCGTGCGTGCGGCCGAACTCCGGGGCCTTCGACACGCGGTTGATCACCCCGCCGCCGCCGCCGCGACCAAAGATCAGCGCATTGGCGCCCTTCAGCACTTCGACCCGTTCAACATTGTAGAGCGGACGATAGTACTGTGCATCGTCACGGATCCCGTCGACAAAGAAATCAGCAGTCGAATTCTGCCCGCGCAGGGTTATCTGGTCGCGGTGGCCTTCGCCCTGGCCCAGTGTAACCCCCGGGACATAGCGCAAGGCGTCGCCCAAGGAGGCGATGGCCTGATCGTCGAGCTGTTCGCGGCTGATCACGCTTATCGCTTGCGGGACATCGACAAGTGGGGTCTGGGTCTTGGTCGCGGTCGGAGTTTTTTCGATATCGTAACCGTCGGGGCGGCCATAGACGATGATCGCCGGGGCCTCGTCTTCCGCCGCAACTTCAGCCAGCGCCGGGGCGGCCCAGCCAAGCGGGCCGAGTGCAGCAGTGGCGGCGAAGGCGATGCGGCGAAGGCGATCGGAAGTGGGCATATTGATCCTTATTGAGAATGATTTGCAAGAACAAGAATGCCGTTAATGCGAATGACTCGCATTGACAAGAGTCAAAACGGCCGAGCTGTCTTTTAAGTTGCGCAAAGCCGGGCTAGGCGCAGGGTAACAGTTGAAGGAGGCCACCATGAGAGCGACCATCTGGCATAACCCGGCCTGCGGGACATCGCGTAAGACCCTGGCAATTCTAGAAGAAACTCCTGGGGTGGAGCTGACCGTGGTCGAATATCTGGTCAATCCGCCCAGCGCGGAAAAGCTGGCCCAGCTTTACCGTGATGCCGGGATTACCCCGCAGGAGGGTCTGCGCCGGCGCGGGACCGATGCCGAAGAACGCGGTCTGCCGCAGGCCAGCGATTCGGATGTGCTGGCGGCAATGCAGGCTGAGCCCAAGTTGATTGAGCGGCCGTTGGTCGAAACCGATAAAGGCGTGCGGCTGTGCCGTCCGCAGGACGTGGTCCGCGAGATCCTTTAGGTTTGCCGGGGTCTCAGCAATTCATCGTCAGAGGTCAGCCCTTTGATCCCCAGCACGATCACCGTCACGCACAGCAGTTCGATCACGCCAAAGCCGATCCACGGTGAATGGCCATAGAGCCAGACCCCGATCGCCGGGGCGACGATGTAAGCTGCGCCATTGACCGAAGCGATGATCCCGGCGGCCTGACCCTGTTCGGCGCGGGTTACCGCCAGCGACGATCCGGCGGTGAACCCCGGCCGAAACAGTCCGAAGCCCATCGAAGCCAGCCCCATTCCGATCGCAATGGCGTGTTCATCAAAGGCGACGGAAAGCAGTGCCACGCCCAGCGCCGCAACGGTGATCCCCGACAGTGCAGAGGCTCTGGGCCCCAGTTTCAGCAGCGGGATCAGTCCCCATTGCGCCAGCAGCGTCGCCCCGGCGCCGATCATCAGCACGCGCCCGATTGGCGCCGCGCCCAGCGCCGGATTGTCCCGCAGGCCCAGCCGGTCCAGGATCAAAAATCCGACCAGACCCATCACCGCCGCTTGGGCATGACCGCCCAGCAGCCCGGCCAGCAACCAGGGCCGCATCCGCCGGTCGGTCCATTTGAGGTCGGGCACATCGGTCGGCAAGGCCGATGGCTCGGCATCCTCTTCCTTATCCGGGCTGTTGCTGTTCGAATTGGCACTGAACGGGGCTGCGGTGATTCCGCCGCGCGCGGCATAGGCCGGCGAATCGTCGGGCAGCCAGATCCGGAGCGCTGCCAGAACCATCACCGCGATCACCGTAAAGGCAATGAACGGGCCGACCAGGCCGACCCCCGGCAGGATGAAGAACGGGGCCAAGGCCGGACCGATAACCGTGCCGAGACCAAAGCTGGACGAAATCAGCGACAGCGCCTGGGTCCGTTCAGCCCGGCTGGTGCGGCTGGCGACATAGGCCTGCACCGCCGGCGGTGCGGCCGATCCGAACCCCCCATAAAGTGATCGGCAGGCCGCAAACAGCAGCAGCGTCGCCACTCCTCCCAGCACTCCATTGAGGCCGAGCCACAGGGCGAGGCCGCAAAGGCTGAAGCTGGCAATGAACCCGATCAATCCGATCGCCATCATCGCCTTGCGCCCGCGCCGGTCAGACCGCCGGGCCCACATCGGCGCGCACAGCATCCACAGCAAGGCCGACCATGTATAGGCCAGGCTGATCCAGAAATCCTCAACCTTCAGCGCGGTCCCGATCGAGGGCATGACCGATTGCATCGCGGTATTGCCGGCCGCCGTCACCAGCATCACCATAAACAACAAAGTCACGCGCCAGCCGGGCAGCGTTGCGGTGGTTCCGGGCTGAGCCGCGGTTGGGGCTGGATCGTGTTGCGGCATCGGTCTGTCGCTAACCTGCTCGTTCACGCCTTGCAATGGCCGGTCAAATTTGTGAAGGCGGCAGATCGTCAATAATCGGACATATCGACCGCATGAATCCCTCAGAGCTAGCCCACGAGCGGCTGTCGCTTCGAATGAAACGACGGATCAAGCGGCTGATGGGTCCAGCGGGTATTTTTGTGCAAGGGTTTATCGAGCACCCGGTGATGGTGGGCTCGATCATCCCATCGTCGCGTTTCACCATTGCCAAGATGCTGGGCCCGGTAAAGTGGGGCGAGTGCAAGCTGTTTGTCGAATACGGCCCCGGCGTCGGCACCTTCTGCCGTCCGGTTCTGGAGCGGCTGCCGCGCGATGGCACCTTGATCGTGATCGATACCAACCCGTTGTTTATCGACTATCTGAAGGCAACGATTTCGGACAGCCGGTTCGTACCTGTGCTTGGTTCTGCCGCCGATGTTGAAGCGATTGTCCGCGCGCATGGGTTTGACCATGCCGACTATGTGCTGTCGGGCCTGCCGTTCTCAACCTTGCCCAGCGGGATCGGTCCGGCGATTGCCGCATCCACGCACCGGATATTGCGGTCCGGCGGAGCATTTCTGGTCTACCAGTTCAGCGCCAAGGCGCGCGATTTCATGGCCAAGCATTTTAGCCATATCGACGAGGGCTATGAGCTGCTCAACGTGCTACCGTGCAAGCTCTATTGGGGTTGGAAGGAATAGCGGAGGAGCCTGTCAGGCACGCCCCTCCGCCAAACCGGTCTTTACTCGAATGCGGCACTGGCCTGAGCCGCGCCGCCACCCGAAACTTGCCGGTGGATCGCTGCAAACAGGGCGTTAAAGTAGAGCCCGACTGTCACCGCGAAGGCTACTATGCCCAGAAAAAAGGCGATCATTCCGCCAGGGCTTGGCGGCTGTCCGGAAAGCGCAGCCGTGCCGATCGTGGCGAACACCAGCACTAGAATCACAAGACACGAGACAATCGCGGCCAGGCCGATCACCAGCACGATCTTGACCGCTGCAGGGCCAGTCATCGTCCAGCTGCGGCTGATCGCGCGGACCGGATTGCGTTCTTCATCGATTGCGATCACCGGGGTCAGCATCGAAAGCCGAGCATAGAGATAGATCACCAGCATGAACGAGGCGATGGCCAGCAGCATAGACAATACGCCCGAATTCAGCCCCACAGATATTGCGCCAAAGATCAGGCCAAACACCATCCCGCCGGCGATCCCGGCGATCACCAGCAGGATCATCGCCCCGAACATAGTTGGCACGCCGCGCACTCCGGCGCCGATGGCATCACCAATCGAAGGCGGATGGCGGTCTGAACAAAGCCGCATCAGGGCAATCGCCATGGCGAACTGGACTGCGTAAATCAGCAAGTAGAACAGCAAGCCAGAGAAACCCATCCCGGCGAACATTTGCGCTGGATCGGGTTCCGCTCCGACGGCGGCGCTGGCCATCATGCCCGCCATCAAGGTGCCGCCGAACACCCCCACAATTACCATCAGGCCGACCCAGAAGATCAGCGCGGTGCCGATCAGCACCCCGAATCGGCTTTTCAAAATATCGAATGCCTCGGAAAAGGCGCGGCTCGCGCTAAATGGCATGGTATCCCCCTAAGACTGTTACCAATCGGGGGAAGGTGCGCCAGCTATTCGAACTTGTCCATCAGCGATTGATGGTCCCCCGTTCCGGCCAACTGGCGGTGGCTGGCGGCAGTTGCGGCGAGCAAATAGACCGTCATCACCGCGCTCAACACCGCCCCAGTCAAGGCTGCGATCATCACTGCTATCTCTCCCCCGGCCAGCAACTCAGCCAGCAGGCCGATCAGCAACTGGATCAATTGAATCGAAATCGCAAAGGCCAGAACCAGCAGCACGAAAAACAGCAGCAGCCGTCCGACATTGGCCCTGGTCAGTGCGAACGAGCGCTGCAGCGCGGCGAATGGATTGCGCAGGCCATCGATTGCGATCGCCGCATTGGCCAGACACAGTCGCACAGCGAGGTAAATCGCAAAGCCAATCCCGATCAGCAGCCCCAGCGCTGCCAGCCCTGGCGATCCAGCAAGGCCCAGTAAGGTCGATGGCAACAGGATCGCCCCGGTCAGCAGGATACCTTGCACGATCTGCACCACGATCGCGACTGGCGTGGTGGCGAGCCCCTTGGTGATTGCCTGACCAACTGTCGGCCGGCTGGCGTGGCCAAACAGCGCCAGGATCGCCATGGTTCCGATTGTGTTGATCAGGCCGACCAGCAGATAGCCGGGCCAAGCATCTTTGAAATAGGCCCCGAGCATTTCCAGTATCGCTTTGTAATCCGCACCGGCCGCAGGCTCGGGCGGGGGGTTGAGCACGGCGATCGCAAAGGCGGGCAAGACCAGGAAGACCCCGGCCAGCGCGATCACCATGTCGCGGTTGGCCAAAACGGTAGTGCTGGCGTCCTGCCAGGCCCGATTGCTGTCAAAGCGCGGCGAAGCGGAGGGGGAGGGTGTGTTCATGCCCCCTTGATAACCACGGAATTTGCCGCCACGCAACGGGGGATGACTTTCATCCTGCCCGCTGGAATCGAATTGCGCCGGAGCGAGGCGCCGGTGCCCTATCGCGCTGCGCTGGCTGACATGACCGAGCGCAATGCCGCGATTGCCGATGGCAGCGCCGAAGAGCTGCTGTGGCTGCTGGAACATCCGCCGGTCTACACTGCGGGAACCAGCGCCGCCGAAGCCGAATTGCTCAATCCGCGGTTTGAAGTGGTCGCGGCTGGCCGCGGCGGGCGCTACACCTATCACGGGCCGGGGCAGCGGGTCGGCTATATCCTGCTCGATCTCAAGCGGCGGGCGCGCGACGTGCGCGGATTTGTCCATGCCATCGAAGGTTGGGTGATCGGAACACTGGCGGACTTCGGCGTCGAGGCCTGGCGGGCGCCGGGGCGGATCGGGATCTGGACCACCGACATAGACGGGCGTGAAGCCAAGATCGGCGCGATCGGGGTGCGAGTGCGGCGCTGGGTGACGATGCACGGATTTTCGGTCAACATTGCCCCCGATCTAAGCCATTTTGGCGGGATCGTGCCGTGCGGGATCGAGGAATTTGGCGTCACCAGTTTGGAACGGCTGGGGCTAAAGGTTGATTTTGATGCCTGGGATGCGGCATTGCTGCAACGCGCCGACCAATTCCTGGCGGCGCTGGACCGGCCTTGCCCGGCGGAGGATGTCCGATGACCCGATTGATTGCTCCTGCACTGCTGGCTCTGCTGCTGTCAGGCTGCGGAGAGGACGGGGCAAAGAAGGCCGAAGGCGCCGGCACTGCGGAGGGCGAAGTACTGCCCGGATCGGTCAGCGATGCGATGATCCCACTCGATCAAGTCAAATCGCAGGCACCGCTCGCTCCCAAAGTTGAAGCCAATGCCAAGGTTGATGGCAAAGCCGAAGCATCGACCGAAACGGCAAAGCCGGAAACGAAGAGCGCGGCGGAACCGGCCCAAGAGCCTGCAGCAGCCGAAGTCAGCGAATAGACCCTTACTGCTCGAGCCAGTTGGCAAGGGGAACTCGCACAAAAAAGGGCGTGCCGCGGCACGCCCTTTTCTGTTTGGTAAAAACCGTCGTCTGTGAAGATCAGAAGCGGAACCCAGCGCGAACGCCCATTCCCTTGGTTTTGCCCAGATCGGCCCAGATCGTCAGGAGTGCGCCACCCTTGGCGTCGGCGCCAAAACCGCCTTCGACCCGGTAAGTGGTGCCGCGTTGATAAGGCAGCAACGTATCCATGCTGGTGCCACTGGTCAAAGTCAGCGCTTCATTGTTGTCCTTGAATTCATGGAACACCTTACCGCCCACGAACAAGCCCATGGCTTGCGGGAACATCACCCGCACGCCAGCGCGGCCACGGATACTTTCGGCATCGTCATAGCTGAAGGTCGTGCCGTAAAGGGTGAAGGGATCGATGTCGGTCGTGACCCGCGAAACACCGACATTGAGGTCGAACTTAACGTCCTCGCCAGTGGTCCGGTAACCCAGTTCCCCGTCAAAGCCTTCCGAACGGGCATCGCCAGTGTTGAAGCCAAAGCTGCGTGCGCTGTCGAAGTAGCGGATCTTGTAGTCGTCGCGCTTGTACATCACGCCGCCATAGATCCCGACTTCACTGCCGAACAAGGCATAGGCGCCATAGTTGTAACCTTCGATGTTATATTCAGCGAAGCTGCCGTTATCCGCCTTGTTGCGCTCGTAACCAGCGGTCGCGCCGACTGTGAACCCAGCTACGTTGACGTCAATTCCGCCCTGTGCGCCCCGGCGATTGTTCTCGATTTCGCTGGAATAGTTCAGGGTCTGGCCGAACAAGGGGCTGGAGGTCGAGGTGAGCCCGGCCTTGTCGCGGCTGAGGTAAAGGTTGGCCCACAGGCCGATTGGCGTGCCTTCACTCTGGCGATAGCCATGCCGTCCGGCAATGCCATCATGATAGGCATCGAACGACTGGTACCACATTGAGCTGCCCATCTGTGCGAACGGCGCCAAGGCAGTGACCCCGGAATTGAAGTTGCTGGCGAGGAAGGTGTCGGCCCCGCTTTGGCGCAGGTTATAGGTCAGCAAGCCATTGTTGACCGATGCTGCGCCGAGCGTGAACGAGCCGGTCGCAGTGGTTCCGCCGCCATCGACCACCATAACACCGGTCTGGTTGAAGGTGGCTGCTGTGCCAAGGTAGTTAACATTCAGCGTGGTATTGCCGCTGATATTGCCGGTTACGACCATTCGGTCCGCCGCCGATAGATCGGCCTGCGCGTCGATTTGCAGCTGGCTTCCGGCCACGCCGACATAGTTGCCGGTGATCGTGGTGATATCGCCGGTCGCGCCATCCTGAAGGTCAAGAATGCCGGTCGCCGCGTTGGTGAAGGTCGGAACGGTAATGCCCAGCGTGCCGGCCTCGGCATTGATCCGCCCGGCATTGTTGAAAGTTGTCGCCTGCGAAGCCTGAAGGTTCGAACCCGAAGCCAGATTGACCGTTCCGGCCGCGCCGTTGCTGAAGTTTTCAAGGTTGGCAAAAGTGGTTGCACCCGAAACATTGACCGTGCCGGTATTGGTGAAGCTATCGGTTCCAGCGCCAAAATCGCTGATCAGCGACGTGTTGTAGGTCCCGGCGTTGGTGAAGGTATCAGCCAGCCCGGACAGCAGAACTCGCCCGGTCATCGTGCCGCTGGCGGCATTGATGATCGTAGTTTGCGCAGCCGACTGGACCGTTGTGGTCGTGCCGGTCAGCGTACCCGAATTGTTGACTGCCAAGGTTCCGGCGGCATTTAGATCGAGTATCCCGACTGCGCCCGAAACGGTGCGTCCAGCAGAGATACCGACGATGGCAGCAGTGCCCGCATCGGCGCGAACAGCCGTTCCGGCTGCGTTGGTGACGTTGCCGCCGGTGACATTGAGCGTGACCGGACCGCCTGCCGAAACCAGCGAAACCGCCGGGGCCAGAGCGCTGGTCGTCGCTACGTTACCCGTGACGTTGGTCACGATGATGCCGGTTGTCGACGAGGCATCAAGCCCTCCGCCAGCCGAGGTGATCGTGCCGGTGTTGATGGTCTGCGCGCCCGTCGTGGTCACCGTCTGAACAGCGGTGAAGCCGGCTCCGGTGGTGGTGACAGATCCAAACGTGGCATTGATCGTGCTACCGGCCGTCGGTGCGAGCAAGACCACGCCGTTACCTGCAACCGCGCGGATCGCGCCGCTGGTGTTGACGGTGATCGGGGCGGCGGTCAGCGCGCCGCTGGTGTCGATTTGTAAGCCATCGCCGGTGCCAAGATTGGTGATCGAGCCGATGCCCTGATAGGTGACCGGCGATCCGATGGTGGTGATCCGAACTGCGCCATTGCCGCCGCCGACCGAGGCAGTGTTCCCAGCATTGACGGTGACTGAGGCATTGTTGGTGAAGACCACAGCCGAGCCGGTGCCGCTGGTTTCGGTCAGCGCAAGGCCGTACCCGTCAACCGCGCCATTGACATTGACGAACACCGGAACGTTCGAGTTGAACGGATAGTTGCGGGCGAGCGAGGGAAAGCCAGCCTGCGTCGAATCTGTGGTGGTGGTTACCGTGCAGGCAAGCGTGTCGCCTGGGTTGGTAGTGGTTGCAACATTGCAATCGGCCAGCGCGGGCGAGGCCAGCGCGAACACGGATACTGTGGCGGCAAGCGCAAGGCTGCGGCGCATGGACGAACGTGTGGTCATAGTAATTCCTCATGGTGCCTTGGGGGTTGGGCATCACGGGAAATGATTGAAACGCCGCTCGGTTCCCTCGCCACCAAAAGAAAATTCGCGGCGATGGTGGCGGGACGGTAGATTTTGACCCGATATGTGGCGGCCGCAGCGGCCGGTTTATTCCTCGATCCCCAGCACTCGCTGCGCCAGTTTCAGGTGCGGGCGGTCGATCATCCGCCGGTCGATCTGGAGTGCCCCGGCATCGGGATTGCTTTGAAACGCAGCGACAATAGCGCGGGCTTCAGCCAGCTCTTCCTCGCTGGGGGTGAAGGCCGCGTTAATGATCGGGATCTGCGCCGGATGGATCGCCAGCATCCCCGAAAAGCCATCGGCACGGGCATTTTCGGCAGCTCGCTTCAGGCCTTTGTCGTCGGCAAAATCGGCGTGGAGCGTGTCGATCGCAAAGACCCCTTTGGCGTGGGCGGTCAGCAGCGTCTGGCTCCGGGCGAACCGGAAGGCATCGGTCCATTCGCCCAGCTTGTCGCGCTTGCGGGTCGCACCGATTGCGGCGGAGAGGTCTTCTGCGCCCCAGGTCAATCCGGCCAGCCGCGGCAACGAGGCCGCAACGTAGCTGGGAATCGAGACGGCGGCGGCGGCAGTTTCGCTGACCAAAGGCAGGATCTTGGTCGAACCAGCTGGAACACCGCTGCGCCCCTCCAGTTCATAAAGTTCGGCGGCGAGCTGGACCACCGATTCAGGCCCCATGGCTTTTGGCAGCATGATCCCGTCGGGCGCACCGCGCAGCACCGCGATCAGATCATCGCGCCACAACCGACTGTCGAGCGCGTTGATCCGCACCCATCGGCCCTGCCGCTTGCCGCCGGTTACCTGTGCCCGGTGCGTACCAAGCCAGGCCACGACCAAATCGCGGGCTTGCGCCTTGTTGGCGGGGGCAACCGAATCCTCCAGATCGAGGATGATCACATCGGCGCCGGTCGCGGCTGCCTTCGATAGCTTCTTCTCGCTGTCACCAGGAACGAACAGCCACGAACGTAACGCCATGATCGCAGACCCTTTTTGTTATGCCGATGCTGTCTCCAGCGCCGGGTAATCGATATAGCCTTCCGGTCCTGGCAGATACCAGCTTTTCGGAACGTTAACATTGGGCGCCCAATCTGCACCGACCCGGATGCGGTCGGCGAGATCAGGGTTGGAAATATAGGGGCGGCCAAAGCTGATCGCATCGCACCGGCCCGAAACCACGTCGGCCTCCGCCTCGGCGGCGGTATAGTCCGAATTGAGCACCAGCGGCCCGCTATAGACCTGGCGGATCAACGCGTCTTGCTGGGGCACGTCGGTGCGGCCAAAGGTACCTTCAGGCCCAGGCTGGCGCAGTTCGACAAAGCCGATCTTGAGTTCTTCGCAGACCTTGGCCGCCGCGCCAAAAATGCTCGCCGGATCGGGATCATCGCAGCCCTGCGTTTCGCCATTGGGCGACAGTCGGATCGAGACCCGGTCCGCGCCCCAAACGCTAATCAGCCCTTCGAGCACTTCGCGCATGAAGCGGGTGCGATTTTCAAGGCTACCGCCGTATTCGTCGGTCCGCAGGTTACTGGAGCTGCGCAGGAACTGATCGACCAGATAACCGTTGGCGCCGTGGAGCTGAACTCCGTCAAACCCGGAAGCCTTGGCGACCGAAGCAGCATGGGCATAGTCGGCGACGATCCGGGCGATATCAGCCTTGCTGGCTTCGCGTGCCTGTTCGTGAGCCTTGCGTCCGGTTGGCGTGTGAGCGTGATCGGGTGCGGTGGTGGCGCTGGCCGAAACCGGGGCCTCCCCGCCCAGGAAATCGGGGTGGACCAGGCGGCCCATGTGCCAAAGCTGCATGATGATCTTGCCGTCTTCGCGGTGCACGGCATCGGTGGTCAGCTTCCAGCCCTCGGTCTGGGCATCGCTCCACGAACCCGGTGCGGCCGGCCAGCCAGAGCCTTCTACTGTGATCCCAGTCGCTTCGCTAATGATCAGGCCAGACCCGGCGCGCTGGCGGTAATATTCTGCCATCATCGCATTGGGGATCATGCCCGGATCGGACCGGCCGCGGGTTAGCGGGGCCATCACAATCCGGTTTTTGGCTTTGATCGCGCCCAGCTGGATCGGCTGAAACAAGGCATCGTGCACGGCATTCTCCATCGATTTCATTTTGCAATTCGATTGGGACCGCTAAGGCAAGGCCATGGGGAAAGCAACGGGCAGAGATTGGACCGGCTGGCGCTTTGCCGCTTTGCTGATGGGCAATGTTGCCTTGGCCTTGGGGCCGTGGTCGGTCCGGCTGGCCGATAGTGGTCCGGTTTCAGCGGCGTTCTGGCGATTGGCATTGGCGGTGCCGATACTGATCCTGCTGGCCCGATGGAGCGGCCAACAGCTGAGCGGATTCGGTACCAAAGTCAGCTGGGCGATCGCTGCGGCGGGGGCGTTCTTCGCGCTCGACATTGCGTTCTGGCACATCGGGATCGGGATGACCCGGATGGCCAATGCCTCGCTGTTCGGCAACGCCGGCAGTCTGGTGGTGATGATCTGGGGATTGATCGCGCTGCAGCGCCGCCCGCACCTGCGCGAATGGCTGGCGATCACCGCGGCGATCAGTGGCGGCGCCGTGCTGCTGGGGCGCAGTCTGGAAATCGGCACCACAACGGCCATCGGCGATCTGTTCTGTGTCGCAGCCGGGCTGCTCTATTCGGGCTATATCATCATCCTGCAAAAGTACCGGGCGAGCCTGGGCGGCTGGTCGCTGCTGACCTGGTCCAGCATTGCCGGGCTGCCTGTGCTGCTGGGGATCGCGTTGTGGCTGGGCGAGCCGGTCTGGCCGCAAGACTGGGGACCGGTGGTCGCACTGGCGCTGCTCAGCCAGTTGATCGGGCAGGGCCTGCTGGTTTTCTCGCTGCGGCATTTTTCAGCACTGGTAATCGCGCTGGCCTTGTTGACCCAGCCCGTGGTGGCGGTGCTGGTTGGCTGGATGGTGTTTGGCGAAGTGCTCGACCTGCTCGATTTTACCGGGATCGCGCTGGTCGGGATCGGACTGGTGCTGGCCCGCTCGACGCAGGACTGAAGCCGCGCTAGCTTGCCCCCAACCTGGGGAGACAACCGATGAAGCGATACGCTCTGCTCGCCGCGCTGCCACTGGCTGCGCTGATCCTGAACGCTTTGCCTGCGGGTGCGGCCAAGACCCCGGCAGCGGCGGTCCGATCACCCAAGGCCGATGCGGCATTCAAGGGGCTGAGCGAGCGGTTCATCGCTTCGGCACTGCGGCTCTCGCCCGTTGAGGCAACTGCGCTGGGGGTTCACAGTTATGATGGGTTGCTGCCCGACGTCACCGCCGCTGGGCGCGGTACGCGAGTGGCGGATTGGAGCGCGATCCTGTTCGAGCTGGCCCGGATCAACCCGGTCTTGCTGAGCCGTCAGAACCAGGTCGACTACAGGATCCTCAAGAACGAGCTGCAATACCGGGTCTTCGCCAATGACCAACTGCAGGAATGGGCCTGGAACCCGCAAATCTACAACGATGCGGCGGGCGGCGCGCTTTACACGCTGGCGGCGCGGGATTTTGCGCCGTGGGATGTGCGGCTGAAGGCGGCTACTGCACGGATGGAGGCAATCCCGGGGATGCTGCGGGCCAGCCGCAGTGAACTGGTTCCGGCCCGCGTTCCGCTGATCTTCGCCCAGACCGTCTCGCGCCAAAACAGCGGGATTGTCGAGATTGCCGAGACGATGCTGGCTCGGCAAGCGGGGGTGCTGGGTGCCGCCGACCGGGCCCGGTTTGACGCGGCGCTGGCCGGATTGAAGGCCGGCGTGGCCGAGCACCAGAAATGGCTCGACGAAGTGTTGGTTCCCTCGGCCAAGGGCGACTTCCGGCTGGGCGCCCAGCTTTACGACCAGAAGATGAAGTTCGCGCTGATGAGCGATATGACCCGGCCTGTGCTGAAGGCCCGCGCGCTGAAAGCCAAGGCCGGGATTCGGGCCGAGATGTATGCACTGGCCCGTCAGGTTCTGCCCGGCAAGTTCCCCGCCGCACCCACCGCCGCGCAGCAGCAAGCCGGGATCGAGGCGGCGCTGGCGCTCAGCTATGCCAAGCGCCCACCGCGCAATCAGCTCGAACAACGCGCCCGCGAAACCACCCAGCAAGCGACCGATTTCGTCCGCAAAAAGAACTTCATCCGGATGCCCGATGGCCCGGTGCGGATTATCACCATGCCCAAGTTCCAGCAGGGCAACGCGGTCGCTTATAACGATCCGCCGGGGCCGTTCGAAAAGGGCCAGCAGAACTTCTATGCGGTCAGCCCGATCCCGGATGACTGGACCGATGCGCAGGCGGCCAGCTTCCTGACCGAATACAACGATTACATGATCCACGATCTGTCGATCCATGAAGCGATGCCGGGGCATTACCTGCAGCTTGATCACGCCAACCGCACCGACAATCCGCTGCGGGCGATGCTGTGGTCGGGGCCGTTCGTGGAAGGCTGGGCGGTCTATGCCGAAGGGGTGATGAAGGATGCAGGCTATCTGGATGGCGATCCGTTGTTCAAGCTGACCGTGCTCAAGATGCGGCTGCGCTCCGTCACCAACACCCTGCTCGACATCGGCATCCACACCGAAGGGATGACCCGCGACCAGGCGATGGATCTGATGCAGAACGGCGCCTTCCAGGCCGAACGCGAAGCCTCAGGCAAATGGGTCCGGGCGAACCTGAGCTCGGTGCAATTGCTCAGCTACTTCACCGGCTACGAAGAACACCGGCTCTTGCGGGCCGAGGCCGAGAAACGCTGGGGCAAAAGCTTCACCCTGCGCCGTTACCACGACACGGTGCTGAGCTTTGGCTCACCCCCGGTGAAGTATGCGAGGGCGCTGATGTTTGGGCTGCCGGTGAAGTAGGGGCTAGCGCGCCCCCAGATCGCCCTTCCCAACAGTCCCGCCAGCCATCTCCAGCATCCGGTCGAGGCTCTTCTTGGCTTGCAGGCGCAGGCCCTCCTCGATCTGGATCTGCGGCTTCAAATCGCGCAGGGCGAGGTATAGTTTCTCCAGCGTGTTGAGCGCCATGTAGGGGCATATGTTGCAGGCGCACTGCCCGTCGGCCCCCGGCGCGCCGATGAAGGTCTTGTCGGGGACAGCCAATTCCATTTGGTGGATGATGTGCGGCTCGGTCGCGACGATCAGGGTGTCACCGATAAAGGTCTTGGCGAACTGCAGGATTCCGCTGGTGCTGCCGATGTAATCGGCGTGATCGGCGATATGCGGCGGACATTCGGGGTGGGCCGCCACCGGCGCGCCGGGGTGCTGGGCTTTGAGTTTGAGCAGCTCGGTTTCCGAAAACGCTTCGTGGACGATGCAGACGCCCGGCCACAGCAGCATCTCGCGATCAAACTTGCGTGACAAATACCCGCCCAAATGCCGGTCAGGTCCGAAGATGATCTTCTGATCCTTGGGGATCTGGCTCAAGATCGTCTCGGCGCTGGAACTGGTGACGATGATATCGGACAGCGCCTTCACCTCGGTCGAGCAGTTGATATAGGTCAGCGCGATGTGATCGGGATTGGCCTTGCGGAACTGGGCGAATTTTTCGGGCGGGCAGCTGTCTTCAAGGCTGCATCCAGCGTCGAGATCGGGCAGAATCACGGTCTTTTCCGGCGCGAGGATCTTGGCGGTTTCGGCCATGAATTTAACCCCGCAAAACGCGATCACCTCGGCGTCGGTCGCGGCGGCTTTCTTGGACAGCTCCAGACTGTCACCGATATAGTCGGCCAAATCCTGAATTTCCGGGCGCTGATAGTAATGCGCCAGGATAATCGCGTTGCGGTCCTTGCGCAGGCGATTGATTTCGGCGCGCAGGTCGAGTCCGGAAAGGTTCAGTGGTTGATCGGTCATGCCGTATCAATGGGCCTTCACCGGCCTGTGATCAAGCCTCCGCTGGGCGGGGTGCCAAATTCAAGGCCCGGGACGGCCGCGCCAGATGACCCCGCAGTAGCCATCCGGTAAAGGCTGTCTCCAAGCGGCGAATACGTGATCACATCGCCCAGGAAGATCATCGCGGCGAGCACTGCCAGCGAAACCAACCAAGCCGGATGGACGCGCCCGCTGCGCTTCAGATCGACTCCCAACCCGATCAACGGGAAAAGCGCGCAAGCCGCGCCGGCCGCCTCGTAGGCATACGGGGCCAGCAACGGCATCGGCAGCAGCCTGCCAAAGGCCGGGCCCATCAGCAGCGCCATCGCGCCCAATTGCAGCCGGGAGTGCCAATCGCTGCGTTTGCGCATCGACACCGCCACCAGTACCATGGCGGTGAAAACCAGCACGTTGAGCGGATCAAACACCAGAAAGTGCTGCGGGCGGAAAAAGAACGGGACATTCCCAGCGCGGACCATCCGCAGGGTGATGACAAAGCCCATCACGATCATCAGCACCAGCCAGCACAAGGCAAGGCGGCCAAGCTTGCGATGCTGATCAATCTTTCCGCGCAGGCCAAGCGTTGCCTGAGCGGTGAAAATGGCAACCCAGCCCATGAAGGTCAGCGCATGCAAATGAACCGGCAGGGCGGCTTGGAACGTGGAACGGCCCGCCAGAAATTGAACCGAAAAACCTGCGACGATCGTGGCTGCCATGGCAATCGGCATCCACCTCGGGGGAAGGACCGCGATTGGTTCGGGCCGAAGATCCTGTGCAACAGACGCCATAAAACCCCCTCTGGTTTCAACTGCGACCCTGTATCGTATATTCCGCTTATGCACCGTGACAGGGGATTGAGCAAGACGAGGCGCTAGCGCGGCGCCTCGCCTTCAAACCGCACCGTCACCCGCACATCGCCGTATCCCGCAACCTTCAACGGCACCGCCAGGTTCTGCGCCACTGCCTGCTTGGCCGATCCGCGCGCCAGGTCCATCAAGGCCGGATTGGCCGCCTGCTCGCCAGCCTGCCGCTCGGCCACCAGGGTGTTGTCGCGGGTCAGCTTGGCCTGCGCCGGGCCGGTGATCCACACCCCTTCGCGCAAGTACTGCGCGCGGGCCTCGTCCAGGTTGGGCTTGGACACTTGCAGCGGCGGCAGAGTGACCGTCAGCGCCTTGCCCTCCTTGTCCCACGCGAACCGCCCGGCATCCAGCTTGGCCAGATCAAGCGTGTAATCGACTCGCGCCGGGATCACCGCGATCTGCCGCGATTTGAGCAGGCCATAGCCGCGCTCATCCTCGGCGCTGACCACTGGGGCCAGCTGGGCGGAGAACACTGTCAGCCGGTTGGCCTTTTCAAACGCGGTCAGGCTGGTCGCAATCGGGTCGCCGTGATCCTGCGTCCCCCAGACCTGCCAGCCCAGCCACGCGGCCAGCGCCAGCGCGCCGCTGGTGATCAGCCACGGCAGCCGCGCTGACTGCATTCGGGTCAGGCTGTCAGCCGCCATGTCTCGCCATCCTCTGCTGCCATAGCGCGGTTTTGCAAATCGATCAGATGCGCCAGCACCGAGCGTCCTGCCGCCCCGGTCAGCCGCGGATCAAGCCCTTTGTACATCGCGGCGACGAACTGCGGGATCGCCTTCGGCCCCGTTTCCAGCAGCCGCACGATCTGCGCCTCGCGGCTGCGGCGGTGGCCCAGCATTCCGCGCACCAGTTGCCGGGGCTTGGTGATCGCCGGGCCGTGGGCGGGGTAGAGCACCTTGTCTTCGCGCTCGTACAGCTTTTGCAGGCTCGCCATATAGGCCGCCATATCGCCATCGGGGGGCGAGACCACGCTGGTCGACCAGGCCATCACATGGTCACCGGTGAACAGCGCGCCGCTTTCCAGCACGGCATAGCACAGGTGGTTGCTGGTATGGCCGGGGGTGGCGACCGCCTCGATCGTCCAGTCCGGGCCAGACAAACGCTCGCCATCGGCCAGCACCCGGTCGGGGGCATAGGAGTGGTCAAAGGCGCTGTCGGCGCGCGGGCCATCGTCGGCCAGCACCAAGGGCGCGCAGCCAATGATCGGCGCCCCGGTTCGCGCTTTGAGCACGGCCGCAGCGGGGGAGTGATCGCGGTGCGTGTGGGTGCACAGGATCGCGGCGATCTTGGCCGTGCCAACCGCCGCCAGAATCGCCTCGACATGGCCCTTGCCGTTGGTATCGGCGCCCTTGAACGGGGAAGGATCACTATCCGCGCCGCCATCGGCCGGACCCGGATCAATCACCGCCACCTCGGCACCGGCACCAACCAGATAGGTCTGGGTCCCGGTGAAGGTATAGGGCGAAGCATTCGGCGCCAGCACCCGGCGCACCAAAGGCTCGCATTGTTCTGACAGGCCGGTCGGCCAGGGTTTGGGTGGGGCATCCATAGATTGGGATATGGGGGCGGGCGGGGCGAGTGTCGAGGGGTATGGGGGCGAGTATGGAACCGCGGACAAGATCCGCTCACCCTGAGCCTGTCGAGACGTAGTCGATCAGAGGTCAACGGTCCGCGCCGCAAAGGTAACAAAGCTCCACACGCGGCGCGCTTGGGTTGTTACCTTAGGTCACCTTATGTGAGCTTCCGCAAAGGGCACCGCTGCGCGAGGGCGGATCGGTTACAATGGGAAAGAGCGGGGCGGAGTTTGGCAGATTGGCGCGGTGTAGGAAAGTTGGTGGGGAAGGCTGGGGACACGGTCCGTTCATCCTGAGCTTGTCGAGACGCAGTCGACCGGAGGTCAACGGGCCGTGTCCCCTTGCAACGGTCAGGATTTAGACGAATGATGGCAGCGAGTAGTTTTCCTGTATTTCGCGGAGGCCAAATGCTGAAAAGTCTGTCGCGAATTGGTCTTTTGATGATTTCGGTTGGCTTGGTCGATGCAAATCCGGCCCAAGCGGCTCCAGATTTTGAGAAATGCCAGGGCAGGGGCTTGACCAATGTTGGGACGGTTTATTTCCCGAGGATGTCAGCGCAATTCACGATACCAGTGCCGAAGGAAAAGCATCGTATTGAGATTGCACCAAGCGGACGATTGGTTTTTGATAAACGTCCTGTCAGCTTCGAGGGACTACGTTCGACGTTGGCCGAAGTTTATGCACGTGAAGGCGTCGAAGTGCAGGTCCATCCCTCAGCAAGCGCACAATTTTCAGCCGTAGTACCGGTTGTCGCTATGCTTAACTCGCACAGCCAATGCTGGACTGTCATAGTCGGCAATGAGCAGTATCATGAAGTGTTTTCTAAAAGAAAGCTTGGATTTATATACAATCCACCACCTCTGCCGCATTTTTCGAAATTTTCTGATTTGCTATTTACAGTAAAGTTCGCGCCAGAACGAAGTGCGCGTCGAAAAGATAATCGGCGTTACAAGTCAGCGCCTCCAAGCTGCCATGTTTTTTTGTATCGCACGGAATACGTTCGGTACGAGGCTTCAAAATTAGCATACGATCGCCTCCATATATTTATTAGCAAATATTCCGAAACTCACTCTGCTCCACGTTCACTAGACCTCATGCCACGCCTAAATACAAATGCAATTGTTCAGGCAGCAACCAGCACGCCTTGGAGTTGTGTAGGTGGAGCAATATACGATCTACAGGTAGCCGGATATTCCAATGTTGATCTGGTGATATTTCCGAACGAAATATGAATATTTGATAAGAATCAACAACAATTCGTGGTTACGGTGACACGTGCATTAACCCCCAAACTATTGACCGCCACACCACTCCAAGCTAACCTCGCCCCATGGCCCGTCTCCCCCGCTTAGTCCTCCCCGGCATCCCGCATCACGTCACTCAGCGCGGCAATCGGCGCGAGCGCAATTACAGTGACAGTGCACTTAATTACAGTCGAGCACCGCTTAGTCGAATTTCGCCCAGATCAGATTGTGGAGCACAATACACTGTCAACGCAATCGCCACCGCGATCCTGCTTCAAGGTTTCTTCGCAACTTTACATCGTCATCCCGGCGAAGGCCGGGACCCAGCCCTACATAGGACTGCCGCGTGGCGGCTCCGCTGTTTTCCTGCCGGAAAAGGACGCTGCCGCGTCCCAATGATCCGAACTGGGCCCCGGCCTTCGCCGGGGTGACGGCAATGTAGGGCGGAGCAGCGCAAGGGGACAGGCATAAGCGCCCCTCTCCACCGCCCCCACCTTTCCCGCTTGGCATCGGCGCTCACCTCCGCCACCATGGCGCAAAGCACAAAGCAGGAGAGCGCGCCGATGTCTGCCACTGGCCCTCAAGCATCGGAACACTCGCCCGCGTCGCCCTGGGGGCTGCTGGCGCTGCTGACCGTGATCAATGTGCTCAACTTCGTCGATCGCCAGTTGCTGCCCAGCTTCGCCAATTTCATCAAGCCTGAGCTGGGGCTGAGCGACACCCAGTTTGGCCTGCTGACCGGGCTGTTCTTCATCATCTTCTATGCGGTGGCCGGGCTGTTCATGGGGGTGCTGGCTGACCGGACGCACCGCGGGCGGCTGATCGCGCTGGCGATTGCGCTGTGGTCGTTGCTGACCGCGGCCAGCGGCGCGGCCAAGGGGTTTGTCTCGATGGCCTTGCCGCGGGCCTTGATTGGCGTGGGCGAATCCGCGCTGACCCCGGCGGCGGCTTCGCTGGTGGCAGACCGGTTCAAGCCATCGCAGCTGGGGCTGGCGATGGCGCTCTATTACCTTGGCGTGCCGATCGGGGCGGGGGCGAGCTTGCTGGTGGCGGGCTATCTGGGGCCGACGATTGGCTGGCGCAATTGCTTCTACCTGCTCGGCGGGATTGGCCTGGTGCTGGCGGCGCTGATGTGGCTGGTGCGCGATGACCGGGTGGTGAAGCCGCAGACCCACAGCCACGGCCCCGGTTGGCGCGGGCATATGCGGGTGCTGGGCGGGGCGCTGCGACAATCGCCGGCGCTGTGCATGATCATCGCGGGCGGGGTGGCGCTGCACATCGCGGTTGGCGCGGCGGCGTTTGACCAATTGTGGTTCGTGCAGGAGCGCGGCTATGAACGGGCCGAGATTGCCAAGCTGACCGGGTTCATGACCGTGGTGGCCGGGGTCGCGGGCAGCCTGTTCGGCGGCTTTGCCGGGGACTGGTGGTACCGCACCCGCAAATCGGGCCGGGCGATGCTGTTGTTCTGGATGTTCCTGGCGCTGGCCCCGCTGACGCTGGCCTTCCGGATCGTTCCGGCGGATTCGGTGTGGTTCGTGCCGGGGATCGGCGCGGGGATCTTTTTGCTCTGCGCCTTTTATGGCCCGTCGGTTTCGACCATTCAGGAGCTTTCGCCGCCTTCGTCGCGGGCGACGGTGGTGGCGTTCAACATCCTGTGCGTCAACGCGGCCGGCCTCGGTATCGGGATCACCGCGACCGGCGCGCTGATCGATGTGTTCCGCAGCGCCGGCGATCCGCAGCCTTACAGCAGCGCGGCGCTGACCATGTCGCTGGTATCGATGCTGGCGCTGCCGGCGTTCTATCTGGCCGGGCACTGGTTCCACCGCGACAAGGCGCGGGTCGACGCGCTCCACAGCTAGAGTTTGCTAACTGCGCACCTGCGCGCCCAGCCGTTCGCGCAGCGCCGCAATCGCGCTGGGCTGGGCGGCGTCGCGTTCGCGCCAGCCGCTGTCGAGCCGTTTGAGGCGGGCGTGGAAGCGCTCGGTGGCCTGGATCAGTTCGCGGGTCGGGCGGTCGATCAGGGTCAGGCGGTGCAGCTCGGCCTCGGGGAAATCGCTCAGCTTGCCGTGACGGCGCAGCTGGAATTCGCTGAGGTCACCGGCGAAATAGGCCCGGTGGTTGAGCAGCCAGGCAACCGAATGCATCATCCGGGTGGTGGTCCGCAGCGCCTCGCAGCTAAGCGCGACCTGCGCCTCATCCTCGTTCGCCGGGGCATTGAGCCGCCCGGACAAGGCAAAGGCCGCCCGCACTTCGTCCGCCAGGACAAGCGCTTCGCAATAGAGTCCCTCGATGATCCGGGGATTGATGCTGGCCGGGCTGCTCATGTCTGGCATCCCGATAGGCTTGGGCAGCGGCGCTTGCCAACGGGGGTAGGGATAGTTTGCCACACCAATTCGGGACTGTCCCGATTGGGGGCGTTTTTTCCGCCTCACAGCGGTGCGGACAGGCATCCGCCTGTCCTGGCAACACCAGCCCGCTCCCCCTCCCGGCCACCCACGAGTGTACCCTGAATGGGTGGCTAGCCCCTTCGGCGAAAATGTCCCCCGGACATTTTCTTGCGCCTCGGACGGGAGCGGGCTGGTGTTGACAAGCTGATCGCGGAGGCGATCAGCGCACCCAGCCAATTACGCAATAATATCGGGGATCAGGTAATCCTCGACCATCGAGATCTGGTCTTTCAGTCTCAGCTTGCGCTTCTTCAGCCGGGCGATCTGGAGCTGGTCGGTTGATCCTGCGCCGGTCAGCGCATCGATCGCGGCGTCCAGATCGCGGTGTTCGGTCCGCAGCAGGTCCAGCCGCTTGCGCAGCTCTTCTTCATTCACGCGCCAATTCTCCAAACATCGGCTCTCCAAACATCCATTTCGTCGCGGGCCGCCGCCGCCTTGGCGCAGGGACCCAACAAGGTGCTTCGCAAGCTAACCTTAATATGCTTCGATGACAATCGCAGTGCCTGCTGGATTTCGAGTCGGGAGCCAGTGGGATCCGCAGCCCGAGGGGGCTAACACTAGGAGAATCCCCTATGGAACAACCACATGTCAGTGCCTTGCAGTTCAAACACGCCGGTCTGGAACGTCAGATTGCCGAAGAACTGACCCGCCCGGCGCCTGACTTGTCGATCGTCCAGTCGCTCAAGAAGCGAAAGCTGCGGATCAAGGAGGTGCTGGCGCATATCTAGCTGACCTACGGTGAGGTCGGGCACCCGCCCGACCTCGCCTAGCCAGCCCGCTCCGCCAAAACAAATTCGTTTGCGGCGTGTCCGTGCGCGTTCCCTTGGCTCGCGCTTTGGGTTAGGCATGCGTCCATGACCGTCACCAACGCCGTCGCCGCCGCCCGCACCATCATGACCGGCCTCCACGATGTGATGGCCAGTCGCAGCAATGTGCAGGCCAAACTGAACACCGTAGTCGAAGTGATCGGCGAGGGGCTGGATAGCGAGGTCTGCTCGATCTACCTGCTGCGCGAAGGGATGCTTGAACTGTTCGCCACCAAAGGGCTGGCACAGGAAGCAGTCCACGTCACCCGGATGGGGATTGGCGAAGGGCTGGTTGGAACGATTGCCGACAATATCGAAACGCTCAACCTGGCCGAAGCGACCGCGCACCCGGACTTTTCGTACCGGCCCGAAACCGGCGAGGAAAAGTTCCATTCCTTCGCGGGCGTGCCGATTGTCCGGCGCGAGCGGGCGGTGGGCGTGCTGTGCGTCCAGCACGCCGATCCGCGCCGCTATGAAGAGGTTGAGATCGAGGCACTGCAAACCGTCGCGATGGTCCTGTCCGAACTGATCGCGGGCGCCGGGTTGGTCGATGACGAACAGACCGCACTCAGCCCGCAGCAAACCGGGCCGGTGCGGCTGAGCGGGCTTGCGCTGGTCAAGGGGCTGGCGGTCGGCAACGCAGTCTATCACCAGCCGCGGATCACGATCGAACACGTCATGGCCGAAGACCGCGATGCGGAGCTCAGCCGGGTCTACCTCGCGTTCGACAAGATGCGCGAGCAGATCGACCGGATGGCCAGCCAGGCCGAATTCGGCGTCGGCGGCGAGCATGATGAGGTGCTCGAGACTTACAAGATGTTCGCTTACGACGAGGGCTGGAGCCGCCGGATCATCGAGGCGATCGACAGCGGGCTGACAGCCGAGGCGGCGATCGAGCGGGTCCAACAGCGCACCCGGATGCGGATGCGACAGATCGACGATCCCTTGCTGGCCGACCGGATGCACGATCTGGAAGACCTCTCCAACCGGCTGCTGCGGATCGTTTCGGGTCAGATGGGCACCGCCGCCAGCCAGGGCCTGCGCAGCGATACGATCCTGATCGCGCGCAATCTCGGCCCGGCCGAGCTGCTGGAATATGACAAGCGCCGCTTGAAAGGCGTGATCCTTGAGGAAGGCTCCCTGACCGCGCACGTGGTGATCGTGGCGCGGGCGATGGGCGTGCCGGTGCTGGGCCGGGTGCGCAGTCTGCGCGGGGTAATCCGCGAAGGTGATCCGCTGCTGCTCGATGCCGACCGGGGCGAGGCCGTGGTCCGCCCGATCGAGGCCATGGCCGAAGCCTTCGACGCCCGCTTTGCCAAAAGCAAAGAGCGCCAGGCCGCCTATGCCGCGTTGCGCGATGTCGAACCGTTCACCCGCGATGGCACTCGGATCACCGTGATGATGAACGCCGGGCTGCGCGATGACATGCCCAATCTGGCGCTGGCCGGGGCGGACGGCATCGGGCTGTTCCGGACCGAGTTCCAGTTCCTGGTTTCCGCGACACTACCCGCGCGCGAACGCCAGACCCGGCTTTACCGCGATGTGCTGGACATAGCGGGAGACAAGCCGGTGGTGTTCCGCACGGTCGATATCGGCGGCGACAAGGTGCTGCCCTATCTGCGGCACAATGATGGAGAGCATGAGGAGAACCCGGCGATGGGCTGGCGCGCGCTGCGGGTTGCGCTCGAAC
Organism: Novosphingobium sp.; assembly: GCA_031369495.1. GTDB lineage: Bacteria > Pseudomonadota > Alphaproteobacteria > Sphingomonadales > Sphingomonadaceae > Novosphingobium. The sequence continues at coordinate 101,547 of JANMOU010000061.1, read as the reverse complement.
GCGAAGGACTGATGAAGGTTCAGGCCCGCGCCCTGATCGAGGCAGCGGGTGGGCGGACGCTCAACGTGATGTTCCCGATGGTGTCCGAACCGTGGGAATTCGATGCCGCCAAGGCGGTGTTCGATAGCCAGCTAAAATACCTCAAGGGTCAGAAGAAGCTACTGCCCGAAGCGATCCGCTTTGGCGCGATGCTCGAAGTGCCGGCATTGGCCGAAGTGCTCGATCAGCTCGCCCCGCGGCTCTCGTTCCTGTCGATCGGGACCAACGATCTGACCCAGTTCCTCTATGCCGCCGATCGCTCCAATCCCAAACTGGCTGAGCGCTATGACTGGCTGTCGGTCGCGATCATGCGGTTCCTCAAGCGGGTCCAGACCTCGCTGGTCGGCCACCGCGTCGATGTGACGGTCTGCGGCGAGATGGGCGGGCGGCGTCTGGAGGCGCTGGCATTGCTGGGGATCGGAATCCGCCGCCTGTCGATCACCCCGGCAGGTGTGGGCCCGATCAAGGAACTGGTCCGCAAGGTCGACCTGGCAGAGATCACCGCAGCAATGAATCTGTGGCTCGCTTCGCCCCCGCCCAGCTTGCGCGAAGCGCTTACCGCATGGGCGGCAGAACGCGATATCGAGGCGGATTGAACGCCGGTTTTCAGCGCTTTCACCACCCTGTCACATTTTCAACTCTATCTGGCGCTTCGCTCTGGCCGGGCGCGCCGATTTGGCGTTGACTCAAACGCGCAAAAGCGGATGGTCCGGCCCGATTGAAAAACAAAAGATTTTTTCGGGGTCGATATGGAAGAGATAGTTATGGAAGAGGCCGAGCTGCCTCTCGAAGGTGTTGGTGCGCGATTGATGCGCGCGCGTGAATCAGATGGGCGTTCCCGTGCCCAGATCGCGGCCGAGACCCGCATTCCAGAACGCCATCTCGCCGCGATCGAGGCGGGCGATTTTGCAGCCTTGCCTGGGCGCACCTATGCGGTCGGCTTTTCGCGGACCTTTGCCAAGGCGCTGGGGCTTGATCCGCAAGAAATCGCCACTGCCGTGCGGGCCGAACTGGAGGCGCAGGAGCCTTCCGAAACGCGCCGTCAGGTCCAGACATTTGAACCGGGCGATCCGGCCCGGGTGCCCAGCCGGCGGCTGGCGTGGATCGCAGCGGTCGGTGTGCTGGTGGTGCTGATCGCCGGGTTCTTCCTGGCGCGGTCGATGTTCTTCCCAGCAGGAGAGCTCGCCTCCAGCTTGCCGCAAGACGCTCCGTCCGCTGCTGCCAGTCAAGCAGTGCCCGCTCCGCTGCCGACGGGCGGTGTGGTGGTGTTTACCGCGCTGCAACCGAACGTCTGGGTCAAGTTCACAGATGGAGCTGGCAATCAGTTGCTGCAAAAGGAACTCGCCCAGGGCGAAAGCTATACCATTCCCGAAGGCATGAATGACGTGAAGCTGTGGACCGCCCGGCCACAAGCGCTGTCGATCACCGTTGGCGGACAGTCCGTGCCGAAACTGTCCGAAGTTCAGCAGACGTTGAAGGACGTGCCGGTCAGCGCCGCTGCCTTGCTGGCGCGCGGGACCGGCGCGGGGGCTCCGGCGAGTGAATCCGCGGCACCACAGAGCAGTCAGCGCGATGCCGAACCGAGCCGGCAGGTTCAATCCCGACCGGCGGCGCCGCGCCGTGCCGAAAACCCGGCGGCACAGCCTAGTGTGGCGCCATCGCTGGCGATCCCCGCAGCGCAACCCTCAGCCACTACCCCAGCCCCAGCTTCTTCAACCACCTAGCCTGCGGATAGCGCGCGCCGCCCGCTCGACACGGCGGGGCTCGCAAGGTTAATGACGGAGCCGATGGTTCATCGCCGGTTCGGTTCGACCCGCTATTGGCAATGAGACCCTTTCCGGCATGGAACGACAGATATGAAGCAGCTTTTCCGACATAAGTCCCTGATGGTGGTGCTGACCCTGGCGCTGGCCGCTCCGGCCCTTGCACAAACAGCCGAGCCCGGTTTCGAGTTGCGGATGCGCAAGCTTGAGGCCGAGGTTTCGGCCCTGCAGCGGGTGGTTTTCCCCGGCGGGGACGGACGGTTTTTTCCGCAGATCCAGACCAGTTCGGGCGCAACCACGCCGGCCGGCACCCCGGCGACTTCGCCCAACGCCGATATGCTGACGCGGATGGACGCGCTTGAAGGCCACGTTTCCAAATTGACCGCGCAAGTTGAGGAAGACCGCAACCGGATCGACAAGCTGGAAACCCGGCTGGCTGCGATTGAGGCGGGCAAGGCGGCTCCGTCTGCCGGTGAAACCGCTGCGGTCATTCCGCCGGCGCCCAAACCGGTAACTATCATCACGCCTGCGCCAAAACCCGCCGCAGCTGCGGCCAAACCGGCAGACCCATCGGCCAAACGGATGGCGGCGGTGCGGGCGGTGCCCAAACCCCAGACCGACGATCCCGGCGATGACGAATACTCCTATGGCTTTCGTCTGTGGGAGACCAAATTCCAGCCCGAAGCGCAGCAGCAGCTCAAGCTGTTCCTGACCAAGTATCCCAAGCACGCCCGGGTCAGCTATGCCCGTAACCTGCTCGGCCGGTCTTATCTCGATGAAGGCAACCCGCGCGAGGCGGCAAGCTGGTTCCTGCAAAACTATAAGGCCGATCCCAAGGGTGATCGTGCGCCCGACAGCCTGCTCTATCTGGGCGAATCGATGCGCCAGCTTAAGGATACCAATCGCGCTTGCGTGGCGATCGATCAGTTCGGCCGCGATTTCCCCAAGGAGGCCGCCGGCCGGCTCAAGGCGCAATACGAGACGACCAAGGGCGGGCTGAAGTGCCCGGCTTAAGGTGGATTGTCCGCCAGCCCTGACCACCCGCTTCGCGGCCGATCTGGCCGCGCTGTGGAGCGGTGAGGGGCGGCTGGGGCTGGCCGTTTCGGGCGGGCCGGATAGTCTGGCGCTGCTGCTGCTGGCCCATGCGGTGCTGCCCGGACGGATTGCCGCTGCGACAGTCGATCACGGCTTGCGCGCCGAAAGTGCAGCGGAATCTGCCCTGGTTGGCCAAATCTGTAGTGAACTTGAGGTTCCTCATACGGCCCTGCGTGTAGCGGTTGAACCGGGCAATGTGCAGGCCCAGGCGCGCACTGCTCGCTACACTGCGCTGGCCGGATGGATGGAGAGTGAAGGGCTGGAGGCGCTCGCCACCGCGCACCATGCCGACGATCAGGCCGAAACTCTGCTGGCCCGATTGAACCGAGGCAGCGGCGTGGCGGGCCTTGCCGGAGTGCGGGCGCGGGGAGTGGTGCCGGGCACCCGGATGCCGTTGCTCCGCCCTCTGCTGGGCTGGCGGCGGTCGGACCTCGCCGAAGTGATGGAGCGCGCCGGAATCGCGCCAGTGCAGGATCCGTCCAACACCGATGACCGCTTCGACCGGGCCCGGCTCCGCAAGGCGCTGGCTGGGGCCGACTGGCTCGATGTGCCCGCACTGGCGCTCAGCGCCGCAAATCTGGCCGATGCCGACGCCGTGCTCGAATGGGTGGCGCAACGCGAATGGAGCGAGTGCGTGGCCAAGGGCCCGATGGGGCTGAGCTATCGGCCCAAGGCGCCCCGCGCGGTGGCCTTGCGGGTGCTGGCACGGATCGTGACCGAGCTTGATGGCGAGGCTCCGCGCGGATCGGCGGTGGCGCGGCTGTTCGACAGTCTGGTGGCGCGCCAGCCCGCCTCAATCGGCAATCTGGTAGCGCGGGTGATGCCGGATGGATGGAGTTTTACGAAAGCGCCGCAGCGGCGGGGGTAGCTGGCGGACTTCGACAGGCTCACCCTGACCCTTCGACAGGCTCAGGGTGAGCGGAACTGGGGCTAAACCCACACTCCGCTCAGGCTCAGCTTGCCGAAGCCCCGGAGCTATCGACGCGCCATTCCCTGTTGCTGCATCCGCCAGACCAGTTGGTCATAGCGGTCCTGCCCGAAGAACGGTTCGCCCTGATAGACCAACAGCGGCACGCCATAGTGGCCGCCCAGCCGTTGATCCGCCGCGTTGGCTTCGATCACCGCATCGAGCCGCTCGGCTTCGGCGGCCTGCACCGCGTCCAGCTCGGCCAGATCGCACCCGGCAGCGGCAAAGGCCTTGGCGAGGTGATCACCCTCGTGCCAACCATCGGTCTCGCCCGACCAGATCAGGTGGCTGACTGCGCGCAGTACCGCCAATCCCTGACCCCGTTCCGCTGCCAGTGCTCCCAGCCGGGTCAAGCGGTGAATGTGCGGTTGCTCTTTTGGATAGGTCCGGGTCGCAAAATCCATCGCCACTGGATCGGGGCGCGGCCAGCGCAGGGTCATCCCGGTGAACTCGGCGCTGCGAACGCAATCGCGAAACAGATAGCTGGTCCACAGCGGATCGGCGTTGGCAAAAAAATCGGGCTGGCGCACCGCAATCGGCAGGACCGGGCGGACATTGATCTGCGCATCCCAGTCCCGTTCCAGCTCCACCAGCCGCGGTGTGACCAGATAGGAATAGGGGCTGCGGAACGACCAGTAGAGATCGACAGTGTGGGTCATTGTGCCCCTATATCAATCACGAAACGGTACTTCACGTCGGCTTTTTCCATCCGGTCAAACGCGTGGTTGATTTGGTCCATCCGGATCAGCTCAATCTCGGACAGGATGCCTTTCTCGCCGCAAAGATCGAGCATTTCCTGAGTCTGCGCAATCCCGCCCACACCCGATCCGGCCACTGCCTTTTGCCCGCCAAGCAGCAGCCCGGAATGAAACGGCTCCATCATCTCGATCATTCCGACGATGCAAAGCGTGCCCTGCTTGTCGAGCAGGAACAGATAGGGCGTGACATCGTGTTTGACCGGCACCGTATCGAGCAGGAAATCAAAGCTGCGGGTCGCGGCTTTCATCGCGGCCTTGTCGGTTGAGACCAGCACGTGATCGGCGCCAAGCTTTTTGGCATCGTCGCCCTTGGCGGGGGAGGTGGTGATCATCGTCACTTCGGCGCCGAGCGCCTTGGCGAATTTGACCCCCATGTGGCCCAGCCCGCCCAGGCCAATGACGCCAACCCGGGTCCCGGGGCCAACGTTCCAGTTCTTCAGCGGGCTGTAGGTGGTGATCCCGGCGCAGAGCAGCGGCGCCGCTGCCGCCATGTCGAGGTTGCCCGGCAGGCGCAGGACATAGGCTTCGGCCACCACGATCGAAGTGGAATAGCCGCCATAGGTCGGGCTGCCATCAATCCGGTCCTTGCCGTTGTAGGTTCCGGTCATTCCCTCGCGGCAATAATTCTCTTCGCCTTCCTCGCAGGCATCACAATGGCGGCATGAATCCACAACGGTTCCGACCGCGACCCGGTCGCCGACCTTGAACCGGGATACATCAGGCCCGACCGCGCGGACCGTGCCGACAATCTCGTGCCCCGGAACGAAGGGATAGTTGGTGCGGCCCCAATCGTTACGCGCGGCGTGAAGGTCGGAATGGCAGACCCCGCAAAAGGCGATGTCGATGGCCACATCCTCGCCGCGCAATTCGCGCCGCTCGATGCTGAACGGGGCCATTCCCGAATCCGGTGCGGTGGCGCCCCAGGCGGCTGTGGTGGTCATCTTGCTCTCCCGGTGATTGCGGCTTGCCGCGTTGCTTTCTTGCGGGCATTAATCGCGCGATTAAAGGGAGAGTCAAATGCGGATTGATTCAACTACGGCTGCGGTCGTTACCGGCGGCGCCTCGGGTCTGGGGCAGGCTACGGCTCAGGCTTTGGCGGCGGTCGGCGTCAAGGTTGCGATCTTCGATGTGAACGCGGAAAAGGGCGAGGCGGTTGCCGCAGCGATCGGCGGGCTGTTCTGCCATGTCGATATCACCAGCGAAGAATCGGTCGTCGCCGGCTTCGCCAAAGCCCGCGCCGCGCATGGCCAGGAACGGATCACGGTCCACTGCGCGATGACCAGCCGCCGGGGCAAGACACTGGCCTGGGACAAGGCAGCGGGCCAGCTCAAGCGGCTATCGACCGAGGATTACATCTACGGCGTACAGGGCATTCTGGTCGCCAGCTACCGGATCGCCTCGCTTTCGGCTGAGGGTATGGCTGGGTTGGAGCCGCTGGAAGATGGCGAACGCGGCTGCATCACGCTGACCGCATCGGTCGCGGCGCAGGACGGGCAGATCGGCCAGATCATCTATGGATCGGCCAAAGCCGGGGTCAATGGCCTGGTCCTGCCGATGGCGCGTGATCTTTCGGATCTGGGCATCCGGGTCAATTCGATCATGCCGGGGATCTTCGCGACCCCGCTGATGCTGGGGGCCAAGCAGAACGTGCTTGATAGCCTCGCCGCATCGGTGCCGTTCCCCAAGCGGCTGGGCAAGCCCGAAGAGTTCGGCTCTTTGGCGCTGGAACTGGCCCGCAATTCCTATTTCAACGGCCAATGCATCCGCCTGGACGGCGCGATCCGCATGGCCCCGCGCTGAGGAGCACCAAACATGACATCACCCTTCAAGGACGGCCTGCTCGACGGCAAGGTCGCGTTTATCGCCGGCGGAACCAGCGGCATCAATCTGGGCATCGCCAAACGGATGGCAGAGCTTGGCGCCAGGGTTGCAGTGCTCGGCCGCAATCCGGAAAAGGCCGCCGCAGCGGCTGCCGAAATTGGCCACGATGCTATCGGGCTGACCGCCGATGTCCGCGATTACGGCGCGATCCGGGGGGCGATGGAGGATGTCCGCGCCCGTTTCGGGCCGATGGACATTGTCGTCTCTGGCGCGGCCGGGAACTTCCTTGCGCCGGTGCTGGGGATGAGCGCCAATGCCTTCAAGACTGTGGTCGATATCGACCTGCTCGGCACATTCAACGTGTTTCGCGGATGCCACGATCTGCTCGCGCCCAATGCCTCGCTGATCGCGATCACGGCGGGGCAGGCCGAACAGCCGATGCAGCTCCAGGCCCACGCCTGCGCGGCCAAGGCCGGGATTAACCAGCTGGTCCGGGTCCTGGCGCTCGAATGGGGCCCCGACGTGCGGGTCAACGGGATTTCGCCCGGCCCGATCGAAGGGACCGAGGGCATGGCCCGGCTGGCACCCGATGCTTCGACCAAGCAAAAGCACTTTGACCGGATCGCGATGAAGCGCTGGGGCTATATCGATGAAATCGCCGAAGGCGCAGTGTTCCTGTCGAGCGACGCGGCGAAATACATCACCGGAGCGATCCTCGACATCGATGGCGGCAGCAGTTTGGGCGATGCCACGCAGCGGTCGATGGATCGCGGGTTGGCTTGACTTTGATCCTCCCCATTTCCGACGAAGGTCGCAAATGGGGAGGTGGCAGCGCGTAGCGCTGACGGAGGGGCTTCTTCGCTAGTGTCCAAACCCCTCCGACTCGTCCTGCGGACGATCCATCTCCCCATTTGTGGCATTCGCCAAAAATGGGAAGGAACTTCGTTGTTCAAATCAAGCTGTCACCTTGTCCGACCCGCTTGCCCTTGGTGATAAACACCCGGTCGCCCGGTTTGGTCACGCCGAACAGCTTTTTGTCGAAGCCGGCCGGAACCCCGATACAGCCGTGGCTGGCATAGCCCTTTTCGACCTTGGTGCCGTGGATCGCCACGCCATCGTCGGTCAGGTTCTGGGTGAACGGCATCGGCGCGTCATCATAGGTGCTGGAATAGTGATCGGCCTTCTTCCACTTGATCGGGAACACGCCCAGCGGGGTCGGCTTGTCGCTGGTGCCAAGCAGCACCGCGGTGGCGCCGATTTCATAGCCGCCCTTGAACACCGAAAGCACCCGCGCATCGAGATCGACCGTGATCACGATTGGGCCATTGGGCACGCCCTTTTCGTCCCAGTGCCATTCGCCGTACTTTATCGGGCCGGTGATCGGCAGGATCCGCTTGATCACAAAGCGTTCGTCAACCGGAGTCGTAGCAGCCGCAGGGGTCGGGGCGACCTGCGGAGCGGCGGCGCCAGGTTTGGCGAATTCGCTTGAGGCAGACTGCGGCGGCAGGGCCGTGGCAGTGTCGTCGGTCTGGTTCAGCAGCACCGCAGCGCCGCCGAGCACGGCCGCCACGAACAGCCCCAACATTGCGGTCCCGGAACTGAATTTCATGGTCTGCGTCCCTGAAACAAGTGTCTCAGCCTGACCGATAGTGCGTCCAGATGGTCAAAGCCAGCGCCGCGAAGCCTGCGTTTCGTGCTGGCACTTCCTGGCAGGTAAAGGTTAACGCCGCAGGAACAGGCGCTTATCCATGCGCACCGAACAGGTTGGCAATCGCCGTGGTGATCCGCAGCGACAGCGCCTGGGCGGTCTCGATCGGGTCGATGAAGTCGCGGTGGATCGCGTCATAGCCGACTGCGGCCTCATCGGGATAATCGCTCGGTTCAGTCACAGTGTAATCGGCCAGATGCGGCTCGCTGGCCGGGAATGCGCGGCGCAGCTGGGCCAGCGCCTCATCGATCCGCAGTGTGAAGACCATTTCCAGCACATCCTCGCGCGCAATATCATTGGCGCGGCTGAACGGCGGGACCGAAACGGCGCGCAGGAACATATGCTGCATCAAGGCCAGCCGCAGCGCTTGCAGCACGCCCATGGTCCGGCGGGTCTGCTCTCGCCCTTCGAGCGGGCTTTCATCGGGGATCAGCGCGAGCAGACTGTGCAGTTTCAGCGCATCGACCCGCAGCCGCGAGGCGAGGCGGCGGAACACCCCGGTGCGGTCATCGGTCGTGAGCATTTCGGCCAGACTCAGGCACGCCCCGGCAATGTGGCCCTCGTCCCCGCGATAGGGGCGGCTGGCCCAATAGGCCGAATTGAACAGCTCGCCGAACGCCGCCACGGTCTTGATGCTGGCCAAGGCATTGGCGCTGCGCACCAACCGGACGATTTGCCGCCCTCGATCACTTTCGGTCAGCAGCTCGGCCAGCGCCTCGTAATTGCCCTCAGCCGCAGTGCCGAACCCGGCGATCACGTTGACCGGATAACCGAGCTGCTGGAGCACGGCATTGTGCGGGATCGCGCGGATCTGGCGCAGGCTCATCTCTCGGTCAGCGGCGAGGTCGCTCTGGCGGCGGCTTTTGCGGCTGCCGGTGTCATTGAGCAGGCCCAGGCCAAAGGCGGTCACCGCGCGCGGGTAGGTCCGGCTGGTTAGTTGCGCGGCCTGAAACCGGCGGATCGCGCGGTAGAAATCGAGGCTGAGGTCAGTGCGGCGATAGAACGGATCGGCCGGGGCCTCAGCCTCGGTTTCCCCCGGCGGCATTTCGGCGAGGCGGGTGAGCGTCGCCAAGGCCAGCGCGGGAGTGCCGAAGAACAGATAACCATCGCCGCCCTGAAAGCTGATTTCCGGCTCAATCCGGATCCCGGCGCGGACAAACCGCCGCCGGGTCCAGGGCGAAAGCGGCCAGGCCAGCCGATCAGCAAAGCTATCGGGATGCGCCCCTCGGCCCATGGACTCACCGTGGGTGTTGAAGATCAGCGCGGCGACACCGGCCAGACCATTGGCGGCCATCGCCTCGCTGAGCCGCCCTTGCAGCCGTTCGATCGCCAGCGCCGCAGGGATCTGGCCAACAAAGCGTCCGGCATCGGAAAAGCCGGTCTGGATCGAGACCCGCCCGCGCGCCAGCGCATAGTCACGGTAGGCTTGTTCAGCCAGCAGGGCATCCAGGAACCGCCCGCCGTGTTCCAGCGCGCTCTCGGTTTCAAACAGCGGCGAGACATCGACCTTGCCGTCGATCCCGAACAGTTTGGCGAAATAGAGCGCGGCCAGCACCGTGGTCGGCTGTTCGCATTCGGCCACCAGCATCCGGATCGGCGCATCGGCATCGATGTGGCCAAGGATCTGCGCCATTGCCAGAAACTGCCGGATCGCGGTGGAGTTCTCGATCGCCAAGGCGGCGAAATTGCTGCGCAGCGGCTTTGCCTCGGCCAGCAGTTCGCGCATCCGAACCAGTGCGGCCTGGCTTGCAAGGTCGAGCTTGCCAGCAGGATCAATCCGGCGGCGGATTGCGTTCTGCAGCTGGCTGGCGTTAACCCGAAAATGGATCCAGCCCATTCCGAGCCCATCGGCGCGCATTGCGGCGACGGCGGTTAGCAGCGTTGCAGCAACCGCATCGTCGGCGTGAGCGGCTTCGTGTTCCAGCTCGGCGATGATCGCGGACAGGCTGGTCAGTTTGAAGGGATGTTCGGCGGTCAGGTGATTGGCGGCGTCGGACAGCGCCAATGGATCGGTCAGATCGGTCGCACCTAGCCGCTCGGCCTGCAAGGCGGAATAGCCTGAGGCGGCGCGCAGCCGGTCAGCAATGTCGGGCGCGGCTTCGGATAGAGTAGCGGCGTAACGTGCGAGCCGTTCGGCCTTTTCCTCCAGCCGGTAGCGTAGCGAAGTGGCCCATGAGATATCGGTCCGCCCATCCATGTCATAGCCGACCCAGCTGGCAAACCGCAGCGGCATAGGGTTCAGGCTGCGCCACTGATCGGGCCAGTTCTGGCGGGCTTGGCCCAGCAGCGTGCGGACCATCGCATCGCGGGCATCCTGCGCGCGGGCCAAAGCATCCATCGCCGCTCGGTGCTCGCTGTCGAGCGTGATCGCGTCGCGGTCATGCGGCGCGACGCAGGCAGTGCCCGCGCCGATTTCGCCGGTCGAGGCGGCGCTGGCGACAGCCTCGGTCTGGCGCTTGGTCAGCAAGAAAGTCGGGTGGGCGGTGAATACCACGTGCGCCAGCGGCTGGCGCCAGCGCGCGGCGAAGCTGGCGAAATCCGGCGCGGCGCTGCGGGCAGCAAGGCGCGCCTGATTCTCGCTCTGGGATAGCGGGGCCAGCAAGCGGCTCAGCCGGTGCGCGCGGGCCAGCAGGCCTTCGCATTCCAGCTCGGCGACCAGCGTGGCGACATCATCCAGCGACAGATCACCGCTCTCGATCCGCCGCGAGAGTTCGAGGCTGAGCTGGAACACCGGATTGAACAGCGGGGTTTCCGCCGTGCGTGGGTGCAGCTCCTGCAAACGGGCGTCGAGTTGGGCGAGGAGAGTCACTGACCCAGTGCGGCCGCCGCCCGCGCCGCTGCTTCGATTGCGGCCAGATCAGGCGGGCCCTTTTGGACCAGCCAGGAACCGCCGCAGCACAGCACGCAGTCGAGCGCCAACCAAGCGGGCGCTGTGGCAGCTGTGATCCCACCAGTCGGGCAGAATTTGACCATGCCGAACGGCGCGGAGATGGCTTTCAAGGCCGGAATCCCGCCATTGGCTTCGGCCGGGAAGAACTTGAACCGATCGAGCCCCAGATCAAGCCCGCGCATGATATCGCTGCTGGTGGCGATGCCGGGCAGAAATGCGGTGCCCGAGGCGATCGCCGCCTTGGCCAGCCCATCGGTGAAACCGGGCGAGACGATGAATTCGCTGCCCGCCGCCAAAGCATCTTCAAGCGCATGTTCGTTTAGCACCGTACCCGCGCCGACGATCGCACCGGGCACCTGCTTCATTTCGCGGATCACATCGAGTGCCGATGCGGTGCGCAGCGTGACTTCCAGCACCGGCAGTCCGCCAGCGACAAGCGCGGCAGCAATCGGCGCGGCGTGGGCGGCGTCTTCGATCACCAGCACCGGGATCACCGGCGCGCTGCGCATGATGGTTTCGATTCCGCTCACGATAGGTGTTCCTTGGCAAAAGCAGCCGCCGCGCCGAACAGGCCGGGCTGGGGATGGGTGATCAGTTTGACCGGCAGCGCGGCCATCAGTTCGGCAAAACGCCCCTTGGCGGTGAAGCGGTGGGCAAAGCCCGATTGCAGCAGCGTGTCCTTGATCCGCAGGCCCAGACCGCCCGCAATCACGACGCCCGACGCGCCTTGGGCGAGCGCAATGTCCCCCGCGAACGAGCCAAGTGAGAGGCAGAACCGGTCGACCGCGGCGGCGGCCAGGCTGTCTTCTCCGCTGGTCCCAAGCGCCCACAGGATGCGGTCATCAAGCGGCTGGATCGCACGGCCTTCCATGGTCGCCAGTGCTTCGTAGATGTCGACGATCGCCGGGCCGCAGATCACCCGTTCGGCTGAAACCCGGCGGTGGCGCTGGCGCAGCCGGGCGAGGATTGCGTCTTCGATCGAGTCAATCGGGGCGAAATCAACGTGTCCGCCCTCGGTCGCCTGCACCCGGTAATCGCCGCCGCCGCTGCGCCAGATATGCGCCACGCCAAGACCGGTACCGGGACCGAGGATGGAGAGTGTGCCGGCGGCCGGCAAGGCTACTTCGGGCCCGGCCAGATGGACGAAATGTTCAGCCCCGGCGCAGGCGACGGCATGGCCAACCGCGCCGAAATCATTGATCACAGTGTAACGCTCGGCCCCGAGTTTTTCGGGGATCAATAGCGGCCGGATCACCCAGGGGTTGTTGGTAAAGCGGATCACTTCGCCGCCGACCGGGCCAGCGATGGCGATCGAGACGGCGGCGGGCAGAGAGCCGCCCTGCATCTGTGCAAAATCTTCCCACGCGGTCTGAAAGCTGGCGTGGTCCTTGGTGTGGAGCGTAGCCGGTTCGCCCAGCGTGATCGCGCCGTCCGCCGCCACTTCGGCCAAGGCAAACCGCGCGTGCGTGCCGCCGATATCGACAGTGACGAGGTCGGTCATAGCCCGGCCTCGGCCAGCATGGCCGATCCGCCTTGTTCGGCGCCATCGGCGTGGTTGCGCAGCATCGCGAACAGTTCGCGGCCCATGCCCAGCGACACTTCGGTTTGCTGCGCCGGGGTGCGGCTGGATAGATCGGCCAGCACTTCCAGCGTGCCGTTATGGGCGCAGAGCCGGATCACGTCTCCGTTCTGGACCCGCGCGAGCGGTCCGCCGCCAAGGGCCTCAGGGGTCACGTGGATTGCGGCCGGAACCTTGCCGCTGGCCCCGCTCATCCGCCCATCGGTGACCAGGGCGACCTTGAAGCCCTTGTCTTGCAGCACGCCCAGCGGCGGGGTCAGCTTGTGCAGTTCGGGCATACCGTTGGCGCGCGGGCCCTGAAAGCGGACTACGACGACCACGTCTTGGTTCAGCTCGCCAGCACTGAAGGCATCCTGCACCGCTTGCTGGCTGTCAAACACCCGCGCCGGGGCCTCGATGGTGTAACGGTCCGGTTCGACCGCGCTGGTCTTGAAAGTGCCGCGGCCAAGATTGCCCGAAACCAGCCGCATCCCGCCATCGGGATGGAACGGCGTGGTGACCGGGGCGAGGATCGTATCGTCAAGGCTGGCGGCCGGAGCGGGTTTCCACGCCAAGGTGCCATCATCGATATGCGGTTCCTCAGCATAGGCGGCCATTCCGCCCTCAGCCACGGTCAGCACATCGCCGTGGGCAAGGCCGGCATTCAGCAGTTCGCGCACGACATAGCCCATTCCGCCGGCGGCGTGGAAGTGGTTCACATCCGCCGCTCCGTTGGGATAGACCCGGGCGATCAGCGGCACCGCGGCGCTCAGTTCATCGAGGTCCTGCCAATCGAGCTTGATCCCGGCGGCACGAGCCATCGCGGGAATGTGGATCGCGTGGTTGGTTGAGCCGCCGGTGGCGAGCAAGCCGACAGCGGCGTTGACGATCGCCTTTTCATCCACGACCCGGCCCATCGGGCGGTAATCGCCGCCTTCGCGCCCGATTTCCGTCAGCCGGTGGACCGCCTTGCGGGTGAGGGCAGAGCGCAGCGGGGTGTTCGGTGGGACAAAGCTGGCACCGGGAACGTGCAATCCCATCAGCTCCATCATCATCTGGTTGGAATTGGCGGTGCCATAGAAGGTGCAGGTGCCGGGCGAGTGATAACTGGCGCTCTCGCTTTCGAGCAGATCGGCGCGGGTCGCCTTGCCCTCGGCATAGAGCTGGCGGACCTTCTGCTTGTCCTTGTTGGCGAGGCCTGATGGCATCGGCCCCGAAGGCACAAAGATCGCAGGCAAGTGGCCAAATCGCAGCGCGCCGATCACCAGCCCCGGTACGATCTTGTCGCAAATGCCAAGCAAGGCCATGCCATCAAACATCGCGTGGCTCATCGCCACTGCTGTGCTCAGCGCGATCACATCGCGGCTGAACAGGCTCAGCTCCATCCCGTCCTGGCCCTGGGTAACCCCATCGCACATCGCCGGCGTGCCGCCCGCGACCTGCGCGGTGGCACCGACTTCGCGGGCATACAGCTTCATCGCTTCGGGAAAGCGGCCATAGGGCTGATGCGCCGAGAGCATATCGTTATAGGCAGTGACAATCGCGAGGTTCGCGGCGCGCCCGTTCTTGATCGCGGCCTTGTCATCCAGCGCCGCGGCAAAGCCGTGAGCCAGGTTGGAGCAGGACAGCGCGCCGCGATTGGGAAACTTCTCCGCCTCACGCTCCATCAGCTCGAGATAGCGGCGGCGGCTGTCTTTTGAACGATCAATGATCCGCGCTGTGACGCGCTCTACGATCGGGTGTAGCTTACTCATACCAGTGCACCCCATCGCGTTCGGTCAGCGCAATCGACGAATTTGGGCCCCAGCTTCCGGCTGTGTAGTTGCGCGGGCGCAGGCCATGCTCGGCCCAGCTTGCCCGAATGCCGTCGATCCATTCCCATTGCGCTTCCACTTCATCGCGGCGCACGAACAGGGTCTGGTCGCCCTCGATCAGGTCAAGCAGTAGCCGTTCATAGGCGATCCGCTTCATCGGCCCGGCAAAGGCATCGGCCATCGCGATATCCAGCGGCACTTCGCGCAGACGGATCCCGTCGCGGTCAAGCCCCGGCACTTTGGCCATCAGCGAAAGCGTGATGTTTTCCTGCGGCTGGATTCCGATCACCAACCGGTTCGGAACGTTCTGCGCGCCTTTGCCAGCAAAGATCGAATGCGGGACCGGGCGGAACTGGACCACGATCTCGGTCTTGCGTTCGGGCAGCCGCTTGCCGGTGCGCAGATAGAACGGCACGCCCTTCCACCGCCAGTTATCAAGGTAGGCCTTGATCGCGACGAAAGTCTCGGTTTCGGAATCCTTGCCCAACTCTTCATCATAGCCGGGCACTGGCGCCCCGGCGATGGCGCCCGCGCGGTACTGGCCGGTGACGGTTTCATCCGGGCCGACCCGGCGCAGGGTGCGCAGAACCTTGACCTTTTCGTCGCGGATTGCGGTGGCATCAAAGTTGGCCGGCGGCTCCATCGCGACCAGTGCCAGCAATTGCAGCATATGGTTCTGGACCATATCGCGCAGCGCGCCTGCGCTATCATAAAAGCCGACTCGGCCCTCAAGCCCAACCGTTTCCGAAACAGTGATTTGGACATGATCGATATGCGCCGCGTTCCACAGCGGTTCGAACAGGATGTTGGCAAAACGCAGCGCCAGCAGGTTCTGGACGGTTTCCTTGCCCAGATAGTGGTCGATCCGGAAGGTCCGGTCCTCCGGGAATGCCCCCGCGACCGCGTCGTTAACCTCACGGCTGGAGGACAGGCTGGTGCCGAGCGGCTTTTCAAGGCCGATCCGCACGGTCTCTCCTGCCAGGCCCCCGGCGGTCAGCCCGGCGATGGTCGGTTCAAACAGGCTGGGCGCGGTCGACAGGAAAATCGCCAGGCCATCCTGCGGCGTGCCGACCTTGGCTGCCAGTGCGGCATAGCCTGCGGTATCGGTCGCATCGAGCGGCTGATAGCTCAGCCGGTTGAGGAAAGTCGCCATGCCGCCGCGGCGATCGGCCGGCATGAATTTCTCAAGCGCCGCACGCGCGAAATTGCGGAAACCGGCATCGTCGAGCGGCTGGCGGGCGGTGCCGATAATCTCCAGCTTTTCGGGCACCAGCTTGTCGGCGTGGAGCGCGCACAGCGATGGCAGCAACATGCGCTGTGCCAGATCGCCGGTAGCGCCGAACAACAACAGACGGTCCGCGGTAAAACTCATGGCCGGTCCTCTCGCTCCCAGCCAGAACAGCGGCAGGAGGCAGAGACGGGGTTAGCAGCGGCAAGGCAGCGGCGCCAGTGCGCGTGGGGTCCGTTTAGCTGCCGACGGCGCGTGAATACGTCTGTATGGTGTGGCGCGAGCGGGCACCGGAAATGCTCACCGGACGGCCCCGACTGATCGGGACGTTTTCGCGAGGGTGATATTCCTCGCTTGGCAGGGCCTTGCCGAACAGCCAGCCTTGAACCATCCGGCAGCCGTCTTCGCGCAGTTGATCGAACTGTTCCTGCTCTTCCACGCCTTCGGCCAAGGTGCACATGCCAAGCTGGTTGGCGAGCGCAATAACGGCGCCGACGATGGCCCGCGATTCCTCGCGGGTGGAGAGCTGTGCGATGAAGCTGCGGTCGATCTTGATCTTGTCGAACGGGAAGGACATCAGATAGTTGAGCGAGGCGTAGCCGGTGCCGAAGTCATCCAGCGCAATTTTTACACCGAATGATTGCAGAATCTCCAGCACCTCGAGGTTGGCTTCGGAATTGTTGAGCAGCACCCCTTCGGTGATTTCGAATTCGACCCGGGCCGGGTCAATCCCGCTTTCACCCAGCGCATTGACCACCATTGGGAGAAGTCCGGGACTTTCGATCTGCACCGGCGACAGGTTTATCGCGATCGTCTCGCCATTGGTCCACTGCGCCGCTTCGGCCAGCGCGGTGCGGATCACCCATTCGCCGATTGGCACGATCAGTCCGGTTTCCTCGGCAATCGGAATGAAGGTATCGGGCGAGACAAGTCCGCGCGTCGGATGCTGCCAGCGCAGCAGCGCTTCATAGCCGGTCATCGTCTCGCTGGCGATATCGACCAGCGGCTGGACATACAACCGAAGCTCACCGCGGCTGATCGCGTGGCGAAGGTCGCGGGCCAGGATGTGGCGTTCGTGCAACTCGGCATCCATCCCGGGCTCAAACATTTCCCACTTGCCGCGCCCGTTCTGCTTGACCGCGTTGAGCGCGATATCGGCATAGGAGGTCAACTGGGCGCGCTGATCGGCGTGGAATGGCGACAGCGCGATCCCGATTGATACGCCGGAGTGCAATTCGTGGCCTTCGATGTGAACCGGCTCGTTCACCGCCACCAATAACAGTTCGGCCAACCGGATCGAATGGTCGCACGACGCTGCCCCGCTAACCGCGATAGCAAATTCGTCACCACCCAGCCGCGCAATCAATGGCTGCTGCCCGCCAAGCCCGCTTTCGCAAACCAAAGTGACAATCCGCTCACCCATGGTGCGCAGCAGAGCATCGCCGATCGGATGACCATGGACATCGTTGATCGCTTTGAAATGATCGAGATCGAGCAGCATCAGCGCGACCTGTTCATCCTCGGCCCGGTTTGCCATCAGCGCCGACAACTCCTGATCGAACAGCGCGCGATTGGGCAGTCCGGTCAGGGTATCGAAGTGAGCCATGTGCTGGACCCGGTCCTCAGCCTGGCGGCGGACCGAGATATCGGAAATGACCCCGCGATAGGCGGTCTTGCCGCCGCCGTGCGAGGCGCGTCCGCTGATCGACCACCAGCGCGGTTCGCCGCTGCCAATCGAATCGAGCGCCAGCACCATTTCGCGCATCGGGCGCCGTTCGGCCAAGGCCATGGCCAGTTCATCGCGCGCCAGATCAGGGGCAAACAGCGCTGTAAACGCGCGACCGTCCAGAGCGGTGGTGGTCTCGCCAGCGATGGCAGCGAAGCGGGTGGAAACGTTGGTCAGCTGGTCCTTGTCGTCGAGTTCGAACAGCCAGTCTGACCCGTTTTCTTCATATTCGTTGAGCAGCAATTTGACCGTGCGGGTCGATTCGGCCAGCTCGCGGTCGGACAGGATCCGGGTGACGAACATATCGCGGGCGGTGAACGTCATCCGGATCAGCAGGCCGCTGGCAGTCAGCAGCACGGCAATTGCCCCAAACGCGTCAAACCCGCCCAATTGCGCTAGCCCGATTGTCAGCCCGATCGCCTGGGCCAGAATATAGACCGTGGCCGAACGAACCAGCGTGCGGACGGTATAGGCCGCCGAAGCGATCTGGGCGACGCCGCTGATTGCCAACAGCAATTGGTCTCCGGCTGACACATGCGGGAACCAATAGCCAAGCAGAACGCCCAAATTAAGGCCGAGCCATAGCGAATTAAGCCAGAATGCCGCCATAATCTTGCCCGGACGGCGCTGGCGGCGACCGCGCTCAATCCCTTCGGCCAGCCACAGCCGGTGCAGACCAGCAGCGATCATCGAAGCGGCAAAGAGAATGAGATGGATGTTGGCGACCTGATCGCCCCACAGCCCCAGGACGATCACGGCAGCGTTCATCAGTCCGCCCAGCACCATGATGCGGACGATCCGGATGTGTGCCGAGATAAGCCGATTATCGACCCATTCTCGCAATTCTGTTGGTATGGCAGCACGTAGACCTGCCTGCTTGCTAACCATCGACCCCCCGCGCCATTTCGGCGTCCAACCGTTTCGTCTGATAGGGTTATGGAGTTAATTATTTGATATTCATGGTGCCGCGCGATTGCCGTGGGCGGTGGATTGGGTCATTCCCCAGCCTAGCCCCAATCTGGAGATTCGCCCGATGCGCCGCGCCCCACTTGCCCTTGCCCTTGGTTTTGCCGCTGCGCTGGCCGCGCCGCAATCGGGCGCCCGCCCTGCCAAAACTCCCAAGCTGGTGGGCCATCCGCAGGCCGAAGCGCAGACGCTCGATCTGGCCAAGCAGCTGATCGCGCTACGTTCGGTGCGCGGCTCCGGCAATGAAACCGGCAAGGCGCTGGGCTTGGTCAAGGGTGCACTGGTCGCAGGCGGATGGAGCGATTCTGCGGTCGAGATCACCCCGGTAGACGATACCGCCTATCTGATTGCGACCTGGCCGGGCAGTGATCCCAGCCTGAAGCCGCTGGTCATTTCGGGCCACATGGACGTGGTTGAGGCCGATCCCAAGGACTGGACTCGCGATCCGTTCACCCCGGTGGTTGAGGACGGGATCCTCTATGGCCGGGGCGCCAGCGACATGAAATTCGACGCGGCGATGGCCACCGCCAGCCTGATCGAACTGCGCCGGTCTGGCTACAAGCCCAAGCGGACCATCATTCTCCAGTTTTCTGGCGACGAAGAAACCACGATGAAGACCGGCAAGATCATCGCCCAGCGGCTCAAGAACGCCGAACTGGTGATCAACATCGATGGCGGCGGCGGGACGCTGGACGAAGCGACCGGTCGCCCGCTCTACTGGACCTGGCAGGGCGCGGAAAAAACCTATGTCGATTACCAGCTCGAAGTTACCAATCCCGGCGGACACAGCTCGGCCCCGCGCCCGGAAAATGCGATTGTCCAGCTGTCCGGCGCGCTCAGCAAGATCGGCGCTTACCGCTTCAAGGCCGAACTCAGCCCGCTGACCAAGGCCTATTTTGAAAAGGCCGCGCAGTTTGAAACTGACCCCAAGCTGGCCGCCGCAATGCGCGCTTTTGCAGCCAATCCCGGCGACGAAGCGGCGCTGGCGGTGCTGCGCGCCAATCCTTCGACGGTTGGCAAAGTCGGCACCACTTGCGTGGTCACGATGATCCAAGGTGGTCATGCCCAGAACGCGCTGCCACAGCGCGTGACCGCCAATGTGAACTGCCGGATATTCCCCGGGCACAGCCGCGAGGCGATCCGCAATGAGCTGGCAGGCGTGGCCGGGAATGACCTGGTCAGGATCACCGATGTGACGGGTGAAGATTCGACCGAAAGCCCGGCTTCACCGATGCGGGCGGACTTTGTCGGCGCGGTTGGCAAGGCGATCGGACAGACCTATCCGGGGGTGGCGATCATCCCGGGGCAGTCGTCCGGCGCGACCGATTCGATGTGGTACCGCGCGCTCGGCGTGCCCAGCTATGCCGCCAGCCCGACCTTCAGCAAGGATTCCGAAGACTTCTCGCACGGGCTCAACGAACGGGTCAGGCTGTCGAACATCAAGCCGGGGATCAATTACTTTCTGATCCTGTTCACCGACCTGTCGAAGTAAGCCCGGCGAGCCCTTCGCGGGCGATCTGCGCCGCTTCGCCCCGGGCGAAAGTGTGCGGGGAAAGGCAAAGTTCGAGCCACAGCCCGTCGACCAGCGCGGTTGCGGCTATTGCCGTGCGGCGCAGCGCCGGGCTCGGCACGCCCGCTTCGGCCAGCAACGCCTCAAGTCCGGCGCGGAACCGGCCGTATTGCTCGTCGTGCAGCCGGGCGATTTCGGGCCGGGCGCGGACCAGGCTCCAGAACGCGATCCAGGTTGAAAGCAGCGCGTTGTCGGCGATCGGCGGGAGCAGGTTGGCGCTGACATAGGCGTTGAGCCGGGCGCGCGGATCAGGCCCGGCCGCCGCCACTGCCGCGTCCAGTGCTGCGCTGACTTGCGCTTCGACCTGAGCATAAGTAGCCGCGATCAGGGCATCGACCCCGCCAAAATGGTGACCGACCAGGCCCGGCGAAACCCCTGCCTCCAGAGCGATCGCGCGCACACTGGCCCCGGCCGCGCCTTCACGCGCCAGCACCCGCGCGCAAGCCTCGATCAGGCTGGCGCGGCGCGCGTCAGGTTCGACGCGGCGAAAGGCGGGTTGCGATGTCATCGCGCTTGTTATACGATCGTTCAGCAAGCGATACAAGGATTCGTGATGAAGCTCGACCATGCCTTTGCCGAGATTGACAGCGCGGACATCGATCCTGACGCCGATTTCAGCCTGCCCGGCTGGATCTATCACGACCGTGAAATCTTCGATTTGGAAATGGAGCGGGTGATCCGCCCGAGCTGGCAGATCGTTTGCCACGTGGGCGAACTGCCCCATT
Organism: Novosphingobium sp.; assembly: GCA_031369495.1. GTDB lineage: Bacteria > Pseudomonadota > Alphaproteobacteria > Sphingomonadales > Sphingomonadaceae > Novosphingobium. Next base: position 80,919 of record JANMOU010000061.1, on the reverse strand, counting down.
CCGGCGACTACCGGACAATCGAATATTGCGGCGAAAGCGTGGTCGTGATCCGCGGCGATGACGGCGCGGTGCGTGCCTTCACCAACGTCTGCCGCCACCGCGCGATGCGACTGGTCGAAGGGCCGGGCGGCTGCGCCAAAAAGCTGGTCTGTCCCTACCACGCCTGGACCTATGACAATGACGGGCGGTTGACCGGGGTGCCGAACAGGCGCGAATACCCCTCGCTCAAACTCGAAGAAAACGGGCTGATGCCGGTCGCGCTAGAAATCTGGCACGGCTTTATCTTCGTAAACCTTGCGCCAGCCGGGTTCCCCTCGGTGACCGAAATGATGGCCCCGTTTGAGGGCGAGGTTTCGCAATACCGTTTTGAGGATATGCAGCCGATGGGCGCGGTCCGGCACCGGCAGCGCGATGTGAACTGGAAGAACGTCGGCGATAACTATTCCGACAACCTGCACATTCCGGTGGCGCACGATGGCTTGAACCGGCTGGTCGGCAAAAGCTACCGGATCGAGGCGCATGGCTGGGCCGACCGGCTCTATGGCGATGTGGTCAAGAACGAAAAGCAGAACTTCTGGGAGCGGTTCTATCGCACGCACCTGCCGCGCGTCGATCACTTGCCCGAGGCAGCCCACGGCCGCTGGCTCTATTACAAGCTGTGGCCCAACATGGCCTTCGATATCTACGCCGACCAGATCGATTTCATGCAGTGGCTGCCGGTCAGCCCAACCGAATGTCTGCTGCGCGAAGTGGCCTATGTCCTGCCCGACGCTTTCACACCAGAGAATCGGCGCCGCGAGATGAAGCTGGTGCGCTATGCCAACTGGCGGATCAACCGGGTGGTCAATGCCGAGGATACCTGGCTGATCGGCCGGGTCCAACAGGGCATGGCCAGCAAAAGCTATGGCACCGGGCCGATCGCAACCAGCGAAGTTTGCCTGCGCAGCTTCGCCAAGAAAATCCGCGCCTTGATTCCAGAGGCCCGCCAACCCTTTGCGCCCGCACCGGGCTGGAGCAAGCCATGACCAAAACCTACGACGCCCTAATCATCGGCGGGGGCCACAATGGCCTGACCTGCGCGTTCTATCTCGCGAAGGCGGGGATGCGGGTGCGGGTGCTGGAGCGGCGGCACATTGTTGGCGGCGCCGCCGTGACTGAGGAATTCCACCCAGGCTTTCGCAATTCGACCGCCAGCTACACGGTCAGCTTGCTGCGGCCCAAGGTGATCGCGGACATGAAGCTGCACGATCACGGCTACCGGGTGATCGAGCGGACGATCAGCAACTTCTTCCCGTTCGAAAACGACTATGTGAAGCTGGGCGGCGGGGCCGGGCGGACCGAGGCGGAATTTGCACGGTTCTCCCAGAAGGACGCCGAGGCCTATCCGAAGTACGATGCCGCGCTGGAAAAGGTCGCCAATGTCCTGCGCGATCTCAGCTTGCAAATCCCGCCCAATGTCGGCGGGGGGCTGTCGTCGATGCTCGCCGCGGCGCAACAGGGCTGGCCGATGGCCAAGCTCGATCTGTCGGTCCAGCGCGATCTGCTCGACATTTTCACCAAATCGGCCCGGGCCTATCTCGATGGCTGGTTTGAGGATGACAAGGTTCAGAGCGCCTTTGCGTTCGATGCGGTAGTCGGCAATTACGCCGGGGTTTCGACCCCCGGTTCGGCCTATGTCCTGCTCCACCACGTGTTCGGCGAAGTAAACGGCAAGCTGGGCGCCTGGGGCCACGCAGTCGGCGGGATGGGCGCGATTACGCAGGCGATGGCCAAGGCTTGCGAACTGGCCGGGGTCGAGATCAGCCTTGAGGCGCCGGTGGCGCAAGTGCTGGTCGATGGCGGCAAAGTGACCGGCGTAAAACTGGAAAGCGGTGAGGAAATCGCCGCCAGCATTGTCGCTTCCAATGCCGGGCCAGCACTGCTCTATCGCCAACTGGTCGATCCCAGCGATCTGGACGATGATTTCAAAAAGCGGATCAAGGGTTTCAAGACCTGTTCCGGCACGTTCCGGATGAACGTTGCATTGTCCGAATTGCCCTCATTCTCGGTCCTGCCGGGTAAGGAACAGGCCGAACACCACACCGCCGGGATCATCATCGCGCCGGGGATGGATTATATGGATCAGGCCTTCATCGATGCGCAGCAGCACGGCTGGTCGAAGAAGCCGATTGTCGAGATCAAGATCCCTTCAACCGTCGATGACAGCCTCGCGCCTCCGGGCCAGCACGTCGCCTCGCTGTTCTGCCAGCAGTTCGATCCGGCGGTTGATTGGGACAAGCACCGCGGCGAGGTGGCCGATCTGATCATCAACACGGTCAACGATCATGCCCCCAATTTCAAAGCCAGCGTGATCGCAACGCAAATCCACTCTCCGCTCGATCTGGAGCGCAAGTTTGGGCTGATCGGCGGCGATATCATGCACGGTACGATGGGGCTGGACCAGCTGTGGGCGGCGCGTCCGGTGCTGGGCCACGGCGACTATCGCGGGCCGATCAAGGGGCTCTATATGTGCGGCGCGGGCACCCATCCGGGCGGCGGCGTGACCGGCGCACCGGGCCACAACGCGGCCCACGCGATCCTGGCCGACCGGCCGCTGCTCAGGAAGATTTTGCGGAGCTGACGGTGCGGCTGGCGAAGTAGTAAAGCGGAACCGCTGTCAGCATCAGGCCGATGCTGAGCAGCACCGCTTCCGTGCCGCAGCCCCACAGCACCCACGCTGAAACCGCCAGCCCGATCCAGGCCAGCGGCCGGACCAACCCGAGCCGGATCGCAACCACGCAGGCGCTGGCATAGAACCACAAGGTGGCAGCCGTTGTCAGCTGGAGCATGAAGGTCAGCACGCCGGTTAACCCGGGGATCGCGCCAGACAAGATCAGCACGCTGATAAAGACACTGCCAAGCAGGATGGCGGCGGTGGGCACGTCACGCGGACTGGTGCGCGACAGAAAGCGCGGCAGCAGGCCAGCGCGGGCCATGCCGAGCGGCAGTTCGCCTTGCATCAGCACCCAGCCGTTGAGGCAGCCAATCGCCGAGATCGAGGCAAAAGCAGCGACAATCAGACTGGCACCTACGCCCCAGTAGCTCTCGACAAACATCGCGATCGGCGCATCGGAGGCCGCGACCTGAGCGGGTGGTAAAGCGAAGACGATTCCGTTGCTGATGATCACGTAGAACAGTCCGGTGAAGGCTGCCCCCCACAAGGTCGCCCGCATTACGTTGCGGGCCGGGTTTTGGACTCGCTCTGCAGCCAATGAAGCCGCCTCGAACCCGATCATCGGAAAGAACGCCAGGGTCAGCGCGGTGGTGAACTGGTCAGCTGCAAATGGCGGCTGCTCGTTTGCGATGAAGCGGGCAGGCTCGAACGCTGCAAGGCCGATCAGGATCAAAACTACAGCAGCCAGCGGCAGCAGTTTGAGGACAGTCGTTGCCACCTGAAACCGGCCAGCCCCGCGCGCTCCGCCAAGGTTGAGCGCAGTTAACGCCCAGACCAACGCGGTCGATGCCAGCGCCGTTGCCAGCGCGGACGATGTCAGCGCCGGAATGAAGCTGGCAGCATAGCGGACCGCCGTCACGGCAATGATCGCGTTGGCCGATAGGACCGCAATCCAATAGGACCAGCCCACCAGAACGCCCGGCAAAGGGCCCAGCGTGTCGCCGACGATCTCAACAATTCCGCTGGCTTGCGGGCGGGCTTGGGTCAATTTGGTGAGGACGTAAGCCAACAGCATCGCGCCGGGGATGGCGACCAGCCATGCAAGCGCGCCGGTCCAACCGTAAGGGGCGAGCTGCGCCGGCTGGACATAGATGCCCGCACCGATCATCCCGCCCACTACCAGCGCAGAGGCGGTCCAGACTCCGAAAGGTCGCTGTTCGCTCTGGTCGCTCATGCTGTGGTCCCCCGTGCGGGCGAAAAGGGACCATGTTTCATCGGGCAATGCCAGCAAAACCGCACCACTGGCATTCGGCGGGCAAATCGGGCTAGGACGCGTTCCATGGCAAACGTCACCACCCCCAGCTGGCTCTCACGCCTCGGCCAATACCATCCGCGCTTGATCGAGGCGGCGGTGGCGATGAATGAAAGCCGGCTGCCAGTGGCCGAGCCGCTGCTACGCCGCCACCTCAAGGAATATCCGTTCGACGTCTTTGCGATCCGTATGCTGGCCGAACTGGCGGGCCGCATCGGGCGGATGCGTGATGCCGAAAACCTGCTGCGCCGGGCGCTGGAGATCGCTCCAGGCTTTACGGCGGCGCGCTCCAACCTGGCGCTCTTGCTTCACCGCCAGAACCGGGCCGAAGAAGCCTTGGTCCAGCTCGATCAGGTCCGCGCCGATGAGCCCGATGATCCGGGGCACGCAATGCTTCACGCCGCAGTGGCCGGACGGATCGGCGACTTCGACGAAGCACTGACGCTCTACGAAGAGATCCTCGGACATGGCAAGGGGCAGCCCCAGGTCTGGCTCAGCTACGGGCATACGCTCAAGACCGTGGGCCGACTGGAAGAGAGTATTGCCGCATACCGTCAGGCCATCGCCCAGAAGCCGCATTTCGGCGAGGTCTGGTGGAGCATTGCCAACCTCAAGACCGCGCTGCTGGACGAGGACGACATTGCGGCGATGCAGGCCGGTTTGCTTGCGCCGGAGGCGACGCAAGAGGACCGCTTCCACCTCCACTTCGCGCTGGGCAAGGCGCTCGATGATGCGGCCCGGCCTGAGGCAGCTTTCGATGAATATGCTGCGGCCAACCGCCTGCGCCGCGAGGTTTTGCCCTATGATGCGGCCGAGATGAGCAGTGTGGTCGACCGCGCAATCGCCCTGTTCGACGCGCCGTTCTTCGCCGCGCACGCCGGATCTGGCAGCGCCGCGCCGGATCCCATCTTCATCATCGGCATGCCGCGCGCCGGATCGACCCTGATCGAGCAGATCCTTTCCAGCCACAGCCAGGTCGAAGGGACTATGGAGCTTCCCGACATTCCCGGGATCGTCAACCGGGTCGGGCGTAGCGGCCCCTATCTGGAAGCGCTCGCCAGGCTCGATGGCGGGGCTCTGCGCGAACTGGGTGAGAGCTACCTTGCCACTACCCGAATCCAGCGCCGCGAAGGCAAGCCGTTGTTCATCGACAAGTTGCCCAACAACTGGCTGCACATTGGGCTGATCCAGCTGATCCTGCCGGGCGCCCGGATCGTCGATGCCCGCCGCCATCCGCTCGATTGTGGTTATTCGAACTTCCGCCAGCATTTCGCCCGGGGGCAGGCGTTTTCCTATGATCTCGCCGATATCGGGCACTTCTATGCCGATTACGTGCGGCTGATGGATCACTTCGACCGGGTGCTGCCGGGGCGGGTTTACCGCGTGATCCACGAACGTCTGCTTGATGATCCGGAAGCCGAGATTCGGGCACTGCTGGCCGGGCTCGACCTGCCGTTCGAACCGGCCTGCGTCGATTTCGCCAACAATCGCCGCGCGGTCCGAACCCCTAGCAGCGAACAGGTGCGCCGCCCGGTCAATCGCAGTGGCGAGGGACAGTGGCGGCCGGTGGCGGATCGGTTGGGACCGCTGCGCGATGCGCTAGGCGAAGTGCTGGATTGTTACCCGGATGTCCCGGCGAAGTGGCAAGTGGGCAACGCCTGAGGAAAAAACGACACGGAAACGGTGACTTTGGGCGATTTTCGATTGTCATGGAATTGTAGTTGTTCGAAGCTTGCGCGTTAATCGGGAGCTGAGGAAATATCATGTTAAGGCACGCGAAAATACGGCAAACGACCCTGATCCTGCTGGCGACCACCGCGCTGGCAATGCCCACGCTGGCCCATGCGCAGGATTCGCAGGACCCCCAAGCTAGCGACGAAGTAGCTAGCGATGAAATCCTCGTCACCGCGCAGCGCCGCGAAGAACGGCTTCAGGACGTGCCGATCAGCATAACCGCGATCGGCTCTGCCAAGCTTGAGCAGGCTAATGTCCAGTCTTTTGACGATTATGCCAAACTGCTGCCAAGCGTCAGTTTCCAGTCGTTCGGCCCCGGCCAGTCGCAGATCTTCTTCCGCGGGATCTCCTCGGGCGGTGACGGGTTGCATATCGGTCCGTTGCCGACCAGCAGCATGTATGTCGACGAAACCCCGGTCACCACAATCGGTGGCACGGTCGATTTCCACGTTTACGATATTGCACGGGTCGAGGCGCTGGCGGGGCCGCAGGGCACGCTGTTCGGCGCCAGCTCACTGTCGGGCGTGTTGCGGATCATCACCAACGCTCCCAAGTATGGTGAGACTTCGGGCAGCATCGACCTCCAGCTCAACAAGTTCGGCAAAGGCGATTTCGGCGGTTCGGCCGAAGGCTATATCAACCTGCCGCTGGGTGACAGCGCGGCGCTGCGCGTGGTCGGTTTTTACGATCGGGCGGGCGGCTATATTGACAATATCCCCGGCACCCGGACCTTCACGCTCGATGATGGCAACCCGGCAACCAACTTGACGGTCAACAACAGCACGCTGGTCAAGAACAATTACAACGATGTCGAAACCTGGGGCGGCCGTGCCGCGCTCAAGGTTGACCTTGACGACAACTGGACCGCAACGACCCAGTTCATCTACCAGAACCAGGTGGCTCACGGTGGGTTCCTGTTCGATCCTCGCAAGGGCGACCTGGCGGTCACCGATTACCTGCCCAGCCTCAACAAGGATCGCTGGTGGCAAGCGGCGCTGACGATCCAGGGCAAGATCAGCGATTGGGATGTGACCTATTCGGGCGGCTATTTCGAACGCAAGGTCGATAACCTGGCCGACTATTCGTACTATTCGGTCGCCTATGACACCTACGGTTCCTATGCGACCTACTTCCCGAAATCGTCAGGTGGGTTCCTCGATCCGACCGAGAATTCGATCCTGGGTGACAAGTATACCAAGCTGACGCAGGAACTGCGGATCTCCTCGCCTGCGGACAAGAGCCTGCGGCTCACTGCAGGGCTGTTCCTGCAGCACCAGAGCGATGCGATCCGGGCGGACTATCAGGTCCAGGGGATCAACGCTCAGATCGGCAATCAGTCGTGGTTCCCCGGCACCTTTGGCGGGACCGATTCGATCTTCCGTACCCGGATCAGCCGCAAGGACCACGACTATGCGATGTTTGCGCAGGCCGAATTCGATCTAACGCCTACTGTGACTGTGATCGGCGGAATCCGCGGCTTCATCGCCGACAACACGATCTTTGGGTTCTCGGGCTTGGCGAAGAGCTTCGCCGCCAACAACTGTATCGCCGGCCTTTCCCATCCCGACGTACCTTGCGTCAATGTCGACAAGAAGCAGGTCGAAAGCGGCGTGATTTGGCGCGGCGGTCTGCGATTCAAGCCGAGCAACGACCTGATGCTCTATGCCACGGTCTCACGCGGGTATCGCCCTGGCGGCAACAACCGCCGCCCAGGGGTCGATCCGTTCAAGTCCGACAAGCTCGACAACTATGAAATGGGCTGGAAGACCCACTTCGGGAACGTCTACTTCAACGGGGCTGTGTTCTACGAAAAGTGGAAGAATGTTCAGTTCGGGCTGGTTCCGGTCGGGCAGAACGGGGTGACCAACACTTACAACGCCGGCGACGCGCGGGTCTATGGGATCGAGGGCGATCTTTCGGCGCGGTTCGGCGGGCTGACCATCTCGGTGGCCGGCACCTATGTCGATGCCAAGACCACGACCGACCTTTGCGAGGTTGACCCGGTGACCAAGAACATCGTCTGCGTGGTCGGCAACCCGCCGGCCGCAGCCGCTGGCACACGCCTGCCTGTCATGCCGCGGTTCAAGGGCAACGCGTCGGCGCGCTATGAAGTCCCGATGGCTGGCGGAACCGGCTTCGTGCAAGGCTCGGTCAATCATCAAAGCAGCACCCGATCATTCCTGCTCGATGCCGATTTTGCTGCGGTGGGGGCAACCAGGGCTTTCACCACGGTCGATTTCTCGGCCGGGATTCACTGGGACAGCTGGCGGCTTGAAGCATTCATCCAGAATGCTTTCGACAATCGCGGCGCGCTCAGCCTCAATACGGCCTGCGCCACCACGTTTTGCGGACCCTATGCGCGAACCTATCCGACCAAGCCGCAGCTGTTCGGGATCAAGGCCGGGATCGACTTCTAGACCCGCATTGAAGCGACGCGAAATCGCCCCGGACTCAGCCGAGTCCGGGGCGTTTTTCTTGGTTGGCGTTCAATGCGGGAATCTAACCCAAACCCGTCCGTGCTGAGCTTGTCGAAGCACTGTCTTCTTCTTTCTGCGGCGGACCCTGCCGCCTGAAGAAAAGCGATCCTTCGACAAGCTCAGGATGGACGGTGGGGGGGAGTGGTTCGCTAGCCATTCCCGATACCGACTTAGTCTTCCGGGTCCCCAAATCGCTCAAGCCGGAACGCGGCGCTGAGGTAGTCCTCTGCCGCAGCTTTCAACTGCGGGTCCTTGGGAAAGGCATCGGCCGGATAGGGCGCAGCATCGAAGGTGTGGAGCAGGGTCCACAGCGCAAATTTGCGGCCGGCATCGCGCTCGACCCCGAACCCGATCTTGAGGCGTTCGATGGCGAGGCCGAATTCAGCCTCGGTCAGTGTCGCGGGGTCGTCGGTTTCAAAGAAATGCAGCAGCAGGGCTTCGAGGTCCATGGCCTTAGAGCCAGCCCAGCATCTGCGCCGCCCACAGCCCGGTGCCGCCAAGCGCGGCTGCGGCCAGATAGCCCAGCCAACTTCGCTCGCCTTGCCGCTTGGCCCAGATCAGTTCGACCTCGGGCAGCGGCGGGGCTTCGGGCGCGCCGCCCTTGGCCGGGTACTTGTCTTCGATCCGGCGGATCAGTTCGGGCAGGCGCAGCAATGTTTCGGCATCCGTGCGCAGCCGGTCGGCGATCGCCGCCTCTGGCCCCAATTCGTCGCGGATCCAGTCGCGGACGTAGGGCGCGGCGACATCCCACATATTGATCGCGGGATTGAGCTGGGTGGCGAGGCCTTCGACCATCACCATGGTCTTTTGCAGCAGCAGCAGGTGCGGCTGGGTCGCCATGTCGAACTCGCGGGTGATCGCAAACAGACTGTCGAGCATCTGCCCAACCGACAGCTCGCTGACCGGGCGCCCGCGGGTTGGTTCACCGACCGCACGTAACGCCGTGGCGAACTCATCGACCGAATGATAGCTTGGAACGTACTGCGCCTCGAAATGGATCTCGGCGACGCGGCGGTAATTGCCGGTTGTCAGCCCATAGAGGATCTCCGCCAGCCACAGCCGGGCGCGCCGGTCGATCCGGCCCATGATCCCGAAATCGATCGCGGCGATGGTCCCGTCGGCCTGCACGAACAGGTTGCCCTGGTGCATATCGGCATGGAAAAATCCGTTGCTGATCGCCTGACGCAGAAAGGTCAGCACGAGATGCTCGGCCAGCGCCGGCAGATCGTGACCGGCGGCGCGGAGCGCTTCGATTTCGTTGATCTTGATCCCGTCGATCCAGTCGATCGTCATCACCCGGCCGTTGGTCCGGTCCCAGTCGATGCCGGGAACGAGGTAGCCCTCGGTGTCCTGCATCTTCTCGGCAAGTTCTGACGCCGAAGCTGCCTCGCGCCGCAGATCGAGTTCGCGCAGGGTCCAGCGCTTGAAATTGGCGATCACCTGCCGGGGCCGCAGCCGGGCCGCCTCGCCGCCCAAGGCCTCAAGATGCGCGGCGGCCCATTCATAAGTCTGGATATCGGCGCCGAATTTTTCGCGAATGCCGGGGCGCAGCACTTTGATCGCGACATCGCGTCCTTCGATGGTCACCGCCCGGTGGACCTGCGCGATCGAGGCAGCACCGACCGAAACTTCCTCGATCGAAGCGAACATTGCCTCGACCGGTTTGCCAAAGCTGGTCTCAATTTCGTGCTTGATCGCCGCATAAGGGACTGGCGGCAGGCTATCTTGCAGCAGCAACAGGTTGTGCGCGGCTTCCTCGCCGACAATGTCGGGGCGGGTCGCCAGCGTCTGCCCCAGCTTGATCGCCGCCGGGCCAATCGCCTGAAATGCCCCCGCATAGTCAGGCACTTTGGGCTGAAACGTGCCCAGCCGCGCGACCCGGATCAGGCGGCGGACCTGCGGCGGGGTGTTGGGATCATTCTCGATCCCGCGCAGCGCGCCGTGCCGTGCCAGGATCCGGCCCCAGCGCAGCAGACGAAGAATATGGGTGGTGGGGCGGGTCAAATTTTCCAACCGGAGTGAATGGCCACCAGTCCGCCCAGGATCGGTTCGACCCGGGTGTTCACGAACCCGGCGCTGCGGATCATTGCTTCGAACTCGGGCATCGGCGGGAACCGGCGGATCGATTCGATCAGATAGCGATAGCTGTCACCATCCCCGGCAATCGCCTCGCCGATCCGGGGAACCAGATTGTGCGAATAGAAATCATAGGCTTCCTTGAAGCCGGGCCACTCGGTTGTCGAAAATTCCAGGCAATAGAACCGTCCGCCATGCTTGAGCACGCGGTATGCCTCAGTCAGCGCGGCATCGATCCGGGTGACGTTGCGAATCCCAAATGCGATGGTGTAGCCATCGAAGAACCGGTCCGGAAAGCTCAGTACCTCGGCGTTCTGGCGCGACCAGACCAGGTCATCGAGGCCTTTGTCGATCGCCCGTTCGATCCCGACATCGAGCATATCCTGATTGATGTCGGATACGGTGATCGTCGCGCCCATCGCGGCCATGCGAAAGGCGATGTCGCCGGTGCCGCCGGCCATGTCGAGGATCTGCTCACCCGGCTGGGGTTTGACCCGCCGCACGAACTTGTCCTTCCACAGCCGGTGCATGCCCGCTGACATGGCGTCGTTCATGACGTCGTACTTCTTGGCAACCGATGAAAACACCGCGCCAACCCGCTCGGTCTTCTCCGTCGGAGAGACCTCTTCGTACCCGAAGGAAACTGTATCGCTCATGGCCCCGCGCCTTAGCGACAAGCGCGGCGCGGTGCCAGTGAAAGCGTGTGCAGATTTGGCCCGATTATTCGGCTGCGGGGGCGGGCGGCGCGAACATGAACTGGCCCAAATGGCTCAGATAGTCCGACTTGCCGATTTCAACGCCTTGCGCGCGCAGGATCGCATAGGTGGTGCTGGCGTGAAAATAGAAGTTCGGCACGGCAAATTGGGTCAGAAAGGTCGTGCCGTCAAAGCGCAGCCCTGCACCATTGGGGAAGGTCACCACCACTTCGCGGGCAGCGCCAGCATCGAACGCGGCCGGATCGGCCGCGCGCAGGAAGGCGATGGTCTTGTCGCAGCGGTCCTTCAGCTCGGCAAAGCTGGCTTCGGTATCGGCCATCGCCGGGGCTTCGGTCTGGGTCAGCCGGGCAGCTGCACCTTTGGCAGCATCCGAGGCGATCTGGATCTGGCGCGACAGCGGCAGCATATCGGGAGTTAGCCGCGCTTCGATCAAAACGGCTTCGTCCTTTTGCGCGGCAGCCTTGTCGAGCCAGCCCTTGATGTTTTCCAGCATCGAAATGAAGCCTGGCACAGCCGACTGGTAAAACGAATAGGACATGGTTGGTTCTCCCGGTGTTGGTCTTTGACGGCGGCGCTAGCCGAGCTGCGGTTCGGTTGCAATGCGAAACCAATTGCCGAGCCGTCGCAGCTTGCCTACCCCACCAGCCATGCCAGAGCTTCCCGAAGTTGAAACCACTGTGCGGGGCCTTGCGCGCTATCTCGACGGTGCGCGGCTGGCCCGTGTCACCCCGCGCCGCGAAGGGCTGCGGCGGCCGTTTCCGGCGGATCTGGTCCAGACTCTGACTGGGGCGGGTGTGACCGGCCTGTCGCGCCGGGCCAAATATGGCCTGATCCACACCGATCGTGGCCAATCGCTGGTGTTTCATCTCGGCATGTCGGGGCGCTGGCGGATCGAGCCGAAAGAACTCGGCAAGCACGATCATCTGGTGCTGGAAACCGGCAGTGGCCACGTGCTGGCGCTGTGCGATCCGCGCCGGTTCGGCTCGGTCGATCTGGTTGAAACCGCGCGGCTAGGGGAATGGCCGGCCTTTGCCGCGCTGGGGCCAGAGCCGATTGGCGATGCACTGACGCCCGCCCACCTTAAGGCGGCGCTGGCCGGGCGCAGCGCGGCGATCAAGCTGATGCTGCTCGATCAACGTATTGTCGCGGGGCTGGGCAATATCTACGTCTGCGAGGCGCTGTTCCGGGCGCGAATCGATCCGCGCAAGGCGGCCGGAATGGTTTCAAGTCCGGCGCTGACCCGGTTGGTCCCCCAAATCAAGACGGTGATTGCCGAAGCGATCGAGGCGGGCGGATCGACCCTGCGCGACTATGCCCAAGTCGACGGAGAACTGGGCTATTTCTCCAAGCAGTTCGAAGTCTATGACCGCCACGGGCAGGGCTGCACCGCCTGCGGCGCGCCGATCTTGCGCTTTGCCCAGGGCGGGCGGAGCACCTGGCATTGCGGGAAATGCCAGAAATAAGGGGAATGCTTGACGATTCGCCGAGCCGCAGTTAAGGGCCGCGCTTCCTGCGGGTCCGATTCCATTTCGGTGCCCCGCTTTGCATTAGATTTCTAAGGACGAACATGGCCAATACGCCGCAAGCCAAAAAGCGCATCCGCCGCAACGATCGCCGCGCGGAGATCAACGGCAACCGCATCAGCCGCATTCGTACTTTCGTGAAGAAGGTCGAAGCAGCGCTGGAAGGCGGCGACAAGCCGGCTGCGGCCGAAGCGCTGAAGGCGGCTCAGCCGGAACTGGCCCGCGGCGTGGCCCGCGGCGTGCTCCACAAGAACACCGCAGCGCGCAAACTGTCGCGCCTGACCAAGCGAGTCGCTTCGCTCTGATTCGCCCTCCCTGCGGCGATTCGCGGGGACGAAAACAGAACGAATTGAGCAGAGGGCCCCCGGCGATCCGGCGGGCCCTTTTGCTTGTGCAGCGCGGCAAGGATGCTGCAATGCACTAACACTATGGATTCCCGCGATTCGCACCTTTCCCTAGGGGAAAAGGTTGATTTTTCAGGGACTAAACCCATCATCCGGGGTTTTCCGGGGCTCCGATAGAGTCAAGGGCATTTATTTCAGTTTTTTTACCATGACTGCCTTGCCCTCCGCGTGGAACCGTCCATAAAAACCCCTGACCGTCCGAGGCCTTTCGGCTCACCGGGCATCACATCAAAATGCAAATTCCAGCAGCGGCTTTCGGGCAGCCGGTGCGTAGAGTGGTGCGCAAGTTTGCGGGCCATGGTGGGAAATTCGTGCGGGGGCGTTGCGTAGTGACGGGAATGGGTATGGGCGGAGCGCAGGATAAACTGTCCGCCACCGCAATGACGGATGAGGAGCGCCTCGCCGCCGAAGGGGACCGGGTGCGGGCCGAGCAGGAAGCGCTCGATCTGGCGGCTGACTGGGCTGATATCAGCCAAGGTCTGCGCAAAGATCTGGGGCAACAATTGCACAGCCAGTGGATCAAGCCGGTCCAGCCGGGCAGTTTTTGCAAGGAAACTGGAACGCTTGATCTGTTCCTGCCAACCGAATTTTCGGCCAACTGGGTTGCTGACCGCTTTGCCGATCGGCTTTCGCTGGCTTGGAAAATTGCCCGCCCCGATGTCCGCCACGTCCGCATTTCAGTTTTACCCGGACGCCGCGCCCCCCAAGGGCTGCGGTTCGACGGAGCCCGGCGCGGCGGCGGCGAAGCAGCCGTACAGTCACAGCCCGGTGACGCACTGGGCATGGGCGCGGCCGAACTTGGCTCGCTTGGCCAGGGCTCGATCGGGCTCGATCCGTCGCTGACGTTTACCACGTTCGTTTCCGGTAGCGCCAATGTCCTGGCCAGCAATGCGGCGCAGCGGATGGCCGCGACTGAAACCCCGCAGTTCGCTCCACTCTATCTCAAGGCCGCGACCGGCCAGGGCAAGACTCACCTGCTCCACGCGATCGGCCATGCCTATCTCGCGGCGCACCCGCGCGCCCGGATCTTCTACTGCTCGGCCGAACGCTTCATGGTCGAATTCGTGCAGGCGCTGCGCCAGAACCAGACGATCGAGTTCAAGACCCGGCTGCGCGGCTTCGATCTGCTGCTGGTGGACGACATTCAGTTCATCATCGGCAAGGCCAGCGCGCAGGAAGAACTGCTTTATACGATCGACGCACTGCTGGCTGAAGGCAAGCGGCTAGTCTTTGCCGCCGACCGCGCCCCGCAGGCGCTTGACGGGGTCGAACAGCGGCTGCTCTCGCGGCTCTCGATGGGCCTGGTCGCTGATATCCAGCCGGCCGATATCGAGCTGCGCCGGACGATCCTCGAACACCGGCTCCAGCGCTTTTCGCCGACCCATGTTCCGGCCGATGTGATCGAATTCCTTGCCCGCACGATCAACCGCAACGTTCGCGAACTGGTCGGCGGCCTCAACAAGCTGATCGCCTATGCCCAGCTGACCGGGCAAGCCGTCTCGTTGCAACTGGCCGAAGAACAGCTGACCGATATCCTCTCGGCCAACCGCCGCCGGATCACGATTGACGAGATTCAGCGCACCGTCTGCCAGTTCTACCGGGTCGACCGGACCGAGATGGCCAGCAAGCGCCGCGCCCGCGCCGTTGTCCGCCCGCGTCAGGTGGCGATGTACCTCGCCAAGGTGTTGACCCCGCGCAGCTACCCCGAGATTGGCCGCAAGTTTGGCGGGCGCGATCACTCAACCGTGATCCACGCCGTGCGCCTGATCGAAGATCTGCGGACCCGCGATGCCGACATGGACGGCGATGTGCGCAGCTTGCTGCGGCAGCTGGAGAGCTAACGCCGCGTGAGCCGGGCTGACCGTCTTGAACGCTTGGATGACCAGCGGATTGAACTCGAGGGGCAGTTCAAGAACATGCTGATTACCGCGCTCGAGCGTTCAGCTGGTGGTTCGTGGGGGTTGTTTCAGCACAATTCAGACAAGTTCAGCCGCAAAGCTTGGGAGCCCACAGCTGCCGAGCTGGTCGAACTGGGCGAGCAGATTGACGATGCGCGCAAAGTGCTGGGGCTCGAACCATTCGCGCTATTTGGCGAATTTCTTGCATCGCGCGGTCCGGTCGCATCAAACGCGCCGGGCGAGCCCAAACAAGCCAAGGCCTGGCTCGAGCGGTTGAGCCAATAGGCCTCAGGCCGACAGCCCGCCATCGACGATCAGCTCGCTCCCAGTCGTAAACGCCGCCCGGTCGCTGGCCAAAAACACCACGGCATCGGCCACATTCTGCGGCTCACCCAGGTGCCCAAGCGGGTGCATCGCCGAAACGCTGGCCAGCGTTTCGTTGCCGCCGGTGCCTTGCGCCACCGCGAAATCGTCGATCAGCTTGCGGCCCATGTCGGTGTCGATCACCCCGGGGTGGACCGAGTTGACCCGGATCCGGGCGGCGGCCAGTTCCTTGGCGCAGCCCTTGGTGAACAGCCGCACCGCGCCCTTGGTGCTGTTGTAGCAAGTCGCCCCCGCCGCGCCTTCGATCCCGGCCACTGACGACAGGTTCACAATCGCGGTGCCGCCGCGCCACAAATGCGCGCGTTCGGCCAGCAAGGGAATCGCGGCGCGGGTGCCCAGAAACACCCCTTCGACATTGACCGCGTGAAGCCGCCGCCAATCGTCCAGCGTGGTTTCCAGGATCGGTTTGAACAGCCACAGCCCGGCGTTGTTGACCAGAATGTCGAGCCCGCCAGCTTCGCCGCGCAGCCAGTCCATCACCCCGGCCCAGTCAGCCTCGCTGGTCACATCCTGCGCGCGGGCAATCCCGCCGATTTCAGCGGCGAGATCGTC
Organism: Novosphingobium sp.; assembly: GCA_031369495.1. Lineage (GTDB taxonomy): Bacteria > Pseudomonadota > Alphaproteobacteria > Sphingomonadales > Sphingomonadaceae > Novosphingobium. The sequence goes on along the minus strand of JANMOU010000061.1, from coordinate 65,190 downwards.
AGGCGCGGTCATATCGGTCACCGCAACCTTTGCCCCAGCCGCCGCCAAGGCGCGGGCCGTTGCTGCACCAAGACCCTTGGCGGCTCCGGTTACGAGGGCAATCCGTCCATCAAGGTCTGCCATGGCCTAAGCCTCCACTACCGTCTTGCTCAATTCATCGCGCAGTTCGCGCCGCAAGAACTTGCCGCTGGCGTTGCGCGGCAGCGGCTCTTCCAGGAACCAGACATAGCGCGGAACCTTGTGCTTGGAGGCCGAATCGAGGCAGTGCTTTTGCAGATCGGTCTGATCGAGCGTCTGGCCGGGTTTGAGGTAGACCGCGATGCCGACCTCTTCGCCCAACCGGTCATCGGGCACCCCGAAGACCGAACATTCAGCCACAGCCGTGTGTCGATAGACGATCGCTTCGACCTCAGTGCAGCTGATATTCTCGCCGCCGCGGATCACCAGATCCTTTTTGCGGTCGACGATGAAGATGAACCCGTCCTCGTCGATCCGGGCGATGTCGCCGGTGTGGAGCCAGCCATCGGTGATCGCGGCTTCGGTCGCTTCGGGCCGATTGATATAGCCCTTGATGACTGCGCCGCCTTTGACCCACAGTTCGCCCGCCTCGCCGGGGGCCAACTCGTTGCCATCGTCATCGACCACCTTGACCGCGAAGGTGGGCATCGCCGGGCCGCAGCTGGCGGGCCGGTCGACGAAGAAGTCCGCCCCCACCGAAGTGATGATCCCGCAGGTCTCGGTCATGCCGTAACCAGTCGAAGGCCGCGCGGTTGGGACCTTGCGCTCAATCTCCAGCACCTGATCAGGCGGAACCTGCGCTCCGCCGCCGGACAGGCCGAGCAGGCTGGAGGTATCGGTCTTGTCAAAATCGGGGTGATTGATCACTTCGCGGGCCATCACTGGCACGCCGCTCATCGTGTTGATCTTGTGCGCCTCGATCAGTCGCAGCGCTTCGCCCGCGTCCCAGCGGTACATCATCACGATCTTGCCGCCCATCGCCGTGGTCAGATAGGCTCCGCAATTGTTGGCAGTGACGTGGAACAGCGGAGTGGTGATAAGTACGGTCGGCGAAGGCGGCACGGTTGGCGCCGGAACGCCAGTGGCCCGCTCGGTCGCCAGCGAGCCCGAGGTGCTGGCATAGGCCATGTTGAGCAGATTGGTCACACAGCCGCGGTGGGTCAGCTGCGCTCCCTTGGGAAAGCCGGTGGTGCCGCTGGTGTAGAAGATGCAGGCATCGGCATCGGGATCGACCGTCACATCCGGCAAGGCGCCGGGGTGGGCAATCACATCGGCATAGGGAATCGCACCAGCAGGCAGATCTGCCACCCGCACGCCGACGGCGGGGATCGAGCCGCCATGGGCTTCGCTGGCCAGATACCGGTCGAGCCGTTCCTTGTCGGCAAACAGCACTTTGGGAGCCGAATCGGTGAACGCGAAGTCCATCTCTTCCGCAGTCCACCAGGCATTCATCCCGACCGCTGCGACACCAATTGCGCAGCAGGCCCAATAGATCGTCAGCCATTCGGGATAATTGCGCATCGCGATCGCAACGCGGTCACCCGGACGAATTCCGCGGTCCCACAGCCAAGCTGCGATCGCGCGGACCTGATCGTGGGCCTGGGCATAGGTCAGCACGTCATCGTCGTAGATCAGATAGGGCAGGTCTCCGAAGGCCGCAGTGGAGAGCCAGAATTCGCGCACCGAAGGCGGGGCATTCTTGAATGCCCGCAGCATCTGGCCGCGCACCTCAACATCGATCACTTCAAACTGCCCGCCCGGTCCGGTCAATTCCTCGCGCGCGCGTTTCAACTCGGCGTAATGCATCGCTCATCCCACTTTTCTGATTGTTGACGGAATAGGTGCAGCATCACCGGAGTGGGGGCAAGAGACTTCCTTTGCGGCCATCGCCAATTCGCCTTAGGGACCAAAGCCGATGTCGCTATCGCCCGACCGCCTTGACCGCTTCGCTCGCCATATCGTCCTGCCCGAAGTGGGCGGGACGGGGCAGGTCGCTTTGGCAGCAGCACATGTCGTGCTGGTCGGCTGCGGCGGGATCGGCAATCCGGCACTGCAGTATCTGGCCGGTGCGGGTGTGGGCCATCTGACGCTGATCGACAGCGATGTGGTTGAGCTTAGCAACCTGCAACGCCAAACCCTGTTCACCCCCGCCGATATCGGACGGCCCAAGGCTGAGGTCGCGGCAGAATGGGTGGCGCGGTTCGATCCGGCGCTCCGGCCCCGCGCGGTGGTTGGGCGATTGGGGGAGGGGATTCCCGCCGCGCGGAAGCTCGAAGACGCCACTGTTGTGCTCGATGGTTGTGACAATTTCAGGACTCGGTTGCTGGTTTCGGATGCCTGCGTGGCGCTCGGCGTGCCGCTAGTTTCAGCAGCGATTGGCCGGTTTCAAGGGCAAGTGGCGAACTTTGCCGGGCATCTCGAAGGGCATAGCTGTTATCGCTGCTTCGTTGGCGATGCCTTCGATTCGGACGATTGTGATAGCTGCGCCGAAGATGGCGTGCTGGGCGCGATGGCCGGGATGGTCGGGGCCTTTGCGGCGATGCAGGCGATTCGCGTGATCTTGCAGGGCAAGACCGCGCTGGGCGATCCGCAGTGGGGCCAGCTCCACCTGTTCGAAGGGCTGGTGCCGTCGCTCAGGACAATGCGGATCGCGAAGGATGCGAAGTGTCGGGGGTGCGGGAAGGCCTCTAACGCTTCAGCATCTCATCCACCCACTTAGGCACCACTGCACTCGCAGAGCCCAGCCGCGATTCGTCGAAGTAGTGTGAACCCTGGCTGCGCTCCAGATTGAGCTCCAGCGTCCGCGCGCCCAGCTCGGCCGCGTTCTGGACAAAAGCCGCCGCTGGATAGACCGCGCCTGAGGTGCCGATCGAAACGAACAGGTCCGCCTCGCGCAGCGCGGCATAGATCTCGCCCATTCGGTAGGGCATTTCGCCGAACCAGACCACATCGGGACGCAGGCTGCGCGCCTGACAAACCGGGCAGGGCGGGCGATCAATCAACGGCGAGGTCCAGCGGCTGCGCACTTCGCAGCTGGTGCACCAGGCGTTCAGATGCTGCCCGTGCATATGCAGCACTTGCCGCGATCCGCCGCGTTCGTGCAGGTCATCAACGTTCTGGGTGACCAGCAGCAGCTTGCCGTCCCATTCCGCCTCCAGCCGGGCCAACGCCAGATGCGCCGGATTGGGCAGCTTGGTCTGGATCGCTTCGCGGCGGGCATCGTAGAACCGCAGCACCAGATCGGGATCGCGGGCAAAGCCCTCCGGGGTCGCGACGTCCTCAACCCGGTGCTGTTCCCACAGGCCGCCAGCGCTGCGAAAGGTATCAATCCCGCTTTCGGCGGAAACGCCGGCGCCAGTCAGGATCACGATGTTGCGGATTTTGCTCATGTCCCCCATGAAGCACGGGACGAAGGGGAGTAGCAATGGCCAGAATCGGCATCATCGGCAGCGCAGGGCGCATGGGGCAGGCGCTGGTCGAGGCGATTGCCGCAGCGGGTGAGGCCTATGCCGGCGGGGTCGATCAGGGCGGCGATCTGGCGGCTCTGGCCGCCGCCTCAGACGTGCTGGTCGATTTCTCGGTCCCGGCGGCGCTGGAGGGCAACCTCGACGCGGCGCTGGTGGCCGGCATTCCGATCGTGGTCGGCACCACCGGGCTTGAGGAACGCCACCACTGGCTGTGCGATGACGCGGCGGTCAAGATCGCCGTTCTGCAAACCGGCAATACTTCGCTCGGGGTGACCCTGCTCGCCCATCTGGTCCGCGAGGCCGCCAGCCGGCTGGGCGAGGACTGGGATATCGAGATTTCCGAGACTCACCACCGGATGAAAGTCGATGCCCCATCGGGCACCGCGCTGCTGCTGGGGCAGGCAGCGGCTGAGGGCCGCGGGATTGACCTTGCGGCGCATTCAGCGCGGGGGCGTGACGGGATTACCGGGGCGCGGGCGCCGGGCACGATCGGCTTTGCCAGCTTGCGCGGCGGATCGGTGGCGGGCGATCACACCGTGCACTTTCTGGCCGATGACGAACGGATCGCGCTCACGCACCTGGCCGAAAACCGCCGAATTTTCGCCAAGGGTGCAGTGCGCGCGGCGCAGTGGCTGGTGGGCAAGGAAGCCGGACGGTATTCGATGGAACAGGTGCTGGGGCTTTGAACAAGAAGGCCAGTTGGCAAAAGGACCGGGCGACCTCGTTTTACCGTGCCGGAGCCTTGCTTGCGGTTGGCGTTGCAGCCATTGGGTTTTTCCTCACTTACCTGCAGCCCATCGCGCAGGGGCGTTTTTCCGGTCCAAGCTGGTCGCACATCCATGGAAGCCTGCTTGGCGGATGGTTGATCCTGATTGTTGCGCAGACATGGCTGGTGGGCAAGAGTTTGCAGGTGCATCGAAAACTGGGCTGGGCTGCCCTGGCGCTCGCTCCGGCGATTACCGCGAGCACCTTTGCCATCGCGGTGGAGGCGGCGCACCGGGATGTCGCGGCAGGTGGCGGGGCAAGCGCCGTCTCAGCTGTGCTGGGCAGTCTCACGTCCGCAACGATATTCCTGCTGCTGGTGCTTGCCGCAATCGCGTTGCGGCGGCAGCCGCAATGGCACAAGCGGATCATGTTTGTGGCCACCGTGGCGATCCTGTGGCCGGCGTGGTTCCGTTGGCGTCACTTTCTGCCCGCAATAGCGCGCCCGGACATCAGCCTTGGCCTGATCCTTGCCTATGCACCGATCTTCATCGCGATGGCTCGTGACAGACTGCAGTTCGGGGCGGTCCATCCGGCCTTTTGGTGGGTTGGGCTCCCATTGGTTGCCGAACAAAGCCTCGAGGTACTCGCGTTCGATACGCCTGCGTGGCGTGCAGTAGCACAGACGCTGTTTGCGGCGCTGTCATGAACCGCGCCCAGATCTTCGAATTCTTCCGGCGACTGGCTGATGACAATCCTTCGCCCGAGACTGAGCTGGAGTTCGGCAATACCTATCAGCTGCTGGTCGCGGTGGTGCTTTCGGCGCAGGCCACCGACGTGGGGGTCAACAAGGCAACCCGGGCGCTGTTCCGCGACGTGACGACGCCTGCGCAGATGGTCGCGCTGGGCGAGGAGGGGCTGAAGGCGCACATCAAGACCATCGGCCTGTTCAACACCAAGGCCAAGAACGTGATCGCGCTTTCAGAGATACTGGCAAGCCAATTTGGCGGGGAGGTTCCGGCTGACCGGGATGTCCTGACCAGTCTGCCCGGGGTCGGCCGCAAGACCGCCAATGTGGTGATGAACTGCGCCTTCGGGGCCGAGACCTTTGCGGTCGATACCCACATCTTCCGGGTCGGCAACCGCACCGGTCTGGCCAAGGGCAAGACGGTGCTGGCGGTCGAAAAGGCGCTGGAAAAGAAGGTGCCCGGGCCGTTCCGGGTCGGCGCGCACCACTGGATGATCCTTCACGGCCGCTATATCTGCAAGGCCCGCACGCCCGAGTGCTGGCGCTGTCCGGTAGCCGATTTGTGCGGGTTCAAGCCGCAGTCGGTGAAGAAGTAAAAGGGGGTTCACGCAGAGATCGCAGAGAAGGAAAGAGGGGCGCAGAGAGGCCGTTCTTCCGGCGCAGCCGCTTTCCCGTTTCACGTTGCGATTGGCGAAACCTATGAATGACTAGCCGCTTCGCGGATAGCGAAACATCTCTGCGCCCCTTTTCCTTCCTCTGCGATCTCTGCGCGAACCCCTACTTCCGCACTTCCTCAAAGTTTGATTCGTCGAGCTCTAACCCCGCCCGGCCGGCCGCCACGGTATGTGCTGGAGCGTGGGGGTGTTCGACGAATTCGGGTTCCTCGACTTCGAGCATGCCTTCCCACTTGGTAATTACCGAAGTGGCGACCGCGTTGCCGACAATGTTGGTCGCGGTGCGGCCCATGTCGAGGAACTGGTCGATCGCAAGGATGATCGCCACGCCTTCAACCGGCAGACCGAACATCGCCAGCGTGCCGGTGATCACCACCAGCGACGCGCGCGGAACCGCAGCGATACCCTTGGAACTGATCATCAGCGTCAGCAGGATCATGATCTGGGTGCTGATCGACAGGTCGATGCCGTAGGCCTGCGCGATGAAGATCGTCACAAAGCTCATGTACATCATCGAACCGTCCAGGTTGAAGCTGTAGCCAAGCGGCAGGATAAAGCCCGAAATCCGGCGCGGAACCCCGAAGCGGTCGAGCTGTTCGAACATCTTGGGCAGCGCCGCCTCGCTCGATGCGGTCGAGAAGGCGATCAACAGCGGTTGGCGGATATATTTGATCAGCGTCCAGATCCGCTCGCGCAGGAAAATCGCCCCGACCGACAGCAGAATGACCCAGAGCAGCATCAGGCTGAGGTAGAATTCAAACAGCAGTTCCAGATAGGTGTTCAGGATCGCTAGTCCGCTGACCGACACTACTTTTGCAATCGCGGCAAACACTGCGATTGGCGCGAACCGCATGACGTAGCCGGTGATCTGGAGCATCATTTCGGCCAGCGCATCGGCCCCACGAACCAGCGCCGCGCCTTTCTCTCCAATCGCAGAAAGCGCCACCCCGGCGAACAGGCTGAACACCAGAATCTGCAGGATGTTGTTGGTCGCCATCGCCTCGATAGCGTTCTTGGGGAACACCGATAGGATGAATTCGGTCGCCTTCAATTCCTTGACTTCGCCTACGGCCTTGGCTGCGGCTGCCGCATCGGGGATCGGCGCACCGATGCCGGGCTGGAACAGGTTGACCATAATCAGGCCCAGCCCGATCGAAATCAGGCTGGCGGTTATGAACCAGGCAATCGCGCGAAAGCCGATCCGGCCCAGCGCGCTTGAATCCCCCATATGGGCGATCCCGACGACGATTGTGGAGAGTACCAACGGCGCAACCAGCATCTTGATCAGGTTGAGGAAGATGTCCGACAACAGCTTGAACCAAGGGACAAACTGATCCTTGACCAAGGTTCCATCGACCTGCGTGTAGAGCACTTGCCCCACGATCACGCCCAGCGCCATGCCGATCAGAATATAGAGTGTCAGCCGCCGATCCATGATGCAGTCCCCGTTTGGAATTTTTGTTATGGTCCAGCCTAACAGGCCGCTCGCCTCTCCGCAATCAGCCCGCCAAGGCCGCCTTGGCCACCCGCGCATAGATCCGCACCAGTGCATCCAGATCGGCCACGGCCACCGCCTCATCGCGTTTGTGCATCGTTGCATTGCACAGGCCGAACTCGATCACCGGGCACAGATCCTTCAGGAACCGCGCATCGCTGGTTCCGCCGGTAGTGCTGGGCTCGGGCTTGATACCGGTTTCGGCCTCAACCGCATCGGCGATCAGCGCCGAGAACGCGCCGGGCGGGGTCAGAAACGCTTCGCCCGAGATCATCGGGCGTGATGTGCCGCCGTGCTTTTCGGCGATGGCGCTGACCCGCTCGGCCAGTTCCAGCCCGCTGTGCAAGTCGTTAAAGCGGATCGAAAGCCGGGCCTGGGCCTTCGAAGGGATGACATTGGTGGCGGGATTGCCGACCGTCACGTCGGTCACTTCCAGATTGCTCGGCTGGAACCAGTCGGTCCCTTCATCGAGTTTTATCGCTTTCAGCTCGGCCAGGATCGCCACCATCCGGGTGATCGGATTGTCGGCCAGGTGCGGATAGGCGACGTGGCCTTCCTTGCCTTCAACCTCGAGCCAGATGTTGACCGAGCCGCGCCGCCCGATCTTCATCATATCGCCCAGCCGGTTCACACTGGTTGGCTCGCCGACCAGGATCAGGTCGGGTACCGCGCCGACTTTGCGCATATGTTCGATCAGCGCGACGGTGCCGTGGATCGCCGGGCCTTCTTCGTCCCCGGTGATGATGAAGCTGATGGTTCCGGCATCCGGCGGAATGTCCGCCACAGCGGCAACCATCGCCGCGATCGAACCCTTCATGTCGACCGCGCCGCGCCCATAGAGCAGATCGCCTCCAGGGCTTGAACGCACTTCCGGCGCAAACGCCGCCGATGTCCAGCCTTCGCCGGGCGGGACCACATCGACGTGACCGGCAAAGCCAAAGTGGCGAGAACCCTCAGGCCCTTGCCGGATTGCGAACAGGTTTTCGACCGGGCCGTGCGGCGCCGCACCAGCGTGGAAGCGGTGGACCGCAAAGCCCAGCGGCTTGAGCTGTCCTTCCAGACAATCAAATACCAGCCCCGCCGCCGGCGTGACGCTGGGGCAGGCGATCAGGGCTTCGGCGAGTTGGAGGACGTTGCTGGTCATGGTTGGTTCCGGCATATGGTGTAAGTTGATCCCTCGCAAGTCGGAGTGCCGCGATGCCCAAACTCGATCTCGGTTCCATCCCGCAAAGCAATGCCACCGGCTATCCTGAGCCATTCAACCAGGCGGTAGCGGGCAGGCTGTGGCGGCGGCTGGCTCCGGCGGCAGGGCTCAAGGAAATGGGTGCCAGCCACGTGGTGCTCAAGCCCGGCGCCTGGTCGAGCCAGCGACACTGGCACAAGGGCGAGGATGAGCTGCTGATCATGCTGGGCGGCGAGGCGGTGCTGGTCGAAGACGCTACGCGAACCGTGCTGCGCGCGGGCGATATCTGCGGCTGGGCCGAAGGGGTGGATAACGGCCATCACCTGATCAATGAAAGCGCCGCCGATTGCAGCTTCGTGGCGATCAGTGCGGGGCCCGACCTGGGCGGGGTCTATCCCGATATCGACATGGTCTGGGATGCGGATGGGCGCTACCTGCACAAGGATGGGACGTCCTATCCTGCAAGGTAGGCTACTTCCCCGCCTTCTTCGGCTCTTCAAATTGCTCGATCACCAAATCCTCAGCCTCGGCGGCTTCGATCCAGGCTTGCATCCATTCGTGGGTCCAGACCGCTTCCATATAGGCGACGGCAAAGCCAGGAACGCCAACGCCATAGGTCATGAACCGGCTGACGACAGGCGCGTAAATGATGTCCGCTGCGCAGAACGTGCCGAACAGGTATGGCCCGCCTTTGCCAAACCGGGCGCGGGCCTCTGCCCATAGCGTCAGGATCCGGACGATATCGACGCGCGCGGCCTCGGTGATTTGCCAGTCTTCGACCCGGCGCCGCGCGTTCATCGGGCATTCGCTGCGCAAGGCCAGATAGCTCGAATGCATTTCGGCGACCATCGAGCGAGCAAAGGCGCGGGCGTCGTCCTCCTTGGGCCAGAACCGCTCGCGCCCGACCTTGTCAGATAGATATTCGATGATTGCGAGGCTGTCCCAAACCACTGCATCGCCGTCCCACAGCACCGGGACTTTGCCGGAACTCGGCTCGATCCCCTCGGTCTGCTTTTTGCGGGCGTCCCAGTCCTCGCCGTAGAGCGGGACCTGAATCTCTTCAAAATGCAGCCCCGATTGCTTGGCCGCCAGCCAGCCGCGCAGCGACCAACTCGAATAGTTCTTGTTGCCGATGATCAGTTTCATAGCGTTCCGGGCTATCCGTTCAGACTAACACTGTCGAGTCTGAACGCAGTCAAACCTGCGTGGCGATCAGCGGGTTGAGCGGGGGGACAAAGTCCGCCTCGCGCCAAGGCGGCATCGGCGGTTCTTCCGGATTGTGCGGGGCCGCCCTCAGGAAGCCAAAGTAAGTGGCAATCCGACGTTCGGCAGTGTCAAGAACTCCGCGGCGGCCATGCATGAAGCGCGTGTTGTCCAGCACCAGAACATCGCCTTGGCGCCACTCGACCGCAAATTCACACGCTCTGCCAGCCAGGCGCACCGCCGTGACCCATGGTTCGGGCACTTCCCGCAAATCGTCGAGCAAGGGGAAATCGGTCCGCCCGACATAGTCCCGCGCGAACAGCAGAAAATTGCCGAAAGCCGGTTCGGCGGCAAACATCGGGCGGTGCAGCGCGGGCCGCGAGAATTCGCGCACGATCGCGCCATCGGCTAGCCGATGGAAGCGATAAGGGCAGGTCGGTGGTGGTGCAGCGAGCAGCGCATCGTCCGGATCGGCGGTGCCGAGCCAGAACTCCAGCAAGGCTGGCCATGTCGGGAAGATGTGGATCAGCCGCCGCTGCGCCAGCACATCGCGGACTGCGGGATCAAGCCTTCGGACCAGCTCGATCCCGTCACAAATGGTCGTCTCGCCCCCGGTTGCTGGCGGCGAAAGGCAGGTGAAAAACGCGGTATCGGGTTTCCACGCTTCGCGCGCCAGTTCGGGGTGAAGCGGGAAGGGATCGGCGCCGGTGTTGACTGACTGGATTGCGCGATCGGCCCCAAGCACATCGCGCCCCGGCGATTCGTTGATAGCGGCGGTCGGGCAGAATGTTCGGCAGAACTTGCCGAATGTGCCAAGATCCACGGCAAAGCCGCGCAGCAGTATTGCGCCGTGGGCCTTGTAGAGGTCCATCAACTGAACCGGATCGATCGCGCTGAGGCTGCGCGCCGGTCCCGCATCGGGCTCGACGATCGCCAAGGGGACAGGGGCGAGGGGCAAGCGGATGCGAACCATGCGCCAAGCTTATAGCTTGTGCGCCGGCGTCAGGCTATAGCCCACAGTCGATGTCGCTGACGTTCTCCAATCTGTTCGCTTCGCCCGATCACTACCTCCATTCGTTCGCGGATGGAGCGGCGGTATTCGTGCCGATGGACCGCGACGCTTATCGCCGTTCGGTGTTCCTGGATGATCGGATTGACTCGGCGCGCGTAGGCTCCATGCGCCTTTCATTAGAAATGCTGGTGGGAAATGCCCCGCAACCGGGGACCACCGGGTGGATATTCCATGTCGCCCATTGCGGATCGACTTTGCTGGCGCGCGCACTGGGAGAGCTTGGGCCGAACCTGGTTCTGCGTGAGCCTCTTGCGCTACGCCAACTGGCACTAGAGCCCGAGCTAAACCACGAAGTTCTGGCGATCGAGCTGGCGATGTTATCAAAAGCCTATGATCCAGCGGCGCTGACGCTGGTCAAGGCCAATGTGCCGGTCAATTTCATTCTCGATGCGATCGCCGCGCAACAGAGCCAGGCACCTGCCATTCTGCTCTATCTCGGGCTGGAAGATTACCTTTGCGCGATACTGCGCAGCGAGAACCACCGAAAGTGGTTGCGCGGGGTCTCGGCTCAGCTTTCCCACCATCTGGGCGGGGCGGCAAACCAGCCTGATGCTGAACTCGCCGCAAGGCTTTGGCAGGCTCAGATCGAGCGCTTCACTGCCGTATTGGAGGAAATGCCGCTGGCCCGTAGCCTCGATGCCGAAGCCTTTTATGCCGAACCGGCCGGGATCATCAGCGCAGCGGCGCAGCACTTCGGGATCAAGGCTGATATGGCAACCATTGCAGATCTGGTCGATGGCGCGCTGTTCCAGACCTATTCCAAACGCCCTGGGGTCGCCTTCAACAACGCCGACCGGCTGGCCCGCCGCGATACTGCCAGGGCCGATCTGACCGGCGAATTGACACTGGCGCGGCGCTGGCTTGAGGATATGGGCTGCGACAGCAGCGCGTCGCTTGCCCGGCTGAGCGAGCAAGCGCTCGCATGACCCTGCGACCCTTCCACCTTGCCTTTCCCGTCCGAGACCTGGCCGAGGCTCGCGCTTTCTGGGGCGGTGTAATCGGCTGCCCCGAAGGACGATCGTCTGAGCAGTGGATCGATTTTGATTTCTATGGCCATCAGATCGTCGCGCACTGCACCGGCGAAACGGCGGGGGACGCCGGCAGCAATCCGGTCGATGGCCACGGCGTGCCGGTACCGCATTTCGGAATCGTGCTCGAACTGGCCGATTGGCAAGCCTTGGCCGACCGGCTCCGCGCGGCGGGAGTGAAGTTCGAGATCGAGCCCTACATTCGATTTAAGGGCCTGCCCGGCGAGCAGGCTACCATGTTCTTTCGTGACCCCAGCGGCAATGCCATTGAAATGAAGGCCTTTGCCGATCTGGGGCAGTTGTTCGCGCGCGGCGACTGACGCAATACTGCCGTTGCAGCGCCGCCGCACTGTCGGCAAAGCGTCATGCTGCATTAGCGAAACTGGCATCCAGCGGTAACACGCGCGGCCTAATCGCCACCCCTGCACTCAACCGAACCAGGGGTTTCTAATATGCGTCGATTCGCCGTCATCCTACTCGCCACCACCGCCGCGCTGCCGCAAGTCGCGTTGGCTGCAGAGCTCCCCACCGATGCCGCTGCAGAAGCAGCTGTTGCTGGCGAGGCCGAAGCCGAAGCCGATGGCGGAGAGATTGTCGTGTTCGGCAAGGGTGAAACGCGGCAAGTACAAGAAGTGAAGCAGCGCGATATCGGCCTGCTGCTGCCGGGTACCAGCCCGATCCGCGCGATCGAAAAGCTGCCCAGCGTTAACGTTCAGTCGGCTGACGCCTTTGGCAACTACGAATGGTCAACCCGGGTCACCATCCGCAGCTTCAACCAGAACCAGCTGGGCTTCAATTTTGATGGCATCCCGCTGGGCGACATGACTTATGGCAATCACAACGGCCTGCACATCAGCCGGGTGGTCAGCCCGGAAAACATCGCCGTGGTGCGGGTCACGCAGGGGTCAGGCGCGCTCGGCACGCAATCGACCAACAATCTGGGCGGCACGGTTGAAACCTTTTCGATGGATCCGATGGACCGGCTGGGCGGCCAGGCCAATGCCACTTACGGCAGCGACCAGACGATCCGCGGGTTCGTCCGCCTGAACCTTGGAGTCGCGGACGGCCCGCGCGCTTTTGTGTCCTATGGTTACGGTTCAACCGACAAGTACAAGGGCCAAGGCACGCAGGATCAGCACATGATCAATGCCAAGCTGGTGGTGCCGGTGGGCGATGCGCAGTTCGACGCCTGGTTCAGCTATTCTGACCGGCGCGAGCAGGACTATCAGGACATGTCGCTCGGCATGCTCAGCCGGCTCGGTTACGATTGGGACAACAGCTATCCCGACTATGCCAGCGCGATCCTCTATGCCGATATCGGCAACAACCGGGGCGAAACCGGCGCGCCGATCTCTAACGCCGGGGCCGGCACGGTCTATCCGGGCAATGTGACCACGGTCGACGATGCCTATTACGATGCCTCGGGCCTGCGCAAGGACACCGTTGCTGCGATCGGCTTTAAAAGCCCGCTGGGTGAAAACGTCGATGTTCAGATCCGCGCCTATTACCACCACAACAAAGGCGCGGGCCTATGGGCGACGCCCTATGTTCCCAGCCCCAACGGCGTGCCGATCTCGATCCGCACCACCGAATACCAGATCGATCGCGGCGGGGTGTTTGGCAAGCTGAGCTGGGAATATCGCGGTAACAAGCTGACCGTTGGCGGCTGGTATGAAACCAACAGCTTCAATCAGGCTCGCCGGTTTTATGATCTGCAAAGCCGCACGGTTGCGGGCCGCTCATTCCGCGAATATCCGACCAATCCGTTCTTTACCCAGTGGGAGTTCGATTTCGACACCCAGACGCTGCAGTACTTCGTTGAAGACCGGATCGATCTGGGCGCGCTCAAGGTCAACCTGGGCTGGAAGGGCTTCCGCGTTACCAACGAAGCCACCGCCGTGGTCGCGGCCAGCTTCCCGCAAGGCAAGATCGACGCAACCGACTGGTTCCAGCCGCATGTTGGCCTGAACCTGACGCTCAGCCCCAATGCCGAAGTCTTCGCCGGCTTCACCCAGGCGACCCGCTCGTTCGCTTCGGCCACGACCACCGGGCCGTTCTCGACCAACCAGACCGGCTTCAACGCGATCGTCGGCACGCTCAAGCCCGAAACCTCGGACACCTATGAACTGGGTGCCCGCTATAACAGCCCGACTTTCAACGGCACGGTCGGGATCTATCTGGTCAACTTCAACAACCGCCTGCTTTCGGCCGCCAGCGGCCCGAGCATCCTTGGCAGCCCTTCTGTGCTGCAGAACGTCGGCTCGGTCCGCTCGGTCGGGTTTGAAGCGGTGGGTGAGGTCAAGCTGGGCGGCGGGCTGGGCTTGTTTGCCTCCTACAGCTATACCGATGCAACCTATCGCAATGACGTTTTCAACGTTTCGGGCGTGCTGCTGGCGGCGATCAAGGGCAAGACTGTGATCGATTCGCCGAACCACCTGCTGCGCGGCGAACTGACCTATGATCAAGGTCCGGTGTTCGGGCGGATCGGCGCGAACTATATGTCGAAGCGCTTTTTCACCTACACCAACGATCAGTCGGTTCCGGGCCGGGTGATTATCGATGCCTCGATCGGCTACCGGATCACTGACAATATCGAAGTGCAGCTGAACGCCACCAACCTGCTCGACGAACAGTATCTTGGCACGATCAATTCGGGCGGCACCGGCAACAGCGGGGATCGTCAGACCTTGCTGGTCGGCGCGCCGCAGCAGTTCTTCGTGACGCTGAAGTTCGGGTTCTGATCTTGGGTTGATGTTCCCATGCATGGGGGTGGCCGCCGTTGTGAGTGGCCACCCCTTTGCATTTCTACCGAACCCGGTAGCCTGCAACCCGCGAAGCCACCAAGGACAACCCGATGACCACCAATCCCGCCATCAGCCGCCGCACCACTTTGGCCGGAATTTCGGCTGTGGGTGTGCTCGCCATTCTCCCGCGCGGGGCCGCTGCGGCCAGTCTGCTGTTCCGCCACGGCGTGGCCAGCGGTGATCCGGACGCGACCTCGGTGGTGTTGTGGACCCGGGTGAGCGCTGGCGCGCCGCTTGCGGTTGACTGGGAACTGGCGGCCGATCCCCAGTTCGCCCGGATCATCCAGCGCGGCACGGTGCAAGCCGGGCCAGAGCGGGACTTTACAGTCAAGGCCTTGGCCGAAGGACTGGCGCCGGGCGGGCGCTACTACTACCGCTTCCGTGCCCGCGGGATGACCTCAGCAGTCGGGCGGACCCGGACGCTTCCGGTCGGCAAGCTGGACCGGCTGGGGATCGCGCTGGCCTCATGCTCAAACTACGCTTTTGGCTTCTTCAACGCCTATGATGCGATTGCGCGCGATCCGGGGGTCGATTTCGTGTTGCACACTGGCGATTACATCTACGAGTACGGTGCCGACGGCTGGGGCGGTGATGTCGCCAAGAAGATCGGACGGGTCCACCAGCCGGCAAACGAGATCGTCTCGCTGTCGGACTATCGCACCCGCCACGCCCAGTACAAGACCGACGCCGGATCGCAGGCTATGCTGGCGGCCAAGCCGCTACTGGCCTGCTGGGACGATCACGAAAGCGCCAACAATCCATGGGTCGGCGGGGCGCAGAACCATCAACCGGCTAACGAAGGCGATTGGGCCGCGCGCCGCGAAGCCTCTATCCAGGCCTATTTCGAATGGATGCCCGTGCGCGAGCCCGGCGCCGGGCGCAGCCGGATGCAGTTCTGGCGGACCTATGTGTTCGGCGATCTCGCGACGCTATCGACGCTGGAAACCCGTCATACTGCGCGGGCCGAGCAGATCGATTACCTGCCTTACAGCAAGACGATTGCCAGCCACGCCGATGCCCGGGCGATGGAGCGTGATGCGATTGGTGCTCCGGGCCGGACGATGTTGGCTTCGGAACTCGAAGCTGACCTTGGCGCCGCCTGGACCCGGTCCAAAGAGCTGGGCCAGCCGTGGCGATTGATCGGAAACCCAATGCCGATTGCCCGGACCCGGGTGCCTGATGTGGTCGCGCTTGGCCTGATCCCCGATCCGGCCAAGCAGGCCAAGCCCTCTGACGACGCGCGAATCCTGGGCTGGAAGGGCAAGTGGAACCTGCCGTTCTATCCCGACACCTGGGACGGCTATGAATGGGCCCGCGAACGGCTTTATTCTCAGGCGCGCGGCGCCGGGGTCAATGATCTGGTGTTCCTGACCGGGGACAGCCACAGCTTCTGGGCTAACCAACTGGCCGATGCCGCCGGCCGTTCAACGGGGATTGAGCTCGGCACTGCCGGGATCACCTCGCCCGGCGATTTTATCGGCAGCGGGTTCGATCCGGTGACCGCCGCCAAGCTCGACCGCGCCCTTGAAGAGCACAATCCCGAAGTTGTCTGGACCGACAACCTGCACCAAGGTTACGTCCGGCTGGTGCTGGGGCGAAACGGTGGGCAGGCCGATTTCGTCGCTGTCGATACGGTTCTATCGCGGCGCTATCGGACCCGTTCGGTCAAGCGGTTTGGAATTACGCCAGGCACAAACGGCCTGACACTGGCCTGATCAAATCAGCGCATCGCTCAGGATTGCTGCGCGCAATTCGGCAATGCCCATGCCCTTTTCCGAGCTGGTGACGTGGATCACCGGGTACGCCGCAGAGTGTTTGCGCGCTTCGACTTCGGTCGCGGCGATCACTGCGGCCAGTTCGCTGGCCTTGATCTTGTCGGCCTTGGTCAGCACCAGCCGGTAACCCACCGCTGATTCGTCCAGCATCTTGAGCATTTCGCGATCCACGTCTTTCACCCCGTGGCGCGCGTCGATCAGCACCAGCGTGCGCTTCAGTACCTGCCGCCCGCGCAGGAAATCGCGGATCAGGCGGCGCCAGTTCTCGACCACTTTGAGCGGAGCCTTGGCATAGCCATAGCCCGGCATATCGACCAGCCGCAGCTTGGTCGGCTCGCCCACTTCGAAGAAGTTCAGCTCTTGCGTGCGCCCCGGCGTGACCGAGGCGCGGGCGATCGACTTGCGGCCCGTCACCGCATTGATCAACGAGCTTTTGCCGACGTTCGAGCGTCCCGCAAAGGCAATCTCCGGCTCCTCAGGATCGGGCAGGAAATTGAGCGAAGGCGCGCTCTTGAGGAACTCGACGCGGCCGGAAAAAAGCTTGCGGGCTGCTTCGGTGTAATCTTCTTCGTCAGACATGGGTCATTTACCGCGCGCCTTGGCCCGCTGATGGTCGACCACGTCCTTGTCGGCCTGCACCTTTAGCTGCGGGTGCTTCGAATAGAGGTAGGCTTGCTGGGCAATCGTCAGCACGTTTGAGGTGATCCAGTAGAGCAGCAACCCGGCCGCAAACGGTGCCATGATGAACATCATCATCCACGGCATGATCGCAAAGATCTGCTGCTGGACTGGGTCCATCTGCGCCGGGTTAAGCTTGAACTGCAGGTACATCGTGATCCCCAGCAACAGCGCCAGAACGCCGATGGCGAGGAACGACGGCACGTCGAACGGCAGCACGCCGAACAGGTTGAGGATGTGGGCCGGATCGGGCGCGGACAGATCCTTGATCCACAGCGCGAACGGCTGGTGGCGCATTTCGACCGCCAGGATCAGCACCTTGTAGAGCGCGAAGAACACCGGGATCTGCAGGAAGATCGGCAGGCAGCCTGCGAGCGGATTGACACCCTCGGCCTTGTACAGCGCCATGACTTCCTGCTGCTGCTTCTGCTTGTCGTCCTTGTAGCGGTCCTGGATCGCCTTCATCTTGGGCTGGATCGCCTTCATCGCAGCCATGCTGGCGAACTGCTTCTGCGCGATCGGGAACATCACCGTGCGCACGATCAAGGTCAGCAGCATGATCGCTACGCCAAAGTTGCCGACTGCATTGAACAGCCACTTGAGCAGTCCGAAGATCGGCTTTTCAAACCAACGGAACCAGCCCCAGTCGATTGCCAGGCTGAAATTGGAAATGCCGGTTGCTTCATAGGCATCCAGCACGCTGGTTTCCTTGGCTCCGGCGAATAGCTTGGTTACGCGGCTGGTCTGTTGGCCCGGAGCAATCGCGGCCTGCGGATAGAACAGGTTGGCGATGAAAATACCCTTGCCAAGGCTGCGGAAATCGCTACTGGCTCCGGCCTTTTCAGGGATCAGGGTGCTCATCCAATAGATATCGGTGAAGCCGATCCAGGTCGGGTTTGCCGGATTAGCGACGGTCACTGCCTCGGCCACATCGCTGTAATTGTTGCCGAACGAAACCACGCCATCAAAGGCCCCAAACGGGCCAGCGTGGACATTGAAACTGTCGAGCGCGGCGGTCTTGTCGGTCCGGTTGAGCTGCGCCACCGGTTTAACCGCGACCGGGGCGGGCCCGGCATTGCTGACGCCTTGACTGACCGTCAGCATGTAGTCGGCATCGATCGCGTAGGTCAGCGTAAAGGTCTGCCCACCACCGTTGCTCCAGCTTAGCGTCACTGGGGTCTGTGGGGACAGCTTGGCATCGTCCGGAGCGGTCCAGACCGTTTGGGCGTTTGGCAAAGCAATCGGCACTGCGCCATCGCCCATGGTCCAGCCGAACTGGGCATATTGCTGTGCCGGTGTTCCGGCCGGCGAATAGATCCGCTGCAGGCCCTGCGCCGGATCAAGCGCGGCGGTGTGGCGGTTGGTCGAAAGGTCATCGAGCAGGCCGCCGGACAGATTGATCGAGCCAGTCAGGCCCGGCGCTTCGATCTTGACCCGGCTCGGTGCGGCCAGCGCGGTTTTCAGGTCACGCGCTTCGGCGGCGATATCGGCGGGGTTGGTTAGTCCCCCTTCGCGCGTTGCAGGAGCACTGGTTTGCGCAGCGGGGCTGGCAGTCGCTACCGGCTGCGGCTTGTTGGCGTTGGGGTAAAAATACCGCATCGCCATGTCCCAGCCGAGCAGGATAACCATGGTCAGGACCCCAGCCAAGACCATGTTGCGCGTATTCTGATTATCCACTTGGGCTGGCCCCTACTTTCGAAATTCGGTTTAGTTCAGATGGGGAGTGATCGGCGCCGATCAAGGCACCGGATCGTATCCATGCCCACCCCACGGATGGCAGCGCAATAGCCGCTTCGTCGCCAGCCAACTACCCCTAATCGCGCCATGCTTTTCGATCGCTTCAATCGCATATTGCGAGCACGACGGCGCATAGCGACAGGACGGCGGCAGAATGCGAGAAGGGCCAAGTTGCCAGCCGCGGGCGATCAGGATGAGCAGGCGTTTCAACGCCGCGGTCCCGGTTTTCGGCGCGGGGGATCGCCTTTGCCCTCGGCCGCGCGGGACAGCGCCAGGGCCAGTTCCTCACGCAGTTTGCCAAAGTCGCGCCCGACCCCGCCCTCGCGGCCTATCAGAACATGATCGTGGGCTGGCAGGCCGCCCACCGGCAGCGCCTCACGCAACAGTTCTCGGAACCGGCGCTTCATCCGGTTGCGGACCACCGCGTTGCCGATCTTCTTGGTGACCGTGATGCCAAAGCGTACTTGCCCAGCGCCGTTGGGGTTCACCAGCAACACAAAACCGGGACGTGCGATCCGCAAGCCCCGGTTAGCGCTTAGGAAGTCGGCCCGGTTAGAGAGGACCGAAATCATCGAAATGTCGCTCAGGCAGACAGCTTCTTGCGGCCGCGCGCACGGCGGTTGGCAAGAACCTTGCGGCCGCCGACAGTGGCCGAACGGGTGCGGAAACCATGGCGACGGGCGCGGACAAGGTTGCTCGGCTGGAAGGTGCGCTTCATTTCAAAACCTCGGAAAAATCAATTTATGTGCGGGACAGAGCCCCGTTTAGACGCGGGCCGTTACAGGGGGCATCTCGGTGAGTCAAGAGATTCGGGGCTGAACGCGGCTTTGAAGGGGTTCACACGAAGACACGAAGGCACGAAGAGGTCTTGACCGCCGCAGGCATTCGAATCTCTCTGAATCGCCCAGTCAAACGGCACCTAAGGAATTCGGAACGGCTTCGCCGCAGGCACGCGATCTTCGTGCCTTCGTGTCTTCGTGTGAACCAACTTCAATCCAGCGCCACCCATTTACCCATGTCAGCCCCTGTCAGCCACTTGGCATCTCCGTTGGGGACCGAGTTGGTCATGGCATAGAAAGACCGTGCCCGGGCAGCGGGCATTCCCATTTCGACATAGTAATCGACATAGGCGCGGTTTTCGGGTGCTTCGGCGGAATAGTCGGTCGCCTCGCGGCCATCCTCGTCGGCCCAGGCGTGGACCGCGAATTCGGCTCCGGGATCGGCGACCCGCTGCTTGCCGGCCAGAAACAGTTCAACCCCGCCCGAACGTACCGAGCCGCCTGCGGGCACATAAGTGGTGAGGCCCCGTTCGCGGATCATCCGGCCCAGTTTCAGATTGGCGCGGTCGTCTTCGGTACCGGGGACTTCGATCATCTCGATCATCGAAATGCCGGGATAGGCCGCCATCATCGCCTGAAACTGCGCCGGGCTGGAACTGTCGGTGCCATCGACCATCGCAGCGCGGGCGGGATCGAGCACGCGGAACGGGCCGAACCGGGCTATCCCCTGCGGGATGGCGGCAGGGGCCACACCGACAAAGCGTTCCGAACCGCCTTCATCGACAGTTTCGGTTACCTCGACCGTTTCCTCGATCACCGCATAGGCCACAGCCTCTTCGGCATGGGCCGGAACAGCCATGGCGAGCAGTGATAGCAACAGGATGAAAAAGCGGCGCATGGCCAGCTTATCGGCCCCGGGCACTTGCCGGAATGCCAATGGGGCAGGTTAAGAAGGAGTTACCGTCATTTCTGGCGCGGCCCGATCTAGCTCCACTTCGGGCGCAATCGCTCGACAAGGCGAAAACTAAGCGCCATCACCCAAGTATTCGCAACGATCCAATTGGGGACATTACTTGGTCGCGCTGGTTCAAACGGTGGCCTATTTGGGGCTGGAGGCGCGCAGCATTGAGGTGCAGTGCCAGATTGCGCCCGGTCTGCCTCGGTTCAACGTGGTTGGTTTGCCCGATAAAGCGGTGAACGAAAGCAAGGAGCGGGTCCAAGCTGCGCTTTCCGCGATGGGGCTGTCGCTGCCGCCCAAACGGATCACGATCAACCTTTCCCCGGCTGACCTGCCCAAAGAAGGCTCGCACTATGATCTGCCGATCGCGCTGGCGCTGCTGGCGGCGATGGGCGTGACCGATGCCGAACAACTGGGTGATTTCATCGCGGTCGGCGAACTGGCGCTGGATGGGCGGATTGTGGCCTCGCCCGGCGTCCTGCTCGCCGCGCTTCATGCTTCGGGCCAAGATCTGGGGCTGATTTGTCCGGCGGTGCAGGGGAGCGAGGCGGCCTGGGCCAGCGGGGTCGCGGTGGTTCCGGCGCCCAATCTGGTCAGCCTGCTCAACCACCTGAAGGGCACTCAGCAATTGCCCCAGCCGCAACCCGGAGAGGCCGAGCCGCCGGGGTTCGGGCCAGACCTCAAACAGGTCAAGGGTCAGGAAACCGCTAAGCGCGCGCTGGAGATCGCCGCCGCCGGTGGCCACAACCTGCTGATGATCGGGCCGCCCGGCGCGGGCAAGAGCTTGCTGGCGAGCTGCCTGCCGGGGATCCTGCCGCCGCTGACCTCGTCCGAGGCGCTCGAGGTTTCGATGGTCTCCTCGATTGCCGGGACGCTCGAAGGCGGCAAGATCAGCCGGACCCGGCCGTTCCGCACCCCGCATCACTCCGCCTCAATGGCGGCGCTGACCGGCGGGGGGCTCAAGGTCAAACCCGGTGAGGTCAGCCTGGCTCATCTGGGCGTGCTGTTTCTGGATGAACTGCCCGAATTCCAGCGCGCGGCGCTCGATTCGTTGCGCCAGCCGCTCGAAACCGGCGTGGTCGATGTCGCGCGGGCCAATGCTCATGTGACTTTCCCGGCGCGGGTGCAGCTGGTCGCGGCAATGAACCCGTGCCGCTGCGGGCATCTGGGCGATCCGGCGCTGGCTTGTTCGCGCGCGCCGCGCTGTGCGGCAGATTATCAAAGCAAGGTCAGCGGGCCGATGCTCGACCGGATTGACCTTCATGTCGATGTCGATCCGGTCAGCGCTGCCGATCTGGGGCTGCCCCCGCCCGCAGAAGGCAGCGCCGAGGTTGCCGCCCGGGTTGCCGCCGCGCGGGCGATCCAGACCCAGCGGATGGCGGGCACCGGCAAACGCAGCAATGCTGAACTCGATGGCGATTTGCTCGAGCTCCACGGAACGCCGGACGAACCGGGCCGCAAGCTGTTGATGCAAGCCGCCGAAGCGATGCGCCTATCCGCGCGCGGCTACACCCGGATGCTCCGCGTGGCGCGGACGATTGCCGATCTGGCGGGGAGTGAAGGGGTAAGCCGGATCCACGTGGCCGAGGCGCTGAGTTACCGGCGGGTGGCACCGCGGGCATAGGCTAACATCGTTAGAGGGCTAAGCGGATGCAAATGTTGATGGCAGATTCGAACGCTCTTCGTCATCCAAATTTGCGGAATTTTCTTGGTGCATCAATCTCGAACAAAATCGTAATTTCTGACTTGGCGATCATCGAAATGAGGAAGAAGCAGGCTTTCAAAACCTCTCAAGAGTCTCTCAGAATTGCGTCGTATTTTCCGGGTCAGATTTTTCTTGTTCGACCTACACATGAGATCTTGGAGGCTGTGATTGATGGTGAACGTGAGACCGACAAAATCTTCGACTATCCTGGATCAGTCGAGCTCCAGCAGCTCGGGGTAAGGCTTCAGGAAATGCCCGTTGACCAAGGCCTCAAGATGCAGATGGGTGAATTGGAGGGGGTTGCGGCCAAGCAGCATCGAGCTCTAATCGAGCAGGTAGCGAGTCTTGAAAGTGGCATGATAGATGCCTGCAACCTTTTCTCCAACAGTGAGCTGGCAGAAATTCGAAGCGGCGTTTTGCCTTCAAAATCTACAAGAGCCAAAATTTTTGAATTACTACGGGACACTGTTGCAGAATTCATGATCAAAAATATTGATGCGATGCCTGTCGGGCGGGTGACTTTTGGGGAGATCAAAAATACGTTTTCGTTCAGGTACCCATTGTGCATGCTAATTTATTACGTTGAATGGGTCCAAATTGGGCGTCAAAGGTTGGGCGAAGGAAAATCGCGGACAAACGACGTTGTGGATATGCAGCAAGCGGCCATCTCGACGTTTTTCAATGGCATCTTGAGCGGAGACAAGAAACTGAAAAGGGTCTCAGGATCAGCTCGCGCCATCTTGCGTGGTTGGAATGCCTACGTTGGCCAAGACTGTGAAGTTTTTTGACCGCAGTCCGCGGATCTAGCGCAGCACACTCAGCTCTGGCCGCGCCGCACCTGCGTCAAAGTCCGCCTGCGATTTACCGACATCGGCCGCGTCGCGCCATTCGAGGTCCATCGGGCCGAGGCGGCGGCCATCGTGCGAATGGATCCCGATCAGGTCGATCGGAAGGCCATCGCGTTCGTCGCACAGGATCGGGTTGCTGGGGATCCCGGCGCCGTATTTTTCGCCCCATTGGCGCAGCGCGAGCATCGCGGGGAGCAGGTCGAGGCCCTTGGCGGTCAGGCGGTATTCGATTTTGCGGCGATCATCGGGCAGTGGTTCGCGCTTCATAATGCCGTGTTCGACCAGCCGGGCCAGGCGGTTCGAGAGGATGTTGCGGGCGATGCCAAGCGCACTGAGAAACTCTTCAAAATGGTGCATCCCGTTAAAAGCGGCACGCAGGATCATGAACGACCAGCGTTCCCCCATCACTTCCAGTGCAGCCGGAAGCCCGCAGTTCTGCATATCATTGAGTGGTTCGTGCAGCTTACCCATCGTCACATCCCTTATCCCGAGCGCGGTCTAACTCAATTGCGCTTCGCAACCGACAAAAAAATCTTTGCCGCAGTGCACAGTTTTCAGTTGCAACTTAATACCTATCGTAATAGGTAGTGATTCGCAACGCAAATCGAGTCTCCCCTCCCAGGACCCTTCGATCGCTGCGGGCAACAGCAAAACAAGGGAATAGATCATGATGACCGCAACCAACCGTAGCCTTTCGCGCAACCTCGTTCTCGCCGGTCTGGCGCTGTTCGGGACTGTCGCAAGCTTTTCCGCCACCGTTTCCCCCGCGCAGGCCGCTGGCCAGCGCTACACCGCCAAGCTGACCACCGCACTCGAAGCCCCGGCCAAGAAGGTCGTCAACGGCGTGCTGTGGAACTGCGCCGGCGATACCTGCACCGGCGCTGTCGATGGCGCCCGCCCGCTCAACACCTGCGTCAAAGTCGTCAAGGCTTTCGGCTCGGTTTCGACCTTCGCCACCCCCAAGGGCGAACTCAGCGCTGACGATGTTCAGAGCTGCAACGCTGCCGCCTGAGGCGCAACATCAGGCACCCCTAAATAGCCCCCCAAATGGCCCTCGTCCGCAAGGACGGGGGTCTTTTTTTTGGGTTCAACCCAGTAGTCCGCGCTCCAGCAGATCGGCGCGCAATCCTTCGGCGTCCACGAAGTGATGCCCGTGCCAGCCGCGCGCGCGGGCGCTTTCGACGTTGGGCAGGCTATCATCAACGAACAGCATTGCGCCCGCTGGCAAGCCGAACCGCACCTCGGCCAGCGCGTAGATCGCAGGGTCGGGCTTGGCCAATTTTTCCACGCCCGAAACCACGATATCGCGGAACCGTTCGAACAGCGGAAAGGTCGGCGCGAACCCGGCCCAGGTGTCGGCCCCAAAATTGGTGATCGCATAGAGCGGTACGCCTGCGGCATCGAGCGCTTCGACCAGTTCGACCGAGCCGGGCACCGGGCCGGGCACGGTATCGTTGAACCGGTCTAGCCACGCCCGAATCAGATGGGCATGATCGGGGAAGTCGGCGCTGCGCTCCGCGATCATCTCCTCGGCATCGCGCCCGGCGTCGTGTTCGGCGTGCCATTCGATCGGGATCACAGTGGTCATGAACGAGGCCCGCTCGGCCGGATCGGCGATCAGACTGCGGAACGGCAGGTCGCGTTCCCACTGGACCAGCACTTTGCCGACATCGAACACAACCGCTTCAATTGGTCCGGCCATTCCAGCAAACTCCTGTGATTAAAACACTTTCGGCCCGCATTCCGGGTGGAAGGCGGGCCGTCAGAATACCAGTACGGGGCCGATTGGCCCAGCCTGCGCCGAGCTTAGCCCTGGCGCGCCTTGAAGCGGCGGTTGGTCTTGTTGATCACATAGGTGCGGCCACGGCGGCGAATCACCCGGTTGTCCCGGTGGCGGCCCTTGAGCGACTTGAGGCTGTTGCGAATCTTCATGGTTTCCTCGGGGGCGACTTAGCGCCGCTGAAAATTGAAGTCGGGCCGTTAAGGGTGACTCGCTGCGAAGTCAACCATTAGGCCGCAGATCGCCCAGTTTCCGCTCCCATTGCAGCGCATGGGTCACGATCAGGTCGAGATCGGCATATTGCGGGACCCACGGCAGGGTGGCCTTGATCCACTGGTTGTCCGAAATCAGCGAATCGGGATCGCCAGCCCGGCGCGGGCCGAGCACGCGGACGATCTGCTGGTTGGTCACGCGGTCGACCGCATCGAGCACTTCGAGCACCGAATAGCCCCGGCCATAGCCGCAGTTCATCGTCAGCGAGCGATCCGGCTGTTCGATCAGCGCAGCAAGCGCCAACACATGCGCCGCCGCCAGATCACTGACATGGATATAGTCGCGCACCCCGGTGCCGTCGGGCGTGTCGAAATCGGTCCCGAACACGTCGACACGATCGCGTTTGCCCAGTGCGGCTTCGACTGCCACTTTGATCAGATGGGTCGCACCCGCGGTGGACTGCCCGGTGCGAGCGCGCGGATCGGCGCCTGCTACGTTGAAATAGCGCAAGGCACAGAAATTGAGCGGATGGGCGGTGGCGGTGTCGCGCAGCATGTGCTCGCTCATCAGCTTGGACATGCCATAGGGATTGATCGGGCGCTGCGGCGTATCCTCGGTCACCGGCGAAACATCGGGAATGCCATAGGTCGCCGCGGTCGAGCTGAAGATGAAGTGCGGTACCCCGCCAGCAACCGCACTGGCGATCAGGCTGCGGGTCTTGGCGGTGTTGTTGTGATAGTACTTGAGCGGATCGGATACCGATTCCGGCACCACCACTGATCCGGCGAAATGCATCACCGCGCCGATCTTCTGTTCGGCAATGATTCGGGCGAGCAGATCGGCGTCTTCGATATCGCCCTCGTAAAATGGCACCGCTTCGGGCACCGCCCAGCGAAAGCCGGTGACCAGATTGTCGATGACTGTCACCGGCCAACCGGCATCGGTCAGGGCGAGCACGGCGTGGCTGCCGATATAGCCGGCACCGCCGGTAACGAGGACAGGGCATTTCTGGGTCATGGTGCGGCCATCGGCTAGCAGCTTTGCGCAATCAAGTGCTTAATGACGATGCTGGAACACCAGCGTTCATCACCGGGCAAGGTTGCAGGCAGAAGAGAAGCGATGCGGGGCATTCATGCTCCGGCGAAGGACCAGGTTCCATGCACAGTCTCTCTCCCAAGCTTCTGACCACCGCCGCTGTTGCCGCGCTGGCGCTGACCGGGACCGCCTTGATGGCCCAGCCGGGGCGGTGGGGCGGGTCAGGCTGGGGGTATGAGCCGGGCTGGGCGGCCCGCAGCAATCGCGCCGCGCCCTCGCTCGAAGGCATGGTTGATGTCGCGCGGTTCCGGGGCGATGGAATTGATCCCGCCGCGCTGATTAAAGGCGCAATCGTGGTGATCCAGATGCCGGGTCAAGATGCCGCCACCGATCCCCGCCTCAACGCGACCTTTCAAGCCGCCGTCGAAACCCAGCTGATCGGTGCGGGTTATCAGGCATTGCCCGGAGTGGCGGCACCATCCGATCAGATCGCCGAAGTGCGGATTGTCCGCAGCGAGGCCCAGCCAGCCGAAGGCAAGCGCGATCCGGTCAGTGGGGAAATGTCGGTGGGCGTGTCCAATCGCGGCTCGATGCTAGGCATGGCGGTGCAGATCGACCGAACCAAGCCGAAGAAAGCGCTGATCGAAACCCGGCTGGAAACCCGAATCCGCGACCGCGCCAGCGGCGAAGTGCTGTGGGAAGGGCGCGCGGCGATCTATACCCGCGATGGCGCTGAACGCTGGAATGACGATGCGATTGCCGCCCGGCTGGCCGGCGCGCTGTTCGATGGCTTTCCCGCCCGCACCGGTGAAGCCCGCGAACGCCGGTAACGGGCTTGCATCGCCGGACAATCGGATTCACAAGCCGGCGGAGTGAACACCGCGAAAGGGTGCAACCGATGGCGAGGAACCGTTTTGCAGCGCTGGCTTTGGGCTTGATCGCCCTGTCGGGCTGCGTCACCCCAATCGGGCCGGTGCAGGTCACCCGGTTCCATGTGGCGGACACTTCGCCCTTGGGCAAAGGCACGATCTCGGTCGAACCCGCCGCTGGCAGTGATGGCAATTCGATCGAATGGCAAACCTATCGCGCGGCGGTGATGCGCCAGCTTGAACGGCTTGGTTATACCGCCGCCAGCCCCGGCGCCGGGGCGCAGATCGCCCAGATGAAGGTGACCCGCACGACCATTCAACCGAGTGGCGGCTCGGGCCCGGTCAGCGTCGGGGTGGGCGGATCGACCGGTACTTATGGATCGGGCCTGGGACTGGGGATCGGCCTGAACCTCTCGCCGGGGCCCAAGGAGCAGGTCGCAACCGAACTGGCGGTATCGATCAAGGACCGGACCAGCGGCGTGGTCCTGTGGGAAGGGCGCGCCAGCTTTGTCGTCACCACCGCTTCACCGCTGGCCGGAACCGCGCTCGGCGCTCCGAAAATGAGCGAAGCCCTGTTCCTGAACTTCCCCGGCCGGTCAGGTGAAACCATCGAAGTCAAATGAACGAGGTCAAATGAACCCGATCCAGATCAACGCCGCTTTCGATAGCGGCAATATCGAAGTGCTCAGCATCGACGCCGCCACCGCGCGGCTGGCGATCCGCAAAGACAAGCAGTCCGACTTTTACCAGTGGTTCCATTTTCGGGTGGCGGGTTGCGCCGGGCGGGAACTGACGCTGAAGATCACCGGCCTTGGCGGATCGGCCTATCCTGGCGGCTGGCCGGGCTATAACGCGGCGGTCAGCGAGGACCGGGAATTCTGGGGCCGCGCCGAAAGCTCCTATGACAAGGGCGAAGACGGCGGCACCCTGACGATCCGTTATGTGCCCGAGGCCAATCTCGCCTGGTTCGCCTATTTCGCCCCCTATTCGATGGAACGGCACCACGATCTCGTGAGCGGCGCAGCGCTGTGCGACGGGGTAAGCCACCGCGTGCTGGGCCATTCGATCGAAGGCCAGCCGATTGATTGCTTGGAACTGGGCGAGGGTGAAAAGCAGGTCTGGCTCTATGCCCGCCAGCATCCCGGCGAGAGCATGGCCGAATGGTGGATGGAAGGCGCGCTCGACCTCCTGACCGATCCGGCCGATCCGGTCGGGCGGAAACTGCGCCAGCTCTGCCGGTTCCACGTGGTCCCCAACTGCAATCCCGATGGGTCTTGCCGCGGGCACCTGCGGACCAATGCCGTTGGCATCAACCTCAACCGCGAATGGGCCACGCCGAGCGCGGAAAAATCGCCCGAAGTGCTGTGCATCCGCGATGCGATGGACGAAACCGGCGTCGATTTCGCGATCGACGTCCACGGCGACGAGGCGATCCCGGCGGTGTTTCTGGCCGGTTTCCACGGCATCCCGAACTCGCGTGAAGGTCAACAGGACGGCTATGATCGGTACTCGGCCATTCTCAACCGGCGCACCCCCGATTTCCAGACGCGGCTGGGTTACCCGACTGCAGGGGCGGGCAAGGCCAACCTGACGATGAGCACCAATCAGCTCGCCGAACGGTTCGGCGCGGTCGCGATGACGCTGGAAATGCCGTTCAAGGACAACGACGATCTGCCCTGCGCCGCGCAAGGCTGGTCGCCCGAACGCAGCGCGATCCTCGGCCGAGATTGTCTGGGCGCGCTGCTAGAGTGGCTCGACCGCTCGCAATAGGCCGCGCGCGGCCACTCCACCGTGGCTGTTGCTCGGCTGTTTTGACTTTTTTCGGCGTTCCGGGAACCGATCCGCCAGATCGGCGTTATTTCTGCCAGCATTATAAAAGAGGAGGCATAAATGGACGAACCCAATGTCACGATCATCAAGGAATCCGGCAGCGGCAACAGTGGCGGAAACTGGCTGATCGGCTTAGTGCTGCTGGTGGCATTGCTGATCGGCGGCTTCTTCATGGTAAATTACATGGAAGGTCAGTCGGCGAAGGATAACGCCATGACCAAAGCTGCCAACAGCGTTGGTGAAGCCGCTGATAATGTTGGCGAAGCGGCCGACAATGTCACCGATGCGACCAAGGATCCCGCAAAGTAATCAGAACTATCCGGAGGCGGGGGTTACCTTCCGCCTCCGGCCCCCACCACCAGCACAGCTGGTGCTGACGGGTTGGAAAACTCTAGCTCAGGCTAGCTGGCCCGAAGGCATCGGGCAGCAGCTGCGACAGACGGTATTCGGCAACGCCGGCTTCACCCACGCACCAGACTTGCGGGTCACTATCCCCCAGCGCGGCCATTTCGTTGAGGATCTGGCGGCAGCGTCCGCAGGGCGTCACCGGATCGCCGCTACCCACTGCACCGGCTTTGCCGCCGATCACCGCCACGCCCTCCAGCCGACCGCGCCAGTCTTCGGACAGCGCCTTGCCGACCGCGACCGTCTCGGCGCACAGCGTCAGGCCGTAGCTGGCGTTTTCGACATTGGCGCCGGTCACCACAGAGCCATCGGCAAAGCCCAGCGCGGCGCCGACGTGGTAGTTCGAATAGGGCGCATAGGCGCGGGTCGCGGCATCGCGTGCCGCGGCGATCAGGCTTTCGCGGGTCCAGCTCATCGCTGCACCACCACCCAGTTGAGCGGGCCTTCGGCGGCCGGGCTATTGAACATATCGGTTGCACTCCACAGGGTCCACGGCCGCCCGGCATATCCGGGCTGGAATCGGGTCCGCTCCAGCCAGACGTTGCGATCAATCGCACTGGCCAGATGATAGCGATCTTCGAACCCAGAGGAAATCTTCAGGATCGTGGCTTTGCCAGTGTGGGTTTCGATCTGGTTGATAAAGGTCATCAGCTCGCTTTCCACTGCGGCGTCGGATACTTTGACCGGGCAGTCATCGGCCAGAATGTCGAGCTCGACCGCCGGGGGCAGCATCGCCTTGTCACGCGGCACCACAGTGACGAAGTTGGCGGACTGGCTTTCGGCCGGTTGGCACGGATCATAGCGGTGGACCGCGCCGACCTGCAGCTTGGCTGCGCGGGCATCCTCCAGGTTCTTGACGAAGGCCGGATCGCGGGCAAAGGCGCTGGCCGAGGCATCGAGATAGGCAAAGCTGGCCCCGGTAGCTTTCAGCGCCTTCCAATCAAGCGCGCCGTCGCCTGCAGAAACCGCTATCCCCTGCATCGGGAACTCCAGTTTCGACGGGCGCCAGTGGCGCAGGTCCCACCAGCCCCAGCCAGCGGCGATGATCGCGAGCAGCAGGACCGCGCCAAACGTGCGCAGCCGTGTTTGGCTGGTAGTTTTTCTGGCCATGTTCGGTGCGCTCCCCTTACCCTCTGATATGCAGGACGCAGATCAGGGTAAAGAGCCGCCGGGCGGTGGCGAAGTCGGTTTCGACTTTGCCCTCCAACCGTTCCAGCAGCATTTCAGCGGCTTCATTGTGGACCCCGCGGCGGGCCATGTCGATCGTCTCGATTTCCTGCGCGCTGGCTTTGCGGATCGCCTGATAATAGCTGTCGCAGATCGCGAAATACTCGCGGATCGCGCGGCGGAACCGGCCAAGCCCGAGGATCAGCGTTTCCAGCTGCCCGCCGTTTTCATCCGCGATGTCGAGCGAGAGACGGCCGTCCGCAACCGCCAGTTTGAGCCGGTATGGCCCGAGATGCCCAGCCTCGGCCGCGCGGCACGGCTTGAAGGTATTTTCTTCGATCAGGTCGAAAATCGCGATCCGGCGCTCCTGTTCGATATCGGCGTTGCGCCACAGGATGGTCGCCTCGTCGAGCTCAATATGGGTGATGCGCGGATCGGCCATGGTGGCGGCGCTTTTCGCAGATGCAATATCTAGGGGCAAGTGCCTGTTCTCATCCCCGCCTTCCACAGCCTGTGGATGAAAACCGCTGCGAGTTGTCCTTGCGCCTTGCCCAAGCCGCGCGCATTGATCGCCGCTTATGGCTGAACCGATCCCCTTTCCCCGCGCTGATGAAACCGCTGCCCGGGCCTTGCCCTCAAACGTCGAGGCCGAGGCCGCCTTTCTGGGCGCCGCGCTGATCGACAACCGGGTGATCGAGGAACTGGTCACGCCGCTGCGGCCTGATCACTTCTTCGAGCCGGTTCATGGCCGGATTTATGAGCGGATCCTGCAGCTGCTCGATCGCAAGGCGGTGGTCACTCCGGTCACGCTGAAACCCTATTTTGAGGCCGACGAGGCGCTGAAGGATCTGGGCGGCGCGGCCTATTTGGCGCGGCTCACCGCCGATGGTCAGGGGCTCTTGGCGCCGCGCGAGCTGGCCGAGCAGATCTATGACCTTGCGCTGCTGCGCGAGCTGGTCGCGGTCGGCCGCGGGCTGGTCAACTCGGCGCTCGATACCTCGGAAAGCGTCGATCCGATGGAGCAAGTCGCCCAGGCCGAAGCGGCGCTCTACAAGGTCGCCGAAGGCGCCTCCAGCGCCAGCGAGGCGCAGGGCTTTGCCGCCGCGACCCGCACTGCGCTCGGCATGATCGAAACCGCGCTGCTTTCGGGCGGGCATATTTCAGGCAAGACCACCGGGCTGACGTCGATCAACGAGAAGATCGGCGGACTGCACGATAGCGATCTGATCATTCTGGCCGGCCGGCCCGGGATGGGCAAAACCTCGCTCGCCACCAACATCGCGTTTAATGCCGCCGACCGGCTGCGGCGCGATATTGCCGATGGGATTGCACCCGAAAAATCGGTTGGCGCGGCCTGCGCGTTCTTCAGTCTGGAAATGAGCGCCGATCAGCTCGCCACGCGTATCCTGGCCGAACAGTCCGGGATCAGCAGCGAAGCCTTGCGGATGGGCAAGATCAGCCGCGAGGACTTCCAGCAGCTGTCCTATGCCAGCCAACGGCTCGCCGAACTGCCGCTCTATATCGATGACACCCCAGCGCTGTCGATCTCGGCCCTGCGGACCCGCGCCCGGCGGCTTAAGCGGCGGCATGATATCGGGCTGGTGGTGGTCGATTACCTGCAGCTTCTGCAAGGATCGGGCAAGGCCAGCGACAACCGGGTCAACGAGATTTCCGAGATCAGCCGGGGCCTCAAAACTCTGGCCAAGGAACTGGCGGTGCCAGTGATCGCGCTGTCACAGCTCAGCCGCGCGGTTGAACAGCGCGAGGACAAGCGCCCGCAGCTGTCGGACCTGCGCGAATCGGGCTCGATCGAGCAGGACGCCGATATGGTCTGGTTCGTGTTCCGCGAAGACTATTACGTCGCCGCCAAGGAACCCAAGGTTCCGCAAGGCAGCGATGATGCCAAGATTCACGATGCCCACGTGGCCTGGCAGGCCGAAATGGAAAGTGTCTTTGGCCTGGCCGAGCTGATCGTGGCCAAACAGCGCCACGGCTCGACCGGCAAGGTGCGGATGCGGTTCGAAGCGCGGATCACCCGGTTCAGCGATTTGGCGGATGAAAGCCAGCGGCACGAGAGTTACGAGTAATTCGAAAAACAATTTAATTTCAATATGTTATGCGAATTTTCCTTGACTTCCGAATCACTTAGCGCCTAAGCGCGCGCTTTCCCGGCTTTTTGTAATGAACTGGAGTGCCCGATGGCGCGCGTTACCGTTGAAGATTGTGTCGACAAGATCCCGAACCGTTTCGACCTTGTCCTGATGGCGGCCCAGCGGGCGCGCGAAATTTCAGGCGGTGCGGAAATCACTATCGACCGCGATCGTGACAAGAACCCGGTCGTCGCGCTGCGCGAAATCGCCGAACAGACCGTGCGGCCTGATCTGCTCAAGGAATCGGTGATCAGCTCGCTTCAGCGCGTGCTGCCGGACGATGATGATGAAGTCGATGATGTCGGCTCGCTCAGCCAGTCGGCCGAAGCTTTGCGGATCACCGCAGCGGCGCCAGTGCGCAACACCTCGATCGGTGGCGACTACGAAGGGTAGGGCACGCCGATTTCCAGCCCATGGCGGGCTGCGAACGGCAGGTTTCTGCGTTTTCGGTGCTCACGACCCAAATGGTCGCTGCGCGCCGGTTCTCGAAACCCGCCATTCTCGCTCCACCCTGGGCTGAAACTCGACGCACCCTACAGCGCAGTTAAGGAACCAATCAAAGGGTCCGCTTCCTTAGAGGAAGCGGGCCTTTTGGTTTTCAGCTTAGCGGCAGGGGTAGTTGCGGATGAAGTAGTCGGCCATCGCCTGTTTCATCGAAACGCGCGGGCGGACGTTTTCGGGGTAGGTCCGCAAGAACGCCAGCAGCTTGTCGGAATTGACCTTGGTGCCCTTGGGCGGGCAGCTTGATGGCTTGCCGGCCGCGCGTTCGGCGTTCAACCGCGCGCGATAGGCTTCGCCGGCGGCCTGGCCCTCGGTCCGCAGCACCTTGATATCGGACGAAAACAGCGCCGCCGCGCCTTTGGCTTTCAGGACATCGGCCTTGCCGAGGAAGGTTGCCACATTCATGTCACCGGGCGCGGCCATTAGCGGAGTGGCGAGGGTCAGGCTGGCGGCGAGGGCAAGGATCAGGCGCTTCATCAGGGTCTCCGGTTTGGTTAGAAGCGACATGGCTTGACCGGATCAAGCTTGCAAGAGCATGAACCGCTTGGAAGGGGCTTCAAAGTATGAGCGGCGAGGGCGAGTTTATCGGCGATATTGCGGCGGGCGCGCTGGCCGCGCGGGCGACCGAACCCAGCCACGGCGAAGGCGGAGATAATGGCCACAGCCATGAGGCGGCCTGTCTCAATTGCGGCACCGTGCTGATCGGCAGTCATTGCCATGCCTGCGGCCAAGCCGCGCATGTTCACCGCACGATTTCGGCGTTCTTCCACGATCTCCTGCACGGGGTGTTCCATTTCGAGGGGAAGATCTGGCGCACTCTGCCGATGTTGGCGTGGAAACCGGGTCAGCTGACCCGCGAATATATCGAGGGCCGCCGGGCCAGCTATGTCAGCCCGATCGCGCTGTTTCTGTTCGTGGTGTTCCTGACCTTTGCAGTGTTCAATGCGGCCGGCGGCAACGCAATCAAGTTCGATAAGGCCGCCATCAGCGCCGGGGCGGAACAAGCCGAACGTCAGGCTAAGGCCAATGTCGCGGCGCTTGAGAAGCAATTGGCCGAGGCCCAGCGGCGCGGTGATGTGCCGCCGGGGCTGGAAGGCCAGCTGGCTGGCGCGCAGGCGGCCCTGCAAGGGATCAGCGCCGGCAAGGATACGGAGCTTCCCGATGCGATCGCCAAAGCCGATGGCGCCGGCGATCAGGCCTGGGTCGATCGCATCAACGCGATCTGGCAGCATGTCAAAGAGAACCCGGACCTTGCGCTGTTCAAACTGCAAGCCAATGCGTACAAATATAGCTGGCTGCTGATCCCGCTCTCGGTGCCGTTCCTGTGGCTGTTGTTCCCGTTCAACCGCCGCTTTCACCTCTACGATCACACGGTGTTCGTCACCTACTCGCTGTGCTTCATGTTGGTGCTGCTATCGCTCGCGACGCTTGGTTCTGCGAACGCCGCACTGGGTTGGCTGAAGGGTCCAGTCATACTCTATGCGCCGTTCCACCTCTACCGCCAGTTGCGCGGAGCCTACGGCCTGTCGCGGCGGGGCGCATTGCTGCGGCTGCCGCTGTTGCTGTTGTTCGCCTCACTGGTCTTGGTGCTGTGGGGCACCATGCTGCTGGCGCTTGTGGCAAGCGCCAGCTAGCCGGTGTTTACGCCCCCTGCGCTTCCGCTCCCGCAAAGCGCCGGCCGGCCTTGGGCACGGCCGAGCCTTTGACCGGCGGTAGTGCCGATGTACCGGTGGGCTCGCCCGGCCGGTCGATCTTACCGGTCTTGAGCAGCTCGGTAATCTCGTCACCGGTCAGGGTTTCGTATTCGAGCAGAGCCTGCGCCAACAGATGCAGCTGCTTGATGTGCTTCTTCAGGATCATCGTTGCGCGCTTGTGCCCGCCTTCTACCAGCGCGCGGATTTCGGCATCGATCAGCTGATTGGTCTCAGCTGACTGCATTGTCCGCTGCGACCCGCCGTAGCCGAGGTAGCTCTCCTGCGCTTCTTCGTACTGCAGCGGCCCAAGCTTTTCAGACATGCCCCAACGGGTGACCATCTTGCGGGCCAGCGAGGTCGCCTGCTGGATGTCCGAAGAGGCACCCGATGAAACCTTGTCATGGCCAAAGATCAGTTCCTCGGCCACCCGGCCGCCCATCCCTACCGAAAGATGCGCGTGCATCTGTTCGCGGTGGAACGAATAGCTATCGCGTTCCGGCAGGCGGACCACCATCCCCAGCGCGCCGCCGCGCGGGATGATCGTGGCCTTGTGGATCGGATCGCTGGCCGATTCGTTGACTGAAACGAGTGCATGGCCAGCCTCGTGATAGGCGGTCATTTTCTTCTCGTCCTCGGTCATCACCATGGAGCGGCGCTCGGCCCCCATCATGACCTTGTCCTTGGCGTCTTCGAATTCCTTCATCGCCACCAGCCGCTTTTTGCGGCGCGCGGCCAGCAAGGCGGCTTCGTTGACCAGATTGGCCAGGTCCGCGCCGGAAAAGCCCGGCGTGCCGCGCGCGATTACCCGCGGGTTGACGTCCGGGGCCAGCGGAACCTTCTTCATGTGCACCGCCAGAATCTTCTCGCGCCCTTCGATGTCGGGAACCGAAACAATCACCTGCCGGTCAAACCGGCCCGGGCGCAGCAGCGCCGGATCGAGCACGTCCGGGCGGTTGGTCGCGGCGATAATGATGATGCCTTCGTTGGCTTCAAACCCGTCCATTTCGACCAGCAACTGGTTGAGTGTCTGTTCGCGCTCGTCATTGCTGTTGCCCAGCCCCGACCCGCGATGGCGGCCGACCGCATCGATTTCGTCGATGAAGACGATGCACGGCGCGTTCTTTTTGGCCTGTTCGAACATATCGCGGACCCGGCTGGCGCCGACACCGACGAACATTTCGACAAAGTCCGAACCCGAAATGGTGAAGAATGGCACACCTGCTTCACCGGCGATTGCGCGGGCCAGCAGCGTCTTGCCGGTACCCGGAGGGCCGACCAGCAGCGCGCCCTTCGGGATCTGTCCGCCCAGCTTGGAAAAGCGGTGCGGGTCCTTCAGGAACTCGACGATTTCTTCCAGTTCCTCGCGCGCTTCGTCGATCCCGGCAACATCCTGAAAAGTGACGCGGCCCTGCTTTTCGGTCAGCAACTTGGCCTTGCTCTTGCCAAAGCCCATCGCTCCGCCAGCGCCGCCGCCCTTCTGGAACTGGCGCATGGCAAAAATCATCAGCCCGATCAGCAGCAGGAACGGCAGGGTCTGGACCAGGATCGCGACCAGCAGGTTGGTTTCTTCCTGCGGCTTGCCATCATACTGGACCCCATTTTCCTGCAGCAGGGTGGGCAGGGTGGTATCGTTGGGAATCGGCACTGTGGTGAACGGCTTATCGCCATCCTTGAACACGCCGAGGATCTTGGTGTCCGAGATAACGACAGATTTGACCTTGCCTTCAGCGACTTGCGCGCGGAATTCTGAATAGCCGACCGGTTGACCCGGAACCGCACCCTTGCTGTCGAATAGCGAAACCATGACCAGCAGGGCCAGGAATACCCCGCCCCAGATCATCAGGTTCTTCATCCACGGGGAGCCGGTGGGCTGTTCCTCGTTGTTGTTCATGCGCGCAAAGTCCTTTCGCAGACCTATGTAGGGCGCAGAGGCTGAATCGCAAGCTAACGCGCATAGCCCTGCCCTTTAGTGTTGCCTTGCGTGGATTCGCGCGCTCTTGCACAAGGCCGCGTCAGCCACAGGGGGCCGCATGGATCAGAGCCAGACATTTGCCGGGGATCGGTTCGCTGGTTGGGCGCAGCTTCCGGCGCGGCTGTTGCTATTTGCCGTGGCCTTGATGCTGATCGCATCGGCGCTGGTGCCGATCAAGGCCGGCAAGCAGGAAACCGAAGTGGCCGGGTTTACCGAAGTGGTCGCGGGCAAGGTCAACAAGGCAGCCGAACGCCCGCGCGACGATGATCTGGCGCTCTATGACCGGGTGATCGAACGGATCGGCAAGGGCGAGAATTACTACGCCGTGGCCGCCGAAGAACACCGCAAGGCCCATTACCCGCTGCGCCCCGGCGTCGCGGTGCGGCTGCCGACGTTGGCCTATGCCGCCTCTGCGCTGGGCGATACTGGCAAGGGCGCCGAAGTGCTGGTGCCGGGGCTGCTAGTCGCGGCGATCGCGTTGTTACTGGCGACGCTGTGGGCCTGGTGGCACCGGCTCGGCGACGAAGGATTGGGCGGGCGCGAACGGCGCTTTGCCATTGCCTTGATGTTCTTCGGAGCCTCGCTGGGGCTTAACCGCTATTATTTCGTGCTGCACGAATTGTGGGCCGGGATGCTGCTGGCCTTGGCGATGGGCCTGCACCGGCCGGGCAAAAAATGGCTCGGCGCGCTGCTGGTGGCAGCACTGGCGCTGGCGATCCGCGAACATGCGCTGCCGTTCGTGCTGCTGATGGCAGCAATGGCCTTCTGGCGGCGCGACTGGAAAGAAGGTGCGGCGTGGAGCGGGCTGGTGCTGGCGTTCTTCGCTTACCTGTCGTGGCATCTGGGGCAGGTTGCGCAGCATGTGCTGCCCAGCGACGTGATGGGCCCGGCCTGGCTGGAACTGCGCGGGCTGTCAGGCTGGCTGTCGACCGTGGTGCTGTCGAGTAACCTGCGCCTGTTGCCGCACTTTATCTCCGGGCCGCTGGTGGTGCTGATGCTATTGGGCTGGGCCGGCTGGAAAAGCCCGGCCGGCGCCTTCGCAACGCTGCTCTACCTCGGTTACGGCCTCGCCTTCATGATCGCGGGACGGCCCGATAACTTTTACTGGGGCGCAGTGATTGCCCCGGCGATGTTCATCGGGCTGGCGTTCGTGCCGATGGCGGCGGGATCGCTGCTCCGCGCCGCACGGGCTTAGGACGTAAGCTCTTCGATCTTGTGGTGTGGCAGCACCCGCCAGGCCGCGATCAGCACAATCACGTGGAAGCCTTCGACCAACATTGGCAGGTGCCAGCCGGGATAGGTCCCGTCGAGTATCAAGCTAAGCCCGCGGACGACCACCGCCGTGCCCATCAAGGCTGCGGGCACCAGCAGTAGATCGCCGTTGCGGCGCCACGCGCCCAGCATCATGCAGATCGCAATAACCCCGAAAAAGGCGGTGAAATCGGCTCGCAAGGTCGACATGCCCTGAGTGCCCAGCGGGGCGAGGCCCAGGCCCGGCCCGGTTGCCAGCGGGTTAAGCAGGAAATTCAGGCCCATGAACAGGTCGAACAGGCCGAGCAGAAAGATCAGTGCAGTCAGAGCAAAGCGCATCGCGTTAACCATCCCCATTAGTCCGAATTTACCCACTGTGGCGCATTCACGGCCATTCGCAAAGCCTGTTGCGCATGAGGGAATGGCGTTGCACAAGCGCGTTGAAATGACAGCTCCACGGATCCTGCTGGTCGTGGGCGGCGGTATTGCTGCTTACAAGGCTTGTGAACTCGTCCGCCTGATCCGCAAGGGCGGCGGCGATGTGACCTGCGTGTTGACCGAAGGCGGCGCCAAATTCATCACCGCGATGACGCTGGCCGCGCTCAGCGAGAACCCGGTCCACACCACGCTGTGGGATCTGATGGGTGAGGTCGAAATGGGCCACATCCAGCTTTCGCGCAGCGCCGATCTGATTGTGGTTTGCCCGGCAACGGCGGACTTGCTGGCCAAGATGGCCCACGGGATTGCCGATGATATGGCGACCACGCTGCTGCTGGCGACGGACAAGCCGGTGATGGCCGTGCCCGCAATGAATGTGCGGATGTGGGAACACGCCGCCACACAAGCCAATGTCGCCGCGCTGAGCGAGCGCGGCGTCCATGTGCTGATGCCCGACGAAGGCCCGATGGCTTGCGGCGAATTTGGCGCGGGCCGTCTGCCCGAACCGGTCGCGGTCTATAATGCGATCTGCGCGCTGCTCGGCACAGAACCGATGCTGCTGCCCGCGCCAGAACCGCTGGCCGGACTGGAACTGGCTGGCTGGGAAGGTGCGCAAGGCGAGGATGCCGGCCTTGGCGGTCTGTCCGGAAACCTGATCCAGCGCAGTTCTGAACGCGCGCCGCTGGAATTTGCGGACGAGCCGATCGAGGGCGATTTCGCCGAACTGGAGGCGGAAGACCTGCCGCCGGTCGAGGTTGATCTGTCGAGCCCGATCCTGTCAAGGAAGGGCAAGGCCAAGGCCGCCCCGCCGACCGATCCCGAAGCGATCAATCACACTGTCTCGCCCCACGGCGATGCCCATGCTCCCGAGCCGTTTGACGAAGGCGTGCTGGCGGCAGACCCTCTGGCCGGCCAGCCGGACTTTGCCCCCGATGATGACTTGATCGATCCCGAAGGCCCGCTGAAGGGCAAACACGTGCTGGTCACCGCCGGGCCGACGCACGAACCGATCGATCCGGTCCGTTACATCGCCAACCGCTCGTCCGGCAAGCAGGGCTATGCCATTGCCGCCGCCGCAGCGCGGGCCGGCGCGCGGGTGACGCTGGTTTCGGGCCCGGTCGCGCTCAGCAATCCGCCCGGGGTAGACCGGAT
This sequence comes from Novosphingobium sp., assembly GCA_031369495.1. Lineage (GTDB taxonomy): Bacteria > Pseudomonadota > Alphaproteobacteria > Sphingomonadales > Sphingomonadaceae > Novosphingobium. The sequence goes on along the minus strand of JANMOU010000061.1, from coordinate 25,859 downwards.
CAACGTTGAGACCGCGCGCGATATGGCCGAAGCGGTCAAGCAGTCGCTACCGGCCGATGTCGCGATCATGGTTGCGGCCGTGGCCGATTGGCGGACGCTGGATGTCTCAGCCGAGAAGATGAAAAAGCGCGGATCGGCCCCGCCTGCGCTGCGGCTGACCGAGAACCCCGATATCCTCGCGATGGTCGCGGTCAGCGACAAGCGGCCCAAGCTGGTGATCGGCTTTGCCGCCGAAACCGAAAAAGTGATCGAACACGCCAAGGACAAGCGCAAGCGCAAGGGCGCCGACTGGATCATCGCCAATGATGTTTCGGGCCCAACTGGCGATAGCGTGATGGGCGGCGATACCAATCTGGTGCATATTGTCACCGGCAAGGGTGTCGAACATCTTCCGGAAATGGCAAAGGGCGAAGTCGCCCAAACCATTGTCCAGAGGATCGCCGATGCACTCGCCAAATGAAGTTCCGATCCGCGTAAAGTTTCTGCCGCACGGGGAAGGGCTGGACCTGCCGGTCTATGCCACTGACGGCGCCGCCGGGATGGACGTGGTTTCCGCCGAGGATGTGACGATCGAACCGGGCGGCCGCCATGCGGTGGCAACGGGCCTGGCCATGGCGATCCCGCACGGCTTTGAAGTGCAGGTTCGCCCGCGCTCCGGCCTCGCGCTCAAGCACGGTATTTCAGTGCCCAACGCGCCGGGCACGATCGACAGCGACTATCGCGGCGAGCTGAAAGTCATTCTGATCAACCACGGCGCCGAGCCGTTTGCGATCCAGCGCGGCGACCGGGTGGCGCAACTGGTGCTGGCCCCGGTGACGCGCGCGACCTGGCTGGTGGCTGATGAACTGGACGAAACCGCACGCGGTGAGGGTGGGTTTGGCTCAACCGGCGGCGTGGTCGCGCTGGGCAGCTGAGCCATAGCAAAAGGGCGGACCCGCTGCTGCGGACCCGCCCTTTGCAATCCAGCCGGGCTGGATCAGTTCTTTTTCTTCTTCTCCGGCGCTACCGAAATCCGCACCGTCTCACCCGAATTGCCGGGGAAGTCAGAGAACATCGCTTCGACCAGATTGGGCACGAGATAGCCCAGCCGGTTGGAGGTGCTGGCCGCTTCGGCCTTGCCTTCGAACAGGCGGTTGCCATCGGCGCGGCGGTCGATCTTCAGGCTGACCGCACTGACAAAGACGGTGGTGGTTTCATAGCCCTGATTGAACCACGGATCGTTCCAGCCGTATCCCCAGGCGCCACGCGGATAGTACGGGCTGTAGTAACCGCGGCGGCCATAATAGCCGTGGCGTGGATAGCCGTACCAGCTCGACCAGTAGGGATCAGTGAATCCGCTTGAGCGGACCTGGGTGCGGCCCTTGTCGACCCCGTAATCAAACCGCACGACCAGATCGGCCGTGGCAGGATCGGCCGCGCGGACATAGCCGAGCTGGCTCATCTTGGCATCGACCAGCGAGGCATATTGCGAAAATTCGAGGCCGCCGGCGAGCGCCGGATCATCCGCCACCACGGCATAGCTCTGTCCTTGCGGCGCAGGCAATTGCGCGGAAAAGCGCTGAACATCGGCCTTGAAAGGCGTGGCGCATGCAGCCAGCGTGGCGAGCATCAGCGGCACCATGGCCAGCTTCATCCAGCCAAACGGTGAGCGGTTATCGTGAGCCATTGAGCCAATTCCCATAGTTGTTCGCTCCGGCGCGACTCGCCGCGCAGTTCTGGTCAGAACCTAGGAGCAGGGTGAGGCTAGGGGAAGCAGGCTTAATCGCGGTTGAATAGGTCAGTCCCGGTTTGGTGCGATCAGCGCAGCAGACCGAGCGCTGCATAGACCGATGCCAAAGTTGGCCCGGCCAGTTCACGCGCCTTGAGCGCGCCTTTGGCCAGTACGGCATCGAGCGCTTCGCGGTCCTGGCGCAGTTCAACGAACCGGGCATTGATCGGGGCGAGGCTTGATACCAGCAGTTCGCCCAGCGCGGGCTTGAACTTGCCGAAACCGTGGCCGCCAAATTCGGCAAGCACCGCATCGACGCTGGTACCGGCCATTGCGGCATAGATCCCGACCAGATTGGCGGCTTCGGCGCGGCCTTCCAACCCGGCCGTGTCGCTGGGCAGGGCTTCCGGATCGGTCTTGGCCTTTTTGATCTTGGCCATGATCGTATCGGAGTCGTCGGTCAGGTTGATCCGGCTCATGTCAGAGGGATCGGACTTGGACATTTTCGCGCTGCCATCGCGCAGGCTCATGATCCGCGCCGCTTCGGGCGGGATGATCGGTTCGGGCAGGGTGAACACCGGCGCGTCTTCGGTGCCGAAATCGTTGTTGAATTTCTGCGCGATGTCGCGGGCCAGTTCGAGATGCTGTTTCTGGTCTTCGCCCACGGGCACATGGGTCGCCTGATAGAGCAACACATCGGCGGCCTGCAGCACCGGATAAGTGAACAGCGCGACCGATTGCCCTTCGCGGTTCTTGCCAGCCTTGTCCTTCCACTGGGTCATCCGGTTCAGCCAGCCCATCCGGGCGGTGCCTGATAACAGCCATTGCAGCTCGGCGTGCATCGGCACCTGGGCCTGGTTGAACAGCACCGATTTGTTTGGATCGATCCCACAGGCGACCAGCGCGGCGGTCATCTCCAGCGTGTTTTCGCGCAGTTCGGACGGCACATGCGGCTGGCTGATGGCGTGGAGATCAGCGAGGAAATAGAGGCTCTGCCCGCCTTGCGCGGCGACCTGATCCTGCATCCGCACCCAATTGCGGATCGCCCCCAGGTAATTGCCAAGGTGGAGATTGCCGGTCGGCTGGATGCCAGAAACGATACGCATGGGATTGGCTCTAGGGTTCGAGGATTTCGTCATCGGCCTTGGTCCGCGGCTGACGTTTGCGCCTTAGCTGGGCAAGGACCGACTTGTCGATGGCACCCACGGCAAAGGCGGTAGCGAAAAACACCGCCATCCCGGAAAACACGATCAGGCTGAGCGACCAGACCCGGTCATACCATGGACCGGAATAGTGTTCGGTCAATTGCGGGGTCAGCCACCACAGCAGCCCGCCCATCAACGCAGTGGCGATCAGCTGCCGCGCGATCCGTCCGGCCAGCCGCCAGGTAAAGCGGAACCAGCCCCGGCGGTGCAGCATTACATAGAGCAGCAGGCAGTTAAGCGTAGCCGAAGCCGCGGTCGCGCTGGCAAGGCCAACAATGCCCCATTCGCGCACCACCATGACGTTGAGGAAAATGTTGAAGGTTAGCGAGATCAGCGCTGTGACAACTGGAGTGCGGGTATCTTCGCGGGCGAAAAAGCCGGGGTTGAGGATCTTGACGATCACATAGGCTGGCAGCCCGGCGACCAGGGCCACCACGATGCTGGCCATTACGTCCCCATCCGCCTGGGTAAACTTTCCGCCGACGAAGAAGGCCGTGCAGAACGCGGTTGAACAGATCGCCAGCGCGGTGGCAGCGGGCAGGGTCAGCAAGGTGCCGATCTCGAACGCATTGGATTGAAGCCGTTGGGCCTGCGCCTTCTCGCCGGTGTGGATATGGCGGCTCAGCATCGGCAGGATGGCCGTGCCCAGCGCAATCCCGACAATCCCCAGCGGCATCTGGTTGAGCCGGTCAGCATATTTAAGCAGCGACAGCGAACCTTGCGGCAAGCTGGTGGCAAAGAACGTGTCGACGAACTGACTGATCTGGTAGATTCCGGCGCCAAATGTGGCCGGTAGGATCAATTTGCCAAGCTTCTTCACTTCGGGTGTGAATTTGGGGAGGGATAGCTTGAGCCGGACCCCGGCTTTGCGGGTTTCCCACCATAGGTAGACGAACTGGCCAATTCCCGACAGCGCCACCGCAATCGCCAGCGCGAGGCCCACCACCGTGTCGTCGTGGCTATCGCCGCGCAGATAGTCGCCGGTCAGGATCGCGCTGATCAGGAAAATGTTGAGCAGCACCGGGGCAAAGGCTGCCGGGCCAAATTTTGAACGGGCATTGAGCACGCCCGCCAGCATTGCCATAAGGCTAATGAAGCCGAGGTACGGAAAGGTTAGGCGGCTGAGCAGGACCGTCAGATCGAACTTGCCTGGCACTTTCTCGTACTCGCTGGCGAGCGCCCAGACGATCGCAGGCATAAACAGCATCGCCAAGGCGCTGAAGATTAGCAGCACCCAGACGAATACGCTGAGCACATCGTTGGCAAATTTGTTGGCCGCTTCCTCGCCGCCCTCACTATGCAGCGCGCGGCTGTACATCGGCACGAAAGCAACGCTGAATGCGCCTTCGGCAAACAACCGCCGAAAGGTGTTGGGCACCGTGAAAGCCAGCTGGAACGCATCGGCCACCAGCCCCGCGCCCAGCACTCGCGCCAGCAGCATATCACGGGCGAACCCAAATACGCGGCTGATCGCGGTCAGCCCGCCGATCGTCCCGACATTCTTGACGAGGCTCATCGGCGGGGACTTTTAGGCAAGGTTCAGGCTTCGCTGAGCGGCGCGTCTTCGCCTTCGCCAGCAGCGCCTTGGCTGGCGGCCAGTTGCTGCACGTAGATGCCGTTGAAATCGACCGGTTCGAGCAGCAGCGGCGGGAAACCAGCATCGCGGACCGCGTCCGATATCACCCGGCGAGCGAACGGGAACAGCAGGCGCGGGGCTTCGGCATAGGTGAAGGCGTGCTTGTGCTGCTCTTCCATATTGCGCATCCCGACCAGCCCACCGTAGGACAGTTCGACGATGAACGCGGTGCCGGCTTGGTGCTTGGAGTTGATCGAGATCTTCAGTTCGATCTCGCTCACTTCCTCGTTGATTTCACGCGCGCCGATGTTGAATTGCACATCGATCTGCGGGGCATCGGTCCAGTTGAACGATTCCGGAGCGCTGGGATTTTCGACCGAAAGATCCTTGATATACTGCGAGATGATCCCGGCAGTCGGCAGGGTATCGGCGCCGTTGGGCACTGGACCGTCATTGGGGCCGTCAAGGTCGAGGTCGGTAATGATGTTGCCTTCGTCGGACATGGGCGTTTTGGCTTTCCGTCAATTAAGATGAAGAATTGGCGGCGCGCCTAGCACTGCGGCGGCGCGGCGGCAACGATTATAGGACCATGAACGGCGGATGTGGCGGCTCGGCACCGATTGCCCGCAAAAATTGCACGATTTGCGCCATCCACACGTTGTTCATTTGTCATGACTACCTATTTCCAGCTAAGATGCACACGAAGCGCCGCCGATGCGGCTGGGACTGGACCCTTGGACAAGACTGTAGAGATCGTCATTATCGCCATGGTTGCGGCCTTTTTGGGCCTGCGGCTCTATTCCGTGCTCGGCCGCCGGGCTGAGCATGAGGAACAACCGCTGCCGCCGCGGTTCGAACCCAAGGAACCCCGGCTCGATGCGCCGCGCGGGGCCCCGGCCGAAGCGGGTGGCGCCGGCGCTGCGCCGCGGATCATGGTTCCCGGCGTCACTCCGGCAATCGAACGCGGAATACGTGAGATTGCTGCGGCTGACCGCCATTTCGACATGCTGGCCTTCGTCGAAGGCGCCAAGGGTGCCTACAAGATGGTGCTCGAAGCGTTCTGGCGCGGGGATCGGGAAGCCTTGGCACAGCTCTGCGATGGCGACGTGCTCGAATCCTTCACCGCCGAAATCGACGAGCGCGAAGCGGCGGGCAACACCTTTGACTACAAGCTGGTGCGGATCGAGGATGCGGTAGTGGTCGCGGCAAATTATCAGGCGCCGATGGCCCGGATCGCGATCCGTTTTACCGCCGATATCGCTGCGGTGACCCGCAATGCCGAAGGCCTGGTGATCGCCGGATCGCTCAACGATGCGGTTGAAACCTGCGATCTGTGGACCTTCTCGCGCAACGTCCAGTCCACCTCGCCGGACTGGCTGGTCGACGAAACCGACGAAGGCTGATTGCGCCATGCGGGGCAGCGCGCGGCGAGTGGTGGCGCTGGCCGGGCTGGCTTTGGCTTTGTCTAGCTGCGTCAGGCTCATTCCCAACACGCAAGTGACGCCTCCGGTGCCCACGCTGCCGGCCCCGGCGACGGCATTGACCGCTGGCTTTGCCGCAGGGCCCGCCGTCTCCAGCCTCAACATGGGTAACGCCGATGCGCGCGGTGCCCTGGCCTCGTTCCGGACCAGTTGCCCGCGCCTGACCACCCGGACCGACAATTCCGGCCTGACTACCGGAGCAGACTGGAAGCCAGCCTGCGATGCCGCTGCCAAGTGGCCTGACGCCGAAGCGCCGCGGTTCTTTTCAACCTGGTTTGAAACGGTCAAAGTGTCGGATGGAAAGGCCTTTGCAACCGGCTACTATGAACCGGAAATCGCCGGGGTCCGCACCCGCCAGCCCGGCTTTGATGTGCCAGTCTATGCCCTGCCGCCCGATCTGATCCGCGCCAAGGAAGGCGAGGCCCCGGCCAATGCCAACGGCACCATGCCGCTGGGCCGCTATGATCGGGATGGCAAATTCGTGCCCTATTTCGACCGGGCCGAGATTGACGATGGCGCCTTGATGGGACGCGGGCTGGAAATCGGCTGGGCGGCCGATCCGGTCGAGCTGTTCTTTCTGCAGGTCCAGGGTTCGGGCCGGTTGATCGGGCCCGATGGCACTGTCCTGCGGATTGGCTATGCCGGGCAGAACGGCCATCCCTATACCGGGATTGGCGGGGTGATGCGCCAGCGCGGGCTGCTCGGCACCGGGCCCGGGCTCTATTCGGGCTCGATGCAGGGCATCATGCAATACATCGCTGACCAGCCTGAGGCCGGCAAAGCGCTGATGCGCGAAAACAAAAGCTATGTGTTCTTCCGTGAGATCGGCAGTGCCGGGCCGATTGGCTCGCTGGGTGTTCCGGTCAAAGCGCGCGACAGTGTCGCTACTGATCCCGCATTCGTGCCGCTCGGCGCGCCGGTCTGGCTTTCGATGGACCGAGCCGAGGCCAGCGGACTGTGGATCGCACAGGATACTGGCGGAGCAATCAAGGGCGCCAATCGGTTTGACACCTTCTGGGGTGCCGGCAGCGAAGCGCGGGTTACCGCCGGCGGGATGAGCACGCGCGGTGAAGCGCTGCTGCTGCTGCCCAAGGGTACGCTCGCCCGGCTTCAGCAGAGCCAGTAATGCGCCCGCCCCGCGGCCTTTCGCGCGAAGAGGCGGAGCTGTGGAGCAGGGTCGCGCGAACAGTGAAGCCGTTGGTGAAGGCGGCAAAGCGCCCGGCATCGGAACAACTGGCTGGGGCGAAGACCGACAATACCGCGCCGCCTCCGAAAGCAAAATCTGCGCCGCGTTCCGCTTCCGTTATGCCCCGCACCGCACCGCTGCCCAAAGCGCCGGAGCCACAGAAGGCCGCACCCCGCCCGCTCGATCGTCACGGACTCGACGGATCGTGGGAACGCAAGCTCGCCCGCGCTGAGGTCAGCCCCGATTTCACGCTCGATCTGCACGGTCACAGCCTCGAAGCGGCGCATTCCCGCTTGGAGCATGGGCTGACCCAGGCAGTGACGCTGGGCGCGCGGGTGGTTTTGGTGATCACCGGCAAGCCGCGCCCGGTCGAGGCGGCAGACCGGGGCGGACGGCGCGGGGCGATCCGGGCCAAGCTGCTCGATTGGCTGGCCCATGGTAGCCACGCGCAGCGGATCGCTGCGGTGCGCGGCGCGCATCCCCGGCACGGCGGGGCCGGCGCAGTCTATGTGGTGCTGAAGCGGCCCAAATAGAAACGCCCCCGCACCTTGGAGGGTGCGAGGGCGCTATCCCGGGGTGTTGGGATCAGAAGTTCAGCGTGGCCGTAACAAAAATCTGGCGCGGGTTCCCATAGAACGCGGTCAGCACGCCTTCGCGGCCCAGTGCGGCGGCATAGGGCGTGTTGAGCACACCGGTGGTCGGGTTGGCGGCCATGAAGGTATAGCCCGAGGTCTTGATCCGCTCATCGGTCAGGTTTTTGCCATAGATCCCCAGCGTCCAGGTGTTGCCTGGCGCGTGATAGACCAGGCTGGCATCGAACAACTGATAGGCGCTCTGATCAAACAGCGGGACCGGGACTTCGAATTGATAGGTCTTGCCCTTGAACGACATCCCGCCGGTCAGGTTGATCCGGCCCGCGCCAATGTTCACCGCATAGTCGAGGCTGGCGCTACCGCTCCAGGCCGGAGTGTTCTGGATCTTGCGGAACGCCGCCACATCGGTTGGCACGCCGCCGATGTTGGTGATGTAGGTCTTGTACTTGGCGTCGATGTAACCGAGCGAACCGGTGAAAGTCAGCGTGCCGGATTCGCCGTCGATCAGCTTGGCCCGGGTTTCGAACTCAAAGCCCTTCATCCGCGCCTTGCCGGCGTTGGAGACAACCCCGCAGAAAGTCGGCACCCCGCCTGAAACGCAGGCGACCGAGCCGGGGATCTGGACGTCGGTATAATCCATGTAGAACCCGGCCACTGCGACTGTGACCCGGCGGTCAAGCAGGTTGGCCTTGTAACCCACTTCGTAGCTATCGACCGTTTCGGGACGGAAGCTGAGGAAGGCTGCGATCTCGGCATTGGTTGGGCTGCCCGGGATTGCGGCGGGAGCATTGTTGCCAACCCCGCGCGGATCGAACCCGCCGCCTTTGAACCCTTGCGAGTACGAAGCGTAGAACGTGTTGTCTGCGTTGGGCTTAAAGCTCAGCGTTGCCTTTGGCGTGAACTTGGTGAAGGTTTCGCTGCCCCGGAAGTTGGTTCCCGGCGCGCCAAACGGCGTTCCCAGCCCGCCAAACACCGGCGAGCCGCCGTTGAGGTAGTTCTGCCGCAGGATATAGGCGCTGCGTTTGTCCCAGGTGTAACGCCCGCCGACCGAGAGCGAGAGCTGGTCCGAGAAATCGTAAGTGAAATCGGCAAAACCGGCCATCGTTTCGGTGCCGATGTCAGCATTGGTAAACGCGGTCAGGCCGGGGAAGCCGAACACGTTGGTGAACAGCCGCACGTCGAACTGGGTCAGCGCGGTGGCATCAAGGTAATAGAACCCGACCAGCCCCTGGAACGGACCGGCATCGACCAGCACCTGAACTTCCTGGCTGAACTGCTTGTTGAAATAGAACCCGGGCACATCGACGTCGACCGCGGGGAGCGCATCGAAATCGATCGGGGTGGCCGAATCGTCCTTGCGGTAGGATGTGATCGACCGGAAGGTCAGCCAGTCATTGGGCTGGGCTTCCAGGAACAGCGAGACGCCATAGGCCTCAACCCGCTGCTTGGGATCGGTCAGCCCGCCGCGGGTGTCATAGACATTGGACAGCACCGGTGCGCCGGTGCGCAGGCTCGGGATCAGCCGGTGGCCGCCGCGCGGATTCGACTTGTCGAGCGTGTAATCGCCCGAAAGCCGCGCGAAGATGCCGTTGCCATGGACCTCAAGCGTGCCGCGTGCAGCCAGAACGTCCTTGTTGTAGTTTTCAAGGCCCGTGGTCAGATTGGTGCCGAACCCGTCGCGGGTCAGCCGGGCGACGGCAGCGCCGGCCCGCAGCACACCGTCACTGGTGATCGGGGTGCTGACGCTGACCACACCGTCGATCTGGTTGTAGCTGCCATAGGTGGCGCGGGCCGCGAGGTGCGGCTTGTCGTCGAGCCGCTTGGTCACATACTTGATCGCGCCGCCCACGGTGTTGCGGCCATAAAGCGTGCCCTGCGGCCCGCGCAGCACTTCGATCCGCTGGACGTCATAGATATCGAGCACGGCTGCCTGCGGACGGTTGAGGTAAACATCATCGAGGTAAATCCCGACGCCCTGTTCAAAGCCCGACACCGGGTCCTGCTGGCCAACGCCGCGGATGAAGGCGGAGAGGGTGGAATTGGTCGCGCGGCTCGATTCGAGCGTGACGTTGGGAACGGTTTCGGCGACCGCGGTGATATCCATCGCGCCCCGGGCAGCCAGCTGATCGCCCGAAATCGCGGTGATCGCGATCGGCACGTCGATCAGATTTTCTTCGCGGCGGCGGGCGGTGACAATGATTTCGCCCGAATCGGCTTCAGTCGCAGCTTCCTGAGCCATCGCCGGAGCGGCAGTGAGGCCTACAAAAGCGCTGGCAATCAGCGACGCACGGCACAACAGATCGGTCTTACGCATGGGTCATTCCCTCCCAAAAATGTCTTCCCCGCGCAGCATGGTGGCGGGCTTGTGATCCGCTCTATATAATAGTTGAACCAACTTTCAACTTTGTTATGCTTGCGTCGGCGCTTTGGGGAGTGAATGGTGCAAAAACGTGACCGATAAGTCACAGCGGGCTGCAACAGTGGCAGCTGGCAAAAGGGGGAAGCGAGTGGACGCTGTCAGCAGCGCTGAAGGACCGCGCGAGCCGCGCACCGAGCGTGGTCGGCGCACCCAGCGCGCGATCCTCGATGCCGCCGCGTCCGAATTTGGCGAGCGCGGCTTTCACGAAAGCTCGATCGTCTCGATCACGATCCGCGCCGGCGTCGCGCTGGGCAGCTTCTACACCTATTTCGAAAGCAAGGAGGCGCTGTTCAAGGCGCTGGTGCAGGACATGAGCGGGCGCGTGCGCGATCACGTTGCCCCGGTGCTGGGTTCGCACGCGGGCGGGGCGATCGAGGCCGAAGGCGTGGCGCTCGAAGCATTCCTCGACTTCGCGCGGAGCCACAAGGAAATCTACCGGATCATTGATGAGGCTGAATTCGTCGCGCCGGAAGACTGGCGGGCGCACTACCTCAACACGGCAGCGCGCATTCTGGAACGACTACAAACGGCGCGGGCGAAAGGCGAACTGGCGGTCGAGCCGAGCGAAGTCCACGCCTGGGCGATCATGGGGATGAACGTGTTTTTGGGGCTTCGGTTCGGTGTGATGGACGGCGGGGCGGACCTGGGCGAAGTGGCGAAGGCGGCCAATGCGCTGTTGAAGGATGGGTTGGGGTAGGGGCGCGTTTACCGTTGGATGATATTCGCTCTGAAATGACAGAGTGGAGTTGAACTTGGAATGCAAAAGCAAGAAATCTCCGGCTCGCGACATAAGGCGGTGTTTCACGTAGTGTTTGCGGTCCTTCTCATCGGACTCGGATGGCTGATGACCAATATGCCTGATACGCAGCGGAAGTCTGCGTGGGAATATGATGCCATTGGTTGGTTTTTGATTTGCGTAGCGGTGCTTTTAACGCCTGAGCATTTAGCAGCGATATTTAAGCCTCCAGTTCTGACACTTGATGGCTCCGGCTTTTCGATCAAAACACCACTTTTTCGGGAACGGCGCTTTAATTGGAAGGATATAACTGAGGTATACATTCAGAGTGATCGCGGGCCGAAACGAGTGCGCTGGAAGTATGATCAATCAGAGGTGCCGAAGGGTCGGATCAAGTTGGACGGGACAATGCCGAAAATCTGGACGCAAGCTCCGGAACCCCTCCTGTTGAGCATGAAGAAATTTTGGGACGAGAGTCGCAGGGTGGTTCCCAAATAAGATCCTCCCCATTTTTGGCGAAGGCCACAAATGGGGAGGTGGCTTTTGCGTTAGCAAATGACCGAGGGGTATCGACGCCAGCGTCCTAACCCCTCCGTCTCGTCCTTCGGACGATCCACCTCCCCATTTGCGACCTTCGTCGAAAATGGGAAGGATCAGAAGGATCGGATAGCTGGTGACTTGTCGCCCCGCCCCCGCTAAGCGCGCAACCCATGTCCAACCGCCGCACCTTCGCCATTATCTCGCACCCGGATGCCGGGAAAACCACGCTGACTGAGAAGCTGCTGCTGCAAGGCGGCGCGATTCACTTGGCGGGCGAGGTCAAGGCGCGGGGACAGGCGCGGCGGGCGCGGTCGGACTGGATGAAGATCGAGCAGCAGCGCGGGATATCGGTCACTTCCAGCGTGATGACGTTTGAGCGTGACGGGATCACGTTCAACCTGCTCGACACACCGGGGCACGAGGATTTTTCCGAAGATACCTACCGCACGCTGACTGCGGTCGATTCCGCGATCATGGTGATCGATGCTGCCAAGGGGATCGAGCCGCAGACCCGCAAGCTGTTTGAAGTCTGCCGCCTGCGCAATGTCCCGATCATCACGTTCGTCAACAAGGTCGACCGCGAAGGCCGTTCGGTGTTTGCCACGCTCGACGAAGTGGCCGATGCGCTGGCGCTGGATGTTTGCCCAATGGCCTGGCCGATTGGGCTGGGCGGCGAATTCAAAGGCGTGCTCGATTTCGCCACCGGCCTGATCGCCCGGCCCGAAGGCGACAGCCGCGAGTTCCTTGGCAAGCGCGATCCGGTGACGGCGGACAACATCCCGGCCGACATCGCCGATGAGATCGAACTGGCGCGGGGCGGCTATCCGGCGTTCGATCTGGAGGCTTACCAAAACGGCGATCTGACCCCGGTTTATTTCGGATCTGCGCTCAAGAACTTCGGCGTTGCCGAACTGATCGACGCGATCGCGCGGTACGCCCCGCCGCCGCGGCCCCAGCCGAGTGATCAGGGCACGATCCAGCCCGACAACAAGGAGGTCACCGGGTTCATTTTCAAGGTTCAGGCCAATATGGACCCGCAGCACCGGGATCGGATCGCGTTCATGCGGCTGGTTTCGGGCACTTTCAAGCGCGGCATGAAGCTTACGCCTTCGGGCAGCGGCAAGCCGGTTGCGATCCATTCGCCGATCCTGTTCTTTGCGCAGGACCGCGAAATTGCCGACAGCGCCGAGCCGGGCGATATCATCGGCATCCCCAACCACGGCACGCTGCGGGTCGGCGATACGCTGAGCGAGAGCAACAAGGTGCGGTTCGTCGGCCTGCCCAACTTCGCGCCGGAAATTCTGCGCCGGGTCCAGCTGAAAGACCCGACCAAGACCAAGCAGCTCCGCAAGGCGCTTGACGACCTGTCCGAAGAGGGCGTGATCCAGGTGTTCTATCCCGAGATTGGCGGGCAGTGGATTGTTGGCGTGGTCGGCCAGCTCCAGCTCGAAGTGCTGATCTCGCGGCTGGAAGCGGAATACAAGGTTGAGGCGGTGCTGGAAATGGCGCCGTTTGAAACCGCCCGCTGGCTCAAGGGGCCGGAGGCGGCGCTGGGGCAGTTTGCCGATTTCAACAAATCAAACCTCGCCAAGGATCGCGACGGCGATCCGGTGTTCATGGCGCGGTCTTCGTGGGACGTGAATTACCAGCAGGAGCGCAATCCTGATCTGGTGTTTTCGGCGACGAAGGAGCGGTAGGATCATGCGCTGCGTGCGGGCTTCGACAGGCTCAGCCTGAGCGGGGTTTGGTTTTGCACTTGGTTCCGCTCAGGCTGAGCTTGTCGAAGCCCACGCACTGACTTAACCTCATCCCCATGGAATTCACCGATCACATCACCCCCGATCACGAAGCCATGATTGGCAAGCAGGCGATCTTTTTCACCGCCACGGCGGCCAGCGATGGCCGGATCAATCTTAGCCCCAAGGGCCTCACCGATACCTTCAAGGTGCTGGGCCCTACGCGCGTGGCCTATCTCGATCTGGGCGGCTCGGGGAATGAAACCCACGCGCATCTCGCCGCCGATGGCCGGATCACGATCATGCTGTGCAATTTCGAACAGCCCGCACTGATCCTGCGGATCTATGGCCGGGGCCAGCCGGTGCTGCCGCAGGATACCGCATGGGCAGAACTCGCAGCGCATTTCAGCTTGAAGCCGGGAACTCGCCAGATCTTCGATATCGCAGTGGAAAGCGTCCAGACCAGCTGCGGCTGGGGCGTGCCGATCATGCACCTAGATAAAGAGCGCGAGACGCTGCCCAAGTATCACGCGCAGTCCGATCCGGCCCAATGGACGGCCAAGATGGCGACCCGTACCAGCAGCATCGACGGCTTGCCGACCCGCGCGACCGACCGATTCATTGCCGGGAGCTGATGTCACTCACTTTCGCCAGTTATAACATCCACAAGGCAGTCGGGCTCGACCGGCGGCGTGATCCTGAGCGGATTATGGCGGTGCTGCACGAGATTGATGCCGATGTGGTGGCTTTGCAGGAGGCCGATCGCCGGTTCGGGCGGCGCGAAAGCGTTTTGCCGCGCCAGTTGCTTGATGACCTGTCGCACTACTGCGCGGTCCCGCTGGGACATCGGCCGCAATCGATCGGCTGGCACGGCAATGCCTTGTTGGTGAAGCGCGGCATCACGATGATCGAGGCCGGGATCGTGCCGCTCCCCACATTGGAGCCGCGCGGGGCAGTGCGGGCCGATCTGCTGATCGCCGGGCAGCGAGTCCGGGTTGTTGGGATGCATCTTGACCTGTCCGGGCTGCGGCGGCGGCAACAATTGCACGCGATCCTGGCCCATTGCGAGCGCTGTGGGCCGCCGTGTCCCACGGTGCTGATGGGTGATTTCAACGAATGGGCGCTGCACGGCGGTGCTTTCGGAGAATTCCATGCGCCGTGGCGGGTGCTGGCTCCGGGACGCTCGTTCCCCTCGCGGCGGCCGGTTGCCCAGCTCGATCGGATCGTGATTTCGCCCGAATGGAAGCTAGCCGAAACAGCCGTCCACCATTCGGTTCTGGCCGCGCGGGCATCGGATCATTTGCCGGTATTTGCTCGGATTGAAATGCCTAAAAAATAGGCACGCTGCGCATGTATTGGGCGCTCTTGCAGCAGTCCGCGCCAGAATAAATCCCATAAGATTATGAATTATTGTGAAATAATTGAACTGGCACGGTGCTTGCTGCATTTGCGAAGCCGGCAAACAGGTCGGTAGGCAATCAGGGGACTTGGCCTGTGAAATTGATCATCGCCATTATCAAGCCCTTCAAGCTCGACGAAGTTCGCGATGCGCTCTCGGCGCTGGGCGTGGCGGGCATGACCGTGTCCGAAGTCAAGGGCTTCGGGCGCCAGAAGGGTCAAACCGAGATTTACCGCGGGGCGGAATATACCACCAATATGCTGCCCAAGGTGAAGATCGAAGTGGCGGTCAGCGACGCGCTGGCTGGCCAAGTCGTCGAAACGATCCAGCAAGCGGCCAGCACCGATGCCATCGGCGACGGCAAAATTTTCGTGCTCGATCTGGCTTCGGCCACCCGCATCCGCACCGGCGAGACCGGGGATACCGCGCTGTGAGCCCGGATCGGATCAGCGCTAACAGGAGGGACAACACAATGGTTCGCAAGTTTATCGGCGGCATGAGCGCGTTGGGGGCAAGTCTGCTCTCCGCCACGGCCGCTTTCGCCCAAGAGGCGGCAACTGATGGCCCGATCAAGGCACCAACCGTGGAACAGATGGCCGGAATGGTCGATAAGGGCGATGTCGCCTGGATGCTGACCTCTTCGGTGCTGGTGCTGATGATGAGCATTCCGGCGCTGGCGCTGTTCTATGGCGGCCTGGTTCGTACCAAGAACATGTTGTCGGTGCTGATGCAGGTCTTCATGATCGTCAGCATCGCGGCGCTGGTCTGGGTCGGCTGGGGCTATTCGATGGCCTTCACCTCGACCAATTCGCCATTCCCGAGCCTGTTCGGCGGGCTCGACAAGGCGTTCCTCGCCAATGTCACTTCGGGGACTTATGCCGCGACTTTCAGCAACAACGTCTATCTGCCTGAATTCGTCTTCGTGGTGTTCCAGATGACCTTCGCCTGCATCACTCCGGCGCTGATCGTCGGGGCCTTTGCCGAGCGTGTGAAGTTCTGGCCCCTGATGCTGTTCATGGTGCTGTGGCTGACGATCGTCTATTTCCCGGTCGCGCACATGGTCTGGTACTGGGCTGGCCCGGACTTCCTGCCCGATGCGCCGACCGACACCGGCCTGCTGTGGGGCATGGGCGCGCTCGATTTTGCTGGCGGCACCGTGGTGCACATCAACGCTGGTATTGCGGGCCTGGTCGGCTGCCTGATGATCGGCAAGCGGGTCGGGTTTGGCAAGGAAGCCACCCCGCCGCACTCGCTGACCATGACCATGATCGGCGCCTCGCTGCTGTGGGTGGGCTGGTTCGGCTTTAACGCCGGGTCCAACCTCGAAGCCAACGGGGTAACCGCCGTAGCCTTCATCAACACCTTCGTCGCTACGGCCGCTGCTGCCCTGTCATGGGCCGTGGTTGAGCAGATCCACCACAAGAAGCCATCAATGCTGGGCGCTGTTACGGGGGCCGTTGCCGGCCTGGTGGCGATCACCCCGGCTTCGGGCTTCGCCACGCCGATGACCTCGATTTACCTTGGTCTGCTGGTTTCGCCGCTGTGCTACTTCTTCGTCTCCTATGTGAAGAACAAGCTGAAGTACGACGATACGCTGGACGTCTTTGGGGTCCACTGCATCGGCGGGATCGTTGGCGCCATCGCCACCGGGATTGTCGCCGATCCGGCGCTCGGCGGGCAGGGTTACTTCAACTACAAGGTCTTCCCGGCAGTCGTCGACAACTATGACATGGGCGCTCAGGTGCTGACCCAGATGAAGGCTGTGGCGCTGACGCTGGTGTGGTCCGGCGGGGTCTCTGCGGTGCTGTTTTTTGCGATCGACAAGGTCTTTGGCCTGCGTCCCAGCGAAGATGCCGAACGCGAAGGGCTCGACATTACCGAACACGGCGAACGCGCCTACAACTACTAAGCTTCAAGAGATTGGCGGGTTCGGGGTTCCTCCCTCACCTCCCCCCGGGTCCGCCAACCCATGTTCCTCCTGCGAACATCAACTGAACGGGCCGGAGCGCAAGCTCCGGCCCCTTTTTTATTGCGGCTGCGTCAGCGCCGAGAAATCGACTGGTGTGACGATGTCCAGTACCAGCGCGCGGATTGCCAGTGCATCGACATAGGGCACCGCCGGAAAGTGCAGCGCGCCCCCGGCGATCCCGAAATGAACCGTCGCCAGCCCGCGCAACTGCTCCAGCGGGCCGCGTGACAGCGTGACGGACTGGACGTTGATCTGACGGGCTATGGTCAGACTGCGGTTCCACCAACCGTGGCGGGCATAGAGCTGCCCAGCATCGCTAGCGTGGCTGGTGCTGCGCCAGGCCAGCCGAGCACCCGCAAACACCACCAGCGGCGGCAGCACCAGCAGCCCGGCGCCGGGAATGCCGCTGGCGACGCCCAGCGCGGCGCCGCCTGTAAAGGGAACCGAGAACAGCACCGCCCGGTCAAACCAAGGCCCAAAGTGCGGCCGGGCAAAGGTCAGGTCTGATGCAGGCGGCATCAGCCCGGCTTCGCGCGCAATCGGCCAGATCTCGTCCTGCTGCGCCAGCGGAGCGACTATGTGATGGCTTTCCTTGGCCGATTCTGTGGCCAGGCTGACCAGCCGCAGGTCGTGCCAGCCGCGCTGCGCCCGGATGGCCCCGGTCCCCATCACCACCGCCTGAACCCGCTCGACCGGGATCGTCACGTCGGTCAGGGTCAGTAGACCGCGACGGCGGCGCAGGCCCTTGGACGTCCGTTCGAGCCGAAAGCCCCAGTCGGCCAGAACCGTGCGGACAATCCCGCTGGCCAGACCCAGCACGATCAACGCCGCCAGTGCCGCCAAGGCGCCGAGCAGCTGGGTCGCGCCATCGAGCCGAGTCATAGCGAGACCGCCATTTTCGGCCGCACCAAGCCATCGTTCGGCGTCCTTCCGATCGAACGGCAACAGGAAGTCAAGCTGTTGGGCCAGTCCCAGCAGCACCACGAAGAACACCAGACTGAACGAATAGAGGCCAAGGGTCAGCAAGCGCGGCAGGTCCATCGCGAACAGCAGTTCGGCCGCTGGCTCGGCCGCACCATCGGTCGCAGGATCGGCCTGCACTGCCGCCCCGGCCTTGCGCTCGCGCACCGTCGCGCGCAGCCGGGCCGCATCGTCCTCGGTCACATAGCGCAGCTCGGCCTCTTCGCCTTTGCCGCCGCCGGTCTCGAACCGGACCATCGCCAGCCCCAACATCCGGGCCAGCGCCGGCTGCTCAACCGAAACGTCGGCGATCCGGTCATAAGGAACCGAGCGGGCCGAACGGCTCAGCAGCCCCTGTTCGATCCGGATGTCATCCGGTCCGACGAAATAGCGAAACCGCCGCCAGCCCAGCCAGCGAAACAGCATGCTGCCCAGCAAGACCACGCCGATCACCGGCAGCGCGCCCAAGCCGCTTCCCCGCGTGCCATAAAGCGCGGCAACCGCCGGTACGAACAGATCGGGCAGGCGGCTGATCGACGTTACGATCAGGCCTAGCGGGGCGAGCCGTTCGCCTTCGGGCGGGGTCTCGGCCGCGCTGGCAGGCTCGATCGGGTTCAACGCTGGCCCTGCCGGATATGGGCCCGGATCACCTCGCGCATCGCTTCGGCATCAGCCAGCCGCAGCCCTGGCAGTGATACGCTGGCACTGTGGTTGCCGGCGGTATGGACGGTCAACTCGGCCAGTCCCCAATTGCGCATCAGCGGTCCCTGATGGACATCGATATGCTGGATCCGTCCCAGCGGAACGACCGTATCGGCATGGAACAGAAACCCGCGCACCACCCGCAGCCGGTCATCGCCAAAGCTATAGCCCCAGCGCTGATAGCGCCGGGTCGGTAGTACCAGCACCAGCCAGGCCCCAAGCCCCAGCGCCGGGATCAGGAACAGGCCGAGCGGTAGCGGTGCCAAGGCCTCGAACACGATGGCGATTGCCAGCACGATCAGGGCCCGAATTGCGCCGCTTGCGCGTTGCAATTGCTTGAATGCCGGGTCGAGCGGGGTGAGGGTTTCGGTCTGGTCCACGCGCCGGGTTATGGCCGGGCGAGGCTGGCCGCGCAAGGCGCAGTCACTTGGCGTTAAGCGCCGCCTCGGCCTCGCCCATCAGCTGCGCCATGATCGCTGCGACCGGTTCTTCGCTGGTAACCAGGCCGACGATCTGCCCGGCCATCACCGATCCGCTTTCAATGTCGCCATCGATCACCGCGCGGCGCAGCGCGCCAGCCCAGAACTTTTCGATCTCGAGCTGGGCCGCTTCCATATCGACTTCGCCCGCGTCGAGCAGCTTGGCGACTTCGATCTGCTTGGCAGTAAACTCTTCGGTGCCTTTGTTCTTGAGCGCGCGGACCGGGATCACCGGCAGGCGCGGATCGACCTGGACCGAGGTGACCGCATCGCGGGCATTGGCGCGGAAGAAGGCCTGTTTGAAAGCGGGATGGGCGATGCTTTCGGTAGCGCAGGCAAACCGCGTGCCCAGCTGAACGCCCGATGCGCCCATTTCGAGATAAGCCGCGATCATGGCGCCGTTGCCGATCCCGCCGGCCACGAAGACCACGTGATCCTCAGCCAGTTCGGGCAGGAACTCCTGTGCCAGCACCGATGTCGCGACCGGGCCGATATGCCCGCCAGCTTCGCTGCCTTCGATTACCAGCGCGTCGGCCCCGCCACGCAGCAGCCGTTTGGCCAGCGCCAGCGTCGGGGCAAAGACCAAGGCCTTGCCGCCAAACGCCTTGATCGCCTCAACACTGCCGCGCGGCGGGATCCCGCCGGCCAGCACGACGTGGCTAACCCGGTGAAGGGCGCACACCGCAATAAGGTCTGTCAGCAGCGGATGCATGGTGATCAGGTTGACGCCAAACGGCTTGGCCGTCAGCGCTTTGGTCGCGGCGATTTCGGCATCGAGCAGTTCAGGCGTCATCGCTCCGCAGGCAATCACGCCAAACCCGCCGGCGTTGGAGATCGCGGCGACCAGATTGCGCTCGGAAACCCAGCTCATCGCCCCGCACATGATCGCGTGCTCGGTCCCCAGAAAGGCAATTCCGCGTTGCATCAGCGAATGGGTCTTGTCGTACACGCGGGTTCCCTCAGGTTGTCGTAACGTCGCGCGTCTATAGGGATAGCGCCCTGCTGTGACCAGCCCCGCGCATTCAGGCCCGGTCAATCCGGATTGCTGCTTGTCCTACCGGCAATGCCGCGCCAGAGGGGCTGGGGCAGTGACCGGATCCGATCCGGCCGGACAACTCCTGCCCAGCCGAGGCCGCTTGTTTCCTTTCCTTCGTGATCAGTTTGACCTGGCTCTAACCGAGCTGCGCACCAATCCGCGTCAGCGGCTGATCGGGTTCGTGCTGGCGCTGCTGATTGAGGCCGGTCTGGTGCTGGTGGTCCTGTCCCTGGGTTGGACGGATAACACGCTGCCGCAGCCCGCAGCGCAGCTTGTCAGCGTCGCCATCGAGGCCGAGCAGGCAAAGGCGCCCGCAGCCAAGGATGATGAACCGGCCAAACCCGCTGCCGCGCGCGAAACGCCGCAGAAAACCCCGCCGGGCGCACCGACAGCGACCAATCCGGTTCCGGCACCGCCCGCGCCGGCGGCCACCAACCAGCCGATCATCCCGGTCACCAAGGATCAGACGGCCCAGTTCGACCTGTCAAAAATCCCGCGCCAACCAGCCCGTCCGGCCGCTCCGGGCAAAGGCATGATGGGACCACCCGATCAAGGTGTTCCGGGCGATAGCAAGCGCGTTGGCACCGCACCGAATGGCCAGCCGATGTATGCGGCGGCGTGGTACCGCGAGCCCTATGACGATGAACTTCGCGGTTATCTATCGACCGCACAGGGACCAGGCTGGGCGCTGATCACCTGCCGCACCGCACCCGATTTCCGGGTCGAGGATTGCGTCGGTCTGGACGAATACCCCGATGGCTCGAGTATTCAGCGCGCGGTGCTCGCCGCAGCTTGGCAATTCCGGGTCCGCCCGCCACGGGTCGGTGGGGTCAGCCAGGTCGGCGCCTGGGTGCGGATCCGGATTGACTATACCCAGCGACCGAGCCGCTAAGCTGCCACTCCACTAATCGGATTGATGCAACTCTCTATCCAGTTTTGATCGTTTTTATCGATGAACCGGATTAGGCATAAGACTGCCATCAGCCCGACTCGATGGCGGGCCCTTTAGGAGACTTACCATGAACGCCGAAACTGGACCGATCTCGGGCGGCTGCCCCGTCAACCGCGATGGCGGTGTGCGCGGCCTGCTCGGCCGTCAAAATCGCGATTGGTGGCCTGATTCGCTGGCGGTCGATATCCTCTCCCCCAACGGCGCAAACAGCCCGATGGGCGATGATTTCGACTATGCTGAAGCTTTCAATGCCTTGAATTATAGTGCGTTGAAGGCCGATCTGACCGCGCTGATGACCGATAGCCAGCCCTGGTGGCCGGCCGATTACGGCCACTACGGTCCGTTCTTCATCCGGATGTCCTGGCACGCTGCGGGTACCTATCGCACCGGCGACGGCCGCGGCGGGGCGAACAGCGGACAGCAGCGCTTTGCCCCACTGAATTCTTGGCCAGACAACGGTAACCTCGACAAGGCGCGCCGCCTGCTTTGGCCGATCAAGCAGAAGTACGGCCAGAATATCAGCTGGGCCGATCTGTTCATCCTGGCTGGCAACGTCGCGATCGAATCGATGGGTGGTCCGGTGTTCGGCTTCGGCGGCGGCCGCGCCGACGTTTATGAGCCTGAGCGCGACATTTATTGGGGCGATGAGGACAAGTGGGTCAACGAAGGCGTTGCCACCCGGATCCGTCCCGATGAAGGCTTTAGCGAGCTCGATGGCCCGCTCGCGGCAATCCAGATGGGGCTGATCTACGTTAATCCCGAAGGCCCCGGCGGCAACCCTGATCCTCTGCAGTCGGCCCGCGACATGCGCGCCACGTTTGAGCGGATGGCGATGAATTCGGAAGAAACTGTCGCGCTGACTGCCGGCGGCCACACCTTTGGCAAGGCCCACGGCAATGGCGATGCCTCATTGCTCGGCAAGGCTCCGGCCGGCGGTGATCTTAGTGCGCAAGGCTTTGGCTGGATCAGCAGTCATGAAACCGGCGGGATCGGCCAACACGCCGTGACAAGCGGGATCGAAGGTTCGTGGGTCAACACCCCCACCACCTGGAGCGAGAACTATTTCCGCCTGCTGCTCGATTATGACTACGAGCTGGTCCATTCGCCGGCCGGCGCTCAGCAATGGCAGCCGATAAACCAGAAAGAAGAGGACATGGCCCCGGCGGCGTGGGATCCGGCCGTTAAGGTTCCGACCATGATGACCACCGCCGATATGGCGCTGAAGATGGACCCGGAATTTCGGGCGGTTTCGGAAAAGTTCCGGACCGATCACGAAGCCTTCAAGGACGCCTTTGCTCGCGCCTGGTTCAAGCTGTGCCACCGCGACATGGGCCCCAAGGTGCGCTACCTCGGCCCTGAAGTGCCGGCAGAAGACTTGATCTGGCAGGATCCGGTGCCTGCCGGAACGATGCCGTCGCCAGCCGATGTCGATGCAGCGAAGTCCCGGATCGCCGCCAGCGGCCTGACCGTCAGCCAGTTGATCAAGACGGCCTGGGCTTCGGCCAGCACCTATCGCAAGTCGGACCATCGCGGCGGGGCCAACGGTGCGCGGATCCGGCTCGCTCCGCAGAAGGACTGGGACGTCAACGAACCGGCAGAGCTGTCCAAAGCGCTTTCGGCGCTGGATGGGCTGCGCGGCCCGCTGTCGATGGCCGATGCAATCGTGCTGGGCGGTGTGGTCGGGCTTGAAAAGGCGATCAACGACGCCGGTTTCAAGGTCGCGGTGCCGTTCAGCGGCGGTCGCGGCGATGCCTCGGCAGCACAGACCGATGCCGACAGCTTCGCTCCGCTAGAGCCGCAGGCAGATGCTTTCCGCAACTACCTGCCCAAAAAGCTGCGGGTGAAGACCGAGGAAATGATGCTGGACAAGGCATCGCTGCTCGGCCTTTCGGTGCCCGAACTGACCGTGTTGATCGGCGGTTTGCGCGTGCTGGGGACCAATCATGGTGAGCGCGGGCACGGCACCTTTACGCACCGTGCAGGCCAGCTGACCAATGACTTCTTCGTCAACCTGCTCGACATGACCAACGCCTGGACGGCGGTCGAAGGCAGCGATGAGGAAGAGTATGTCGCTTCCGACCGGACCAAGGGCGGCGAAAGCTGGCGCGCCACCCGCGCCGATCTGGTGTTCGGCTCGAACAGCGAACTGCGCGCCGTCGCCGAAGTCTATGCCGAAAAGGGCCACGAGGAAAAATTCGTGCGCGACTTCGTCAAGGCCTGGACCAAGGTGATGAACGCCGATCGGTTCGATCTGGCCTGATCACTGCTAACTCAGCAAACCCCGTCCCGCGCGAAAGCCGGGGCGGGGTTTGCTATGTCAGGCCGTCGCCTATTCCGCGTCCAGACCATAGGCTGAATGCAGCACACGGACGGCCAGTTCAGTTTCGTCTTCGTCGATCAGGACCGAAACCTTGATTTCGCTGGTTGAGATCGCCTGAATGTTGATCCCCCGGTCGGCCATCGCGCGGAACATCGTGGCGGCGACGCCAGCGTGGCTTTTCATGCCGACGCCGACAACGCTGATCTTGGCGACCTTGCCGTCGGTGATGATCCGGTTGTAGCCGATCGCTTCCTTCTGAGCCTCGAGCAAGGTCTGCGCGCGCAGCAGGTCGGCGCTGGGGACAGTGAAGGTCACGTCGGTTTCGCCTTTATCGCGGCCGACGTTTTGGATGATCATATCGACGTTGATGTTAGCGGCGGCGAGCGGGCCGAAAATGGTCGCAACCGCACCGGGCCGGTCGGGTACGCGGGTGAGGATCACTTTGGCTTCGTTCTTGTCGGCAGCGATGCCGGTGATCAGCTGGCTTTCCATGTGCAGTCCTTCGAGTTCTTCGTCGCTGACAATCATTGTGCCGGGGATTTCATCGGCCGGGGTGGCATCATCGCCGATAAAGCTGGAGAGTACCTGAACGCGCACCCCTTCTTTCATCGCGAGGCCGACCGAGCGGGTCTGCAGCACTTTCGATCCGACCGAGGCCAGTTCGAGCATTTCCTCGTAAGTGACATATTTGAGCTTGCGCGCCTTGGCGACGATCCGGGGATCGGTGGTATAGACCCCATCGACATCGGTATAGATATCGCAGCGATCAGCCTTGATCGCAGCCGCTACTGCGACCGCAGAGGTATCCGATCCGCCGCGGCCAAGCGTGGTGATTCGATTGTCGTCGCTCAGCCCCTGAAAGCCGGGGATCACGGCAATCTCTCCGGCTGCCATCGAGGCTAGCAGTGCCGCGCTGTCGATTTCGCCAATCCGGGCCTTGGCATGAGCATCGTCGGTGTGGATCGGCATCTGCCAGCCGAGCCAAGACCGGGCCTTGCAGCCGAGCGCCTGCAGCGTCATCGCCAGCAGTCCGGCGGTGACCTGTTCGCCGCTGGCGACCACCACATCGTATTCGGCGGGATCATAAAGCGGGTTGGCCTCGCGGCAAAAGCCGACCAAGCGGTCAGTCTCGCCCGCCATGGCCGAGACGACCACGGCCACTTCGTGCCCAGCCGCTTGCTGGCGCCGCACGATCCCGGCGACACGGCGGATCCGTTCGGACCCGGCCATCGAAGTGCCGCCAAATTTCATCACGATCCGGGCCACGCCGCGTCCTACCCCTTGCGCAAGAATATTGCTGACAGAACCCCTCGCTCTGTAGCGGGGCCGCTGTTAAGGTTGGTCCATGGCTAATGCAAGTTCAACCACCACAATCCGGCCCGATGAGGCCGCCCATTTCGGTCAGCTGGCGGCGGATTGGTGGGACCCCAAAGGGTCTTCCGCGATGCTCCACCGGCTCAACCCGGTGCGGCTGGCGTTTTTGCGCGATGCAATCGACGTCCATTGGGCGGCGGATTCGCGCTCCGTTCGGCCGCTTGCGGGCAAGCGCGCGCTCGATGTCGGGTGCGGGGCGGGTCTGCTGGCTGAGCCCTTGGCCCGCCTAGGTGCGGCGGTTACCGGGGTCGATGCGGCGCCAGAGAACATTGCGGTGGCCGGCGCCCATGCTGCGGGGGCGGGGCTGGGGATCGACTATCGCTGCGGCGATCTGGCCGGGCTGGGGTTGAGCGGGTTTGACCTTGTCACCTCGATGGAAGTGATCGAACATGTTGCCGACAAGCCGGCGTTTGTCGCTGCACTGGCCGGGGCGCTGGCGCCGGGCGGATTGATGGTGCTGTCGACCCCCAACCGCACAGCAGCGTCAAGGCTGCTGCTGGTCGAGGGGGCCGAGCGCATCGGATTGGTCCCGCGCGGGACGCACCACTGGGATGATTTCGTGACGCCGGAGGAACTGGCCGCGCTTCTGGCCGGCGCTGGGCTTAAGATGGGCGAGCCGCGCGGGATCGCCTGGTCGCCGGTCAAAGGTCTGCACCTGTCGAGCGACCTGGCGCTGAACTATATCGTGACGGTCACTTCGGCGTAATCGCGAACAGGATCCAAGCCAGCACCGTAGCGGCGGCAAATAGCGCCCACGACCAGAAGAAGCTGGTATCGGCCACGTGAATTCGCTCGATTGCCAGCCAGCCGCCGCGCGATCCGCCTTTGCCCAACAAAGCACAAACCACGAAAGTCAGCGCGCTGCCGGGAATCAGGGCCTTGAAAAAGTCCATGCGGCTTCTCCTGTGGTGTCGGAACCCAGAAAACCGCGTTCTGCAAGGCCGGTCAAGCCCTGAGCTACGGACTGCGCACGAATGCAGCGTTTGCGCAGCACGTAGCTGCGGGAGAGCGACAAAGGCGCTGAAGAGGTCAAGTTTCACGATCTGCTGAGTCCTTGCCCCCTTCTTAACCGACCTGCGACACGCCATATTCATGCTGCGGCTACCAAACGAGATCCGATGCGCAGTTCGCTAGAAGCTGTGCCAAACTGCGAATGGAGATGAAGATATGTCATCACGAAAATGGACTGCTGGATTGTTGGGAACGGCGTTTGTCGGCTCGCTCTCAGCAATCGCTCAGGCGCAGGACAGTGGCACTCCGCCTCCGCCGCCTCCGCCTCCGCCAGTGACCAGCACAACGACCGAAACTCTGGCTGAGCCAACCGCCAACGGGAAAGGTGCCTCGGTTGTCCGAACTCTGGAAACCACCACGACCACCAGCACCAATGCAGATGGTACGACCACAACAACCACCGATGGATCGCGCACAATTCAGACGGTTTCGACGCCCAGCGGCAACGTGACGCGGGTTATCAAGACCACCGACGCC
>JANMOU010000029.1:0-43953 GCA_031369495.1 Novosphingobium sp. | reverse complement strand
CTCCGGGGTCCACTTGCTGCTTCCTTTCGCGATGCGTCTGTTTGAAGAGTACGCCCAGCCTTTGCCGCGCTGGCATTGGCAAGTTGCCTATGCGTGGCTGGCCATCATGGCTTGCTTCACGGTCGCTTTTGCAAGCGATTTAGTCGGATTTACCGGATATCTGAGCGGGATAGGCGGTAGCTCAAAAGCAACCCCGGTTGTCTTGGGCGTCAGTCTTGTCGCCAGCACCGCCTATCTTGTTGCCGGTTGGCTCAGGAGCACAGGTGCGCCGCGCAACCGCATGGCGCTGATCGTTCTGGCCCTGTTGGCCTATACGCTGGGCATCATGGTGACCTACTGGTCGATTGCCCAGACTTATGACTTCTTCGCCGCTGGCTGGATCGGCTATGTCAATGCGATCATGATGGGGCTGATCGCCCCCGGCGCGCTTGCCTACGCCGTGCTGCGGCACAAGTTGTTCGACCTCGGTTTCGCGATCAACCGCACGCTGGTGTTCGGCGCGGTCGGAGTCCTGCTGCTGGTTAGCTTTGCGCTGATCGAATGGGCGATCAAGCAGGCGATTCCCAAGGTCTGGTACGGCGGCAGCGTCTATATCAGCGCCGGGATTGCGGTCGGCCTCTACCTCACCTTCAACCGGGTCCATCATAGGGTCGAACACGCCATCGAGCGCCTGTTCTTCCGCAACTGGCAGCTCAACGAGGCCGCGCTCAAGCGCTTCGTCGCGGCAGCGGCGCATGTCGAGAAGCCCGAGGCGCTTGGCGGACATTTCACGACCGAGCTTGGCCGCTTTACCGGCGGCGCTGCGGTGTTGCTCTATGCTCGCACTCCCGAGGGCAACTATGCCAGCGCGGCGGGTGATGAGATTGATGCCGACGATCCCGCCCTATCCGCGATGCGCGCGGAGCGAGGCGAGGTGGTGCCTGCTGAGCTTGGTTCGCCGTTGCAAGCCGCACTCGCCCTGCCGATGATGCATCAGGCCGCGCTGGCGGGCTTCGTCCTGCTCGGCCCCAAACCCAGCGGCGAGGACTACCGTCCCGACGAAATCGAAGTGCTCGGCTGGGCGACGCAGCAGGTCGGGCTGGACCTCCAAGCCATCCGCGTGCGCGAATTGGAGCAGAGCGTCCTCACGCTGGAGGCCCGCAACGCCAATCTCTCCGACATTCTGGCGAAGGTGGCGGTAGCCCAGACTTGAGCCAAAAAAAGGGCCCGGACGTTGCCGTCCGGGCCTTGGGAAGTTTTGGGAGAGGATGCCTGAAAGGCACGATCTAAATGCCAATCCGCCGCTTATTGTGCAAGTGCGAAAAGATCATATCATGTTGCAAAGTTTGCAACCGTCGTTCAGTTCCACGCAACCAACTACTTTTAGGTTATGTATTTCAGTTATTTAATCGCTTTTTCGTAACCTGTGAACGATGCGCTGCAGCCCCAATAATGCTGCACTGCACCATTGGACAGGTCGAAGTCACCGCAATTGCGGTATCGCCACGTCCGATCAATGTGCCATCAACAAGGCTGGAGCTGCCGCTTCATTCAGAAAATAGCGCGATACGCCACCAAACATGAATTCGCGCAGGCGGCTATGGCTGAATGCGCCCATCACCAGCACTTGCCCGCCCAGCCGCGACACTTCGACCAGCAAGGTTTCCTCGACTGAACCGACCTTGGCCAGCTCGTGCAGTTCGGCCTTGATCCCGTGCCGCGCGAGGTATTGCAGCGCATCGGTCGGCGGAAAACCGTCTGGAGCGTCAGTCAGCACGGTCAGCACGTGAACATCGGTGCCTTCATCAAGCAACGGCACGCAGCTGCGCAGCGCCATCGCCGCCTGATCGGTGCCATCCCAGGCAATGCAGGCGGTGGCCAGCGGCAAAGGCAAGGGTTGATCGGGCCGCAGTACCAGCACCGGGCAGCGCGCCTCGACCGCAAGATCGCCGGCATAACCGCAATCGCGCGTGATCACTGCCAGATCGGCCAGTCGCGCCGCCGCGATCATCGCTTCAAGCGGCAGAGTCTCAAACTGGACAACGTCAAACGGCACATCATCCTTGGCCAGCCGGCCCGCAAAGGCCTGTGCCAGTGCATCGTCGGCCGCCAGCGCCGCATCCAACGCCTCACGTGCGACATAGCTGCCGCCATAGGGATCGACCGTCACAAATTGTCCGATTGGCGTATCAATCGCCACAGTCAGATGCGAATTGTGGACCCGGGCGAGATCCATGGCGGTGTCAAGCCGCGCGGCCATGCCCTTGTCGCGGCCACCTTGGACTAGAATAGAGCGCATTGCTTCTCTCCTCTCATGGTGGCGACCCTGCGCGCTTGCGCTGCCCGGTGCCATGATCTGGATCAACCCGCGCAGGGCTTGCACCGGTAGGCCGGATCGGCCAGTGCCATCGCAACATAGCACGTCGGGGGGAAAGCAAGGCATGCGCCAGTTCAAGGCGGTCATTTTCGATTTCGGCGGCGTGATCACCGCCTCCCCGTTCGAGGCGTTCAATGTGTTGGAGGAAGAACGCGGCCTGCCGCGCGATTTCGTCCGCATGGTCAATGCCACCAACCCGCACGACAACGCCTGGGCCAAGTTCGAACGCGCCGAGATCGACGGACGGATGTTCGACGTGCTGTTCGAAGCCGAAGCCGAAGCGCTGGGCCATTCGCTGGAGGGCCGCGCGGTGCTGGCAGTGCTATCAGGCTCGATCCGCCCGGCGATGGTCTCTGCGCTCGATCTGCTCAAGACTGAGGGATACCGGCTGGCCTGCATCACCAACAACGTGCCGTCGGGCCACGGCGCCGGGATGGCCCGCAGCGGTGACAGCAAGGACGCCTATGAACAGGTCTTCGCCCGGTTCGAACACGTCATCGAAAGCAGCAAGGCCAGGGTGCGCAAACCCGATCCCAGGATCTACCTGATGATGTGCGAGCAGCTGGGACTAGAGCCAGCAGAATGCATCTACCTCGACGACTTAGGCATCAACTGCAAACCCGCCGCACAGCTGGGAATGCACGCGATCAAGGTAGTGAGCGGCGAGCAAGCGCTGGCCGATCTGGGCGCGGTGTTGGGGTTAGAGCTTCCCGCCTGACATCAGCGCCTGCTCAGCCGATACTGCTTCAAGCGCCCGGCGGCTAACAGGGGTCAGGCCTGTACGAGGGGGCAAGTTTTCGGGCGTGCGGATATTCCAAGCTAGGCCAAGCCGTTCTAGCAGCCGGACAAACGCAAAGCCCGGATCGGCCTGCCCCGGATAGAGTCCGTGCCGGGCCGAAGCAGGGAAGGCATGGTCATTGCTGTGCCAGCTTTCACCCATGGTCGGAATCGCCAGCCAGCCGATGTTGTAGCCCTGCACCGCCGCATCATCGACAATCCAGTCCTGCGGCCCGCGCCGGTGCGCGACATGGGCGATATACCAATGCATGGTGAAGCAGGCTGCCACCCGCACCACTACGCCCCAGACCACCCAAGACCACCCGCCCAGCCAGTAGAGCGCCAGCGCGACGGGGATCTGGTGCAGCATCCACGTTTGCTGGAGGAAGCGATAAAACGGATCGTCGCTGATTCCCGGTCCGGGATCGAACGCTGGTGGCCGATCGAACACCAATCGAAAGTTGAGGTAATAGAAACCGTCCGCCAACGCCCCTTTGCCGTGGCGCAGAAACCAATGGCAATCAGCTTGGCGTTGCGCCCAGTCACGAACGTCATGCAAACCGACCGTCCAGATCGGTCCGCCCATCCCTACCAGCACACCGACGTAGACCATCACCCGCTCAAGCCATTTCGGGCATTCGAAGCTGCGGTGGATCAGGCGGCGGTGGAATCCGACAGAATGACCCACGCAAAGTGTAAAGCCCGATAGTATCAGGAGGACCAGCACCCCGCTCCAGCTGAAGAACAGCGGGCCGAACACCAGCGCGCCCGCGATCATGCCCATGTTCCAGATCGAGCGCCCCGGGTCCCAAACGAGGTGTCCCGCACCTGCGTCGGCGCCTTCCAGCCCACTCAGCGAATTGACCATGAAAGCGCCGCTGCCCGCTTCGCCTGCTGTGCTCATGATCAATCCTCCTTGGCATCTGCTTTGCGCCGCGCTGAAATCACGCGGGCTTCGGGGCAGAATGGGGTGAGAAAGCTGTAAAGGCTGTTGGCCAGTTTGTCGGCGGCGATCGAATAGATGATGTGCTGGCCGCGCTTTTGCTGATGGACCAGCCCCGCATCGTGCAGCACCGAGAGATGTTTTGAAATGGAGGGCATCGCCATATCGAACTGCTCGGCAATCTCGCCAACCGTCATTGGCCCACCGGCCAGATGGTTGAGGATGCGCCGCCGCGGGTTGGAGGCGAGGGCTTTGAAGGCCTTTTCCATAGATACTTTCCTAATTAGGAAAATAACGATGCGCAAGCCCTTACCGCCCTTACCGCGCTTGCGTTCTGCGCAACGCGAACCGCGCCGGTTGCAATTGCCAGCGGAGCGGGCATCACTTAGCGCGACTGCTGAATGACCAGCGGGGAGGAACCATGGCTCAGAAGATTTATCCCGATGCCGCCAGCGCCTTGGACGGCCTGCTGCAGGACGGCATGCTGATCGCCAGTGGCGGGTTTGGCCTGTGCGGGCTGCCCGAACGGCTGCTCGATGCGATCCGCGATAGCGGGGTCAAGGACCTGACTTTCATTTCCAACAACGCCGGGATCGATGGCGAAGGGATCGGCAAACTGCTGCGGACCCGCCAGGTCAAAAAGATGATGGCCAGCTACGTCGGCGAGAACAAGGAATTTGAGCGGCAGTACCTGGCTGGCGAGCTGGAAGTCGAATTCTGTCCGCAAGGCACGCTGGCTGAACGGATGCGCGCGGGCGGCGCGGGGATCCCCGGGTTCTACACCAAGACCGGCGTGGGCACGCTGGTGGCTGAGGGCAAGGAAGTGAAAGAGTTTGGCGGCGAGGAATACATCCTCGAAGCCGGGATCTTCGCCGATCTGGCCGTGGTCAAGGGCTGGAAGGCTGACACCACCGGCAACGTTGTATTCCGCAAGACCGCGCGCAATTTCAACGTGCCCGCCGCGCAATGCGGCAAGGTTTGCGTGGTCGAAGTGGAAGAGATCGTCGAGCCCGGACAGCTTGATCCAGATAGCGTCCACTTGCCGGGGGTCTATGTCCAGCGGCTGATCTGCGGCGCGCCCTATGACAAGAAAATCGAATTCCGGACCACTAGCAAGACGGATGTCGGCTGATGACCACGCACGATAACATCGCCCAAGGCTGGACCCGCGACCAGATGGCCGCTCGCGCTGCGCAGGAACTGCAGGACGGTTACTACGTCAACCTCGGCATCGGCATCCCCACGCTGGTCGCCAACCATGTGCCTGCGGAAATGACGGTCACGCTGCAGAGCGAAAACGGCATGCTCGGTATCGGCCCCTTCCCGACCGAGGACGAGATCGACGCCGATCTGATCAATGCCGGCAAGCAGACGATCAGCGAACTGCCGCATTCGGCCTATTTCGATAGTGCCGCCAGCTTTGCGATGATCCGCGGCGGCAAGATCGATCTGACCGTGCTGGGCGCGATGGAAGTCGCCGAGAACGGTGATATTGCCAACTGGATGATCCCCGGCAAGATGATCAAGGGCATGGGCGGGGCGATGGATCTGGTCGCGGGCGTCAAAAAGATCATCGTGCTGATGGAACACTGCGCCAAGGATGGCAGCCCTAAGTTCATCCCCGCCTGCACCCTGCCGTTGACCGGCCGCAATGTGGTCGACATGGTGATCACCGACCTTGCAGTCTTTCACCGGCCAGACCACACTGCACCGTTCAAGCTGATCGAGCTGGCCCCCGGTGTGACCGCTGAGGACCTCAAGGCCAGGACGACGGCGCATTATGTAACCTAGGGAGAACCTCCAGATGACGATCCGCGTGCACCACTTGCAGATTTCGCGTTCAACCCGGATCATCTGGCTGATGGAAGAGCTGGGCCTGCCCTATGATCTGGTTCAGCACATCCGGGGCGCCGATTTCCGCTCGCCCCCCTCGCTTTATGAAGTGCACCCGCTGGGCAAGGCTCCGGCGGTTGAGGTTGACGGCCGGGTGATGGTCGAAAGTTCGGCGATCATCGAATATATCGTCGACCGCCACGGCGGCGGCAAACTGCTTCCGCCCGACGATGGCCGGTCCGAATATCTGGAATGGTTGCACTTTGCCGAAGGCACCCTGGGAATGCCGATGCTGATGCGGCTGCTCGGCCCCCGGCTCGGCCTGCCTGATGGCGCGCTCGGCTGGATGGATGCCGAACTCAAGAAGCAGCTCGATTGGGTCGAAACGCAGCTCGAAGGCAAGGAGTTCCTGTGCGGGGACACCTTTACCGGGGCCGATATCAATCTGGAATATTTGCTGGAACATGCCGAAACACTCGGTCAACTAACGAACCGCCCCAACCTGACCCGCTATCTCGCCGCGCTTAAGGCCCGCCCCGCTTATATCAAGGCGATCGAACTGGGTGGCCCGATCACAATGCCCCGGAGCTGAGGCAGTGAACAACAAAGTCTGCGCGTTGACCGGCTGCGAATTCCCGTTGTTTGCTTTCAGCCACTGCCGCGATGTGGTGGTGGCGGTCAGCAAGGCGGGCGGGTTCGGCGTTCTGGGCGCAACCCGGTTCACTCCCGAACAGCTTGAGGAAGAGCTGGTCTGGATCGACGAGCACATTGATGGTGCACCCTACGGCGTTGACGTGCTGGTGCCAGAAACGGTCGATCCGCGCGTCGCCGACTTTGCCGACAATGCGCAGCGCGCCGCCGCGATTTCGGCCGAGCACCGCGCCTTCACCGCCGGATTACTGAGCGCGTACGGGATCGCCACCGCGCCTGAAGACGTGGTCCGGTATGAAGGCCGGTCCGGGATCACGCCCGAAAATGGCTATGCCCTGATGGACGTCGCGTTCCGCCATCCGATCAAGCTGATCGCCAATGCGCTGGGGATCGCTCCGCCCCGCATGATCACCGAGGGCAAGGCCCGCGGCGTGCCAGTGGCAGCGCTGGTCGGAGCGAAGGAACATGCGCTGCGGCAGGCCGCTGCCGGGGTCGATATCATCGTTGCGCAGGGCGGCGAAGCCGGCGGGCATTGCGGCGAAGTATCCACGCTGGTGCTGATCCCCGAAGTGGTCCGCGCGCTCAAACAGGGCGGCTATGACATTCCGGTGCTGGCGGCCGGCGGGATCATGACCGGAGCGCAGATGGCCGGGATGATGGCGGCAGGGGCGCAGGGGGCCTGGACCGGATCGGTCTGGCTCGCCACCACCGAATCTGAGACCAGCGAAGCCTTCCGCGACAAGATGATCGCCGCGCGCAGCCGCGATACCGTCCGCAGCCGCAGCCGCACCGGCAAGCCCGCGCGCCAGCTCAAGACCGCCTGGCACGAGGCCTGGGACGGTGCCAACGGGCCCGGCACGCTGCCGATGCCGCTGATGGGGATGGTTTCCGAGCCGAGTTTCGCGAAAATCGAAAAAGCGGTGATGAATGGCAACGAGCAGGCCCGCGATCTGGTCAGCTATTTCGTCGGGCAGGGCGTCGGTCTGATCGATCAGGTCCGCAGCGCCAAAGGCGTTGTACAAGACTTCCGTGAAGAGTTTGTCGAAGCCGTTGCAGGGCTGACTATGGCCTTAGGGGATGGCAGCTAACATTCCGGCCATTGCCGTGTTATCGCGGTGTCATGTTACAAATTTCCGCACTGCGGGATCGCTATCTCGACGTTCTCGCGTCCGTCTATATCTACAATGAGTATCGCGGCTACACCTCGCTCGACCGTGTGCTGGAGGCCGTGCGTGCGCGCTGTCCCGATGATGCCCACTTCATCGCCGAAGTGGTCAAACATCGGGCTGACGAACGCAAACACTATACCATGTTCAAGCGCTGGTTTGAGCGGCAAGGGCGGATGCCGCTGGCGGTCGGCCGCAGCACGGGTCACATCGACCGGTTCATCCAATGGATTTTTGGATGCACGATCGAGGATTTGGATACCGGCGCGATTCTTGCTGATCCTGGCGAATTTGAAAAACTTTGCCGGGTAATCATGCTGACCGAGCAGCGCGGGTTTGTGCAAGTTGAAGTGCTGTTGAAAAACCGCTTCGTGCGGTCCGATCCGATCATGACCCGGATCTTCCAGATCGTCCACAAGGACGAGCCGGATCATTTCCTGCCCTACCAGAACTGGCTCGAAAGCCATGGCAAAGCCACCGCCCGCTGGAACGAGCGCGCGGCTGATTGGTGCATCCATAAGGTCCTGATGCTGGCCGAGTTGCCAGCGATCTTCCTCAATCGCGCCACGCCGCGGCTGGCCCACTGGCCCGATGAGGATAGCACCGCCTACGCCCATTGACCCGGGCGCGCCGGGCCTTAGGGTGACCGCCATGACCTACACCCTGATCACTGCCAACCGGAACTATTCAAGCTGGAGCCTGCGCCCGTGGCTGCTGATGAAGGCGCTGGGGATTCCGTTTGAGGAGCGGCTGGAGCCGTTCACCAAGCCTGACAATTACGAAGATTTCCGCGCGTTCTCACCCACCGGACAAGTGCCCTTGTTGATCGACGGCGATCGGCTGATCCCGGATTCACTCGGCATCGCGCTCTATCTGGCCGAACGCCATGACGGCGTCTGGCCAGCGGACGATGAAGCGCGGATCTTTGCCCAAGGGGCAGTTGCGGAAATGCATGGCGGGTTCGGGCACCTTCGCAACGATTGCACCATGAACGTCGGGGTGCGGGTCACCCCCAAGCCGATGAGCGAGGGCTTGCGCCGCAACGTCGCACGGGTGCGCGAGATTTTCGAGACCGGCCTCGCGCGGTTTGGCGGGCCGTGGCTGGCGGGCGCTCAGTTCACCGCCGCCGATGCGTTCTTCGCCCCCGTCGCCTACCGCATCCGCACCTATGGGCTGGATGTCGGAGCCGGACAGGCGTGGGTCGATCAAGTGTTAACCCACCCGGCAATGCTCGAATGGGAAGCCGCCGCGCTAGCCGAGGATTGGCGCGAAGTCAGCCACGAGGAGGAACTGGCAGCGGCGGGAGTGGTGACGGCGGATTATCGCCAGTAAAATATCAACCACATCTCAACCGCTTGATAACACGGCCGGGTCTAAAGCGGAGCTATGCGAACACCCAGCACAATTTTCTCGAAAGCCGGAAGCTTCCTTCTGGCTGCCATGGCAACCTTTTTCGTCCTGATCCTGATCTGGGCGGCAGTCGAGACCTTCACGCCGTTCAAGTTCCAGCCGTTCATACTGCGGATGGTGATGGTTGGAGTGGTCGTCGTGGCCAGCTTTGGCATGGGCCTCGTCATTTCGCGGGGGACTGGGCGGCAGGTCAAGCCGAACGAGCGCGGCACGCTCGAAAGCGTTCCCGCCGCAGATCCTGAGCGCCTTTCACGCCTGACCAGGGCCGCGCGCGAAAACGACGTTGTTTCCGATGTTCAGCCTGTCAGCGCGGCGACTGCTGAACCGGTCATCGCGCAAGCGGCCAACCCTGCCATCGCGCTTGCGCGGTTCAGGCCGATCGTTTTTCGCCAAGCATTCCCGCCGGCCAGCGACCAAGGGCTGTCCTATTCGGGCGGCGTTCCGACTGGTCCTGCCGACTTCGCATGGCCGCGCTATGCCTTTCCCGATGGCGATGGGCCGCTGACTTTCGTCATGCAATGGGACTGCCGGGCATTGGCTGCGCAGGACGCAACCGGTCTCCTTCCGCGCGAAGGCGTGCTCTATTTCTTCGCCGATCTGCAGTGGCGCCATCATGAGGCCTTCCGCTTCGTTCATCTGACGGGCGAAGTCGATACTTGGCGTCCCGTGGTGGTGCCGACCGACCTACAGCCGTTGTTTGGCGATCAGACCGCTTGGCAAGTGCCCTATTGCTCGCCGCGGATTCCCGCAGAACAGCAGGACTGCCCGGTGCTGCTGCCGAAGTGGCCGTTTGCGCCGCTGGCGTTCGACTATCCGCGCGTCGAAATGGACGAGCCTGAGGAAGAATGGGTCTGGAGCGGACGCGCCGCAGCTGAGAGCCTGATTGCTGCGCAGGATACGCTGGGAAGCCCACCGTTCCAGTTCAATCCCGATCACCCGTTGCGGATCAGCGGGCGCCCCTTCCTGGCCTTCCCGCACGATTGGGCAGCGGTAAGGATCGTCTGCGCCAAAGTGATTGAGACGCTGCACCATCCCGGCCAGCACCGCCTGCCAAAATCGCTATCCGACTTGGACGAATCGACCCGCGCGGCGACCATCGCCGACTGGCTGGCCGAAGCGATCGAGCTTTACACCTTCGCGGCCAGCCACCACGCTAACCGTGCGGTGCCGCAGGACCTATCAGACCAGCTGTGGGACTGGATGGCCAAGGTCGATGGCTGCTACTACCCCGATCAAGTGGTCCAGACTTCGGTCAACACAAGTCTGGGACTGGGCAGTCAGGCGCTGTGGATCATCCCGCAGGACCTGATCGACCGCGCATCAACCAGCCATTCGCTGGGGTTTAGCTATAACCGGCTCGAATACCTGCACGAATTCACCGCGCGTTGCGGCCAGGGACTGACCCGCGAGGAAGCCGAACGACGCTGGAACGAGGCCAAGGCCACTGGAACGCTGCCCACTGTGCGGCAAGTCCATGCCAATACCCCCAACCGGATTTTTGGCCCGGCCAGCGACCCGCAGGGCGATAGCTATGAATTTCTGGCCGATAACCTGTTGCTGCTCGAAATCAGCAGCAGCTCCGAAATCGGGATCGAGCTGGGCGAAGGCGTGATCCAGTACCTGATCCGCCCCGCCGATCTAAAGGCTGAACGGTTCGATCAGGCCACGGCGGTGGCGTCAGCCTATTAGGCCAGCGCCGCCTTCAGATCGTCCACCAGATCGAGCCGCTCCCACGGGAATAGATCGCCGACTGGCTTGCGGCCGAAGTGGCCGTAAGCCGCAGTTGGCCGGTAGATCGGCTTGTTAAGGCCCAAGTGCGTGCGGATTGCGCGCGGGGTCAGGCCGCCGAGCTTGGCGATGCTAAGGATTGCGGCTTCGATCTTGTCATCGCCGATTGTCCCGGTCTCATGAGTGTCGACGTAAAGCGAGAGCGGTTGTGAGACGCCGATCGCATAGGCGATCTGGATCGTGCAGCGCGTGGCGAGACCAGCGGCAACGACGTTCTTGGCCAGATAGCGCGTGATATAGGCGGCTGAGCGGTCAACCTTGGTGGGGTCCTTACCCGAAAAGGCACCGCCGCCGTGTGGGGCTGCGCCGCCGTAGGTGTCGACGATGATCTTCCGTCCGGTCAGTCCCGCGTCCCCGTCAGGGCCGCCGATTTCAAAGCTGCCGGTCGGGTTGATGTAATAGACCGTTTCGCGCAGCAGTACCGGCGGGATCACCTCGGCGACAATCCGGCGGACATAAGCGTGGAGCTCGGCTTCCTTGTCGCCCTCGTCATAGCCGGGGGCGTGCTGGGTGCTGACCACGACGGCGGTGGCGGCGACCGGCAGGCTGCCTTCATAGCGCAGCGTCACCTGGCTCTTGGCGTCAGGCTCCAGAAAAGGGGCCGCGCCCGAATGACGGTCCGCCGCCATCCGCTCCAGGATCTTGTGGCTGTAAGAGAGCGTCGCCGGCATCAGATCGGGAGTTTCATCGGTGGCATAGCCGAACATGATCCCCTGATCGCCGGCGCCTTCATCCTTATTGCTGCTGGCATCGACGCCTTGCGCAATATGAGCCGACTGGGCGTGGAGCCGGTTGATGAGTTCGAACTTTTCCCAGTGGAACCCGTCCTGTTCATAGCCGATTTCGCGCACGGTCTTGCGGACAGTCGCCTCAATCTCTTCCTTCGCACCGGGGGCCCATTCGCCGTTTTCGAACACGCCCTTGCAGCGGATTTCCCCGGCCAGAACTACCAGCTGGGTGGTAGTCAGCGTTTCGCAGGCGATCCGCGCTTCGGCATCTTTCGACAGGAACAGATCGACGATCGAATCCGAGATCTGGTCCGAAACCTTGTCGGGATGACCTTCAGAGACGGATTCGGAAGTGAACAGGTAATTGGTGCGCATGGCGATCCCGATATAAAGGAAGCTTTATGTGATGCCGCGCTCTAGCCCTGACGGCGTCGCCGCGCAACCATCGACAAGCCAAGAAGTGCTATTGCCCAGACAAGTGAAAGGCCGTTGCCGACTAGCGCGAACAACCTCGGCGGAAGGGCTGGCGGGATCAGCCCGTCGCGCCGTTCGGCCACCCGCAGGGGTATCGATTGACGTACCGCGCCGCTGGCGTCGATAACAGCGCTGATCCCGGTGGTGGTCGCGCGGATCACCGGTAAGCCTTCCTCAATCGCCCGCAGCCGGGTCTGGGCCAAAAACTGCGGCGTGGCCCAATCGCCGTACCAGCCTTCGTTGGAGGGGTTCAGGATAAAGTCAGGCCGATTGCCCGGCTCGGTCACCGCGCCGGGGAAGATGATCTCGTAACACAGCTGCATGCCGACTTTTCCAAGCGGCCCGAGATCGAGCGTGCGTGGGCCGGGGCCCGGCCAGAACTCATAGTCGCCCGGCACGAACCGGCTGAGGCCCAGCGGCTCCATCAACCATTTCAGCGGCACATACTCACCGAATGGCACCAGATGGGATTTGTCATAGGTGCCGCGAATCTCACCCTTGCTGTCGATCGCAGTGATCCCGGCGCGCGCGCCGACGACTTCACCCCCGCGCATTTCGAGCCGGTCATTCCCGGTGACGAGGACGCTGCCTTCGCCGATCATGCGCCCGATCCGCAAGCGCGCCTGATCTGGATCGGTTGCGAACGTCGTGGCCCTGTACCATGCAGCGGGATAGCCGCGCTTGAGGTAATCCGGCAGGCCGGATTCGGACCAGAACACCAGCCTCGGCTGGCCCGGCACCCGTGGTTGGCTGAGTTTCATCGCGCGTTGGAACGTCTCTTCGAACCGGGCCGGATCGTGCAGCTCTTCCTGCTGCACGTTGGCTTGAACCAAGGTGTAGGGGACCGTGCCTTCGCGGCTGTCAATCGGGGTCGGAATCAGGAACAGCGCCACCGGAGCGAGCAGCAGCACCGCACCGCGCCAATCGGCTGTGCGGCGGCCTAAGGCCAGGGCCCAGGCCCCAGCCAGCACAACAGTCAGTCCCGACAGTCCGTAAGTGCCAAGCCACTGCGCGAAGTAGGCCAGCCCCGGATTAGCGTAGCTTTTCAGCGTGATCGCCCCAAGCGGGTTCCACGGAAGCCCGGTCAAAACCCATCCGCGCAGCCATTCGGAAATGATCCAGCACCCCGCAAAGGCCAGCACCGTGGTCGCGCGATTGCCCATGCCCAGCAACCATCCCCCCAGCGCCGCCAGACCCGGAAAGGCGGCCAGCACACCAGCCAGCCCGACTACTGCGAATGCACCGAGCCAGACCGGCATCTCGGCCTGATAGGAAAACGAAGTGGCAAGCCAGTTCATCCCGATCGAAAAATGGCCCAGTCCGAACAGCCAGCCGAGCCCGAATGCACGGGCCCGCGTTTCGGCCTTGGCCAGCAGCGTGATCAGTCCGGCAATGCCCAGCAGGCCTAGCGGCCACAACCCCAACGGCTGAAAGGCGCAGGCCGCCAGCGCGCCGAGCGCGAGGGCCAGCCAGCGCGGATGGGCGAACAGCACTGCGGCTGCGCGGCCCACCGGCTAGATCAGTTCACCGATTCGAGCGATTCGCCGGCATCGCCCGCTGAGGGCTTGCGGCGAACGGCACGCTTGCGCGGCTTGGCCTCGGCATCGTCGCCGGTTTCGGCCACAGTTTCATTGCGGCTGGCCGAAATCGCCGGCGGCAAGGAGGCGGGATCGAGCCCGGCAGGAGCGCTTTCACCATCGTCCCTGTCATCCCGGCGCGGGCGGCTTTCACGGCGCGGGCGCAGGCCCGACCGGGTGCGGGCCTCTGGCACAAACGGATTTTCAGCCGGTTCGTAAGGGTTGGCACCGACCGCTTCAACCGGCTCGTCCTCTGCCACAAATTCCGGCTCGGCCGGAACCGGACGCGGGGCGCGCTCGGCGCGATTGTCATCGCGGCGCGGACGGTCCTCGCGGGGACGATCATCACGCGGGCGGTCCTCGCGGGGCTTATTCTCACGGGGCCGGTCTTCATTGGACCGGTCTTCGCGGGGGCGCTCGTCGCGCGGGCGATCATCGCGCGGTGCGCGGTTATAGCTGGGCTGATCGAAGCTGGGGAAATCGCTGTTGGAGGTGAAATCACCGGCGTCATCGCCTTCGTCACCTTCAGGCCAGCGCTCACCCGGCGCGCGGGTACGACCTTCTTCGACACGCACCCGGCTATCGGCCACCACCCGGAAATAGTGATCGGCAAATTGCAGGTAGTATTCGGCCTGGACCCGGTCCCCGTTGAGGTGCGCATCGTGAGCCAGCTTGCGATACTTTTCGAGCATCTGTGGGGCATTGCCGCGCGCCCGGCTGTCAATCCGGTTCAGCTGCTGGCCGCCATTGCCGCCGCCCGGACGACTGCCACGCCCACGCCTGCGGTTGTTGTTATTGCTATTGTTGCTGTTGCCACGATTATTGTTGTTCAAGGGTAAGTTCCCGTATGAGCGGCCTGTCTGGCAAAGCCGGACGCGTCTGCCGCTAGACCCTGAGCCCCGGCCGCGACTTACGGTCCGGGTTCCGACATCTGCAGGCGGGCAAAGCAAAACGCGACGCCCAAAACGCAAATGGTGGAGACGACCGGCGGGACACTACAAGGTGCGGTCCTGCGCTGGTCTGACACCGACTTAGGCCAGCGCGCCTGGCTTGCCAAGCGGAATCTTGAGTTCCAGCGCTCGCGGCCGCCCGCCAAGATCGTGGTGCAGCACGGCTGCAAACCCGGCCTCGCCCGCAATCACGCTGACCGCATCGGCCTGAGTGTAGCCAATCTCGACCAGTGCCGCCCCGCCAACGGCGAGCAGCGCAGGCAGTTGGGGGATCAGCACACGGTAATCATCTAGCCCCTCAGGCCCGGCAAACAGCGCCGCTGCCGGTTCATGGTCGCGAACCGTGGCGTCAAGCTCGGCTGCATCCTCGACGTAGGGCGGGTTGGCCAGGATCAGGTCGAACTTGCCGATTCCGCTCACCCAGTCCGGCGCGTGCCAATCGGCCAGCGCAAAGCTGGCCCGGTCACCCAGCCCCAGCCGTTCGGCATTGGTCCGCGCCACCGCCAGCGCGGCTTCCGAGCGGTCCATGCCCAGACCTGACGTGTTCTTCATTTCGGCCAGCACCGCCAGCAGCAGCGCGCCCGAACCCGTCCCGCAATCGAGCACCCGGTGCGCGCCGGGACGCGCAGCAATGGCGGCTTCGACCAAAACTTCGCTATCGGCGCGCGGGATCAGCACATCGGGGGTGACCAGCAGATCAAGCCCGTAAAAGCCCTGACAGCCAACGATATAGGCGACCGGCTCTTGTGCCGCGCGGCGGGCCACCAGTTCGGCAAAAGCGGGCGGCACCGGATCGGTCATGCGCCGCAGGAACAGGTCTGACCGGCTGACCCCCAGCGCATGGGCCATCAACACTTCGGCATCGAAGCGGGCGCTATCGGTCTTGGCCCCCAACACTCCGGTGGCGTCGCGCAGCGCCTGCGCGACGGTCTGAGCCTCGCCGAAATTCACTCGCCGAGCGCCGCCAGCCGCTTGGCCTGGTCCTCGGCGATCAACGCGTCGATCATTTCGCCAAGCCCGGTGCCCTCAAGGATTTCGGGCAAGCGGTGCAGCGTCAGGTTGATCCGATGATCTGTCACCCGGCCTTGCGGGAAGTTGTAGGTGCGGATCCGTTCAGAGCGGTCGCCGCTGCCGACCATCGCCTTGCGCGCGGCGGCTTCTTCGCCTTGCGCCGCGTCGCGTTGCGCCTCGAACAGGCGGGCGCGCAGCACTTGCATCGCCTGGTCCTTGTTTTTGTGCTGACTGCGCCCGTCCTGGCAGGTTACCACTGTGCCGGTAGGCAGGTGAGTGATCCGGACGGCGGAATCGGTGGTGTTGACGTGCTGGCCCCCAGCTCCGCTTGCGCGGTAGACGTCGATCTTGAGGTCACGGTCATTGATCGTAACGTCAACCTCATCGGGTTCGGGCAGGACTGCGACGGTCGCGGCGCTGGTGTGGATCCGCCCGCCGCTTTCGGTCACCGGCACGCGCTGAACCCGGTGGACGCCAGATTCGAACTTCAATTTGGCGAACACGCCGTTGCCGTTGATCTGCGCAACCACTTCCTTGAACCCGCCGATATCGCTGGCATTGGCGCTGACAATCTCGATCTTCCAGCCCTGTTCAGCGGCATAGCGTTCGTACATCCGCAGCAGATCGGCCCCAAACAACGCCGCCTCGTCGCCGCCGGTCCCGGCCCGGATTTCGAGCATGGCCGAGCGGCTGTCGGCACTGTCACGCGGCAACATTGCCACGGCCAGCGCGTGCTCGGCCTCGGGCAGCTTGGCGCCTAGATCACCCAATTCCTCCGCTGCGATGGCCCGCATTTCGGGATCATCGAGCATCGCCTCCAGCTCGGCGATTTCCCCGCGCAGGCTGGCGACCACTGCAGCGGCCTTGGCGACGGGTTCCAGCTCGGAATAGTCACGGCTGGCAGCGATGAAGTCCTTGCCCTCCAACTGCCCAGATGCCAGCCGCGCCTCGATCTCAGCGAAGCGGGCAGCGAGTTGGTGCAGGCGGGTGTTGGATATGGTCATTTTGGTCTGGTCAGAATCCAGGAATGAGCATTCGCAATTCTTACTTCCTCAATCACAAAGTGCTTGGCGAGAGCTTCTAGCACCCTATTTCTGACAGGTTGCTTGGTGTCACGGAGGTCTCGAAGCCGCGCAACACATATCGCCCCTTCGTGCGGTTCAATCGACAGTGCCCGCATAGCGCCTGATGCTTTGGCCTTGGAATATCGCTTCTTCGTGGATCCTCCCACGATTTCTGATTTGAGAGGCCCGTCTGGCTCATCACTGCTTTCGTCATCGCCTTCAATGATTTCAGCGCGGACAGTGCGATCGGGCGTGCCGCCGGAGCGAAGGAGAAACACAATTTCTGAGACAATTGGATCGAGTTCAGGCGTCTCCGTGAATACGACAACTTCCGTAGGATCGAATTCGACCATTTCATCCGTTAGCCCCACCAACATCGCCAGCCGCTCGATCCCGGCCGCCCAACCAACCGCTGGCGTCGCAGGCCCGCCAAGGCTTTCCATCAGTCCATCATAGCGCCCGCCGCCCAGCACAGTCCCCTGCGCGCCCAGCCGGTCGGTGACGAATTCAAACGCGGTGTGGCGGTAATAGTCGAGGCCGCGGACCAGCGATTGGGAGCGGGTCCAGGCCACGCCCGCCGCATTCAGTCCGCTGGTCACCGCGCCGAAAAAGTCTTGCGCTTCGCCGCTCAGGAAGTCATCGATCTTGGGTGCACCGGCCACAAACGCCTGATCGCGCGGGTCCTTCGAATCCAGAATCCGCAGCGGATTGCGTTCCAGTCGGTCTTGCGAATCTTCGCTCAACTCGCCTTTCACCGCGCGGAAGTATTCGACCAGCGCGGCCCGCCAGCTATCCCGGCTGGCCCCATCGCCCAGCGTGTTGAGCATCAGCGTTACGCCATCGGCGATCCCCAGCTCTTTCAGTAGCTGATCGGCCATCACCAGCAGCTCGACATCAGCCTGCGGTTCGGCCGCGCCGATGATTTCGGCATCGAGCTGATGGAACTGCCGGTAGCGGCCCTTTTGCGGGCGTTCATAACGGAACAAGGGCCCGTGCGTCGCAACCTTCAGCGGCGCGTGCTGCTGCCAGCCGTTGGTGATATAGGCGCGGGCAATCCCGGCGGTGAATTCAGGCCGAAGGGTCAGCGATTCATCACCCCGGTCGAGGAAGCTGTACATTTCCTTCGACACCACATCGGTGGTTTCCCCGATCGAACGGCTGAACACCTCGGTCTTTTCAAACACCGGCATTTCGATCCGGCGGAACCGGTAGAGCTTGCGGACCCGTTCGAACGTTTCGACCACGTGGGCAAAGGCCTCGGCCTCGGCGCCAAAGATGTCCTGCGTTCCGCGAATGGCTTTGGGCGTGTTGCTCATGGTGCTTGCCCCTAGCGGGTAAGGCCCTTGTCGAAAAGGGTGCAGGCAAATCTTGCGGGATTGCGCAACTGCCGCCACAACTGCGGCCTATGAAGAAACTAACAGGGTCCGCTCTCGCCGTTATCGCGCTCGCTTTTGCCGCGCCGGCCATTTCCACCAGCCTTTCGGCGCCAATCGCGGTGCCG
Source organism: Novosphingobium sp. (assembly GCA_031369495.1). GTDB lineage: Bacteria > Pseudomonadota > Alphaproteobacteria > Sphingomonadales > Sphingomonadaceae > Novosphingobium. The sequence continues at coordinate 25,724 of JANMOU010000029.1, read as the reverse complement.
CTATCGCGCAATGTGCCCGACGCGGCCGATCGGCCCTATCCCGGTGGGGCAATGCGGCTGGATATCGATGCGACCGATATCACGCGCGGCGCCTACCGGGTGACCCAGACCGTCCCGGTTGCGCCCGGGACCAAACGCCTGACCCTGTTGATGCCGCAATGGCTGCCCGGAAACCACGGCCCGCGCGGGCCGCTGGCCGAACTGGTCGACATCCACTTTTACGCTGGATCGCAGAAGCTGAGCTGGAAGCGCGATCCGGTCGAAGTCTTCGCCTTCCACATCGATGTGCCCGCTGGCGCACGCGAAGTGGTGGCCAAATTCATCCACACCAGCCCGCTGCAGAGCACTGAGGGCCGGATCAGCATGACGCAGGAAATGCTCAACCTGCAGTGGGAAAAGATGAGCCTCTATCCTGCCGGGCACTACGTGCGCCAGATCCGGGTCGTGCCCAGCGTCACCCTGCCGGCCGGGTGGACCGCAGCAGTTGCTCTCGATGGCGCCAAGCAAAGCGGCAACCGCCTGTCATGGGCCGAAACCAACTATGAAGTGCTGGTCGATTCGCCGATTTTCGCGGGTAAATATTTCCGCAAATGGGATCTGGGGCAGAATGTCACGCTCAACGTGATTGCTGACAAGCCTGAACAGCTTAATGCCAAGCCCGAACATATCGAGGCGCACCGCGCGCTGGTTACCGAATCCCGGCTGGCCTTTGGGGCCAATCATTTCGACCGCTACGAATTTCTGCTGGCGCTGACCGACCGGATGGGCGGGATCGGGCTGGAGCATCATCGTTCGTCCGAAAATCAGCTGGAGCCGGGCACTTTCCTCGAGTGGGACAAGTACGAATTTGACCGCAACCTGCTGCCGCACGAATATGCCCATTCGTGGGCCGGCAAATATCGCCGTCCGGCGCGGATGTGGACGCCCGACTATCGCCAGCCGATGCAGGACGATCTGCTGTGGACCTATGAAGGCCAGGACCAGTTCTGGGGCACCGTGCTGGCCGCGCGTTCGGGCTTGCAGGGCAAGGACATGGTGCTGGGGATGCTGGCCAACTGGGCCGGGGGCTTTTCGGTGCAGGCCGGGCGGCGCTGGCGCTCGGTGGAGGACACCGGCCACGATCCGGTCTTCGCCGCGCGCAAGCCCAAGCCCTATGTCAGTCTCGCCCGCAGCGAAGATTACTACACCGAAGGCGCGCTGGTCTGGCTGGAGATCGACCAGATCATTCGCGAACGGACTGGCGGCAAGCGCAGCATCGATGATTTCGCCAAGCTGTTTTTCGGCATGAACGACGGCGATTTTGGCCAGCTGCCGTTTGAAGTCGACGAGATCATTACCAAGCTGAACGCCGTCGCCCCCTATGACTGGCGCGGCTTCATAGAGACCCGGATCAACACCCCCGGCCAACCGGCCCCGGTGCAGGGAATCGAGAAAGGCGGCTATAAGCTGGTCTGGAAGGACGAGCCTAATCCGTTTGAAAAGGCCCGAATGGCCGATGCCAAGCAGCTGACGCTGGGCTTTTCGATCGGACTGACGATTGACAAGGACGGCAAGGTGCTGGCGACGCTGTGGGACAGTCCGGGCTTCAACGCCGGGGTGGTACCGGGGGCCAAAATCGTTGCCGTCAACGGCTATACCTATGACGCCGATGCGATCCGCGCGGCGATCACAGCAGCCAAGGACGGCACGCCGCTGGAACTGTTGATCCAGCGCGGTAGCCGGTTCCAGACCGTCAGCATCGATTACAAGGGCGGCCTGCGCTGGCCCTGGCTGGAACGCGCCGCACCGGGCAAAGCCCCGACCGGGCTGGACTTGCTGCTGCTGCCAAAGCGGGCAGTGGCGAAGTCCAAAGGCAAATAAGACCGACGGCCCAGCTCGATTTCGTCCCGTTTCGCCCACGGTCGGTGTTGCAGTGCAGCATCGACCGGGCTAAGCTGAGGGCATTATGCGCATCGAAAAGATCCCCGTGGGCGACAACCCACCCGAAAGCCTCAACGTCATCATCGAAGTGCCCGTCGGCGGTGAGCCGGTGAAGTACGAGTTCGACAAGGAATCGGGCGCGCTGTTCGTCGATCGGATCCTGCACACACCGATGCGCTATCCGGCCAACTATGGCTTCATCCCGCACACCCTCTCAGACGATGGCGATCCGCTCGACGCGCTGGTCATCTCCCGCTCGCCGTTCATCCCCGGCTGCGTCGTCCGCGCCCGGCCAATCGGCGTGCTCAATCTGGAAGACGAGCACGGCGGCGATGAAAAGCTGATTTGCGTGCCAGTCGATTCGACCTTTCCGTACTATTCGGACATCGGTGAGCAAAAGGATCTGCCCTCGATCGTGCTGGCGCAGATCGAGCACTTCTTCACCCATTACAAGGATCTGGAGCCCGAAAAGTGGGTGCGGATCGGCAAGTGGGGCGATGCTGAGGATGCCAAACGGATCGTGCTGGAATGCATCGAGCGGCATAACGCGGCGAAGTGAGATCGTCGTCCCAGGCTTGACCCGGGACGACGCGCACTCAATCCCCCGCCACCGTCATCCCGTCGATCCGGATCGTCGGCACGTTGACCGTGCGGTGCCATTCCAGATCGTTCGCCGGGGTTAGCGCGCGGTACATCTCCAGCAGGCTCCCTGCCACGGTCAACTCTGCCACCGGTCCGGCAATTTCACCCTTGACGATCCGCAGGCCCGAAGCCCCGCGGCTGTAATCGCCGGTTACGCCGTTGACCCCGTGGCCGATCAGTTCGGTCACGAACACGCCCTCTTCGATATCGGCGATCAGTTCGGCCACGCTGAGCGTACCGGCTTCGAGGTGGACATTGCTGGCGCCAACGCCCGGCGAACCGCCCGCGCCGCGCACGGCATGACCGGTTGGCGCGGCGGCGCCAAGCTGCCGTGCGGCGGCGCTGTCCATCAGCCAGCCGGTCAGCCGCCCGTTTTCAACCAAGGCGCGCGGCGCGGTAGCCAGCCCTTCACCATCGAACGGGCGAGAGGACAGCCCGCGTCGGCGCAACGGATCATCGTGGATGGTGATCCCGGGGGAAAAGATCTGTTCATCAGCATGATCGAGCAAAAAGCTCGCCCGCCGGGCAATCGCATTGCCCGAAATTGCCCCGATCAGGTGCGAGATCAGCGATCCGCCGACCCGGGGATCGAACACCACCGGCATCTGCCCGCTTTTGACCCGGCCTGGCTCCAGCCGCGCTACCGCACGGGTCCCGGCCTGATGGCCGATCTGGTCCAGCGGCGGCAGGTCTTCCAGATGGTGCGCCATCCGCCAGGCATAGTCGCGCTGCATCCCGCCGCCCTCGCCGGCGATCGCGGTGGCGCTGATCCCGTGCATGGTCCCGCCGAACGATCCGGCAAAGCCATGGCTGGTCACCAGCGCGAAATGGCGATTGGCGAGGCTGGCATGGCCGCCTTCGGAATTGGTCACGCCGGGCACGGCGCGCGCCGCATCTTCAACCTCCAGCGCGCGGGCGCGCAGCTGGGTGGGCGAAAGCTCGCCCGGATCGGCCACATCCAGATCGGGGAACGGGCCCTTGCAAAGCAGGTCCGCGGCGGCAAATCCGGCAAACTGATCTTTGGGCGCAGCGCGGGCCATGTCGACTGCCCGCGCCGCCAACTCCTTCAGCGCGGCATCGGACAGGTCGCTCGATCCGATCGAGGCCGAGCGTTGACCGACGAAGACCCGAAGGTCGAGGCTCTCGCTCTCAGACCGTTCGACATCTTCCAGATTGCCCAGCCGGACTCCGACGCTTTCAGAGGATGAGCCCGAATAGACCGCATCGGCGGCATCAGCCCCGGCGGCGCGCGCCATATCGATCAGCGCAGCAGCGCGGTCCTGGGCTTGGGTGGGGCTAAGCATCGGCGGCAAGTCTCCAGCTGGGGAGCCGCCGATCTAGGGACTTGTCGTCGGAAAGCAATCAGGCGACGAGCTTGGCCATGCCGATAAACAGGCCAGAGACGACCAATGGCAGGACAATCGCCAAGGCCCACAGCCAAAACTGATCGCGGCGGTAATAGCGTTTGAATTGCGGATCGGCGGCCTGCTCATCGCTCAGCCGGTTCCAGCGCGTTTCAAACCGGCGGCAAGCCGGGATGATCGCGGCAACCAGAATTACCAGAGCAAAATAGGGCAGCATCGATCCGCCCCGGTTTTCCAGCGAGCCAATGGTGACGAAGATCTGCAGGACGGTGTAAACCAGCAGGGCATAAGCGATATTGTCGCTCATCCGTTTGCGCCAATCGAGCGGCTTTGTGGCTGCACTGCGCAGTTCGGCGGCGTTTTCAAACACCTTGGCCATGCCCTATCCCCTACTTTTATGGTCTTGTGGCTGAGTAGAACACCGAAGTACCTTTCGATCAAGCCTCGTTAAGCATTGTTTGCAAGAACCCTGCTGGAGGAACTTTTGCCCAAGGCATGCAACAAACCTGCCAAATCGCACCTCAACGCTTGCGGTGGCTGATCTGGCCGCTTAGATCGGGGACCTATGAGCGAAGTCCAGCACCTTGTCGCGCCGAACACCGATGCCATGCAGCCGATCCCGCAGGGCGGGCTTGAGGTGATTTCGATCGCCAAAAGCTATGACAAGCGCGCCGTGCTGACCGACATTTCGCTATCGGTAGGCAAGGGCGAAGTGCTGGGCCTGCTCGGCCCGAATGGCGCGGGCAAGACCACCTGTTTCTATTCGATCATGGGGCTGGTGCGGCCCGACAGCGGCCGAATCCTGATGGACGGGGTCGATGTCACCAATTTGCCGATGTACCGCCGCGCGATCCTGGGGCTGGGCTATCTGCCGCAGGAAACCAGCATCTTTCGCGGGCTGACGGTCGAACAGAACATCGCCGCCGTGCTCGAACTGGCCGAGCCAGACAAGGAAGTGCGCGCGAGCGAATTGCAGCGGCTGCTTGATGAGTTCGGGCTCGACCGGTTGCGGAGCAGCCCGGCGATGGCGCTTTCGGGCGGTGAACGACGGCGCTGCGAGATTGCCCGGGCGCTGGCCGCAAACCCTTCGATCATGTTGCTCGACGAGCCGTTCGCCGGGATCGATCCGCTCTCGATCAACGATATCCGCCACCTGGTCACCGATCTCAAGGATCGCGGGATCGGGGTGCTGATTACCGACCACAACGTCCGCGAAACGCTCGACATCGTCGATCGCGCCTGCATCATCTATGGCGGACAGGTGCTGTTCGCTGGCAGCCCCGAAGAGCTGGTGGCGGATGAAAACGTGCGGAGGCTCTACCTCGGCGAGGGCTTCACGCTCTAGGAACTGACCGATGGCCCTTGGCCCCCGCCTCGACCTCAGGCAATCGCAATCACTGGTGATGACGCCGCAATTGCAGCAGGCGATCAAGCTGCTGGCGCTGTCAAACCTTGAGATCGAAGCCTTCATCGGCGAGGCATTGGAAGCCAATCCGCTGCTCGACGTGGGCGGCAGCGCGGCGGCTGAACCGGGCGAGGTCGGGCTGCTCGACGACGGCCGCCGCACCACGCTCGAAAGCTCCCCCACCGACCAGCTGATCGCCGAAGGCCGCGCCGCTGACGATGCCCCGCTCGATATCGATCCGGGCGCGCTTGATCGCGACCGCGACACCGGCGACTGGAGCTCCGATTTCCGCGCTGCCCCCGGTGAGGCTGGTCCCGGGATCGACGAGCGCGGCGCCGGCGAACCGAGCCTGGCTGAGCACTTGCACGCCCAGATCGGCACCGCCACCCGCGACCCACGGATTGCCTTCATTGCCCGGCATATCGCCACCGAGCTCGACGAGGCGGGCTATCTCCCGGCCACGACCGCAGAGCTGGCCGCTGAGCTGGCGGTTGACGAGGACGAAGTGGAACAAGCGCTGGCACTGGTCCAGAGCCTTGATCCCACTGGCATCGCCGCCCGCACCCTCGGCGAATGCCTGGCCCTGCAGGCGCGCGAGGCCGACCGCTATGACCCGTGTATGGCCAAGCTGCTGGGCAACCTCGATCTGCTGGCGCGCGGCGAACTGCCTCGGCTCAAGCGGATGTGCGGGGTGGATGACGAGGACTTCGCCGAGATGCTCACTGAACTGCGCGGCTATGATCCCAAGCCCGGCCAGCGGTTCAGCTCTGGCGGGGGCGATCCGATCACGCCCGATATCCTGATCACCCCGCGGGCCGATCTGGGCTGGGACATCGCGCTCAATCAGGCCACCCTGCCCCGGCTGGTGGTCAACCGCAGCTACTATGTCGAACTGCGCGGCGCGAGCGATGACAAGTCGGCGCGCGGCTGGCTGTCGGACAAGCTGGCCGATGCCAACTGGCTGGTCAAAGCGCTCGATCAGCGGGCCAAGACCATCCTCAAGGTCGCGAGCGAACTGGTAAAGCAGCAGGATGGCTTCTTCCGCCACGGGGTCTCGCACCTGAAGCCGCTGACCCTGCGCGCGGTGGCCAAAGCGATCGAAATGCACGAATCGACCGTCAGCCGGGTGACCAGCAACAAGTACCTGTCGTGCCCGCGCGGGACCTTTGAGCTCAAATACTTCTTCACATCAGGCGTCGGCGCGGTCGATGGCGAAGGCGGCGCATCGGCCTCGGCAGTCAAGGCGGCGATCAAGACCTTGATCGATGCCGAAGATCCCAAAGCGATCCTGTCCGACGATACGCTGGTCGATCTGCTGAAGGGCAAAGGCTTTGATCTGGCCCGGCGGACGGTCGCGAAATACCGTGAAGCGATCGGCCTCGGTTCTTCGGTCCAGCGCAGGCGGCAAAAAACGCTGGCAGGGATCGGGTGATTGGCTAGTCTCCCCGGCAATCGCACCCCAGGGGAAGAAGCCAAATGAAAGCCTATCGTCTGTTGACCGCCTGCATGGCCGCCAGCGTGGCCACCGCGCCAGCACTGGCTGACCGGCTGGAATACCGGGTGCTGACCCAGAGCCGGGATATCGGCCATCTGAAGCTCGACCGCGATGCGGGGCGAATCAACGTTGATTTCGATTACAAGCAGAACGGACGCGGACCGACGATCCAGGAAGTGGTGGTGCTGGACAAGGACGGCCTGCCGCAACGCTGGACGATCACCGGCCGCACCACCTTTGGTAATGCGGTCAACGAGAGCTTCCGGCGGGGACCGGGGTTTGCGATGTGGCGCGATCTGGCCGGGCCAGGATCGTTCAAGGGCAAGGACGCCCCGCAGCATTATGCGACCCAGAACGGATCGCCGCTTGACGTTGCGCTAATGGCGCGTGCGCTATTGGCCGACCCGGACCGCGCCATGCCAGTCGCCCCGGCCGGAATTGCCCGGTTGACCGAGCGCGCCCGGAGCAACTTTGACGGGCCCGATGGCCGGATCGAAGTCATTACCTTCGAACTGTCCGGGCTTTCGCTCAACCCGACCTACATCACGCTCGATGGCAAGGGGGAGCTGTTCGCGATCGCCAGCGCCGATTTCATCATTGCCCGCAAGGGTTACGAGAAAGCCGCGGATGAGCCGCTGCGGGCGCTTTCGGAAAAGCTCGAATCCGATCGTTTCGCTGCGATCCAGACTGAATTTGCCCACCGCTTCGACGGACCAGTGCGGATCCGCAATGTGCGGATTTTTGATCCGGTCAGTGGCGCGCGCAGCGCGCCCAGCGATGTGGTGATCTTTGGCCAGCGGATTGCCGCAATCGAACCCGCCGGGAGCCGGGCCGGGCCGGGCGAGGCCGAGATTGACGGGGCCGGCGGCACGCTGGTTCCGGGCCTGTTCGAAATGCACGGGCACCTGGCGCAGCAGGACGCGCTGATGAACCTGCTTGCCGGGATCACAACGGTGCGTGACATGGGCAATACCAACCCGGTGCTCGACGTGCTGATCGAGCGGATCGCAAAAGGCGAAGTGGCTGGCCCGCGGATCGTCCGCTCGGGCTTTATCGAGGGCGAGAGCCCGTTCAGCTCCGCCACCGGCAAGCTGGTGAGCAGCGAAGCCGAGGCGATCGACGCGGTCCGGTGGTATTCGGCGCGCGGGTTCTGGCAGGTCAAGCTCTACAATTCGATGGACCCCAAATGGGCCCCGGCTGTAGTAACCGAGGCGCACCGGCTGGGAATGCGGGTTTCGGGCCACGTTCCGGCCTTTTCCAGCGCCGACGCCATGATCGGCGCGGGCTTTGACGAGATTACCCACGTCAACCAGCTGATGCTCGGCTGGGTGCTCAATCCGGGCGAGGATACCCGCACCCTGTTCCGCTTTACCGCAATGCGGCGGTTCAACACGATCGACGTCAAAGGGCCGAAAGTCAGCGCCACGCTCGATGCAATGGTGGGGCGCGGCACCGCGCACGAGCCAACCATCGGCATCCACGAATTGGGCCTGACCGCGCTCGACGGGCGGCCCAACCCGGGTGCGATCGACTATATCGATCACATGCCCCCGGCTGAACAGCGCCAGCTCAAGCAGGCCCTGTTCGGGGCAGATACGCCCAAGCAGCGGGCCGAATATGTTGCAGCCTATGGCAAGATCATCGAGACTCTGACCGAGATGCACCGGCGCGGGATCATGCTGATCCCCGGCACCGATCTGGGCGGCGGTTTCACCTATCACCGCGAGCTGGAGCTGTTCGGGAAACTGGGGATGAGCCCGGCCCAGGTTCTGCGTCGCGGCACCTGGGACATGGCCCGCTATATGGGGCAGGACCAGCAGTTGGGCAGCATCGCGCGCGGCAAGATGGCGGACTTCTTCCTGGTCCCCGGAGATCCGACAGCGGACCTTCGCGAAATCAAGAAGGTCGCCATGGTGGTCAAGGATGGCACGGTCTATTTCCCTGACCAGATCTATCCCCGCCTCGGGATCAAGCCGTTCGCTTTCGTACCCCGTCTGACTCGGCCCGCCACGGCAGCGAAATGAGCATACCGTAACAGGCCGGGTCAGCCGGATTTTCAAATTGCATTGTGAAATTGTCAGCGGCTGTTAGCGTCCGTCCAGCGACCGCGCCTTACATTGTCGCAGGGGACCTCTTGGATGACCATCAACGAAGCCGCCGCCGGCGCGCATGGCGATACTGTTCCGATTGCCGATGGCTCTGGCGCCACGTTTGATCGCGGGTTCTTTGGCCATCCGCGCGGGCTCGGCTTTCTGGCCGGGACCGAGATGTGGGAACGGTTCAGCTTTTACTCGATGCAGTCATTGCTGATGCTGTACATGGCCAAGTACCTGCTGCTGCCCGAAAATGAGGGCAAGGTCGCCGGGATCGGGATCTATCGCAGCGTGCTCGAAGGGATCTTCGGGCCGATGACCAACCTGGCTTTGGCGGCGCAGACTTTCGGGCTCTATTCGGGCTTCATCCTGGTCACCCCGTTGATCGGGGCCTGGCTGGGCGACCGGGTTCTGGGCCGGACCAAGACCGTGACGATGGGCGCCTTGCTGATGAGCGCGGGCCATTTGACCATGGCGATCGAACAGGCGTTTCTGCTGGCGCTGCTGCTGCTGATCATCGGCGGCGGGCTGTTCATCAGCAATCTCGCCGCGCAGATCGGCGGGCTTTATGCCCCTGACGATACCCGCCGGACCCGCGCTTTCGGCATTTACCTGATGGCGGTGAACGTCGGCGCCCTTGCCGCGCCGCTGATTTCAGGGACGCTGGGTGAGAGGGTTGGCTGGCACTGGGGCTTTGGCGCAGCGGGGATCGGGATGCTGATCGGGCTGGCCTCATACCTTTCCGGGCGGCGCCATTTTCCGGTCGACGTGATTGCGCAAGGGGTCAAACGCCCGCCGCTGACCAAGCGGCAGTGGCAATCGGTGGGCGGGCTGATCCTGCTGTACATTCCCAAGCTGTTTTTCTTCGCGGCGGTCCAGCAGGCCTATGGGATCATGGTGCTGTGGGCCGATACGGCGGTGGACCGCAAGGTTGGCGGGTTCGAAATCCCGGTAACCTGGGCTCTGACCGCCGATGGCATCCTGACAATCGCCGGGATTTTCGTCGCCAACTCGATCTGGGCAAAGCTGGCCGAAAAAGGCAACGAACCCCACGACATCCGCAAAATCGGCATCGCCAATTTGATCGCAGCCGCTTCGTTCCTGCTGATCGCCGCCTTCTCGTTGATGGCGCAGGTGCCGATCTACGGCTGGCTGCTGTTTTACCTCGTGCTCGCCTTCTCCTATGGCTGGAACGACCCACCGGCCCGCGCGCTGATCGCGCGGTATGCGCCGGGGTCGGTCAACGGAATGATGTTCGCGCTCTATTCGCTGTCAGGCGCGCTCGGGTTCTTCCTGCTCGGCTGGCTCGGCCGGTTTTACGAGCCGCTGGGCCCAACCAAATACTTCCTGTTGACCGCCGCCTTGCCCATTGCTGGCGCTGCGATGCTGATTGTCTTTGCTCACCCACTGGAACGCCTGCTGGCGCGGGGCGATGCGGATCGGGACGATTTGAAGAAGGACGGCGATTCGGCGGCTTGAGTAGGGCTGTCGCCCGTTCAAGCCTCCAGCTCGATGTCCCAATAGAGCCAGTCCCGCCACGTTTCATGCAGGTAGCCCGGCGGAAAGCCCTTGCCGCGTTCCTGCAATTGCCAGTTGGTCGGGCGGATCGGGGGCACGAGCAGCGGCATCTTGGCCTGTGCCGGGGTGCGTCCGCCCTTCTTGAGGTTGCACGGCGCGCAGGCAGTGGCAACGTTTTCCCAAGATGTGCGCCCGCCCAGCCGCCGCGGGACGACGTGATCGAAAGTCAGTTGGTGCGGGCTACCGCAGTACTGACAGCAGAACCGGTCGCGCAGGAACAGGTTGAAGCGGGTGAAGGCGGGAAACTCGCTCGGCCGGACATATTGGCGCAGCGCGATCACGCTGGGGATCGGCATGGTCCACGATGGGCTGTGCACTTCGCGGGCATAGCTGGCGACGATATCGACCCGCTCCAGAAACACCGCCTTGATCGCGGTCTGCCACGGCCACAGGCTGAGCGGGTAATAGCTGAGCGGGGTGTAATCGGCATTGAGCACAAGCGCCGGACAATCGGACAGAGCCCTTGAGGGATCTCCCTCTGCGCTGCGGAACCGAGCCGCGCGCTCAATCAGCTCCGCCTTGAGCATGGCCTCCGATAACTTGCTGAAATGACGATTTGGCTAAAGATCATCGCGCCAATGAACATGGGCGGAGCAGCTCCGTCAAGACTTGCCACAACCCGCAATCCACAGGACAAGCGCAAATGTGACAGTCCGCACCCGCTTTGCCCCCAGCCCAAATGGCCATTTGCATCTGGGCCACGCCTATGCGGCGATCGTTGCGCATGATCTGGCCCGGGGGCTTGCTGGCTCACACGGCGGCGAATTTCTGGTGCGGATCGAGGATATCGACGGCACCCGCAGTCGGGCGGAGCTGGCCGACGAGATGCTGGCTGATCTGGCCTGGCTGGGGCTCGGCTGGGATGGGCCGGTGCTGCGCCAGTCGAGCCGCCTTACCGCTTATGCCGAGGCGGGCGAGCGGCTGAAGGCGATGGAGCTGCTTTATCCGTGCCATTGCACCCGGGCCGAAGTCCTGGCCGCAAGCCGCACTGTGGGTCCCGATGGGCCGGTCTATCCGGGCACTTGCCGCGGGCGCAGTGCCGATCCGGCGGGAGCAGCCTGGCGGCTCGACATGGCCAAGGCCATAGCGCTGGCCGGGCCGTTGGTCTGGGAGGATGCGCTGGCCGGTGTCCAACAGGCCGACCCCGCGCCGTTTGGCGATGTGGTACTGCTGCGCAAAGAGGCGCCGGCGAGCTATCACCTCGCCGCAACGATTGACGACGCCGCGCAAGGCATCACCTTGGTCACGCGCGGCGCCGACCTGTTCCTTTCGACACATATCCACCGGCTGCTGCAGGCCCTACTTGGGCTCCCAGTGCCGCGCTGGCACCATAATGGCTTGCTGACCGATCCCGATGGGCGCAAATTGGCCAAGCGGCGCGGCTCGCCCGCGCTGATGGACTTGCGCGGGGCCGGGGAAGACGGAGTGGAGCTGGCTGAACGGCTAAGGGCGGGAAAGTTCCCGGCTGGCCTTCGTCTATCGCAACGATTAGGAAGCAGTACATGACTTGGATTTTCATCATCGCAATCGCCGCCCTGATGGGGCTTACGCTGTTCTCGCTGATCCGCGGGATTGTGGCATTCATGCAAAGCACCCGCCGCGATCTCGACCAACCCGAAAGCGCCGGCCCGAGCGAAATGCAGCTGCTGCAAACCAAAATGATGTTTCGCCGGGTGCTGTTCCAGGGCGCGACGATCATGGTCGTAGTGCTGATGATGATGGCCAGCCGGAAGTAGGATCGGGTTCGTGGTCAAACTCAACAAGATCTACACCCGCACCGGGGACGATGGCACGACCGGTCTGGTCGATGGCAGCCGGGTGGCCAAACACGCCGCCCGGATGGAAGCGATCGGCGCGATTGATGAGGCCAACAGCGCGATCGGATTCGCGGTTGCGGGACTCGGTGACTTTCAACCGCATGTCGGTGCTTTGGTGCGGATCCAGAACGATCTGTTCGATCTGGGGGCCGATCTGGCGACGCCAGGTGCGGATTTCAGCCCGTCGGAAATGGTCCTCCGGATCATTCCTGGGCAGGCGACATGGATCGAGCAGCAGATCGATGCGCTCAACGAACACCTGCCGCCACTGACCAGCTTCATCCTGCCCGGCGGCTCTGAAGGCGCGGCCCGGACCCATATTGCCCGCGCCTCGGTGCGCCGGGCCGAACGAGCGATGACCGCGCTGAGCGAGGCCGAACCGGTCAATCCCGCCGCCTTGGCTTACGTCAATCGGCTGTCCGACTATCTGTTCGTCCTGACCCGCGCGATCAATGCGGCGGGCAGCGGCGATGTGCTGTGGGTGCCGGGCAAGAACCGCTAGCATTCCTGCCAATTCGCCGCTAACCAGCCGCCCTTGCTGCATGTGCGAAGGGGTTGGATCAATGCGGATCGTCGGGATTATAGGGGCGGGCCAGATGGGCTCGGGCATTGCCCAGACGGTCGCGCAGAACGGCATCAGGGTGCTGCTCTGCGATATCGACATTGCTCTGGCTGAAAAGGCCAAAACCGGGATCGACAAGGCCCTGACCCGGCTGGTCAGCCGCGACAAGATCACCGCCAGTGAAGCCGAAGCCGCACTCGCCCGGATCACGCCGGTGGGTGACTATGCCCCGATGGCCGATGCCGATCTGATCATCGAGGCGGCGACCGAAAAAGAAGAGATCAAGCGCAAGATCTTCGAAGCGGCCGGCAAAGTGCTGCGCGAAGATGCGATCCTCGCCTCGAACACCAGCTCAATCCCGATCACCCGGATGGCGACCAGCTCACCCGACCCGAAGCGGTTTATCGGCCTGCACTTTTTCAATCCGGTCCCGGTCATGGGGCTTATCGAAGTGATTCCCGGCCTTGCCACCGCCAAGGAAACCGTCGCCAGCACCCGCGCCTTTGCCGAGAGTCTGGGCAAGCAGGTGGTGATGGCCGAAGACGAGCCGGGCTTTGTGGTCAACCGGATCCTGCTGCCAATGATCAACGAAGCCGTGTTCGTGCTGGGCCAGGGCACCGCCAATATCGCCGATATCGACAAGGGCTGCCGGCTCGGTCTCAACCACCCGATGGGTCCGCTGGAGCTGGCCGATTTCGTGGGTCTGGATACCTGTCTTGATATCGTCCGCGTGCTCTACAACACCACTGGCGACAGCAAATATCGCCCGGCCCCGCTCTTGGTGAAATATGTTGAAGCGGGCTGGCTGGGCCGCAAGGCCGGTCGCGGCTTTTATGACTATTCGGGCGATACTCCGGTTCCGACCCGCTAACCATTTGATTTGGCATGTTGGTCGGCTAAAGCCTGACCAAATAGTCGCGAAAAAGGGATTTGCCCAATGTATCCTGCCGACTGGCACAAGCTCTATGGCGACATGACCGGCGAATCTGCGCGGCGGATCCTGCCGCCTCTGGTCACGTTGTTCAACGCCCAGTCACTGGTCGAAGTCGGCTGCGGCAATGCCCATTGGACCCAGGCCGGCATTGATGCAGGCGCAACCGATTATTGCGTTGTCGACGGGCCCTGGAACAACCGCGATCATCTGTTGGTTGATCGTGCCAGATTTGTCGAAGCCCGGCTCGAAACACCGCTTCAACTGGGGCGCCGATTTGATCTGGCGATCTGTCTGGAAGTGGCTGAACACGTTGAAGGCGGCAGCGCCCGGGTGCTGGTCGAATCGCTGTGTCAAGCCGCCGATGTGGTGGTGTTCGGCGCCGCAATCCCGCTCCAGGGCGGGTTCGGCCATATCAACGAACAATGGCCGTCCTACTGGCGGGCGCATTTCGAGGCGCTGGGCTATCAACCCTATGACCTGGTCCGTCCGCACCACTGGACCGATCAGACAATCCATTACTGGTATCGCCAGAACATGTTTGTTTATGTCAAAACCGCCAACGTCAAATTGAGCGCACTAGCCGCCGCCGCCGAGCCAGCAGGCAGCGGAATGCTGTTCGATGCTGTCCACCCTGAGAAGTTTGAGGAAGTCGCATCCTACCAGGCCATCGCATTCAAGCGGCTGCTGCGCGCAGTGCCCAGCTGGTTCACCCGGCGGCTCCGTTCAAAGCTTGCCGGTCACGGCTGAAGTGATGCCGGCCAGCACCGCGATCTGCACCTGGTTCGTCGCCGACGATTCCGCCAGCGCGACCTATTTCCCGCAGGTTTCCAGTCGCTCCGATGCGCCCGAAACCCAGGCTGTCTATTGGCGCTGCGCGGTCGGATTCTATGCCAGCAGCTTGGCACTGAATCCGCAGTCGCGGCATATCTTCTATACCAACACCTGTCTGCCGATAATCGATGGACTGGATATTGCCGCCCTGTTTGCTTGTTGGGGGGTTGAAGTTGTCACCCTGCCCATCACGTATCGCCTGCCCAAAGGCGCGGTCGGCAGCTGGGGCAACCAGTTCTACATTTTCGACGTGCTGGATCACTTTTCCGCCAATGCCCCGGCCTCCCGGATAATTGTGCTCGATAGCGACTGCCTGTGGTTGAAGCCGGTGGACGACATGGTTCAGGCCATCGATCAACATGGCGCGTTGACCTATCGCCTTGATGACGACGAGCATCAACTGGGGAGCGCAATTAACGGCCTGTCGCGCGAAGGAATGGCACTGTTCCTCGCCCGGCATGGGGGATCCAAGCTGGATTCTACGCCCTATTTCGGCGGTGAAATCTATGCTGCCAGTCTGGCTGTGACCCGTGGGATTTCCGAACAGGCGCGCCTTCTGTGGCCCGAGATTGTGGAGCAAGGGCCCGATGCCCCGCGCGAGGAGGCGCATTTTCTTTCAATCCTCTATGCACTTGCAGGGATCGAGCCGGGAACTGGTAACGCTTTCATCCGCCGGATGTGGACCACCTTTCATCACAACAACCTGCGCTCACAGGATCGTGATCTGACGATCTGGCACTTGCCGGCTGAGAAGAAGACCGGATTTGCCGATCTGTTTAGCCGCATCGCGGCCCAACCTGAGGCCCACCCGGCCCGTGATGCCGCAGCGCTCGGGCTGAATCCGACGCGCTATGCCCGCGACATGGGTTGGCCGCGCCGCCGCCCCGGAAAGTTTCTGCGCGATCTGGGGCTCAAGCTGGCCGAGAAAATCAGGGCCTGAGCGAATGCACCGATCCCGCAAACTGAGCCCAGACATTCGGCTTGCGCCCGTCCGCAGCCGTGATAGTCGATGCCCATGAGCGCGAGCAGTGGCACTGAATCCGCCCGTCGCCGCCGTTCACGAAGTGCGGCGAAAGCGAAACCACAAGCGACCGGCTTACTCGGGTTCGTTCGATCGAACCTGTTTGGGCGCGGCCTGTTGGTGATCATGGTCCTGGTCACCGCCGCTTATGTCTGGCAGGTTTGGAGCTCGGTTGAGCTCGCCAGCAAACAGCTTGGTCCGGTTGCGCTTGGCATGAGCGAGGATCAGGTCCGTGCTGCCCTGGCTCCCTCAGAAACGGCTGGCGGGACTGTGCAAGACCTGCTGTTCGACCAACAAGGGCGTCAGTTCGCTGTGCATCTGGATGGCCCGGATCGGCGCGTGACCGGCATTTCCTGCCATGAACAGGATGTGACGTCGCCCGCCTGCCCGGCTCTGTTGGGGGTCCGGATCGGGGATCCGCAGGCCGCCGTACTGGGCAAACTTGGCGCAGGCCAGCTGCACCAGACCGGCCAGCACCAAAATTGGGCCTATCCACAGATCGGCGCGAGCTTGGCAATGCAGGGCGGGCAGGTCGCGACGATCACCCTGGGTGCCGCCCGGGATCCGGGGCCGCACTGGCGCGTGTGGCTATGGCACCTCGTTCCGTGATGGTCTGGTCGCGGCTTTAAGCCCGATCCGATGTTCACGCAGCAGATCAAGCAGACACCAAAACACCGCAGGTGAGATATAGACCAGCAGTTGCGTGGCGGCGAAGGAGCCCTCATCACTCCGCAACAGGCGGATTCCGATCACGATAGCAGCAAGTGCAATTGCATGCGCCAGCAATATGCTCCAGTGCTTCTTTGGCGGGATTGGCAACCGCAGGGTCAATCTGCTCGTAAAGTATGTCAGTATCAGCGCCCCTAGGATTTTTGTTTGCAAGTCCATGATCTTCCCCCTCTTCCCCGCGTCGGAAATTAGCATGGCCGCGCGGCCTGACAAGGCCTTGTCATGAGCCGCCGCCGTGTCGCGCTGGGCGTGGGGGCCAATGCGATCGATCGCATCGCTATTGCGCTGATGACCCTGCTGCTGGTTCCGGTGCTTGCGTCGCACTGGGGGCTGGCGCGCTATGGCGGCTGGGCCATGCTGGTCACGGTGCCCAGCCTGTTCGCGTTGGGCGATCTGGGCTTTGCCAATGCCGCTGCGGTGCGCATGACGATGGAGATTGCCCGCGGCGAATTGCGTGAAGCGCGCAGCACAATCCGCAGTGCAACGCAGGTTGTCGCAATCGCGTGCGGCGTGATTCTGGCGTTTGTCGGCGGATTGGCATGGCTGCTGCCCGATCGCTTCATTCTGGACGTTCCGCTCACCTCGCATCTCGAGATGCGCTGGGCGATTGTCGCACTGGCAATCTATGCCTGTCTGGTGATGGCTTGCGCGCTGTTGCAGGGGGTATTTCGCAGCAACGCGCGGTTTGCGCTGGGGACCGTGCTTTCAACGGTTACGACCGTGCTCGAAAACGGCCTGCTGGTTCTGATGGTCTGGCTGGATCATGGGATCGGGGCGGGCGCCGCGGCGATGATGACCGGCCGTCTGATCGGGTTCGTAGCCATGTTCACCGTCGCCGCAACCTTGCGCACCGGGGTCCTTCCGGGATTGACCGGTGGCAGTCAGTCGGTTCGGCGTGAGCTGCTCGGACCCGCGCTCGCCGCCATGTCTATCCCGCTGGCGACAGCGCTGTTGCTGCAAGGCACCGTCGCTGCCCTGGGTTTGGTGGCCGGCGCAGTCGTGGTCCCAGCTTTTGTTGCCGCCCGCACATTGTCGCGGATCGGTCTGCAAGGATCGCAGATTCTGACCACCGCGTTGATGCCCGAATTCGGCGCTGAAACCGCCAAGGGTAACCACCGCGCGGTGATCCGGATGTTTGTTGCAGTATTGAGCACAGCGACGGCGATCGCTGTGCCGTTCTCGCTTGTGTTGGCGCTAGCGGGACCGTGGATTGTGAACCTGTGGTCCAACGGCCACATTGCCGCCTCCCAAAGTCTGATGTTCGCGATTGCCGTTTCGGCGCTGTGCGGGGGAATCTGGAATCCGCTGTCCAACCTGATGCTTGCAGTCAATCGTCAAGCCGAGTTCGCGATTGTCTATGCCATTCTGGCGGCGCTGGGCGTAGCGCTGACATTGCTGCTTGGACCGGCGCTTGGCAACACCGCGCCGAGTCTGGCGTTGGCGGTTGTCGATTTCGCGATGCTGCTGGTCGTCGGTCGATTTGCGCTTAAGCACTGGGTCAGGCGCCATAACCTGACCGAAGTATCTAGCGAAATGGCGCAGGAAGCGCGGGCCGATCTGGACCGCCTGATCGGCCGCAAGGCCAAAGACTAGGCGAGCAATTGTCCTGCGTGTTGGGCAATACGGGCGCGGAAATCGGCCCAGGTCCAATTGCGCGCCTCGCCCGCAATCGCTGCCGCATCCAGTCCGCCGCTTGCCCGGCGAGCGATCAACTGCTCGATGGTATCGGACAAGGCAGCGATATCGCCAATTGGAACCAAGGTCCGCGCCGCAGCGCTCAGCGGCAGGTCCGGCAGCCCGGTGTTGGCGGTGCCGACGATATGACAGCCCGCCGCCAGCGCTTCAAGATAGGTTAGCCCAAAGCCCTCGATCAGCGATGGCATGATGAACACGTCGGCCCGCTGCATGATTGCATCGAGCGCAGACCGGTCTTGCCGTCCCAGCAATTCGATCCCCGGCTGCCGGGCCATTTCGGCGATGCCCGGATCGATGGAATAGCACACCAACGTCAGCCGCGCCCGCGCCGGGTCGACATTTCGCCACGCCCTGAGCAGGTGGTGCAGCCCCTTGCGCTGTAGCCCTTGGCCAACAAACAGGAACTGGGCCGGACCGTCCTGTAGGCGCGGCGCAGCGACCTGACTGGTTTCAAAGCCATAGGGCACGATCGTGATCCTTTCGGATTCGCACCCGGCATGCTCCAGCGACCGCGCGGTCATGGCGCTGGCGCAGACCACGGCATCGGCATGTTGCCAGCTGTCATTGACCCGTTCTTGCCCGGCATAACGCTGTTCCTGTGCAAACGACCATGCCGTCTCAGGGTAGCGCGCAGCGTCTTGCCGGAGCAATTCCATGGTCAGCCCCGGCAAGGGATGGAATTCGAAATCGACCACCTTCATGCCGCGCGGAATTTTCTCAGGCCGCGGCAAATAGCCGGAATAGCAGTACAGATTGGCCCCCAGCCGCTTGGCCTGAGCCAAGGCGTGGCGGCCGAGCAGCGGATCGGTGTGCGGAAACACCCGGTTCATCGGCAGACCCAATTTGGCCGCGCTGTGCTGGATCAGGAAGCTAGACGGAGTGCCCACCGTACTGGCTTTGGGCAATAGGTCGCTACGGCGCCCTGCCATCGGCGCGGGCAACCAGCCCGGCGGCTGATCCGGCGCATAATAGTCGGTCACAAAGCGGCTCAGCAACCCGGCCTGATGCAGCGCTGCGGGCACCTGATAGCCATCGCGGCTGCCGTTGATCGCGCAGACAAATCCGTTGGCTTCCATGATGTTCCGGTTTCGAAATGATGCTGCTGCCGCAGCGGGTAAAGCCCTGCCTAGTACCCGCCAAGCGCATAATAGGTTATTTTATTTTCCTACACGTGCCAATATGGTTATTCGACTGATTCTTCGCATCCGGAGTATCGATCATGCCCACCCAAATTCCTGTTTTCTCCCCGGCGGCCTACGCCCCGATTTCCGCCATCGGATTTGCCGAGGCCGATTCAACACTGTCGCCAGTTTCCGCTGACAAACCGCTACCGGTCAGCTCTGTCACCATTCCTGCACCAGCCGCGCTGGCTGGCAGCACCGCCACTGCCATCGTGGTGGGCCCGTTCACACCCAATTCCGGTAAGCCAGTGGTGCTGGCGCTGTCCGGCACCTGGACCGGCACGGTCAAACTGCTGCGCTCAACCGATGGCGGGACCACGAAACTGCCGCTAACTGCCGCAGGGCAGGCCTGGGGCGTGTTCGGCGCCAATTGCTGCGAACCGGTCTGGGAAGAGACCGTGACTGGTGCCGCGCTCTATCTCGATATCGTGCTTGGCTCAGGCACCGTTGCCTATCGGGTGGCCCAGTAAGATGGCCCTCGATATCATCGCGCGCGGCATGGCCGCTGCGGAAATCGCCCGGCAAAAGCGGCTTCGGGTGCTGAACACCCTGCGCGCCTCAATCGCCAAGGCTGACTTCAACCCGCCCGTGCTGGCCAGCACCCTGCCTGCGATCGGTGCGCCGCTTTCAGCCACGGCGATTGCGATTGGAACGACTTGGCAGGTTTCAAACGCATCCGGCCCGCTCCACGCCGCAAAGTATACCTTTGTCGGTGGTGCCTGGCAGAATCCTGGCACAGGCTTTCCAAACACCGAGTTCTACAAGTCAGTCACATCGCGGGTTGGCAGTGGCACCGATCCGACGCTCAATCCGCAGCAAGGTCCGGGATCGCGGGTCCGGTTCGTATGTGCGGCCCCCGCGCTGGAACTTTATGTCCAGATGTCAGCCACCGGCGTCGGCGGCGGATTCCGCCTGCGGGTTGATGGCAAGCTGGCTTTTGCCGGTGTCGTCGGCAATGCTGGCAACGGCTTGGTTCGCTTCATCCCTCTGACCTGGGGCGATGGCACTGCAACCCATCGCAAAGATCGGCATTACGAACTTGAATTCGGTTCGGTTGGCGGGTTCTTCGGCATCCGCACCAGCAACCTCTACAAGCCATCCCCCTGGCCCCAGGCCGATGGACTGCGGGTACTGCTGCACAGCGATTCGATGCTCGCAACCATGGTCGACACCGCCAACATCGACAGCTCGCTCTATGGCTCGCAAGGGGCATTGATCGGTGATCTGTTGGGCCAGTGCGATACCTGGTCTTCGGGTGTAGGCGGATCGGGCTGGATGGCCCCGGCCGTGCACGATCGCAGTTGGTTCAACGACCGGCTGGCGATCGACGTGATCGCCCCCGCGCCTGATGTGATCGTGGAAATGGGCGGAGGCAACGATGCCTCGTGGAACCCCAGTCAGGCTGCGATCCAACCCATGATCGAAACCTGGTTGAGCACGGTGCTGAGCGCTCGGCCCGAAACAATCATTTTCATGACCGGGCCGGTGATCGCCGCCAACGGCGGAACGTCGCACAGCGCGATCCATGCGGCGAAACAGGCGGCAGCAGCCAAATTTCCGCGCAATGTCGCCTTTGTCGACACCCTGACTGACCCGTGGGTATCGGGCACCGGACGGGCCGGAGCCACCACCGGCGATGGCAACCGCGATTGGATCGCGGGCACTGACGGAGCCCACCCGACCGCCGAAGGTCACCGCTATTTGGCAGGTCGGGTCGCCCGCGGGGTAGCCCAGACGATCCCCGCCCTGATTGCCGCCCAAGCCTGACCACACTCCCTTTCCTCAATCAACGGAGCGCTTGATGCCCGACTTTCTATTCACCCAGTTTTCCAGCCAGAACATCAACACCAACACCGATATGGTCCAGACCAGCGGCCGCGGCGTAAAAGGCGTGGCTGCTGCCAGCTACGTTGCGGACAGCCTTGCCAATGCAGCCCTGTTCGCGGCCCATCCCCGCTTTGTCGGACAGACCTCCAACAACCGGTATTTCCGGGCCTTGCCAACCGATGGCGAACTGGCGGTAGAACTCGGCGGAGCGGCTGGCGACGGGCTGAACAACGATCAGCCGGCGATTCAGGCCGCGATCGCCTATGCCGAAGTGATCGGCGCGCGCACCGTGGTGTTTACCGCCAAGACCTATCGGCTCCATTGCCCGCTGCGGGCCAACGATCCGGACGGAACAATCGGCCAGCACTTCTACGACGGTCGGCCGATAGTGATTTCGGCCCCGCTGGTGCTTCGCTCAGCCCGCCACGGCGGGTCGCGGCTGGAGTTTCGGGCCAACAATGGCAGCGAACGGCAGAACACCTGGCAACAGGTGTTTTCGTCCAGCACGGGCCAGCAAATGGTCTGGCGCGGCGGGGCCATCTTCGTCAAATGCCCTGGGACCGAACCGGCGAATCCGGCCGACCGGCCCGGAGTCACGCTGATCGACATCACTCTGGACGGCGGGATTCCGCGCGGATCGAACTATGATTGGCCAGCCCGGATCAGTGACGGCGAAGGCTGGGACCTGACCGACAAGGGGATCGAGATCGAACCCGATCGCAGTTCTGGCGATATTCGCCTGATCCGTTCGACCGTCACGGGGTTTCGCGGCGAGCTGATCTTCCAGGCCGGCGAAGGCAACGGCGAGTTGTACATCCGCTCGGCCGTGCTGAGCGAGACCAACGGCGTCCTGTTTCAGGCCTGCGGGACCAACATGGATATCGACGGGCTGTTTGGTGCCAAGGGCTTTTCGACCTTCGAGGGTTGGTCCGGCCGGCGCGGCCGCCTGGTCAATGCGGTGTTCGAGGACTGCGTTCAGACCGGCGGGCTGGCCGGCGGGCGGCTCGCTCCAGGGACCTACCGCAACACGCCGCGGCGAATGGCCGATGAGCTGATTCCATGGCTGTTTATTGATGCCGAGTTTCGCAAGTGCGGGCCGGTCCTGCTGGGGTCATGGGTGCGCGGCCAGATCAGGCTGACCGACAGCTACCTGATCCTTGAAGGCAGCCAGACCTATAGCGAGGGCTTGCACGATCTTGATCTCGATGTGATCGCGCAGGCTGACAAGCTGACCGAGTTCACCCCCGTGGTGCTGGTCGGTTCGGCCACCGCGGGCAAACAGACCCTGTCGGATATCCGCATTCGCCTGCGTTGCAGCCGCACCAAAGAAGCGCGCGACAATGGCCGGATACATACCCAACCGGTCACCTACAGTGGCTCGCTGGGGCCCAATGTGGTGATCGAACAGTCGAGCGGCGAAGCCCAGCGCGGCAGCGGGCCATCGGGCAACGCGCTGACCACGGTGACCGACAACTTTCCCTGCTTTCGCGGCAATCGCTGGGTACGAAGCGCCAATGACTGGAGCGCCATCAGTCAGGACCTTGCAGCCAATCCGCAAATCGTTCCGCGGGCTGATTTCATGGGCGTCTTTGCGACCACCACCGGGACCTGGCCGATGACCCTGCCGGTCACCGGAATTCAGCACGGCCATGAATTGACCCTTCGCAATCTTTCGAGTGCCGGCGCCTTTGCTTCGCTGGCCGCAAGCGGGGCCGGGTGCAACCTGGCCGCCACCCGCGTGCTCGCCCCTACCGCGCAGCTGACTTTGCGGTTCGACCAGGAGCTGGGCCTCTGGCGCGAAGTCCAGCAACCCCCGCTCCTCCGGGGATCGGCGGCACCGACGTTCGGTTCAATCGCCTCTGGCGCCGTTTCGGCAGAGGTTGCGATTGCCTGCCCAGGGGCAGTTACCGGGATGAAAGCAAGCGCGGATCCGCAAGTCGATCTTGGCGACGGATTCGAGGTCTGCGCGGTGCGGGCCAGCGCCGGTTCGATCAAGTTCCGGCTGCGTAACAACGGCACGGTAGCAGCAGCACCGCCCGCCGCCAGCTGGACCGTCACAGCGGGCTATATCGGCTAGGTCTGGCTGTCCGCCGGCGCCACAGGATGGTTTACGGAGAGGGGGTTAGGAGCTAGACGGCAAACCGTTGACCCAACCCCCTCCTCAGGCCTGTATTCATCCGTGACACCCACTTCACCCGGCGGAACCGGAAACCTTACCGCGGCCTATCCGGCCTGAGCCAGACGCTTCACCGCTTCGACAAAATGCCGCACGTCGCCGCGTTCGCTGCTGGCGGACGCGACGGCACTGGCCGCGCTCCACGTCGCTTTATCGCGGTCGAGCAAGACCATCGCCGCGACAAGCCCGGCCGGGCGCCAAGGATCGACCAGCCAGCCGTTGACGCCGTTGTCGATCAGATCGTCGACCGCGCCGGGTTTGGTCGAGATCAGCACTGGCAGACCCAGTGCCAGCGCTTCAATCACTACAAAGCCATAGGTTTCCTGGACGCTGGGAAACACCAGCGCGAGGGCATCGCGCATCGCCCGTGCGACCTGATCGGGCGTGGCGGTGCCTTCAAACCGGACCGCTTCGGCTACACCCAATTCGGCTGCCAAGGCGCGTAGCGGCGCTTCCAGCGGTCCCGCACCGAGAATTCGCAAGGCCCGGTCGTGAACGGCCAGCTGGCGCCATTCGGCAAAGGCCCGCAGCGCGAATTCGAGGTTCTTCTCGCGGATCAGCCGGGCCACCACGAGGAAATCACGCTGGGCATGGGGAACCGCCGAAGCCGCGGCACGCGCCGCGATCCTGGCGACGTCGAGCGTGTCAAAACCTTGAACGACGGTTCGCCGCCGGAAGCCGAGAAAGCGCAAATATTCGGCACTGCGCCGGCTTGCAGCCATCGCACCATGATACGGGGCCAGAAAAACGGCCTTGAGCAGCTCCAAAGGCAAGCTCCGCCCATAATCATCGAACTTGCTGTCGATCATGGTAATCGTGCGTATCCCCATCAACCGCAGCGCGAGTGCTGCGAGGAAAACCTGCGGCAGATTGTAGTGGCACAAAAACACGCAGTCCGGCCGCTGTGACAGGCAAGCCTTGAACAACCGCCAAGCCAGCAAGGGACTGCGTAGCGCGGTGCCTCCGGGGAACAGGGTGACCCGCCGCACGCCGGTCACTTCTGCGCCGCTCCAGTGATAGGTCAGGCTGGTCCCGAAAAATTCGATCGCGGTCACGTCCAAGGCGGGATCGGCGGCACAAGCCTCAATCCGGTCAAAGTGTGACGGTCCCAGATTTTCCCAGGCAAACACCACCCGGATTGGCTTCATCGGCTAACTGCCCGTTTTGCACTACAATTGCGCCGTAATAGGCAAAAGCTCCAACAGAGCAAGTGACAGGCTCGCGCAAACGCCTTAAGGACTTAGACGTCGGCATAAAATGCCGGACATAAAGCAAAACAAGGGTCGCTCCTCGCTTCTGCCGGCCATAGATTCGGAGTAATTTTCTTGCGGCGAAGGCATAGCCTGATCTGGTACTGGAATCGCGTCAAAACCTATCTCGGTCGGCCGCGGATGATCGTTCAGACCAAACCGGTAGTAATCGACGATTCCGCGCGCTGCGAAACCCCGATCTTTATCGTCGGGGCGCACCGCTCGGGCACCTCGCTCGTTCGCCGCCTGTTCAATTCGCACCGCGACATCGCCTGCCCGCCCGAAAGCTTTTTCATCGCCAACTACGCCGCGATGCTGGAAGACAGGTTCGTCGGCGCGGGATACGAAGGGTTTGGCTATTCCGCCGAAGAGGCCCGCCAGGATCTGGCCCGCAAGGCTTCGGAACTGCACGAGGCTTACCGGATCGCTACCGGAAAGGCGATCTGGGCTGACAAGACCCCGCAATATACCGATCATCTTGAAGCGATCGACCGGCTTTATGCCGGCAAAGCCCGGTTCGTGCTGGTGCTGCGCCACCCCGGTGATATCGTCCATTCGATCTACAAGCGCGACTGGCGCTTCAACGACATCCAGGACGGCTTCGAAAGCGCACTGGCCCATGTCAAAAGCAGCATCGACAACCTGTTGGCGTTCGAGGCAAAGTTTCCAGATCGCTGCAGCCGGATCGTCTATTGCGATTTGTGCACCGATCCCGAACTGGTTCTGACCCAGGTGCTGGGTCGACTGGGCCTCGAATTTGACCCTGAAATGCTCGACTTTGCTGACAAAGACCACAATTTCGGCCTAGAAGACCCGGTGGTCCGCGGCACCAAATCCATCACGCGCAATTCGGGCGCCTGGCGCAGCCTGACCGCGGCACAACAAGCCCGGATCGTCGAGACTTTCGGCCCGCAAGCCGACGAAGCGCTCTACTGGAAAAAGGCCGCAGCGTGAACAGGACCGGTTTGCGATCAAATCTGCGCGATCTATTTTCGCTGACCACGACCAGCAACGACCTGTTGCACCTCGATTTCATGCGCTTCATCGCTTCGGCCGGGATCGTGCTGTGTCACTCGGGTGAATTTTTCGTGCCGCGCGCGGATCGCCTTGCCAGCCATGAGCGGCTTGCGGGCCTGTCGCTGTTCGTCGATGTCTTCTTCATCATTTCGGGCTTCGTCATCGCCCATGTCTATGCCGACCGGAT
>JANMOU010000026.1:0-18246 GCA_031369495.1 Novosphingobium sp. | reverse complement strand
GCTGTGTCACTCGGGTGAATTTTTCGTGCCGCGCGCGGATCGCCTTGCCAGCCATGAGCGGCTTGCGGGCCTGTCGCTGTTCGTCGATGTCTTCTTCATCATTTCGGGCTTCGTCATCGCCCATGTCTATGCCGACCGGATGGGCACATGGCGTCAATTTGCGCGGTTCATGCAGCGCCGGATCGGTCGGTTGTTACCGCTCCATCTGGCGACCCTGCTGGCGATGGCCCTGTTGTATTTTCTGGTCGGGAAACTCGGCCTTCCCACCAGCACTGATTTTCGGCTGGTGCCCGAATGTGTCGTGTTGGGCGCATTTCTGCTCCATTCAGTGGTCGATTGCGGTGGCGCAGCTCCAAATTTCGTGAATTGGTCGATCAGCGCTGAAATGGTAATGTATGCCCTGTTTCCGCTGCTGCTGGTTCTAGGCCGAAAGCTTGGACCGTTGCGCTATGTTTTGTGGTTGATATTGTTGACTCTTATTGCAACAAATTCACTAGGACGAGGGGTTTGGGCAGAAAATCAGCACTTTTGGCGTGCTCTGCCTGCTTTCTTTTTTGGCTTGGTCGTGAGGCTGGACTGGAAACTGTTCTGTCTACTTCCGATGCCCAGCTTCATTCCAATCACTCTCGCCGCTTCACTAGCCGCCGGATCGTTGCTCATCTGGCCGGATTGGCTATTGCTCACAATCGCATATGGCGTGGCGCTCAGCGCGATCATAGCCGACGGGCGTTGCCGCCCATCAGCGATCACGCGCCGGTTTGCCCCACTCGGCCAACTCACCTACTCAATCTATATGCTGCACTTAATTGTCGTTTTAATCATCCCAAACGCTCTGGGTGACAAGCTCCTCAAGCTGAGCGTCGTTCCGCTGTCTTTGCTTACCGTGACCAGTTATGGAATCTTGGCTTTCGCCTCTTTGCTCTCGTACAAGCTGCTCGAGACACCCGCGCGCAGATATATTGACGGAATCAAGCTGGTTCCACCTGGCCCTTCGCAGGAGGCGAACGATCTTGTATAAGACCCTACTCGTAGCTAACGCGCTGCTTTGGTTGGCACTTTTGTTCCGCTATTTCACGAAACCTCGGCCATCAGAATTCCATCCTGCTGGCCCCTACATCGCCTTTCATGGGGTTTTATTCACCATGCTGCCAATAGTAGAGTCTTTCGTGGGATCCAACTTTATCACGCAGTTTTACTATTTCGTACCGAGCGAAAGCGCAAAAATCGTGCTGTTACTTGGCTCACTTTCTGTGGCAATCGGACTTCTGTGGGCAAAAGAGCACCAATACAATCTCGCGCGCGATATTTGGATCGGCATCATGTTTTTCGGGATCGGTGCGCTTTTCGTGCTTCTTGCTGGATTTATCTTTCCAGTAGCTGTCGGTGCCTTCTTTGAGGCCATTCGCTCAAAGCCATACTGGGCAGAGTAAAGTTTGAAGTGAGGCTGGGATATTGAGAAACTCTTCAACACAGCAGCGTCGGATATATCGCAATCAAGCTGAAATCGGGCGACAAGGAGGGCTTTTTCCTAATTTCAGCTCAAAATTCATGCTTATCTGCGGCATCGGCCTGATTGATTCGATTGGATTTTTGCAATATTTGCTTGATTTTGATCAGACATATTTTTATTTGGTGCTGATTTATATTAAAATTGTGGCAGTGATGACTTCGCAATGGAACCTTCGGGCCGGCTTCGTCGCGATTCCCCTATTAGGAACAATACTTTTCGGACTGCTTGTGTCGTCCGCGTTTAACTCCGTCGATCTAATCGATGTTTTTAGAGTATTGGTAGCTGCTTTTTCAATTGTATTGACTTTGGTGATTATAGACGGAAATTTCAAAACGTATTCTGTTGGACTAGCTATAAACGGATTTATCATATCGATTTTGTACATAATCCTATATCGCGCTGGAACTATTTATGAAGCAAACGATAGACTGTATTTTTTCAATGGCAGCCATCCAAATCTGGGTGGCGAAATTTTAAGCGTAATCGTAATTCTTTCTACTGCGTCCTTGCGGCCTGTTGCCTTTTCAGCATTATTTACCGTATCAACCTATTGTTGCTGGTTAATGCAGTCACGAACATCGATATTTGCCATGTTATTGACAGCATCATTGTATGCGGTTTTTTGGACATATGATCGATTTGGAAGGAATAAGGCCACCTTAGCACTTATTGTCATTTTCACATTCGGCTTCGCGTATCTTTTTATCGGAGCAAGCACTGGGTCAGATGATCTTGCCCAAATTCTCGATTTTATGTATAATTCAGTGTTTTTGGTCGAAGATTCATATCGCGGGTCAGACACCGGCTTAAGCGGTCGAGATTTGCATTGGTATCAGACACTCCAAATCATCGACGATAATTTTTTTGCTGGAGCGGGAGTTGAATACGCTCGCCGTCTCGACATTTTGCAGCCACACAACTGGTTTCTATATCCGGTTGCACTGTTTGGTATATTTGGCTTTTTTGTAATTTTGGCTATGGTTTTTGCGATTTACAAAGTCGCTTCATCAAATGCACATGAACTTGTTCGGATTTTGCCGATAATTGTTTTGCTCATGCTTAATGATCGTTTTATGAATCTCAATATAAATCCTCTTGGAATCTATGTATATTTGTTCGCAAGGCTTTATCAACCTTTGCCCAACGATGCAGTATACCGAAGGACGTCACTCGGTCGGTCCAATCCAAGAGCATCACTCGGTCGGTCCAGATGATCGACGAGGTGAAACAAACACTTGCTGGCAAACGGATCGGGCTGCTCACGGCCTCGGCCTCACGTCTGGGTGGCGGGGTGTTTGAAGCGGTGGCGGCGCAGGCGGACTTGCTCCGCACCCTGGACGCGGTGCCGGTGGTGATCGCGCTGAACGATGTATTCAGCGAAACCGATGCCCCCCGCTTCGCCGGAGCAGAGCTGCACCATGTCGATATGCTAGATCCCAGCTCTTTCGGCTATTCGCCGCAGCTTGGCGCGGTGCTGGATAGCGCCCGGCTCGATCTGCTCCACCTCCACGGGATCTGGATGTATCCCTCGCAAGCTGCCTCCAGCTGGGCGGCGCGCAGCGGCAAACCGGTGCTGATCAGTCCGCACGGGATGCTCGATCCATGGATCACATCACGCGGGCGTTGGAAAAAGGCGCTGGCCCGCGCGGGGTATGAGCGCCGATCGTGGCGCCGCGCCGCAGCGTTTCATGCGCTGACCCCGCGTGAGGCCGAGGACATCGCCCGCGAAAGCGGCCGCGCGGGCAGTCTGATCATTGCCAACCCCGCCCCGCCAGCCGATCCCGCGCCCAGCGCATCGCGCGCGCCGACGCTCGCCTATCTCGGCCGGATTCATCCCAAGAAGAATCTGGCCTCGCTGGTCGATGCCTGGATGATGCTCGATGCGGCAGGGGCCCTGCCAGCGGAGGCACGGCTGACGATTGCCGGGTGGGGCGATCCAATCGACGTTGCCGCATTGCAGGCGCATCTATCCACCGGCTCAGGCAATGCCGAATTCGTCGGGCCGCTCTATGGTGCGGACAAAGCCCGGCTATTGAGCGAAGCGCGGTTCCTCGTGCTGCCGTCGCTCAGCGAGGGGCTGCCGGTGGCCGTGCTTGAGGCCTGGGCGGCGGGCACTCCGGTGCTGATGAGCCGCGAATGCAACCTCGACATCGGCTTTGACGTGGGCGCGGCGATTGACTGCGGGATCGATCCAGCCAGCATCGCTGCCACTCTGCGCGAGGCGCTTATGTTAGAAGATGCCTGCTGGCAGACGATGGCCGAAGCGGCACGAGAATTGGCCGCCGGGCCATTCTCTGCGCCGGCGATTGCCCGGCAATGGGAAGCCGCCTACGCTGGGCTGATGCAAGGGAACCCGCCCGAATGAGCCAGCCGCTTGATGCCGAGGCAACGCGTCCGCTCGAAGGCGGGGCCAGCTTTTCGCTGGGCAATCGGTTGGTGCGGGTAGCCTGGGGGATCGGCTGGCTGGTCCTCGCCCGGTTCACCCCGCCCCCGCTGCACGGCTGGCGGCGATTGGTACTGAAGGCGTTTGGGGCAAAGGTGGCCACGGGTGCGCGGGTTCACGCCAGCGTCTCGGTCTGGCTGCCGGCCAATCTGGAGCTGGGGGAAAACTGCCTGATTGGCCCAGGTGTGCGGCTCTACAATCAGGGCCGGATCAGCATTGGCGCGCGAACGGTGGTGTCGCAAGGCGCGCATCTGTGCGCCAGCACCCACGATGTGCATGATCCCCATTTCCAGCTGGTGCTGCGGCCGATCACGGTTGGCGAGCAGTGCTGGGTCGCGGCAGAGGCTTTTGTCGGCCCGGGCGTGACGATGCACGACCGCGCAGTTCTGGCTGCCCGCGGTGCGTTGTTTGGGGATGCCGAAGCCGACACAATCTATCGCGGCAATCCGGCGGCGGCGCTCAAGAAACGCCAGCTGCGCGATCAATAGCCCACTTACTTGTTGGCGTAGACCAGCGTCGTCCCGTTCGCATGGCTTTCGTTGCCATAATAGACTGTGCTGGCGATAGCGGCGATCCGCGCGTCGCGGCCGGCTTTGCCGCCCTGCCCGGTGACATAGATCGCCACCGCATAGACATGGCCATCGGGTGCCTG
Organism: Novosphingobium sp.; assembly: GCA_031369495.1. Lineage (GTDB taxonomy): Bacteria > Pseudomonadota > Alphaproteobacteria > Sphingomonadales > Sphingomonadaceae > Novosphingobium. The sequence continues at coordinate 13,641 of JANMOU010000026.1, read as the reverse complement.
AATGATCCCGACATCGCTGGCGGTATTGTTGAGCGTCCCGGTCTTGTGCGCCACCCGGACATCGCTGGGCAGCTGCGCGCGCATCCGCCGTTTGCCGGTTTCGCAGCGCTCCATTGTGGTCAGCAGGAAGCCGCGGCTGCGGCTGGAAAGCCATTTGCCCTGGAACAGGCCAGACAGCAGCTGGGCCATCGCCAGTGGGGTCGCGCTGTCGCGCAGATCGACCATCCGGGCGGGATCAACCTCACCGTCATCGCGCACAAGGGTGGCGATATCGCGGTCGATCCGCATGCCTTCGATCCCGGCCGAGCGGATCCAGCGGTTGACCGCGCCCGGCCCGCCAACGGCGGCGAGCAAGGCGTCAGTTGCAGGATTGCTGCTGTGGATCAGGGCGGCTTCGATCAGCTGACGTCCGCTCATCTTCTGACCGGCGCGGACTGGAGCCTTGCTGCTGGAAAATTTGGCTGATCGGACCGGGAGCATCAGCGGAAACTGATCGTCGAGGCTCCACTTGCCCTTGTCGACTCCGTCAAGGAAGGTCGCGGCAATCGCGACCTTGCTGGTCGAAGCCATCGGGAACGGGGTATCTCCCAGAACCGAAACGGACTTGCCAGTGGTGAGGTCAATCACCGCCACGCCGATCCGGCCATTGCCGGGGCCCGCGACCGAATGGAGCTGGGCTTCGAAACCCGAACCATAGCTGCGCGGCTGGCCATAGGCCACGAACGGACGCACCGTTGGTGGCAGCGGGCGCGGGCTGCTGGTGCTTTTGGTGACCGGCTGAACCAACGCCGACTTCTTGGCGCTCGGCTGCAGCGCAGGCCGGGCCTGGCTCTTGGGAGCTGGGGCGAGCAGCGTATTGTCAAACTCCGCCTCAAGCGACGAATCGGCATGGGCCGCACTGATCGGGGACAGCACAGCGCCGACCAGGGCCAGCGAGCTTAACAGCCTAGAGGTGAGTCCCGTCTTCATGACGGTTGCGATAGCCCAATCATGCTTTCTGTTTGGCTAACAGGTTCCGCCCCGCATAGGATTGCGCGACGAACTGCACCGTGCTTGCGGGAAATTGCTTAAATACGCACAAAAATGGCCGGAGGGATTGCTCCCCCCGACCGTTTTTGCAGTTGGCTTGGCGTTTGGACCTAGAAGTCCATCCCGCCCATGCCGCCCATGCCGCCGCCGGGCATTCCGCCCATGGCCGCCTTGTCTTCGGGCTTTTCCGCGATCGCCGCTTCGGTGGTAATCAGCAGGCCAGCAACCGAGGCTGCATCCTGCAGCGCCGTACGGACAACCTTGGTCGGATCGATCACGCCGGCCGCAACCAGGTTTTCGTAGACGTCGGTAGCAGCGTTAAAGCCCTGGGTTTCATCGCCTTCGCGCAGCAGGTTGCCCGACACCACGGCGCCATCGTGGCCCGCGTTGGTGGCAATCTGCCTGAGCGGGGCGGCGATCGCCTTGCGGACGATATCGATGCCCTTGGTCTGATCGTCGTTTGCGCCCTTCATGCCTTCCAAAGCCTTGGTGGCATAGAGCAACGCGGTACCGCCGCCGGGGACGATGCCTTCTTCAACCGCAGCGCGGGTCGCATGGAGCGCGTCATCAACGCGGTCCTTGCGTTCCTTCACTTCGACTTCCGAAGCCCCGCCGACCTTGATCACGGCAACCCCGCCGGCCAGCTTGGCCAGACGTTCCTGCAGCTTTTCACGGTCATAGTCGCTGGTGGTGGTTTCAATCTGGGCGCGGATCTGTTCGACCCGGGCCTTGATTTCTTCACCCGAACCCGAACCATCGACGATGGTGGTGTTGTCCTTGTCGATGGTGATCTTCTTGGCTTGGCCCAGCATGTTCAGCGTGACCGATTCAAGCTTGATGCCCAGATCTTCGGAGATCATTTCGCCCTGCGTCAGGATCGCAATGTCCTGCAGCATCGCCTTGCGGCGATCGCCAAAGCCCGGGGCCTTGACTGCTGCAACCTTGAGCCCGCCGCGCAGCTTGTTGACCACCAAGGTGGCCAGCGCTTCGCCTTCGATGTCTTCGGCGATGATCAGCAGCGGACGGCCCGACTGGACCACCGCTTCGAGCACTGGCAGCATTGCCTGCAGCGAAGCCAGCTTCTTTTCGTGGATCAGGATGTACGGATTTTCCAGCTCGACGATCATCTTTTCCGGATTGGTGATGAAGTAGGGCGAGAGGTAACCGCGATCGAACTGCATGCCTTCGACGACATCGAGTTCAAACTCGAGGCCCTTGGCTTCTTCGACGGTGATCACGCCTTCCTTGCCGACCTTTTCCATGGCTTCAGCGATCTTTTCGCCGACTTCACGGTCGCCATTGGCCGAGATGATCCCGACCTGCGCGATTTCGGCCGAACCGGAAACCGGCTTGGAGCGGCCGACCAGATCGGCAACAACCTTGGTCACGGCCAGATCGATCCCGCGCTTCAGGTCCATCGGGTTCATGCCGGCAGCAACGCAGGTCATGCCTTCGCGGACAATCGCCTGGGCCAGAACGGTGGCGGTGGTGGTGCCGTCACCGGCCTGATCGTTGGTCTTGCTGGCGACTTCGCGCAGCATCTGGGCGCCCATGTTTTCGAACTTGTCTTTCAGTTCGATTTCCTTGGCGACGGTAACGCCGTCCTTGGTGATGCGGGGCGCACCAAAGCTCTTGTCGATCACCACGTTGCGGCCCTTGGGGCCCAGGGTAACCTTGACGGCATTGGCGAGGATATCGACACCGGCGAGAATGCGTTCACGCGCATCGCGGCCGAATTTCACGTCCTTGGCTGACATTGTTCAGATCCTTTGAATGGAGTTGGGAATGGGAAAGGTGTCGCTCAGCCGATGATGCCGAGGATATCGCTTTCCTTCATGATCAGCAGGTCTTCGCCGTCCAGCTTGACCTCGGTGCCCGACCACTTGCCGAACAGCACCTTGTCGCCAGCCTTGACGTCGAGCGGGGTCACCTTGCCGTCTTCGGCCTTGGTGCCCGAACCGACGGCGACGACTTCGCCTTCAGCCGGCTTTTCCTTGGCGCTGTCGGGGATGATGATCCCGCCGGCGGTCTTTTCTTCGGCCTCTACGCGGCGAACCAGCACGCGATCGTGCAACGGACGAAAGCTCATGTGAATGTCCTCTTCTACATGACAGTTGAAAGGTATTGGCACTCTCTGCACGAGAGTGCCAGCGGGGCGCATATGGGTTCGGCCGGGGCGCCCGTCAAGCGGCTGGAGCGACTCTTTTTGTGGGCGGTCAGCCGGGGACCAGACCGAGCCGCTCGCGCCGGTGCCAGCGCCAGCTGAGCAGCGCCGCAACCACGACCAGACCGACCGCCAGCCCGATCCACACCCCGGTTCCCTGCAGCGGCGTGTAAAAGCCCAGCCAGATCGCGATGACAAAGCCGACCATCCAGTACCCGAACAGCGCGATCAGCAAGGGCATCCGGGTATCCTGCAAGCCGCGCAATGCTCCGGCGGCGACGGCTTGCGCCCCGTCGAACAGCTGGAACGCAGCGGCGACAATCAGATATTGCACGGCAAATGCCACCATCGCGGCGTTCTGCGGCGCGGCCGGATCGACATAGAGCGAGAGGATGAAGCGCGGCGCCAGCATCATCCCGGCAGCCATCACGCCCATGAACAGCACCGAGACCAGCAGCGCCGACCACCCGGCCCGGCCCGCCGCCGCGCGGTCCTGAGCGCCAAAATGGTAGCCGACCCGGATCGTCGCTGCCTGGGCAATCCCGAATGGAATCTGGAATGTCAGTGCCGCCAGATTGAGCGCCAGCGTATGCGCTGCCAGCTCGACCGGCCCGATCCGCCCCATCAACAGCGCCGCGCCGCTGAACAGCCCGGCCTCGGCCAGCACGGTCAGCGCGATCGGGCTGCCAATCAGCATGATCTGCCGCAGCCGCTGCCATTCAGGCCGCCACCAGCGTCCGAGAATGTGATAGCGCCGCAGCGTCCGGTCGCGCCGGATCACCACCACATAGGCTGCGATCATCGCCAGCGAGGTGATCAGGCTGGACAAGGCCGAGCCCTCAAGGCCCAGCGCAGGCGCGCCCAGATTGCCAAACACCAGCACCCAGTTGCCGAGGATATTCGTCCCCAACGCCAGCAGCGTGATCGCGGTGGCATAGGCCGGCTTGCCCAGCGCGGCGACGAAGATGCGGAACACGCTGGCCAGGATCATCGGGATCATCGCCCATGACAGGATCGCCAAAAACCGCCCCGAAAGTGCGGCGATCTGGGCGTCTTGACCGGTGGCCAGCAGGATCGCCTCCCCCGCAAAGCCGATCCCCATGCCCAGCAGCCCGAACCCGACCGAAACCCACAGCCCCATCCGCACTGTCCGCCGCACTTCGCGCACCGCCGGACCGCGGCGGCCGAGTTCGGCCGCGATCAGCGGCGCGCAGGCTCCGGTCATCCCGGTCATCGCCCACATCGTCAGCCCGAACACTGCGATCGCCAGACTGGATGCAGCGAGCGGCTGATCGCCCAGCCGGGCAATGAAAATCACGTCGACCGCGTGGATCAGCATCTGCAACAGATTGGTCGCCGCCAGCGGCAGAGCGAGCCGCAGCGTTGCGCCAAATTCGGTGCGCCAGGGGGTCAAGGCAGGATCTTGGGTCATGCAGCCGGTCCGGATAGGCGCAGCGGCGGGTGGGCGAAAGGGCTATCACGAGAGCCCCGGCCTTTCTGGGCGGGGTCGTGCGATATTTGCAACGCGTACTGCCATAAAGACACTTTCGCACCGGGCCTTGCGGCTGCATAGTGCGGCAAGAGCCAAGGCAGCCGCCACACGGTCAGCGGTCTGCCGGTTCTGGAAGGATCGAATGATGTCTCAAAAGTTCCCGCTGGTTGCCCTAGCCGCTCTGGCCTTGACCCTTTCAGCCTGCGGCTCTCCGCCTGAAGACAAGGGTGCCGACAAAGCTGGTCCGGCTGCAGAAACATCTACACCGGCCGCGACCACCGCTGCTGCTGCTGACAAGAAGCCGCTCGCCTTTGCTCAGTGCATGTCCTGTCATGCGGTTGAGCCGGGCAAGCACGGGGTCGGGCCCAGCCTGGCGGGAGTCTATGGCACCAAGTCGGGTGCGCTCGCTGGTTATTCCTACTCCGAGCCGATGAAGCAGGCCGGGCTGACCTGGGACGATGCGACGCTCGATGCCTACCTGACGAACCCGATGAAGGTCGTCCCGGGCACCAAAATGACCTACGCCGGAATGGCTGATCCGGCCAAGCGCAAGGACGTGATCGAGTATATGAAGACGCTGAAGTGAGAAATTTCAGTATTTCTGCAATGCAATTGCCTCGGCGACATGCGCAGCAAGAACGGGCGGCACTGCATTTCCAACCTGTGTGAACTGACGCGCGGTCGCACCAACAAATACGTAGTCGTCGGGAAAAGTTTGCAAGCGGGCGCATTCTCGGACGCTCAACGTGCGCGGAATCTCTGGATGCAGGTGCGACCGCCCCCCCCCTGCCGTGCCACCAGCGATAACCGTTTTTGAAGGCTGGTTGGGGTCTAGCCGATCGACCCGGCCAAGTTGATCCCGTGCGCCATACTGAAGCTGGCAGTACCGACGCACGGATCCCGCTAGGTGCTCTCTGGTTTCGTGATTCTTGAGGCCCTTCGTTGAGCGGAAAAGGACGCTGCCAGCGCCAACAGGTTCATGAGAACGAGACGGGAAATTGAATGTTTTTCCGTCTCGGGAGCCAACAAGAAACAAACGCTGTCGATGCTGCGGGACGCCGAAGTGCGCGGCATCAAGAATTGTTGGCGGCGCGACAGTGTAGCCAGCGGCAGCTAACAGTTCGATTGCAGCATTGAGCTGCTCGCCGCCATCTACGTCCCGCAAGCCGGGGACGTTTTCGACGATGAAGACCTTTGGTCGAAACTCCATTATCAACTTCACATAGTCGAACAGCAAATTTCCGTTCTTGGCGTGGGAGAAACCTGTGCGCTTAAAATTATCGCCCCATTTTGCAAATCTTTGGTTCGCCGCAATTGAAAAGGGCTGGCAGGGCGGCCCGCCAGCGAACACGCCGTCGAATGGGCTTGTTATCACTTTAGACAGAGCTTGAACGATCTCATCAAATTTTGACACATCCCCCGAATGCACCGGTGGGCCAAACACGTTCCAGTCAGGGCGGTTGCGGCGCAATGTCTCGCAGAAAAGCTCATTGAACTCGAAGGAAGCCTTGTTTTGGTAGCCAACCGCCTCAAAACCCAGATCCAAGCCACCACAGCCGGTAAAGAAGCTCACCAAGGGAATGCCGCGCCCGATGGCTCCAAAATCACCAAGACTGAGCGGATTTCCTCCATTCCATTGCCGTCCACGTGATTGTTCATAGACAAGGCCATCGTAGTCCAGCCCTAGTCGCTCCAGTTCCTGAGATAGACTCAAGCCATTTGCTTCGATCCGCTCCAGCAAATCAATCTGGGTATCGTAGCGTAGCGTTCGCTCAATTGGCGGTGGATCAAGCACGGATTAGCCCTTGGAATGTTCTCTTTACGTCCCGATAGATCGTTAGCGCTTCGTCGCGGCTTGTGAAGTCCCGCTGCTTATGTTTCTTGAAGAAATCCCCATAGTAGCGATGAACAGCACGGTGGCATGACGGGCAAACCGGTACCAGATCATCAAAGGTCGTTCCAGATTTCTCCACCCTCGCACCGGAAGCCAGAGGCAGAAGGTGATGCAAATCCATCACCCGTTCGGTCCATGGATAGGTAGCGCGGGTGTCCAAAGTGCAGACATCACAGACCGTTGTCGGGTACCGCTTGAAATAGGCTGTTCGCAGGCCAGCGTTGCGCTCAATGGTGACGTGGGTCTTCTGCACTTTCGTGCCTTCTAGAAATCCACTTTCCGCTACATTGCTGATAACGGTATTCGGGAACTCGAAGAAATCGTGAACGCTCCCTTGTCCGAACAAATGGGCTAGTCGCCTGATCTCAGCATCGCCATCTGCTTCGCGCGGGCCGCCGACAGGTGAAAGGTCATCAAAGATGTCGGCTGCGTCCTGCTTTGCGAGCGTCACGACGATGTTCTGCTGTGAGACGAAGAGGTATGAAATCTGGCTTAGCGCCCGGATGCTTTCCCTTGCCTGACGGCGGGAACTCTCGAGAACATTGGCGCCTTTGCTGGCATAGCCTGCCTGCGCACTTAGCAGGGCTGCAAACTGCAGTTGCTCTTCTGAGCCATCAAAGCCACTGACCAAATATGCGCCGATAATCTCGTTGATTGGCGTGGCTTCAGTACGTCCGATGGCAGTCTTGGCCAGCAGATACTTCAGGCTGAACAGCAAAGGAAAACGCAGCGGACCATTGCTGTTCCAACCCGAAAGTGCTGGGCTGGGTTCTGAAGACACCTGTGCCAGAAAGTGTAGGTACTCATCGGAAGTTACAGCTCCAGGCTGAGCAAGCAACACGGCGATAGGTGTCGGTTCAGCCGCACCACCCCGCTCGCTGATCAACAGGCCTTGCTTCAGCGCACGGGAATACTGCCGCCATGAGGAATGTGATGCTGGGGCGGGAAAAGGCAGCCCTGTCGCCACTAGCAAGTTCGCTTTTGTCGCTTGTTTGAAATCATGTTTGATAACGTAACCGGCAATAAGCCTCAAATTGTCCAGTTGGAAGTAAGCCGTGTGTCCTTGATCCCAGTGCCACATTGCCGATGCCCACTCATTATTGCTAGTCTAGAGCGAGCTAAAGCACAAATCGATCTTAGTCGAGAGTCGGTCACTAAGCGCTCCCAGATATTCTGACGCACCAACGGAAAAGGGCGGCCCCGAGGGACCGCCCTTCCATCCGCGAATGCTTCAAGACACCCGCGAAACTGTGTTAGCTTACTTGATCTCGACGGTACCACCAGCAGCGGTGACCTTCGCCTTGATTTCTTCAGCTTCAGCCTTGTTGACGGCTTCCTTGATCGCCTTCGGAGCGGCTTCCACCAGCGCCTTGGCTTCGGTCAGGCCCAGCTGCGTGATCGCACGGACTTCCTTGATGACGGCGATCTTGTTGCCACCGTCATTGATCAGGATCACGTCGAATTCGGTCTGCTCTTCAGCAGCTTCGGCAGCAGCGGCAGGGGCCGCAGCAACGGCAACAGCAGCAGCGGCAGAAACGCCCCATGCTTCTTCAAGTGCCTTGGCAAGGTCAGCTGCTTCAAGGACGGTCAGCTTCGAAAGGTCTTCAACCAGTTTGGCGATATCAGCCATGATGTTTCACTCCATGATAATGTGGCCGAGGCAGATGCCCCGGTAAATCGTTGAATTTGAGTCTTATCAAGCTGCCTCGGCGTAAGCGCTGAAGACCCGTGCCACCTTGGCCGCCGGAGCGGTGACAAGCTGGGCAATCTTCGTCGCTGGCGCCTGGACCAGTCCGATGATGGTACCGCGCAGTTGGTCGAGCGAAGGCATCGAGGCAAGTGCCTTGATCCCGTCCGCATTCAGAACCAGCGTCCCCATCGATCCGCCGACGATTTCGAGCTTGTCGTTCGTCTTGGCGAATTCGACCACGGCCTTGGCGGCAGCAACCGGATCGACCGAGCTGGCAAGCGCGGTTGGGCCGGTGAGCATATCGCCCAGACCGACATAGTCGGTGTCCTGGATGGCAAGCTTGGCAAGACTGTTCTTCGCAACCTTAAACGATGCACCGACTTCGCGGACCTTCAGGCGCAGGGCGGTGGACTGAGCCACCGTCAAGCCGAGGTTGCGGGTGACAACCACCACACCAACTTCATTGAAGACCGCGTTGAGCGATGCGACCGATTCGGATTTCTGCGAACGATCCATGCCTAACTCCTTCTACATGGCCGAACGGAGTGAACTCCGCACGGCCGGCTACGTTTGTCCATGATGCCAAGGCACCATGGGCGGGTCCGTTTGCGAAGGGGAAGGAGCTGCGCCGAAACGCAATTGGCACTGCACCCATGGCGCAGGCCGGAAATTCTCTGTCCCCGCCTAGGCTGCAAATTAAGAGGGAAACCCTCAGCAACTGTCTCGGACGGATGACACGGGCGCAAGCGACCGGTCAGAGCGGGCAATTAGCAGCGCGGGGGGAAGAGTCAAGTTAAGCTGGACCTTGAACGCCGGTTCGGCATAACCGGCCGATGATAGAGCCCGCCCCACCACCTGCAAAGCCACGCTGGCTGACCCGCGGAAAACTCGACCGGCTGGAACAGGTCCTGATTCTGATCCTGTGGGGTTGGCTGGTATACCGGGTGGAGCTTTCGGACAATCCGCTCGCCCCGCTGTTGCTGATTTCAGAAACCACAGTGATGGTCTTTGTGCTGCTGCGCCGGCCCACTGAGGACATCTCGATCCGGCCACTGGACTGGTTTCTGGCCACGACCGCGACCGGCCTGCCGATGCTGATCTCGCCCGATTCCTCCCCGCTGCCGGGGCTCGCTTTGCTAGGGGTTGCGCTGGTATTGGGTGGAAACCTGTTTCAGTTCTGGGCCAAACTGTCGCTCCGTCGCAGTTTCGGGATCGCTCCGGCCAATCGCGGGATCAAGATCGGCGGTCCCTATCGGTTCGTCCGCCACCCGATGTATGCTGGCTATCTGTTTGCCCACATCGGGATCCTGCTACTGCTCCCCTCGTGGCTCAATCTGGCGATCTATACGCTGTCCTGGTGGGCGCAGATCTATCGGTTACGGGCAGAGGAACGGTTGCTGCTGGAAGACCCAGACTATCAGGCTTTCGCAGAGAAAGTGCGATGGCGACTGGTGCCGGGCCTGTTCTGATTATACGCAAAGGCGGCGCCCCGTTTGTGGGAGGCGCCGCCTTCAGCGGGGTTAGCGATCAATCGGCTTGATAGCCTAGCAGGTCGCCCGGCTGGCATTCGAGCACTTCGCAGATCGCCTCGAGCGTTGAGAAGCGCATGGCCTTGGCCTTGCCGGTTTTGAGGATGGAAAGATTGGCAAGGGTGATATCGACCCGCTCGGCCAGCTCGGTCAGGGTCATCCGCCGGGCGTGGAGCAAGTCATCGAGTTTGACGGTAATCGGCATCACACGGTCCCCTCCAGCTCTTCGCGCATTTCTGCGCCGCGGCGAAACACCCGGGCGAGGATGAACAGGATAAGGGTGAGCAGCAAACCGCCGCCATCGACCCCGAATTCCAGATCGGCATCGCCGCCTGCTTTTTGGATATAAGGTGCGAACCACGCCGCCATGGCGCCGATCAACAGCCCAGCGGCGTGGGCCGCCACCGAAATCCAGCCCATCCGATTAAGCCGGGTGGCATTGTCGGCACGGAACGGCTCACTTTCACCGACCGAATCGACGACCCCGCTCAACTCCTGGATGAAACGATAGCCAAGCATCACTATGCCCATGGCCATCGCGATTGTGGCGAGTAGCAACCAGTAAGCACCATCCGGCGCGCCGGCTTCAGCGATCTTGGACAGCACCTCGGCTCGGCCGACGCTCAGCATCGCGCCAATGCCGATCCCCAGCATCACAATCGCGAAGATGAAGACGATCTTGACCAGAACCAGCAGCACCTGGACGGTGGCCAGCAAGGGGTCTTTGGTTTTTAGTTGCATCACTTTCTCCTGTTTTCGGCTGAATCAGGCGAGCGCCGGAACCAGCAAGGTCGCGGCCTGCGCTTCGGGCATGGCCAGGGTGGGGGTCCACAGCGAAACCATCAGGACGGCGGCGAGCAGGGCGGCGATGGGGGATTTGGTTTTGGTCATTTGTTGAACTCCGATATGGTTGATATTGATATTCAATAAGGTGAGTCGGGCGTATTGTCAAACAATATTATTGCAAAACGATATGGATCGCATCGATTAGCGGAAATGTACGGGATTTCGGCCAAAAACGCTGCGCCATCCGGCAGCTCCGGGTTTGACACTGGCTCAGCCCGCTCCTATAGGCGCGCTTCGCTCGGCGCTTCGAGCACGGCGGGTCCTTGCGCGGGGACCTTCCTCGGAAGGAAGCACCGGACATTTCATCTGACGCAATAGGCTGCGGGCAGCTTTCCGATTGGGAAGGCATTTGCCATGCGGCCTTTTTGCTGTCCGGGAATGTTTTCCGTCCGCGCAAACCAGGTTTCAGCGCCGGATTTCCGGCTCAACAGCGAAGAGGCAAGACCCTCCCATGGCCAAAAAGGCTTCCATGCCCGCTCCCATCGTGGCCCGCTCTGCGGCCAAGAAGCGTATCCGCAAGATCTTCGGTGATATTCACGAAGTGGTGCGGATGCCGAACCTGATCGAGGTTCAGCGCGAATCGTACGAGCAGTTTCTGCGCTCCGATCCGGCGACCGGCTATGTCTCGGGCCTGGAAAAGACCCTGCGCTCGGTCTTTCCGGTGCGCGACTTTGCCGGAACCAGCGAGCTCGACTTCGTGCACTATGAGCTGGAAGACCCCAAGTACGACACCACCGAGTGCCGCCAGCGCGGGATCACCTATGCCGCGCCGATGAAAGTCACGCTGCGCCTGATCGTGTTCGAAGTGGACGCCGAAACCGAAACCCGTTCGGTCCTCGATATCAAGGAGCAGGACGTTTACATGGGCGATATGCCGCTCATGACGCACAACGGCACCTTCATCATCAACGGCACCGAACGCGTGATCGTCAGCCAGATGCACCGTTCGCCGGGCGTGCTGTTCGATCATGACCGCGGCAAGACGCACTCTTCGGGCAAATACCTGTTCGCGGCCCGCGTCATTCCGTACCGCGGGTCGTGGCTCGATTTCGAATTCGACGCCAAGGACATCGTCAACGTCCGGATCGACCGCAAGCGCAAGCTGCCGGTTACCGCGCTGCTTCATGCGCTGGGGCTGGACGACGAAGGCATCCTCAATCACTTCTACCAGACCGTTGCCTGGAAGCGCGGTCAGGGCGGCTGGCGCCTGCCTTATGTCGCCGAACAGTGGCGTGGGTCCAAGCCGAGCTTCGACATTGTCGATGCCAAGAGCGGCGAAGTAATCTTCCCGGCCGGCACCAAGATCAGCCCGCGCGCCGCCAATAAGGCGGAAAAGGATGGCCTCGCCGAATTGCTGATCCCGACCGAGGAAATCTTTGGCCGCTATTCGGCCAAGGACCTGATCGACGAATCGACCGGCCGGATCTGGATCGAATCTGGCGACGAAGTCAGCCCGGAAAACCTCGAAGCGATCGACAAGGCCGGGATCGACCGGCTCGAACTGCTCGACATCGATCACGTTTCGACCGGCGCCTGGATCCGCAACACGCTGAAGGCCGACAAAGCCCCGGACCGCGATCATGCGCTGGCCGATATCTACCGCGTGATGCGTCCCGGCGAACCGCCGACGCGCGAAACCGCCGAAGCTCTGTTCGAAGGCCTGTTCTTCGATGCCGACCGCTATGACCTATCGGCCGTTGGCCGGGTCAAGCTCAACATGCGGCTCCAGCTCGATGCCGAAGACACCATCACCACGCTGCGGACCGAGGATATCCTCGCCGTGGTCAAGGAACTGGTCAACCTGAAGGACGGCAAGGGCGATGTCGATGACATCGACAACCTTGGCAACCGCCGGGTCCGCTCGGTCGGCGAACTGCTGGAAAACCAGTACCGCGTCGGCCTGCTCCGCATGGAACGCGCGGTCAAAGAACGGATGAGCTCGGTCGATGTCTCGACCGTGATGCCGAACGACCTGATCAACGCCAAGCCGGCGGTTGCCGCGGTCCGCGAATTCTTTGGTTCGAGCCAGCTCAGCCAGTTCATGGATCAGACCAACCCGCTGTCCGAAGTGACGCACAAGCGCCGCGTTTCGGCCTTGGGCCCAGGCGGTCTGACCCGCGAACGCGCCGGCTTCGAAGTCCGCGACGTTCACCCGACCCATTACGGCCGGATCTGCCCGATTGAAACGCCCGAAGGCCCGAACATCGGCCTGATCAACTCGCTGTCGACCTTTGCCCGGGTCAACAAGTACGGCTTCATCGAAACCCCGTACCGCAAGGTGATCGACGGCAAGGTGACCGGCGATGTTGTCTATCTGTCCGCGATGGAAGAACAGAAGCACGTCGTGGCGCAGGCTTCGGCTGAAACCAACGCCGATGGCTCGTTCGTCGAAGAACTGATCTCGGCGCGTGACAGCGGCGAATTCGTGATGGCCCCGCGCGATCACGTGACCTTGATGGACGTCAGCCCCAAGCAGCTGGTCTCGGTTGCAGCATCGCTCATTCCGTTTCTGGAAAACGATGACGCCAACCGCGCGCTGATGGGCTCGAACATGCAGCGTCAGGCCGTGCCGCTGGTTCAGGCCGAGGCGCCGTTCGTCGGCACCGGGATGGAAGAAACCGTGGCGCGCGATTCGGGCGCTGCGATCGGCGCACTGCGCGGCGGGATCGTCGATCAGGTCGACGCCACCCGCATCGTGATCCGCGCCAGCGGCGATATCGAACCCGGCCAGTCGGGCGTCGATATCTACCGCCTGCAGAAGTTCGAACGTTCCAACCAATCGACCTGCATCAACCAGCGCCCGCTGGTGAAGGTTGGCGATGTGATCGAAGCCGGCAGCATCATCGCTGACGGTCCTTCGACCGAGCTGGGCGAACTGGCACTGGGCCGCAACAGCCTGGTCGCGTTCATGCCGTGGAATGGCTACAACTACGAAGATTCGATCCTGATCAGCGAACGCATCGTCAAGGACGACGTGTTCACCTCGATCCACATCGA
>JANMOU010000013.1:0-45679 GCA_031369495.1 Novosphingobium sp. | reverse complement strand
CACCTGATCGAAGGCCGCGCCGGTCTGGTCCTTCTCGCTCACGCCATGGCAGGAAGCGCACACCCGCACTTCGCCGGGCCGGAACGACAACCAGAAACGTTCGAGCACCACGCCGTCATTGCCCTTTTTCGGGTCACCTGGATTCGCGCTGTCGACGAGCTGCCAGGTGGTGGCTCGGTCGGCCGGCACGAGCGCCGCCATCGAGCCGTCGGCCGCGACCTTCACCGACCCGGCCGGTGCGTTGGCGTCGGCCGCCGGGTTGCCGGGCTTGGTCTCTCGCCCACATGGATCCTGCCGACCGGAGTCAAGGCCGGCAATCTGGCATACCCGGTGCCGCAGACGCTGATCGTCTCAGGGCTGATGAACCACGTTTATGAGCATGACTATGCGGTGCTGACTACCATAACTGTGCCCGCAGACGCACGCCCCGGAACCCGCCTGCCGCTGCGGGTCAAGCTGGAATGGCTGGCCTGCACCGACAAGGTCTGCGTTCCCGAGGAAGCCGAACTTTCGGCTGAAGTTACCGTTGGCGCGGCTAGCCCGCCCAGCGCGCAGTTCGACAAATGGCGCGCGGCCCTGCCCGCTCCGTTGGGATCGAAAGCCAGCTTTGCGATCGACGGAAACCGGGTGCGGATCGCCGTGCCGCTGCCGCAGGGTGTTCCCTTGAACGACCCCCACCTGTTTCTGGCCGATCACCGGGTGGTTGACTACGCCGCCGTGCAGACTTTCACGCGCGAAGGCGATCTGCTGGTGATCGAAGTGCCGCGCGCGAAGTTTGACCCAATTGCGCCGCCACAACTGTTCGCCGTGCTCCGGTTCGATCCCGAGGGCAACGGGGTCAGCCTGACGGCCAGCCCCGGCCCGGTTCCGCAACTGGCGGTCAAAGTCAGAACGGAAACGGCCCCGTTGTGGCTTCTGCTGGTCTCGGCGCTGGCGGGCGGACTGTTGCTCAACGTCATGCCTTGCGTGTTCCCGATCCTCAGCCTGAAAGCGCTAAGCTTGGCCCGCGCGGGTGAGAGCGAGGCGCAGGCCCGGACCGAAGGGTTGGCCTATACCGCCGGGGTTGTGCTGGCTTGCCTCGCGCTTGGCGGACTGCTGCTGGCGTTGCGGGCAGGCGGTCAGCAGGTCGGCTGGGCGTTCCAATTGCAGGAGCCGTTTGTTGTCGCCGGACTGTTGCTGCTGGCCGGCGCAATCACCGCAAACCTGCTGGGGCTATACGAATTTGCTGTGCCCGGCATCGCTGGAGACGGCTCGCCGCAGGGCGCCTTTGCCACCGGGCTGCTGGCGGCCTTTGCCGCAACGCCCTGCACCGGCCCGTTCATGGCCGCCGCGATGGGGGCGGCGCTGCTGCTGCCGGTGCCGCAAGGGTTGGCCCTGTTCGCCACGCTGGGGCTGGGCCTCGCGCTGCCGTTCCTGCTGATCGCCTACGTCCCGGCCTTGCGCGCACTGCTGCCCAAGCCCGGCGCGTGGATGGTGACTTTCCGCCGCTGGATGGCCTTGCCGATGGCGCTGACTGCCGCCGCGCTGCTGTGGCTGGCCAGCCGCCTCGCCGGAAGCGGCTTTGCTTTCGCGGCCGGATTGGTGGTTATCATTGTGATCGCGCTGCTGGTCTTGCTCGGACGGCGTCAGCGCCATGGCCGCGCAGCGGGTGGACGCTGGTGGGCAATGCTGGCGGCTGTGCTGATTTTCGCCGGGGCGGGTCTGCCCAGCTTGGTCCGGCAGGGCGCAGAAACCGCCAATTCTATCCTGCCCAGCCAGCCGTTTAGCGAGGAAGCGCTGGCCAATGCCCGCGCCAACGGCAAGCCGGTATTCCTCTACTTCACCGCCGACTGGTGCCTGACCTGCAAGGTCAACGAAACCGCCGCAATCGAACGCGAGGAGACCCGCGCGGCGTTTGAAAAGGCTGGCGTGGTAGTGCTGCGCGGCGACTGGACCCGGCGCGATCCGACGATCACGCGGTACCTGACCGCACAGGGCGCAGCGGGCGTTCCGCTCTACATGTGGTATCCGGCAAAGGGAGAGCCGCAGCAATTGCCGCAGGTGCTGAGTGTGGGAGAGCTGACCGGGCTGGTCAGATAAACCAGAAGCGGTTTACGCCCTTCTCGCCCTCTTCAATCCGAACGGCGCGGCCCGAAACCTTGGCGCCGCGCAGTTCCGCGCAGATCCCCGGATCGGCCGAATTGGCCAGCACCCGGGCGTTGCCAACCAGGGCCACAATCGTCGCCACTTCACCCGCCTTGCCCGGCTGGATCGTGAAGCTCTCTGCCACCGCTTCACCATCATGGGCATCCAGCACCGCGAATTCCGGTTTGATCTTGGGCAGGCTTTTCCAGCGACTGCGGCCCCATTTGGCCGGCTTGGTGGAATAGACCCCGGCAGCATATTTGCTCATGATCCCGCCATTGGCGCCGACCAGTGTGTAGCTATCCGGCGCTGCCCGGCAGCGCTGCACCGCCTCGGCAATGCCGTGCGCTGAATAGTTGTTTCCGGCCCCGCCAAAGAACGGCAAGCCCCCGGTCAGCGTCCAGCCGCGCGGATCGTCACGGTCAAGCCCGAAGGCGTCGAGCAAGTTGAAAACCGGGATTGCAAAGCACGAATAAAGGTCTGTTGCAGATACACTTTCCCAGCCAATTCCAGCAAGCTCAAGTGCAGTTGAGATTGCCGCAACCGCCGCCGGACTCTGCTCCAGACTGGCGCGCGACAGCATCGAGGGCTCGGCGCAATCGGCCACCCCGTGAATATGGACCCAGCGCTCTTCCGGCACCCCCAGCCGCCGCGCTTCGGCCACACTGGCCAACACGATTGCGCCGCCCTGATTGACCTGATCGCGCGCCACCACCAGCCGCCCATAGGGTTCAGCCACCAGCCGGTTGCGCTCGGTCAGGGTGGCGAGTTCAACCACGCTGCGCTCGGTCGGAGCAGCGCTGTGCGGGTTGGCGGCAGCGACGCGGGAGAACGGCGCGAACAGCTTGCCGATCTCGCCCCGGTACTCATTGAGGCTCAGCCCCAGTCGTTCGCGCCGGACATTCTCAGCCAGGGCATAGCCGCCGATCGGCGCGCCGACACCGTGGCGGATTGAGGTCATGTCGACCACGCCTTCATAACCCGGCCCGCGATCCTCCAAGCTGCCGCGCCGCTTTTCCGACCAGTCGCGGGTTTCACCGCGCGCGAGCAACGCCCGCATGGTCGAAATCGCTTCGGACCCGACCACTGCGGCCATTTTGGACCGGCCCGCAGCAATCTCTGCCGCAAGCTCGCCGACCAACCGCTGCGGCCCCTGGCCACCGACTACCTCAAGGATGGCGCGCGCCGGATTGGCCCCGGCCCGCCGGGCATAGGATCGCGGGGTGTTATTCGAATGACCGAACGGCGCCGAATAGCGCGTCGCCGAAATCTCGAACTGGCGGATCGCCGCGATGGTATCGAGCGCCGGGCCGAGCCTGCGCTTGGCCTGCGCGTCCGCAAACGCCGCCTTCAGCGCCATGCCGCCCAGATCCATGTGGCTCAGCTCGGCATAGCCTTCCTCACCCACCCGCTCGGAAACCTGGCCAACGCCGATGATGACCGGGGTGTTTTCGTCCAAAGCCATCACAGCACCTGACCATCATCAACGGTCAGCGTCGCCCCGGTGACATAGCGCGAGGCATCAGACGCGAAGAACAGCACCGGCGCATCGAGCGCGGTGATCGGGGTAAGCCGCCGCCGGTGGAATGAATTCAGATGCGCTTGCCCCGCCGCTGTCTCAAACCAGTCGCCCTGGATTTCGGTATCGACATAGCCGGGCTGGATCGTGTTCACATTGATCCCCTGACGGACCCATTCGCGTGCGAATTGCCGCCCGAGATGCGCCACCCCAGCCTTGATCGCGGCATAAGCAGTTTCACCATTGCCAGTCATTTCGGCCGTGATCGAGCCGATCAGCACGATCCGCCCGCGTTCGCTTTCCCGGAATCCCGCTGCGATCATCCGCCGCGCGCCTTCGCGCGCGGTCAGATAGAGCCCGGTGAAATTGGTTTCGACCACCGCCGCGATGTCGCCCGCCGCCAGCTCGGTCGAGCGGCCCGCCTTGGCAATCCCGGCATTGGCGATAACGGTATCAACCGTGCCGAACTTCGCCTCTGCCGCATCATAGGCGGCGATGATCGAAGCCTCATCGGTCACATCCATCGCTACGGCCAGCGCGCTATCGCCCAGCTCCGCCGCCAGCGCCGCCAGCTTGTCCACCCGCCGCGCCCCGATCACCACCCGCGCGCCCTCAGTCACGAACAACCGCGCAAAATGCGCGCCAAAGCCGGACGAGGCCCCGGTGATCAGCACGGTTCGGCCGCTGAGTGAAAGTTCCATGGCGCGTTCTCCTGTCAGCACCCGTTTAACCGGACGCTTAACCGGCGCAAGAGCGAACCGCGCGAAATGCTGCGCAAGTTTGATCCCCCACCTGGAACCCGCAGATCCTTCCCATTTTTGGCGAATGCCACAAATGGGGAGGTGGATCGTCCGATAGGACGAGACGGAGGGGTATCGACGCCAGCGTAGAAACCCCTCCGTCACCGCTTCGCGGCGCCACCTCCCCATTTGGCTTCGCAAAATGGAGAGGAACTAGAAAGTCACACCGCCGAGCTGAACCGGTGGACCGAATCCTGCCGATAGGGATCGAACAGCGCGGCGATGGTGCGGGCGTAGGGCAGGCCCTCGGGCGCTATGGTGAGCACTTCGCCTGACAACGCAGCCAGACCGCGCGCCGCAAACGGGGCCAGCCTGGCAGCAGCTTCGGCGGCGAGATCGGGGTCGAGGCTGGCGTTGCCATAGCACAGCAGTGCCTCGATCACCGCGCCGCGGCGCTGGTCATCGGGGCTGCGCCGTATGCCGCCAGACGCTGGCAAGAGGTCTTGGGAAAGTGACATCCGATAACGCCCGGCGTTCTTTTCATTCTGGACCAGCAGATCGGGATAGCAACCGATCGCCGAAGCCCCCAGCCCAACCAGCACTTTGGCCGGATCATCGGTAAAGCCCTGAAAATTGCGGTGCAACCGGCCCTGATCAAGCGCCTTTGCCATCGGATCGGTAGGCCTGGCAAAATGATCGAACCCGATCGCGACATAGCCCGCTGCGGTCAGCAGCCGGTAACCGAATTCCGCCATTTCAAAGCGGGCCGTCTGGTCGGGCAAGGCAGAGCCATCAATGCGGCGCTGGCGCGGCAATAAATGCGGAACATGGGCATAGCCGAACAGCGCAATCCGGTCCGGCTCCAGTTGAACCGAGCGTTCCAGCGTTGCCTCCAGTTCAAACAGGCGCTGCCCCGGCAGGCCGTACATCAGATCGAAGTTAAGCGAGCTGACGCCATTATCGCGCAGTAGGTCGACCGCGCGGACGATATCGGCATCCGGCTGGATCCGGCCTATCGCCGCTTGCAAGACCGGATCGAAAGTCTGCACTCCCAGGCTGGCATAGTGCACCCCGATCCAGCCCAACACCTCGCCCCATTCGGCACTGAGCGTGCGCGGGTCGAGTTCGATCGACCATTCGGGATTGTCGAGCGGCATATGCAGCGTCAGCGCATCGATCAGCCGGACGAAATCGGTTGGCGAAATCGCATTGGGGCTACCCCCGCCAAAGGCCACCCGGCGAACACTGACATCGCGGCCCAGCCGCACCCCGCTAATCGCAATTTCGCGGTGGAGCGCATCGAGGTAACTCGACAGGCGCTGCGCTTTGTTCACGGCGCTGGTATTGCAGCCGCAGTACCAGCAAATTTTCTCGCAAAACGGGATATGGGCATAGAGCGACACATCGCCGCTGCTGGCCGCCAACGCCTGGGCAAGATCGGCGGCCCCCACTCCTGGGCCGAATTCGGCGGCGGTCGGAAAGCTGGTGTAGCGCGGCACCGGCATTTCAAGCAGTTCGGGATAGTACGTCCACATGATTGCTCAACTGGCAGGGTTGCAGCCGCACTTCATTGCGCAGGCTCAATTTTCGCCGGGACCCGTTTGCGAGAATTGCCATTTTGGCAACCTTTGGCGCAGCACAGCGCTTGCTTATCTTGCGGGTCCGATCCGCCGAGCGGCAGTCGCACGGTATGAGCCTGCCCATCACCACTACAGATCTGCACCGCCATCATCTGGCCGCCGGTCACCACGGTCAGATTGAGCATCGCCGGGATCAACCCGATCAGGCCGAACTGCGCCCCGATCATGGCAGCGGCTCGTCTTCATCATCGAGCAGGATCCGGTTGGCTGCCCCGTCCAGATCCTCAAACTGGCCGCGCCGCAGCGCCCAGAAGAACGCCACCAGTCCGAGCAGGCCCAGCCCCAACGCGATTGGCAGCAGGATCATCAACCCGTTCATTTTGCCGCCCTCACCAAACGCAGTGAATTGGCGACGACCACCAACGAACTGCCCGACATCGCCGCTGCTGCGACCATCGGATTGACATAGCCAGCAATCGCCAGCGGCACGGCCAGAACATTGTAGCCAATCGCCAGCGCAAAGTTCTGTTTCACCACCCGCATCGTCCGCCGGGCGGCAATCACGCTGCGCGGCAGGGCCAGCAGCGAATCTCCCAGGAACACAAGGTCGGCCGCCTGCCGCCCGACATCGCTGGCGCTACCCGGCGCGATCGAAGCATCGGCTGCGGCCAGCGCCGGACCATCATTGAGCCCATCACCGACCATCAGCACTTTGTGTCCTTGGCGCTGGAGCGCGGCAATCGCATCGCGCTTGTCGGCCGGGCTAGCCACCGCCCGCGCGGGCAGGCCAACCTCGCGCGCGACATCGGCAACGGCTGCGGCATTATCACCCGACAGCAGCGACACTTCGAGGCCCATCGCCCCCAGCCGGGCCAGCGCTGCGGGGGTATCGGGCCGCAGCTGTTCGGTCATGGGGATCAGAATATCGCCGCGGCCTGCGATCCGCAGCGTAGTGGAAACGACATCGGCCTGATCGCTGCGGCCGAGTGAAACCTTGCGCCCGTTCCAGCTGCCCGAAAGTCCGATTCCGGCGGTTTCGGTGACGCCTTCGACCTGACCGGCGCGGTAGCCCCGAGCCAGCAGCGCCGCCTCAATCGCGCGTGAGTGGGGATGGCGGCTGTGCGAAGCGAGGCCCAGCGCGACCGCTGCGGCATCGCTGTCCAGCGCGGCGATGATCGCCGGATCGGGTTCAGGCTTGCCCGTGGTCAGCGATCCGGTTTTGTCGAGCAGGACCCGGTCAATCGCCGCCAGCCGCTCAATCGCGCCGCCGTCCTTGACCATGATTCCCTCGCGCATCAGCGCTCCGCTGGCGACGACCTGCGCCACCGGCACCGCCAGCCCCAGCGCGCAGGGGCAGGTGATGATCAGCACGGCGATGGCGATCACCAGCGATTGATAGACTCCCGCTCCCGCCAGCATCCAACCGATAAAGCTGAGCGCGGCGAGCGTGTGCACCGCCGGGGCATAGAGCCGGCTGGCGCGATCGGCGATCCGGACGTAGACCGAGCGCGGCTGATCAGCTGCGTCCATCAACCGGGCAATCTCCGCCAGCGAGGTATCGGCTCCCGCCGCCGTCACCCGGACATCGACCGGCGCGTCGAGGTTGAGCGTTCCGGCATGGACCACAGCCCCGATCCCGGCAGCGACCGGCGCGCTTTCCCCGGTCAGCAGCGATTGATCGAAGGTGCTGGTCCCGCCAATGATCTCGCCGTCCGCTGCCAGCCGCTCACCCGCCGCCAGCCGCATCACCATGCCTGGCTGCAAATCGGCTGCTGCGACCCAGCCCAACGCGCCGTCGGCGGCAATCACGCTGGCCCCCGGCGCCGCATGATTGAGCAGTGCGTCGACCCCTGCCCGCGCCTTGTCGCGCATCATCGCATCGAGCGTGCGCCCGGCCAGCAGGAACAGGATCAGCATCAGTACGCCATCGAAATAGGCATCGTGCCCGCCGGATAGCGTTTCATAGAAACTCAGCGAGGTCGCCAGCACGATCCCGATTGAAATCGGCACATCCATATTGGTCCGCGCGTGCTTCAATACCGCATAGGCCGAGCGGAAGAACGGTGTGCCGGAATAGGCAATTGCCGGGATGCCAATCAGCGCTGAAATCGAATGGAACAGGCTGCGGGTCGATCCGTCAGCGCCCGACCAGACCGAAACCGACAGCAGCATCACATTCATGCAGGCAAAGCCCGCGACCGCCAGCGGGGCCAGCAACGGCTTTACGGCAGAAGGCGCGCGGGCCAGATCATCAACACGCGGCTGGCTGGCAAATCCAACCGCTTCAAGCGCCGCAATCAGCTGCGCCGGTTCGACTTCGGGCGCGTGCTGCGCGCGGACCTGTTTGGCGGTCAGGTTGACCCGCGCGGCCAAAACTCCCGGAACTTCGGTCAGCGCTCGTTCGACCTTGGCCATGCAGCCGCCGCAATGCATCGCCGGCACGACCAACACGGTCGACTCATATGCAGCATCGCGCGGTTCGGGCGATTGTGCGTTCACTGCACGTCCTGTTCGGTTCGCCAGCGCAGCTCTGCCGCCGCCGCTTCGAATCGCACCCGCCAGCGGCCCGGTGGAAGCGCGCGTTCGGAGCTGAAACTGCCATCGGCCTGCCGCTTGAAACGCAGCACTTGATCGGTTGACCGGCCGAGCGGATGGCGGGCGACGGCACTGAGCGTGACGCCTTCCGGCGGCGCTTTGGTGAGCACCACGCTCACCCGTCCGTCCGGCAGCCGGGTTGCCTGCGCCGACCAGCCGAGCGCCTTTTCCTTGCGGGCCTCAGCCAGCCAAGTGTTGAATTCCTGGCTGGCAACATAGGAATTCTCAACAACCACCCCGCCGAAGGTCGAGCTGGCGGCGCGGGCCATCAGCAGATTGACCCCGATCACTACAGAAAAGAACGCGACCATGATCACGGTGAAGTGTTTGCCGGTGAACGGCCCGGTGGTGAAGGCTTTCATTCCGATTGCTCCTGGCTGTCAGCATCGTTCGGCGAATCGAACCGAACTTCGCTGACGTCGCTTTCGCCTTCACCGTCGAGCGCCTTGAGGGTGAAGTTGAACGTCTGCTCGGTCGTCCCATCAGGCGCGACGACATAGACCCGCAGCGGCTCCACCCGGTCAGCGCCGACCGTCAGTGTCAGAACGCGCGCGGCCCGATCGCGCGGTATTTCGCTGGTCCAGAACATGCCGCCGGGTAGCCCGTCCAGACTGACCTGCATGGCGCGCGGACGGCTTTGCATGTTGACCAGTTTGACCGTGTAATCGTTGCGCACCTCACCACTCGATTGGACGGTATAGGGCGGGTTGCGGTCCTTCTGAACCGTGATATCGATCCGGCTGCGGGTGCCCAGTGCGAACAGCAGCCCAAGGCCAATCGCGCCCCAGACGCCGATGTAGACCAGCGTCCGGGTGTGAAACAACGCCTTGCTGATCGGGCGCGGAGTGCCGCCATTGCGCTCGGCATCGCAGTCTTCCAGCGTGGCGTAATCGATCAACCCGCGCGGACGACCGGTTTGCTCCATCACCGCGTCGCAGGCATCGATGCACAGCGCGCAGGTAATGCAGGCGATGTCAGGGCCGCCTCGGATATCATAACCGGTCGGGCAGACCGCAACGCACTGGTTGCAGTCGATGCAATCGCCGAAGTCATCGGGGGCCTTTTCGGCCTTTTTGACCGAGCCGCGCGGTTCGCCGCGCCAGTCCTTGTAGGTCACGATCAGGCTCTTTTCATCGAGCATCGCGGTCTGGATGCGCGGCCATGGGCACATGTAAATGCAGATCTGCTCGCGCATGAACCCGCCGAAAATGAACGTCGTGGCAGTCAGCACGGCGACCGTCGCATAGGCCACCGGGGCGGCCTGTCCGGTCCAGAAATCAACCGTCAGCGTCGGCGCATCGGCGAAATACATGATCCATGCCCCGCCGGTCCAGAAACTGACGATCAGATAGATCGTCCACTTGAAGGCACGCCGGGCGATCTTGCGCGGCCCCCACGGCGCCGCTTGCAGCCGCGCCTGGGCATTGCGATCGCCATCGATGAACCGGTCAACGTGCTGGAACAGGTCGGTCCAGACCGTTTGCGGACAGGAATAGCCGCACCAGGCCCGGCCAACCGCGCTGGTCACCAGAAACAGTCCGACCCCGGCCATGATCAGCAGCCCGGCCACGAAATAGAATTCCTGCGGCCAGATCTCGATCCCGAACATGAAGAACCGCCGATGGGCCAGATCGACCAGCACCGCCTGGTTGGGCGCATAGGGACCGCGATCCCAGCGGATCCACGGGGTGATGTAGTAGATCCCCAGCGTCACCGCCATCACCAGCCATTTGAAGCTGCGGAACGGGCCCTTTACCGCTTTGGGGAAGATCGCCTTCCGCTTTTCATAGAGAGCCGGACTTTGACTGATCTGGTCAGGGCTTTGCATTTCCGGTTCCGCTGGCAGGAGGGACAGGCGCCGCCGCCGTAAAGTCTTCACCGCCCCCCAGCGAATGCACATAGGCTGCCAGCATCTTGATCGTCACCGGATCAAGCTTTTTGCCCCAGGCCGGCATCACCCCTGCGTGGGCCTTGGTGATCGAGCCGGTGACCTGATCGGGCTGGCCGCCATATAGCCAGACCGCATCGGTCAGGTTGGGCGCGCCGAACTGCCGCAGGCCCTTGCCATCGGTACCATGGCAAACCGCGCAGTTGGCGGCGAACACCGCCTGGCCGCGCTGGGCTGCTGCATCGGCTGGCGCTTTGCCCGACAGCGAGCGCACATAAGCGGCCGTGTCGCTCACCTGCGGGCCGGTCAGAATGCCGTCCCGGCCAAAGCTGGGCATCTGGCTGGCTCGGGTGGCCGGATCATCAGCCGCGCGGATGCCGTGCTGCAGGGTCAGTTCAATCTCGTGGATGTTGCCGCCCCACAGCCAATCGTCATCCTTCAGGTTGGGAAAGCCCAGGCTGCCGGCCGCGCCAGAGCCGTGGCATTGCACGCAGTTCTGTTTGAACGCCGCCGACCCGCCGGCAATTGCCAGCTGCATCAGCTTCTCGTCCTTGACCAGCGCTTCGAGTGGCGTGGCGGCAATCGCGTCTGTTGCTGCCTTGCGGCTCGCGATGCCTGCAGCCATTTCCTCGGTCAGTTGCCCCCGGCTGGACCAGCCCCACAGTCCTTGGGTGCCGCTGTTCAGCAGCGGGATCGCCGGGTAAACCACCATGTAGATCACCGAGAACACGATTGTCAGATAGGTGGTCACCACCCACCAGCGCGGCAGCGGGTTGTTCAGCTCTTCGATGCCGTCCCATTCGTGGCCCACTGTTTCGACGCCGGTCGGCTCGTCGATATGTTTGCCGGGCGAAGACGGCTGATCCTTAGCTTTCGTCATTTTCGGTACCCCCAACACTGTCTTCGGAGAAGATCATGTTTGCGGCCTCTTCGTTGTGTTTCCGGGCACTGGGCCGGAACGGCCAGGCGCACAGGATCAGGAAGGTCAGCACCATCAACGCCAGACCCCAACTGTCAGCGAAATGCCGCATGGCTTCGTAGGTTGAATGTCCGCTCACCGGCCGCGCTCCTGCTTGAGCACTTCCTGAGCGGCCGGCGCGTTGACATCGACCATCGTCCCCAGCACCTGCAGATAGGCGACCAGCGCGTCCATCTCGGTCAGGCGATCGGGCTGCCCGTCAAAATCGCGCACTTGCGATTTGGGATAGCGTTTCTGCAAGTCGGCACTGTCGGCCATCGGATCGGCCTGAACCTTGAGGTCCTCATCAGCCTTTTTGATGTCGGTCGCGGAATAGGGCACTCCGACCCGGTAGAGCGCCGTCAAAGTAGCGCCCATGTCGCCCGCCTTCAGGTCGCGCTGCGTCAGGAAGGCGTATTGCGGCATCACCGATTCTGGCACCACGGCTTGCGGATTGACCAAATGCTGGACGTGCCATTCGTCCGAATACTTCAGGCCAACCCGGGCCAGATCGGGTCCGGTCCGTTTGGAGCCCCACTGGAACGGATGGTCGTACATCGATTCCGCCGCCAGGCTGTAATGCCCGTACCGTTCCACTTCATCGCGGAACGGGCGGATCATCTGGCTGTGGCAGTTGTAGCAGCCTTCGCGGACGTAGATATCGCGCCCGGCCTGCTCCAGCGGGGTATAGGGCCGCATCCCCTCAACCTTTTCGATCGTATTATCGATCCAGAACAGCGGGGCGATCTCCACGATCCCGCCAATAGCGACCACGACAAAAGCCGCGACCCCCATCAGGGCGACGTTGCGCTCCAGCTTCTTGTGGCGGCCCCAGAGGTCTTGTTTGGTTGGTTCAGTCATTGTCTGTCACCCCCTTAGTGGGCCAGGGCCGCGTTAAGCGGCACATCGCGGGCGGGATCGTGGGCGGCGCTGCGCAGCGGTTCTTCGATCCGCAGATTGCCAAGGATCGTCTGCCACACGTTGAAAGCCATGATCAGGCCGCCGCTGAGGTAAAGCAGCCCGCCAAAGGCCCGCAGCAGATACATCGGGAACTTGGCCGCCACCGTTTCGGCAAAGCTGTTCACGAGGTAGCCGTCAGCGCCGTATTCGCGCCACATCAGGCCTTCCATCACGCCCGTCACCCACATCGCCGAGGCGTAAAGAACGATACCCAGCGTCGCGAGCCAGAAGTGCCAGTTGATCATCCGCAGCGAATACATCCGCTCCCGGTTCCACAGCCGCGGCGCGAGGTAATAGAGCGCCGCGAAAGTGATCATCCCGTTCCAGCCGAGTGCACCGGAATGGACATGGCCGATGGTCCAGTCGGTATAGTGCGACAGGCTGTTGACCGACTTGATCGACATCATCGGGCCTTCGAACGTGCTCATCCCGTAGAACGCCAGGCTGAACACCATCATCCGGATGATCGGATCGGTCCGGACCTTGTCCCAGGCGCCGTTCAGCGTCATCAGCCCGTTGATCATCCCGCCCCAGCTGGGCATCCACAGCATCACCGAGAACACCATGCCGAGCGTCTGCGCCCAATCGGGCAGCGCGGTGTAATGGAGGTGGTGGGGCCCCGCCCAGATGTAGAGAAAGATCAGCGACCAGAAGTGAACGATCGACAGCCGGTAAGAAAAGATCGGGCGCTCGGCCTGCTTGGGCACGAAGTAATACATCATCGCCAGGAACCCGGCGGTCAGGAAAAAGCCGACGGCGTTGTGGCCGTACCACCACTGGACCAACGCGCCCTGCACCCCGGCCCACAGCGGATAGCTTTTCGATCCGAATGGGCTGACCGGGATGTTGGCATTGTTGACCAGGTGAAGCATCGCCACCGTAATGATGAAGCCCAGGAAAAACCAATTGGCGACATAGATGTGCGGTTCGGCGCGCTTGACCAGCGTCATCACGAACACTGCCAGATAGGCCACCCAGACCAGCGTCAGCCACAGATCGACATACCATTCGGGCTCGGCATATTCCTTGCCCTGGGTAACCCCCATGACATAGCCGGTCGCGGCCAGCACGATGAACAGCTGATAACCCCAGAACACGAACCGGGCGAGGCCGGGCAAGGCCAGTCGGGCCCGGCAGGTCCGCTGAACGATGTAAAAGCTGGTCGAGATCAACGCGGTCCCGCCAAAGGCAAAGATCACCGCGCTGGTGTGGAGAGGCCGCAACCGCCCGAATGTGGTATATTCAAACCCCATGTTGAGCACCGGGAAGGCCAACTGCAGGGCGATAAACAACCCGACCAGAAACCCGACACAGCCCCAGAAGGTAGTCAGGATCACCCCGGCCCGAATCAGATCATCGTCATATCGGCTTTGATTGATCGCCGGTTTCAACCCGACCGCTGCCAGTTTGTAGTTGGAAGTGCGCAGGTTGGTCACCAGCCCGGCAATTGCTGCCAATGCAAAGATCGCCATGTGCACTGCAAAAGGCGCGTCGAGCGCATTCACGAACATTAGCAACGCGGCCAAAAGCGCTACCAGCCACCAGCCAGCGCGGGCTACCAAGGATTCCATACGCCGTTTCCCCTTATGAACGGGTTGAATCAGCACAACTTGAGCTGACTGATATTGTTCCCTTTTGGCTGCGCGCTGCATTGCGGCATTGACCCTGATCAAATTGCCGAGGAGAAACAGATTATTCCCCGAAAACCGTCAAAAATTGCGCGGGATCAATGATTGCAACTGCAGCATGGGCGATTGCAGCCAGGGCGCCGCAACAACCCTGGGCTGGATCGGCCAGCCACTACGGCGCGCAATGAGGGATTTATGAATAAGCTGACACTCGCCGCAGCCCTTGCGGCCGCAACCATGCTGTCCAGCCCGGCTCTGGCCGGTGACGCCGACGGTAAAGTTCAGGTCAAGGTACTGGCCACCGGCGTCCTGCCCGATGGCAAGATCACCGCGCTGGAGAACAATGCAATCGGCCTTCCGGCTGGCAGCCAAACTTATGCCAATGACAATGTCGTGCCGACAGTGGCGATTGAATACTTCGCTACGCCCAACGTTTCGGTCGAAACGATCTGCTGCCTGACCACGCATGGCGTCAAAGGCGCCGGGGCCATTGGCGGCGCGACAATCCTCGATCATGTGATGATCCTGCCGGCCACGGTCACGCTGAAGTATCACTTCAACGCTGGTGGCGGGGTCA
Source organism: Novosphingobium sp. (assembly GCA_031369495.1). Lineage (GTDB taxonomy): Bacteria > Pseudomonadota > Alphaproteobacteria > Sphingomonadales > Sphingomonadaceae > Novosphingobium. The sequence continues at coordinate 31,110 of JANMOU010000013.1, read as the reverse complement.
AACCCTATGTCGGGGTCGGTCCGTCGGCGTTCTTCTTTATCGACGAAAAGCCGGGCGCGACCACTGCCTCGCTGGGCGGAACCCGGGTCAAGCTTGACACCCACATCGGATTTGCCCTGCAAGCCGGGGTCGATATTCCGCTCGGTAGCGACGGCTTTGGGGTTAGCCTCGATGCCAAGCGGTACTTCATGAATACCCGGCTGCACGTGTTCAATGCTGGGGGCACCGAAGTGCTGACCACCAAACACAAGCTTGACCCGTGGGTTCTGTCGGGCGGGGTCACCTATCGCTTCTGAGTTTTGGGCGGCCGATCTTCAAGCTTGGCCGCCTGAAACCACTCCTCTCGGGTTCGAGAGGGTGCGGGGGAGAATTCGCGCTCCAGCTTTCGCAGGCGGACGCGAGTTCTCCCTTTGCCGCGGGGGTCAGCCAGCTTCGGCGCTCAGCGCACCGCAATCGAGGATCACGACTTCGCGGCGGGATGGCAAGTCGATCAGCCCTTCGGCTTTCATCCGGGTGAACTGGCGGCTGACGGTTTCGATCGTCAATCCCAGCACATCGGCCACCTGCTGGCGCGAAAACGGCAAGGCAAAGCGTGTCAGCGGAACGTCTGATACTTCGCTGCAACCCGGTTCGACCAATCGCTCGGACATTTCGAGCAGGAATGTCGCCAGCTTCTCACTCGCCGATTTGCGGCCGAGCAGCAGCATCCAGCGCCGGGTCCGATCGAGTTCAGCCAGCGTGCGTTGCAGCAACTTGTGCTCTAGCGCTGGATGTTCACTGGCGAAGGCATCGAAATCGCGGCGGGCAAACACACAAACGGTTGCATGGGTCAGGGCGGTGACACCGTGGCCTGAAGTTGACCCAAATGGACGGCCGATGAAATCAGAGGGATAGACTACCCCGACGATCTGCTCGCGGCCGTCTTCGGTTCCGGTCGAAAGTTTGAGCACGCCTTCGACGACATTGGCGACGAGGATCGAATCGTCCCCCTCCCAGATCAACGATTCGCCCGGCTCCAGCGTGCGGCGGCGCGCAATCATATTGAGCGCCTTAAGCTCCTCGTTATCAAGCGACGAGCAGATGGCGCGGTTGCGGACGGCGCAGGTATCGCAGGCGGACATGGCATTGCCTTGGCCCCCTGCCTGACAAAGTGCAAGTCAGATGATTTCTGCCACTTGGGCCAATTCAGCCCGCAACTTGTCAATCGCCTGCGCTTTGAGCTGGTGTACCCGCGGCACCGATACTGACAGTGTTTCAGCGATCTCGGCCAGATTGAGCTCCTCGACGAAATAGAGCTGTACGATCAGTTGCAGCCGATCCGGCAATTGGCCGATCGCCGCAGCCACGCTTTCGCGCAATTCGGCATCGGCCAGCATATCGAAGCTGCCGGGCCGGGCATCGGCATAGGCCAGATCGCTGTCCGAATAGGCCTCATCCAGCGATTCGAGCCGGACCGGCTCGGCCGCACTGCGCAACGCTGCCAGTTCAGCTTCGCTGACCCCCAAGGCTGCGGCCAGTTCGGCGCCGTCGGGATCACGGCCCAATTCGCCGCGCAGCCGGGTCTCCCCCTCACGCAGCTGGCGCCGCCGTTCGGCCCCGCCGCGCGACAGCGGCAACTGACGGCGAACCAGATCGACCATCGCCCCGCGCACCCGCATTTTCGCGTAGGCGGCAAAGCCATCCTCGCCGGGACCAGCGTGACGCTGGGCACATTCGGTCAACGCGACCATCCCGGCCTGCATCAGATCATCAAGCTCGATGCCTTGTCGCCCCCCGCCGTGCATATGCCAGGCGAGGCGGCGGACCATCGGCACGAACCGGCGGATCCGTTCGGCGTGGTCACCGCGATAGGCGCTGGCGGGGTTGACCGCTTTGACGAGATTGCTTGGGGTCAGGCTTCTCTGATCGTGGATCATGCAAAGACGCTCTCGGTTTCTTGGGTTGAATCGGCAGGCGGCAGCGCCGGAGGGGGCGGCGCAGGGCCGCCGATCACGGCTACAACTTCGATCGGTTGGGCGGGCGGCAGCTCGGCAATCGAGATCACCAGCACCGCCGGCGCGCGCATCCGCAGCAGCGCGGCCAGAGCGCGGCGCGCCCGCGGCTGGACCACCAGCGCCATTGGCGGCGCAGCAGCACCGCGTTCGCCCACCAGCGCGGCGACGTGTTCGCCGATCCCGCGCGCCAGGTCAGGCTCGATCACCGGTTGTCCGGTGACGGGATCGCTAAGCCCTTGAACAATCGCCGCCTCCAGTTGGGCATCGAGTGTCAGAACCGGCAGCCGCTGCGCCGGGCCGCAAATCCGTCCGACGATCATGCCGCCGAGCTCCGAGCGGACCAGTTCGATCAGCCGGTCGTGCTCGTGGCTTTGCTGCACTGCGTTCGCCAGCGCCGACAGGATCGGCAGCGGATGAGCGATCGGCAGGCCGTCTTCCAATAGCCCCCGGAAAATGCGGGTCAGCGCCGCCAGGCTCAGCGGCTGCGGAAGAAGCGCATCGACCAGCCCGGCCGAATGGTCCTTCACCGCGTCGAGGATCGCTTTCATCTCGTCGGGGCCGAACAGCGCCTGCGGGCGGTCGCCCAGTAGCTGGTTGAGCTGGGTCGCGACGACAGTTGAGGCATCGACGGTCAGATAGCCCTCGGCAATCGCCAGATCGCGGGCGGCGGGATCAATCCACAGCGCTGGACAGCCAAAGCTGGGGTCAAGCGTCGGTTCGCCGGGCAGGTTGCTGCCGGTCCGAACTTCACCCGAATCGATCGCCAGAATCTTGTCGGCACGCAGCACCCCGCCGCCAATCGGGACACCGCCGAGCAGAATCCGGTATTCGCTGGGCGGCAGGTCCAGACTGTCGCGGACCCGGAACTGCGGCACGACAAAGCCGAAGCCTTGGCTCAGTTGTTTGCGCACTCCGGTAATCCGCGCGACCAGCGGCGATCCGCGCCGATCGTCGACCAGATGGACCAGGCCGTAGCCTAGCTCGATCGTCACCAGCGTATGGTCCGAAACATCGGCCAGTTCGATCCGGCCCGGATCCGGCGGTGGCGCCGCTTCGGCCATCGGTGCCGGCCGCGCGGCCCGTTTGCTCAGGCTATGCCACAGCCATCCCGCCAGCCCGGCGGCGGGCAGAAAGATCGTTTGCGGCATGGCCGGGATCGCCCCGATTGCGCCCAGGATCACCGCCACTGGCAGCCAGGTGCTCGGGTTAGCCAGCTGGCCACCGATCTGCCCGGCAAGGTCCCGGTTATCCGAAACGCGGGTGACGATGATTGCCGCTGCGATCGACAACAGCAACGAAGGCACCTGCGCGACCAGCGCATCGCCGACCGCCAGAGTGACATAGACCTCGGCGGCTTGGCCAGCACTCAGCCCGTGGCTGATCATGCCCAGCGCGAAACCGGCAATGATGTTGGTCCCCAGGATCAGCAACGCGGCGATCGCATCGCCTTTGACGAACTTGCTGGCACCATCCATCGAGCCATAGAAGTCAGCCTCGGTCGCCACTTCACGGCGGCGGGCCTTGGCTTCGTCAGCGGTCAGCAGCCCGGCAGCGAGATCGGCATCGATTGCCATCTGTTTGCCCGGCAAGGCATCAAGCGTGAAGCGGGCAGAGACTTCGGAAACCCGGCCCGCGCCCTTGGTGACCACCACCATGTTGATGATCATCAGGATCATGAACACGAACAGCCCGACCGCGAAATTGCCGCCGACCAGAAATGCGCCGAACGCCTCGATCACATGGCCAGCCGCCGCGCCGCCCTCATGCCCATGCACCAGCACCACCCGGGTCGAGGCGACGTTGAGCGAAAGCCGCAGCAGTGTCGCGAACAGCAAAACCGACGGAAATGAGCTGAAATCAAGCGGCTTTTCGGCATTCATTGCCGCCATCAAGATCGCCACCGACAGCGCGATATTGAGGACAAAGAACACGTCGAGCACCAGCGCCGGGGTCGGCACCACCATCAGCCCAATCAGGGTCAGAATGCCTGCCGGGAGCGCAAAGGCGCTGATCGAAAAGCGCGAGAGCAAGGCCTTCACAGCCCGAACGCCTTCATCTTGCCATAGGCGATGCGGACATGGGCCGGAGCAGACATCGCATTACCCCCAAAGGTCGCGGCCAGCGTATCTGCCATGGAGGGGCGCTGCGTGGGCGCAGGCTGCTGCTGGGTGGATAGGGCCGGGCTTCGAAGTTCAGGACCGGGATTGCCGCCCCACCCCCAGCCGCTTTCCGTCGCGGAGGCGAGCATTGGCGCACCGCCATCATCCCCCATCGCCCGCGCCATTTTGCTGCGGATCAGGCCCATCACCTCGCCCAGAGAGCGCGGCGCGCCGCCGGCGGCAAAGAAGATCCCGCGATTAGCCTCAGCCGCCTGCGGAAACAACGCGGCGGCGCTTTGGCCGGGATCGGATTGCAACGCGGCGAGAAATTTGCTGGCCCCGCCCGCACCCAGAAAATGCGCGAGGTAGAGCTCGGGCGGATCGGGTTCGCGCCCCAACACCCCGACCAGCACATCGCGGTTGTCGCTGGCCAGTTCTGCCGCCATCAGCGCCGAAGCCTCGGGATCATAGCGCAGCGCCATGACCTGCTGGCGCAGCGCCGGATTCTGGACCTTGCCCCGTTCGATCGCCGCCCCGGCCCAGCCATAGCCATGGCTGGCGCCATGCCGGTCGAGCGTGGTCAGCCACGTGCCATTGGTGAACTGGTACAGCCCGGCCGCGCTTGATGTGCCGGCGCGGGCATTGGGGTTAAGGTTCGATTCGAGCTTTGCCTGACCCAGCAGATAACCAAAATCGATTCCAGTCGCCGCCGAAGCCCGCGCAATTGAGGAGCGGACGTCGGGCCGGGCTGCGGGCGGTGCAGTGCTGGCAAGTGGTGCGGCGTCGCTCAAACCTGGCTCCCGATGCAAATGGACATCGGGAGTGGTTCAGCAAGGGTCGTGCCAGTTTAGGCCCGCGTCCCCGTATAGGTATAGCTGGAAAGCCCAGGATTGCCCGCGCGGTAGAGCGCCGGACTGCCGGTCAGGACATCAAGCCGGGCCGAGACATTGGCCGCGATCAAGTTGCGAACCTGGCGGTTTACCTCGTTCATCCGCCGTGCTGCATCAAGCAGACCGCGGCATTCTTCGTCGGCGGCAAAGCTGGCCGCGAACGGCCCGCAATCGTCGAGAGTTCCGCACAGCTCGACCTTGTCATTCGCGCAGCCCATGATCGCGTCGAGATCGAGCCCGGCAAGCGCCTGCCGCTCGGCCTGTAACACGGCAATCATCTGCCGCAGACTTTCACGCATGGCAGCCGTTCCACTCATTTCCCGCTCCTAAGCAGCAGACCTGCTGCAATCATCGCATCGGCCACCTTGGTCGGGACGATCGGATAGCGCCCTTCTTCGATGGCCTGCCGGATTTGCTTGACCCGTTCGACATCGACCGGCGGCTGGCCGGGATCGAGTTCGCGGCTGCGCACCACCGCCGAATGGGGATTGGCAACTTCAGCCGCGCGGTCGCTGCCGACCGGGCCCGAATGCAGTTTCTTGGGCTCCACCGCACGAACGGCGCAGGCCGCTTGGGGGCCCTTGGGCCCGAATTCGATGGGAGGCATGGTGCTGCTCCTTGATTGCTTCTCCAAATCAAGAACGGCACCCCCGCGCGGACTTTAAGGGGCCCCGGCAAGGCCCTGCCGGATCACGGCAGATCGATGCCCACCAGCCCCGGTCGCAGTACCTTAGCACGCAGTACCGGCGCATTGGGGCCAAGCGTGCGGACTTTGATCCAGGCCCCTTCGGCCCCAGACTCCATCGCTTCTCCGGGCTGCGAGACAGCGAAGCCTTCGCCGCGAACAGCAACCGTGATGGCATCACCACGCGTGATCAGCGGGACGGCGGCAGCGCCGGTGGCTGATCCGGCCAGCGGCACGTAGAGCTTCCAGCCCCCCGCCATCGGACAGGCCACTTCAACCGTGTCACGCCGCGCTCCGTACCAGCCCAGCGCCAACGCTGTGCGGCACGGCGCGAGTTTAAGCCGCCGGTCGATCGGCAGCGCAGCGCCGCCCGGCGCGCCTTGGGGCACTCCGGTAAACTGATCGACTGCGCGGTCGATCGCCGCCAGATCGACATAGCCAGACTGGGCCGCAGCGGGGGCAGCGGCCAGCGCAGCTATCAAAACGAGTTTGCGGATCATCGGTTGGTCTCCTTCGCCGATGCTTGCTGCAAGCCTTGTGCCAGCGGCGGTTGATCATAGGTCAACGCGGCGACTAGCGTGGTCGCGGTAGGATCGATCAGGATGCGGACCGGCCGCCCCGCCTGCGCTGCCATTGCAAGGGCTGCTTCAGCTTCGGCCGGCGGGGCCATGATGGTCAGCCGCAGCCGCGGATCGGCGGCGGCGGTGACCAGCCACTCCTTGAGCGGGGGTGCGCCCGCTCCGTCTCGCCAGAACGCTACCGGATCGCCCAATGCGGGCAGCATGGCAGCTTGCGAAGGAGGAGGAGGCGAATTGGCTGGCGCCTCGTTCACGGCCGAGGCCATGACGATGAACAAGATCAGCGACAGATCGGCCAGCACGGTCTGCCAGCCGCTGCCCGCACGCGCGTTCACGCCGTCTCCAGCGAAACGACAGTTGGGCGCTCGTATCGCTCAGGCCGCGCCGGTTCGGTGCGCGGGCCGCAGGCATCGGCGACTTGCCCGGCCAGCCAGTCGATCAGATCCTGCCGGACGCGTTCTTCAGCCAATGCGGCGCGCTCGATCATTCGGGCCAGTGGGGCCAAAACCAGATTGGCGCAGAGCAACCCGTACAAGGTGGTGATCACCGCCATCGAAATCGCCCCGGAGATCGCGCCCTGCGCCATCCCGCCGGTGGGCAGCTGACTAAGCGATATCAGCGTTCCAGCTAAGCCGAAGACAGGTGCCAGTTCGGCTGCCTGGGACATGGTCCGCACCGCGCGGGTGCTCTCGCCCAGCCGCCGGGCTTTGTGCTTTTCGTGCGCGGCGAGCAACGCGGCGACGGTGCGATTGCCGATCAGGGCATCGGTCGCTTCATCGAACTCGCTATCGCCAAAGTGATGCGGGACTGCGCGGAGCAGGCCATCCTTGTGGATTTCCTGGATCTGCTGGGCCAGCTCAGACCGCGCTGCGTCGGCATCGAAGCGGCTGCCGCCCAGACCGGCCAGTTGGACCAGCGTAGTGCGGCAATCGCCGATCCCTGATCGCAGCACAGTCGCGATCAAGGTTCCGCCCAGCACGATCGTGGCCGACGGGCCATCGACAAGGTTCATCAGGTTCATCGCACGGGCACTCCTTCACAGCGAAGGACGGCACCGCGCCGGACTTTTCAGGGTCTGGCCGAACTTTGCCGCGATCCGGCAAAGCCTTGCCGCCCGCAGCCGGTCCCAAGCCCCCAAATTCGCCATTTCCGCGATTGGCACGGTGTTTGCGAACACCCATCCCGCACACTTGCGATTGGAGATGCCGATGGGCAGCCTGTTCGGAATTCATGGAGACGCCTTGCAGCTGCGCTCGCAGCGGCTGGGGCTGATTACCAGCAACATCGCCAATGCCGGGACCCCCGGCTACAAGGCCCGCGACATCGATTTCGGCGCGGCGCTGACAGCCAGTGGGTCGGGCATGGCCCCTGACGTCGCCGCCACTGCCGCCACCCGCTATCGTGTGCCGGTGATGCCCTCGCTGGATGGCAACACGGTGGAAATGGCGACCGAGCAGGTTGCCTTCGCCGAAACCGCGACGGGTTATCAGGCCACGCTCAGCTTCATTCGCGGCCGGATCGATACCCTGACCCGCGCACTGAAGGGCGATTGACCATGGCCGGGATGAGCCTGTTCGGCGTGGCCCAACGCGCCATGTCAGCCCAGCTGGTGCGGATGAACGCCGCCGCTTCAAACCTGGCAAATGCCGGCTCGGTTACCGGGACCGAGGCCGAGGCCTATCGCCCGATCCGTCCGGTCTTTGCCGAACAGTACGACAAGGCAACCGGCCTTTCGACCGTCAATGTCAGCGGCACGCTGCGCAGCACGGCGGCGCCGGTCAAGCAATATGCCCCCGACCATCCCCTCGCCGATAACGAGGGCAATATCTGGACCGCCCCGGTCGATGAGAATGCCGAGATGGTCGAGATGCTCGACGCCTCGCGCCAGTACCAGAATCTGGTCGAGGCTTTGTCCACCGCCAAACAATTGATGCTCGAAACCCTTAGAATGAAGTGATTGGGAGGATGAAATAATGGTCAGTTCCGTAAGCTCCGCAACCAGCACGGCCAGTGCCAAGCCGGCCAGCCAAACCCTGGGTCAGGCCGACTTCATTCGGCTGCTCACCACCCAGCTGAAAAATCAGGATCCGACCGACCCGGTCGATAACAAGGAGACGATCGCCCAGATGGCCCAGTTCTCCTCGTTGTCCGGGATCGAGAACATGAACAACACGCTTAAAACGATCTCGGCTCAGCTCGATGCCGTGCTGTCCGCCCAGACACCCCAGACCCCAGCCTAGGAGAACCCCATGTCGTTCTATACCTCCCTCAATGGCCTCAAGAACGCGCAGACCGAACTGTCGGTTATCGCCAACAATCTGGCCAATGCCGAAACCACCGGATTCAAGAAAAGCCGGATCAACTTTGCCGATATCGTCTCGAGCTCGGCCTCGACCAACCCCAGGCTGGTCAAAGGGATCGGCGCCACGGTCGCCTCGATCGATCAGAACTTCTCGCTCGGCCCGGTCCAGCAGACTGGCGCGGCGCTGGACCTGGCCATCGATGGCGAAGGATTTTTCACCAAGGTCAGCCCGATCACCGGCAAGACCTTCTACACCCGCAACGGCAATTTCACACTCGATGGTGCCGGGTTTGTTACCGATGCCAGCGGTGATCGGTTGCAGTCGCTCCCAGTCGATGCCGCGGGCAATGTCACTTCGCTGACTCCTGCCGACACTGTGCTGCCGTTGGTCAACGGGGCAGGTTCGGATTTCGTCGGGGTGATCGTCAAGGTCGATGGCTCGGTGGTGGCGTCTTACGCCGACGGCACCACGCAATCGGTCGGCAAACTGGCACTCGCCGCATTCGTTGCGCCGGGCGGTCTGCTGCAGGTTGGCAATCAGGATTGGCAATCAACTGGAATTTCGGGTGCGGCAACCTATAACCAGCCCGGCGCCGCACGGTTCGGCAACATCATGTCGGGCAGCCTCGAGCAGTCAAATGTCGATATTGCCGAGGAAATGGTCGGGCTGATCACCGCCCAACGCTATTTCCAGGCCAACGCCAAGGCGATCGATACGGCCACGCAGTTGTCGCAAACCGTCATCAACCTACGGTCCTAAGGCCTAGACCATGGACCGCATGATCTGGACCGCCGTTACCGGCATGAACGCGTCGATGGCGCGCCAGCGAATGATCGCCAGCAACATGGCCAATTCGCAAACCGTCGGGTTCCGCTCCGAAGTAATGGCACAGACCCCGATGACGCTGGTCGGCCCCAGTCTGCAGGTCCGCTCGATGAGCGATGCCGCAGTGCGCGGTGCGCGGATGGAAGCGGGGCCGATGGTCCCGACCGGCCGGGCGCTCGATGTGGCAATGCAAGGTCAGGCGCTGCTGACGGTGCAGGCTCCCGATGGCAGCGAGGCCTATACCCGGCGCGGCGATCTGAGTGTCTCACCGACCGGCCTGCTGACCAACGGCGAGGGCTTTCCGGTGATTGGGGAAAGTGGGCCGATTTCGGTTCCACCCGGCAGCGACGTCAGCATCGGCGCAGATGGCGCCGTGCTGGTGGCCAATCCAGCGGCGCCAGATACCCCGGCGCAGCAAGTGGACCGGATCAAGCTCGCCTCATGGAGCGGAAGCCGGATCGAGAAAGGCCTCGATGGGCTGTTCCGGGTCGTGGGTGGCGGCGCTCTGCCCGCCGATGCCGAGGGCCGGCTGGTTCCTGCCACGCTGGAACAATCGAACGTCCGGCCCAGCGAAGTGCTGGTCGAAATGGTCGAAGCCCAGCGCCTGTTCGAAATGCGCACCAAACTGATCGCCACTGCCAAAGAGCTCGATGAGGGCGGCGCGAGTCTGATGCGGCTCTCCTAAGCAAAAAAGGACAAGATCATGCCCACTTCCGCCCTCCACGTCGCCCGCACGGGCCTCGAAGCGCAAGACGCCCGGATGCGGGTGATTGCCAACAATCTCGCCAATATCGGCACCACTGGCTACAAGCGCGACCGCGCCAACTTTGCCACGCTGGCCTATCAGGACAACCGCATTGCCGGGCAGCAGAGCAGCAACGAAACCGCCTATGCGACCGGGCTCAACTTGGGCACCGGGGTGTCGGTCCAGTCGACCACTTCGATCACCACGCAGGGTACGCTCAGCACCACCAGTAATGCGCTCGACTTCGCGCTCGATGGCGATGGCTATTTTCAGGTCCAGCTACCCGGCGGCAAGCTGGGCTATACCCGTGCGGGCAATTTCAGCCGCTCGGCCGAGGGCCAGCTTGTCACTGGGCAGGGCTATGCGCTGCAACCGGCCATCGCGATCCCGGAAGATGCGGCTTCGATCACGGTCGGCCCTGATGGTACCGTTTCGGTCACCACATCGGCCAGCGCCACCCCGACCGAGATCGGCCAGATCACCGTCGCCAGTTTTGCCAACCCGGCCGGGCTGCAAGCGCTTGGCGATAACTTCCTCGCTGAAACTGCAGCTAGCGGCGCCGCACAAGTCGGCGCGCCGGGCGATGGCACCCGCGGGTCAATCCGGCAGGGCATGCTCGAGGCGTCAAATGTCAACGTGGTCGAGGAACTGGTCGACATGATCGAATGTCAGCGGGCTTACGAAATCAATTCCAAGATGATCTCCTCGGTCGACGAAATGCTCCGCAACGCCAACCAGACGCTGTGAGGACAGATATGACCATCACTCAACGCCCGCTCATGCTGAGCTTGTCGAAGCATCCAACCTGCCATGGCCGCAAGCCCGTTGGTGCACGACGGGCCTTCGACAGGCTCAAGCTGAGCGGGTTAGGGGTGCTGGGCTTGGTTGCTATTGCCTTTGGCCCCCAAGCCCAAGCCGGGCCCAAACCCAAGCCGGGCTTCGAGGCCGCCCTGCCCGCCCCAGCTCCACCGCCGCGCGTCGCCGATGGATCGATCTTCAACGCCGGCGATGGCTATGCCGCGCTCTATCAGGGTCACCGCGCCAGCAAGGTGGGCGATCCGGTGACGATCGTGCTGACCGAACGGATCACCTCGTCCAAAGCAGCCGGATCGAAAAGCAGCAAGTCCGGCGGGTTCGGGGTGACCCCGCCTGCCACCGGCCCGCTCAGCTTCATCAAACCCACCAGCCTTAAAATGGGCGGCGAAACGTCGTTCAAGGGTGATGGAAACGCAACGCAATCAAGCACGCTCGGCGGAGAGGTTTCGGTCACCATTGTCGAAGTGCGGCCCAACGGGACCGCGCTGGTTCGCGGGGAAAAACGTCTGATGCTGAGCCAGGGGCAGGAATGGGTCCAGTTCGCCGGGATCGTCCGGCTGGCCGATATCGATTCCGACAACCGGATCGCCTCGAGCCGGGTCGCCGATGCGCGGATTGAATATGCCGGAAACGGCCCGGTCAGCCGCGCCAGCCGCGAAGGTTGGCTATCCAAGTTTTTCAATTTTATCAGTCCGTTTTGAGGGGAATGTGATGCTTCGCCTCACAATAATCACCGCGCTGCTGCTCAGCTCGCTTGCACCCCTCCCGGCCCATGCCGAACGGTTACGCGATCTCGGCACGTTTCAAGGCGTGCGGACTAACCAGCTGACCGGATACGGCATTGTCGTGGGCCTGTCGGGCACCGGCGATGACAGCCTAGAATACCTCACGCAGGCGATGCACGGCGTCTCCGGGCGGGTCGGGGTGCAACTGCCGCCCGGCGTAAACCCGGCGTTGAAGAATGCCGCTGCGGTGATCATCACGGCCGATCTGCCGGCCTTTGCCAAACCCGGACAGCGCATTGACGTGACCGTCTCGGCCATCGGCAAGGCCAAGAGCTTGCGCGGCGGGGCCTTGATCATGACCCCGCTCTATGGCGCGGACGGCCAGATCTATGCGATGGCCCAGGGCAACCTGGCGGTCGGCGGCCTTGGCATTTCAGGCGCCGACGGATCGAAGCTGACGGTCAATGTGCCCACGGTCGGCCGGATCGCCGATGGCGCCAGTGTCGAGCGCACGGTGGCAACCGGGTTCGATGCCGGGACCAGCCTGCGCTGGAACCTCTACCAGTCCGATTTCCTGACCGCGACGCGGGTCCGCGACGCGGTCAACCGGCGCTGGCCAGGTTCTGCCACAATCGTCGACGGCGTCACTGTCTCGCTGCAATTGCCGCCCGATCCCGATAGCCGCGCCAGCCGAATGGCCGAGGTCGAAATGATCGATGTCACTCCGGCCGAGGCTCCGGCCCGGGTGGTAATCAATTCGCGCACCGGCACTGTCGTGATCAATTCCGCGGTGCGGCTCTATCCCGCCGCCATCAGCCACGGCAAACTAACCGTGCGGATCGACGAAAGCCCTAGCGTAGTCCAGCCCGCCCCGTTCAGCCGGGGCGAAACGGCGGTCCAGCAGGACAGCAAGCTTGAGGCCGAGCAGGACGGCGCCCGCGTGGTCCACTTCAAACCCGGCGCGAGTCTGGCCAAGCTGGTTGATGCGCTCAACCTGCTCGGCGTCAGCCCGCCCGATTTGGTCGCGATCCTCGAGGCGCTGAAACAGGCCGGAGCGCTCAAAGCCGAAGTGGTGGTGATATGACCCCGGTTTCATCCCCACTACTCGCCAGTGGCAGTCTGACCGCCAGCCACGGCACCGACCGCGCGCAATTGGCAGGCGCCGCCAAGCAATTTGAGGCGATCTTTCTGCGGCAGATGCTGGCCGCCGCGCGCAAGGCTGATTTTGGTGGCGAACTGCTCGGCGGGCAGGCGCTCGACACCTTTCGCACGATGCAGGACGAGCACTTTGCCGATCTCGCGGCGCAGAACGGCGCGTTCGGGTTCGGCAAGCTGATCGAAGCGCAGCTGATCCGCAATCTCGCACCGGGGGCTTCGACAGGCTCAGCCCGAGCGGGTGAAGGTTTTGCCCCAAACCCCGCTCAGCCTGAGCCTGTCGAAGGCCCCGCGCCGACTTCCGCCCAGTTGGGAAAGCGATAAGCCATGGCCTCTGACCTGCTCAACATCGCCTCCTCCGGCATCCGCGCCGCGCGGATCGCGCTCGATGTGACCGCGCACAACATCGCCAATGCCGGTACCTCGGGCTATGTCCGGCGCTCGGTCCGGCTGAGCGAGCTGGCTTCGGCCGGTGGGATGGGTCAGGTCGGCGATCTTTCTTTCTCGGGGGTGCGGACCGATGGCATGGTCCGCAATGTCGACGCCTTTCGCCAAAGCGAAGTGCGCCGCACCGGCGCCGACGCCGCCCGTGCGGAAACCGAGCTGACCGCCTACCAGAACGTCGAGGCCGCGATCGAGCAATCCGGCCTGTTCCCGGCGATGACCGCGCTGGACGAAGCCTTGCAGCAGCTGACGGCCGATCCGGTCGATCCCTCGCTGCGGACCGCCGCGCTGGAGCAGGCCCGCACGCTGACGCGAACCTTCAATCTGGCCGAACAAGGCCTCAACACTGTCGCGAGCGGCCTGAAATTTGCCGCAACCGATGGCACCGATCAGGTCAACCGGTTGGCGGGAGAACTGGCCCGGACCAACCTGCAACTGGCCCGCTCGACCGCCGGCACCGCCGATCATGTCCTGCTGCTCGACCAACGCGACGGGCTGCTGGGGCAGATCTCTGGTTATGGCGATATTGCCACCACCTTCGGACCCGATCAGACCGTGACCGTGCGGATCGGCGGCGTTGCCGGACCGCCGCTGGTGGCGGGCGGGACGGTCGATCCGCTGGTAATGACCACTGCCGCCGATGGCACTTTGTCGTTCGCCAATGGTGCGGGCGCGGTGACGCTGTCGGGCGGGACTCTGGCCGGGCAGGCCCAGGGACTGGTGCTGGTTCGCGACAATCGTATCGCGCTGGACGGCATCGCCGTCGCGCTGATTAGCGCGGCCAACGGCGCGCAAGGCAGCGGCGTTGCGCTCGATGGCAGCCCCGGCCAACCGCTATTTTCGGGCACTACCGCCGCCGATATCGGCGTTGCGCTCACTTCGGGGGCTGGCCTCGCCACTGCTCCGGCAGGCGCGGCGGCCGGCAGCCGCGATCCCGCCAATCTCGCGGCGCTACGCGGCGCGCTGAGCACTGCCGACATATCGGGCCAGATCGACGCGCTGTTGTTTCAGGTTTCCAGCGCGACCCAGAGCCGCCGCACCACCAGCGAGGCTCTGGACGCCATCGCCGGATTTGCCCGGATCGCGCTCGACCAGCAAGCCGGGGTCAACCTCGATGAAGAAGCCGCCAATCTCGTCCGTTTTCAGCAGGCATTTCAGGCCAGCGGCAAAGCGATCCAGATCGCGGCCGACCTGTTCGACACCCTTCTGGCAATCCGATAGCAGCTGAGGAGCGAAGCCTGTGACCAGTGTCAGCACCAACGCCTTTTACGAACGCTTCAACCGCGATCAGACCACCTTGCGCGGCCGGGCCGAGGCGCTGCAGGTCGCGATCGGCAGCGGGCAGCGGCTGGAGCGATCCTCGGACGATCCGGTTGCGGCTTCGCGGCTGCGCAGGCTGGGCCGGGCCGAAGCTTTTGCTGCGGTCGACCTGTCAATCGCAGCGCGGGCCAGCAGCGATCTGGCGCTGACCGATACGGCCCTGCAAAGCTTCGCCGATTCGCTGATCCGCGTGAAGGAACTGGCGACGCAGGCCGCCAACGGCGTCCTCTCCAACGCCCAGCGCGCCGGGATTGCCACCGAAATCGCTGCGATCAGCGGCGAGCTGGTTCGCCTGGCCAACACCCGCGACAGCGCCGGACACGCGCTGTTCGGCGGCGATGCGACTGGTGATGCCTATATGCTCGATGGCGCCGGAAATGCCGTTTACATTGGCACTCCCACCGCCAGCGAACTGCCGCTCGGCGATGGCCAGAGCGTTACCCGCGGGCTGACCGGGCCAGAGTTCCTGAACTTTAGCGCGACCAACCTGTTCGCGCTGGTCAAGGGTCTGGCCGCCGATCTGGACAGGGCTGCGGCCGATCCGGCGCAGGCCGCGCGTGATGCGCTGGGCGGTCTTGATACGGCGCTGGAGACGCTCACCACGCAGCAAACTGTGGTCGGCACCCGGCTCAACTGGATCGACCTCAACACGCAGCGCCGGTCCCAGATGGGCGAACTGCGCGCACAGGAGCAGGCCGATGTCGGCGGCACCGATCTGACCGAAGCGGTTTCCAAGCTGCAACAAACCATGACCGTGCTTGAGGCCAGTCAGGCCAGCTTTGCCCGCCTGTCTTCGCTCAACCTGTTCGATTTCCTGCGCTGATCTGCGCGCCACGCATCACCACACACCGGAGGGTAGCAGTTCATGTACGCCGCAATCGGCATTGTCATTCTGATCGTCATGGTCTTCGGCGGCTTCGCGCTCACCGGCGGTGCGCTGGGGCCGGTTCTGCACGCCTTGCCCCACGAAATGCTGATCATCGGCGGTGCGGCGCTGGGCGCATTGGTGACCGGCAACAACCTGCATGGGCTGAAAGCGCTGGGCGGCGGGTTTGCGAAAGTGTTCAAGGGGCCCAGGCACACCAAGCAGGATCACATCGACGCGATCATCCTGGCCACCAAGCTGATGAAGCTACTCCGCGCCGAAGGTCCGGTCGCTCTGGAAAGTCATGTCACGGAACCGGCCAATTCGGCGATATTCGCTGAGTTCCCGCGGCTCTTGGCCAATCACGCGCTGACCTCGCTGATCTGCGACACGCTGACGCTGATCGTGGTCTCTTCCGGCACGCTGGAGGTCCACGCGGTCGAGGAAGTGATGGACAATGCGCTGAAGCAGCACTTCCACGAATTTCACGAGCCGCAGCACACCCTGCAAGGGCTGGCCGATGCCCTGCCCGCACTGGGGATCGTCGCCGCGGTGCTCGGCGTGGTCAAGACCATGGGTTCGATCGACCAGCCGCCGTCGGTGCTGGGCGGGATGATCGGTTCGGCGCTGGTCGGAACCTTCCTGGGGGTGCTGCTGGCCTATGGCATCGTCGCACCGATGGCGGGGCGGCTGAAACAGGTGATTGAGGCCGACGAGCAGATCTTCCACGCGGTCAAACAGGTGATCATCGCGTCCTTGCACGGTTGGCCCCAGCCGCTGGTTGTCGAAAGCGCCCGCTCTGGCCTGGGTCATGATTTCCGCCCCGGCCTGTCGGAACTGCTCGACGCGCTGCGGGGGCGCTAACCCATGCCACCGCCCAAAAAGGCCAAAGACGCACCGCTCCCGCCGATCATTGTCAAGAAGATCACGATAGTCGCTGCCGGGCATCACGGCGGCGCCTGGAAAGTAGCCTATGCCGACTTCGTCACAGCGATGATGGCATTCTTCCTGCTGCTGTGGCTGCTGGGCGCGACCACCGAGAAACAACGCAAGGGGCTGGCCGATCACTTCACACCGACGCTGGTCAAGCTGAAGCGGGAAAGCGCCGGGTCCAACGGGATGCTGGGCGGCAGCTCGATCACCGATGTCGACAATTACCCCAACCGCGCCGGGCAGACCGGGACCAAGTCGATGACCATCCCGCGCGATACCACCGGCGGACCCAAGGAGGGCGGCGAACGGGTCAAGAAGCGCGAGGCGATGGAAAAATCCCTCGCCGCCAAACTCGCCTCCAATCCAAAACTGGCGCGGTTGGCCAAGCAGGTGCGGCTGGTCGATACCACCGAAGGAATCCGGATCGATCTGGTCGACGATGCTGATTTCTCGATGTTCCAGCTCGGCACCACCGTGCTGACTCCGGACGCCGCCGGGCTGCTCAAGGCGATTGCCGAGATGCTTGGCGGCGAACTCGGCGGAATTTCGATCCGCGGCCACACCGACGCGCTGCCCTACAACGGCGGCATCGGTGCGAACAACTGGTCGCTATCCGCAGGCCGGGCTGAAGCGACCCGCCAGGCACTGATACGCCAGGGAATCGGCGAGGCCCGCTTCCGCAAGATCGAAGGCGTCGCTGACCGCGAGCCACTGGTCCGCGACAAACCGGAAGACCCCCGCAACCGGCGGATTTCGATTTTGCTGATGCGGTAATCAGCGCGGCTTGCGCAAGGCCGCCAAGTCTCGCGCCAGCCACGATGGCCGAAAGCCCTTGCCCGCCAGCATCCGGCGGAAATCGGCCTTGTTGTCAAAATGCTGGAGCTGGCGGTGGTAGTAGTTGACGTATTCGAGCGCGGCGAGAATGGCGCAGCCCGTGGCCACCAGCCGGTCCGGTGTGCCGATCGCGAGATCGCTGACGATCCAGCCCGCCGCAGCCGTGGCGCAGCCCGCCAGCGTCAAGCCCAGCGCCGGCATCTGCAGCCTTGCCAGAGTGTGGAGCAATCCAGCCCAATTCTGCGGCCCGCCTTTCAGCTGGCGCACCTTGCCCCGCCAATAGAGCGCACCGATAACTAGTAGCAGGATCATCGCCGCCATCGGCACCATGCTGATCCAGCTCAGTTGCCCCCCGCTCAAATAGATCGCCAGCAACGGCAGAGCGAGCGCATTGGCAGCCTCCATTTTCCAATAGGGCTCGAGCCGCGCCAGCAGATCGGCGCGGTTGCGGTTGGTTGCGGTCATGCTGAAACCTTTGGCCATCGACTAATCCACCCAGTCGCGGCTGCGCGCGACGGCCTTGTTCCATTTGGCATAGAGCGAAACACGCCGGGCTTCGTCCATGGCCGGGGTCCAGCGCTTGTCCTCGCCCCAATTGCTGGTGATATCGGCGGTCGAGGCCCAGTATCCGACTGCTAAGCCAGCAGCGTAAGCGGCGCCCAGCGCGGTGGTTTCAATGACTTTGGGGCGGACCACCGGCACGCCGAGCAGGTCGGACTGGAACTGCATCAGCAGTTCATTGACCACCATCCCGCCGTCGCTGCGCAACTCCTTGATTGCGACGCCCGAATCCGCAGTCATCGCATCGAGCACTTCGCGAACCTGAAACGCGGTCGCCTCGAGCACCGCCCGGGCCAGGTGGGCTTTGGTCGCGAACCGGGTCAGCCCGGCGATCACCCCGCGCGCGCTGGCATCCCAATGCGGCGCATAGAGCCCGGAAAAAGCCGGGACGAAATAGACATCGCCGTTGTCAGGCACGCTGGCCGCCAGCGCCTCGATCTCGATCGCGTTGGCGATCAGACCGAGGTTATCGCGCAGCCACTGCACCAGCGCGCCCGAAATCGAGATCGAGCCTTCGAGCGCATAGACCGCTGGGGCATCGCCGAGCTTGTAGCCCAGCGTGGTCAGCAGGCCATGGGTTGAGGGGAACGGCCGTTCGCCGGTGTTCATCAGCATGAAGCAGCCGGTGCCATAGGTGTTCTTGGCCTCGCCAGAGGACAGGCAAGCCTGCCCGAACAGCGCGGCCTGTTGATCGCCCAGAATACCCGCCAGCGGCACGCCTTCCAGCACGCCGGTGCAGGGGCCATAGACCTCGCTTGAACTTCGGATTGTCGGCAGGCACGCTCGCGGCACGCCAAAAGCGGCTAGCAAGTCGACATCCCAATCGAGCGTTTCCAGATTCATCAACTGGGTCCGCGAGGCATTGGTGACATCGGTGATGTGCTGGCCAGTCAGGTTCCAGGCGAGCCATGTATCGACAGTGCCGAACAATAGCTCACCCGCCTCGGCCCGAGCCCGGGCGCCGGGCACATGATCAAGCAGCCAGCGCAGCTTGAGACCAGAGAAATAGGTTGCCAGCGGCAGCCCGGTCTGGCGACGAAAACGGTCTTGGCCGCCCTCGGCTTCGAACTTCGCCACAAGCTGCTCGGTCCGGGTATCCATCCAGACCAGCGCATTGTGGACCGCCTGACCGGTTGCGCGGTCCCATAGCACGCTGGTCTCGCGCTGGTTGGTGATCCCCACTGCGGCCAGATCGGCCGGGGTCAACTCGGCCTTGGCCAGCGCCGCGCCGATCACTTCGCGGGTGTTGCTCCAGATCTCATTCGGATCATGCTCGACCCAGCCGGGCTGCGGCATGATCTGGGCGTGTTCCATCTGGGCCGAGGCGATAATCGCCCCGCCGCTATCGAACACGATAAAGCGTGTGCTGGTGGTGCCTTGATCGATGGCACCGACATAACGAGACATACCCACTCCCGGCATTTTTTGATCTTGGCGGCGCTATGCCAGTTTCGCCGTCCGGTTCCAACCGCTTGCACGGTTGTTTGCTTGCCAAGCTGGTGGTTTGTGGCATTTTCACCGCCATGAAACGCCGCACCAGCCTGATTGCCTTGCCTTTGCTGGCGCTCATCAGCGGCGTCCCGGGCGCGACCAGCTTGTCGGCGCAAGCTGATAAAGCGCCAGTTTCGCCGCCACTGCTGGTGGCAGCCAAAGCTCCCGAAAAGGTCAAAACCGCCTCGATCACAGTCTCGGCCGATGGGCAGACGGTCTATGTCGTGGGGATGATCTTTGAAGGGACCTTTCACCAGTTTGACGCGGTATTGCTCAAAGCGCCGCAGGCCCGGCGGGTGCACCTGTCGTCCGCCGGGGGCTATACGCTCGAGGCGCGGCTGATGGCGTCGCTGGTGCGCAAGCGCAAACTCGACACCTATGTCGAGACATACTGTGCATCGGCCTGCACCCAGGTTTTCGCGGCGGGGAAATCGCGGGTGCTGGGCCCGGCGGCGCAGCTAGGGTTTCATGAAGCTTCGCTGATCGACGACCGCAGCGGCGAGACGATCACGCGCGAGCGGACCGACCGCAAGCTGACCGCGACCACAGTGTTCGGGATCAATGGCAATGATACCCTGCGGCTGGCCTATGAACTGATCGGGACTGACCCGGCCTTCATCGACAAGGCACTCAGCCACAGCCACGAATCGATGTGGCTGCCGACGCATAAGGAGTTGACCGAAGCGCGGGTTGTCACGCGGGTGGCGGCCCAGCCGGAATGGCCGATCCCGCTTGGCGAGAGCGGCACCCGCGATGCGGTGCGCACGCGCTTGATTGAATCGCCGCTCTGGCAGGTCGCACTGGCCAAGGCTCCCGCCGCCACCGAAGCCGCAATCGACGATGTCTGGCGCGCTTATAACAGCGGGTCCAGCTTTGAAGAGGCGGCCGTGGCCGGGCGCTCCAAGTTGGTGGTTTTCGTGACCAAGGCACTGGCCGAAGCCCCCGATCCGCTGCTGGACCGTTCGCTGACGCTCTATGCCAATTCGGCCCGTAGTGAACGAACGCGCGGCTATCCAGCCTGCAAGACCGCGCTGGGCATCGTGCCGGTGCCCACGGAAACAACCGATTTGATGTTTGTCCGACTGGAAGACGCGCTGATCATCGATTTTCTGTCCAGCCCCCAGCGCGCCAAACGCATGGCTGGGGATGAGGCGACCCGCCATTTCACCAAGGAAGTGATCCCGGTGATCGCACCGCTGTTCAGCGATGGATTTGCCACAGGACTGACGGGCAAATGCAAAATGGGCCTGCAGATGTTCGAGGCGATTGACACCATGCCCCAGAAGAAGCGGATCAAGGCGTACCGCGCCTTGCTTTCCTTGCCGGGGATGGCCGAGATTTGACGGTCTGGCGGCTAGTCCCGCCGCTGCTGCCAAAAAAGCGCTCGGTCTTGTCGAGCAACATCTGCGTTTCGAGGTAAAGCGCCGCCATTTTGAGCGAGTCGGCCTTGTCCGCGTCCCAGCCCTGTTCAATCAGCCAGCTGGTCAGCCGGTCCTTGTCGGCCCCTTCGATTTCGTTCTTGCGCGAAAGTGCCACACGGTTGGCGGCGAAGTAGGCATCGATCTTGGCCACCGGAAAGTCTTCGACGATCAGCAACTGCCGCAGACCCTCGCCCAGAATTGCGGTCAGCGCGTAATTCTTGGCCGCTTCCGACCGGCCAATTGACCAGGCAAACCGGTCGAGGCATTTCTCGTGCGCCTCTTCGATCAACCGGTCAACAATCTGCACATTCTTCGATGATTTGCGAAACCGCCCCCCGCCGATAGCCTCGCTGGCGAACAGCAGCAGCGCCATTTCGCGGTCTTCTTCGGACATGTAGTCATAAACGCAGCGGGCATTGTTGCCCGGCAGCGGCGCGGCGGTAACCGGGGGTGCCGCCTGCGCATGCACAGCGCCGGGTGCCAAAACGAGCGCCAACGCCAGCGCTGCTGCTTTCCAGACCATTGCCGCACACTTCGCCATCGCGGACATTGTGCCGCGCTTACGCGGCGCTGTCGAGAGACGCAGAAAGGCCCGGCGGGGGTAAGCCGCCGGGCCATGCCTGGAAGGGACAGGCAACTGTTTGTCGGCTTCCGCTTAGCGCAGCAGCGACAGGACGTTCTGCTGGCTCTGGTTGGCCTGCGCGATCATCGCGGTCGAAGCCTGCGAGAGGATCTGCGATTTGGCCAGCGCGGTCGTTTCGGCCGAATAGTCGGCGTCCTCGATCCGGCTGCGCGCATCAGACAGGTTGGTGACATTGCTGGTCAGGTTGTTGACCACCGATTCGAGCCGGTTCTGGCCGGCACCCAGCGAAGCGCGGGCACTCGAGATCGCGTTGAGTTCGGTATCGAGCGTGCCCAGTACGGTGCTGGCGGCAGCCGCAGTTGCAACGCTGTAGGATCCCGCAGTACCAGTAGCGGAAGCCAACGTGGTCAGATTGGCCATGGTTAACGCGACCGTTTCGCTGGCATTGGCGCCCGTCTGCACGGTCACGGTTGGGGCGCTGTTGTTAAACAGCGTCACGCCATTGAATTTGCTGTTGGTCACAACTTGGCCAATCTGGGCAGTCAGCTGGTCGACTTCGGTTTGCATATAGGCTCGGTCGGTGGCGTCCTGATAGGTGCCCGACGAAGACTGGACGGCCAGTTCCCGGACGCGCTGCAGCATGTTGGTTACTTCGTTCAGCGAACCTTCGGCGGTCTGCGCCAAGGCAATACCATCGTTCGAGTTGCGGATCGCCTGACCCATCCCGCGAACCTGTGCGGTCATGCTGGTGGCAATCGCCATGCCGGCGGCATCGTCCTTGGCGCTGTTGATCCGCTTGCCCGAGGACAGGCGTTCCATCGCAGTGCCGAGCATCTTGCTCGCAGAAGTGGAAGCGTTGGCAGCGCGGATCGCGCTGATATTGGTGTTGATTACGGCCATTGAAAACTCCCGTGGATAGTCCCGTGACGCGAACCGATCCGGACCATCCGGTGCGGCTGCCACGAACTAGAGCGGCAGCGCGGGTGGGAAGTTAAGGGTGAGCGATTGGTTGGGTGCCCAAAACGCATCCCCGCCGCCGTGGGGCGGAGCGAATAAGCATTAACCCTTGGCCTTAAATTACCGGTCCCTTTGCCGTTCCACGCGCAGAAAGCCCCTCGAAGCATGGTTAATGCGAAGGGGATTTTCGATGGGCGGATTAGCAGCAACTGGCACGGTGGCACGGGCGCATGCCCCGCTGGTTCAACGCGCGGCGGCGATCCTGGAGGCAGCGACCGGCAACTCCACGGCAGTTTTGCGCGGCAAGGGCGAGCCCGCCGCGCCCGGCCCCGGCCCCAGCCTGCTGCTCGAACGCGGCACTGCCAACAGCCTGCGCCGCGATAACCAGCGCGGACATTTTGTGCTGACCTACCGCGATCCTGCTGCCGATGCTCCGCTCGCCGCATTGATCGCCGCGCTGACCCCGCCGGGAATGCCGATTGCCGCCGATCCTGAAACGCTTTCGATCCTGGCCTTGGCCGACCGGCTGGCGGCGAGCGAGATCCCGGTTTTGATCAACGGTCCGACTGGTACCGGCAAGGAAGTTCTGAGCCGGTTCATCCACCAGCGGTCCCCGCGCAAGGACAATCCGTTCGTTGCGGTCAACTGCGCCGCGATGCCCGAGGCGATGCTCGAAGCTCTGCTGTTCGGCCACAAGAAGGGCGCCTTCACCGGCGCCAGCGAAGCCAACCAGGGTTTCTTCCGCGCCGCCGATGGCGGCACGCTGTTGCTCGACGAAATCGCCGAACTGCCGCTGGTCCTTCAGGCCAAGCTGTTGCGCGCCTTGCAAGAGGGCGAAGTGGTGCCGATCGGCGCGACCCAGCCAATCAAGGTCGATGTCCGGGTGATTGCCTGCGCCAACCGCGATCTGCCCACCGAAGTCGCCGAAGGGCGGTTTCGCGCCGACCTCTATTACCGGCTCAACGTCTTCCCGCTGGCGCTGTCGCCGCTGCATGAGCGGGTTGAAGATATCGCCCCGCTCGCCTTCGCGTTGGTCCTGCGCCACTGCCCACCGGGAAAGGCGCTGCCGTGGATTTCCGACGCCGCCCTGTCCATGCTGAAACTGCACGGCTGGCCCGGCAATGTCCGCGAGCTGGAAAACGTCGTTCGCCGCGCGTTGCTGCTGGCTGACGGTCTGGGCGAAATCGGTGCCAGTCATATCGTATTCGACCAGCCCGCCCGGCTGATTTCCGAACATGGCAGGCTGCAGGCCGAGCCGGCCGATGCGCGCCTGTCCAACATCGTCCAGATCAGCGAAGCCAGGGCGATCATGCAGACGCTTGACGCTTGCCGCGGCAACCGGATCGCGGCGGCGCGCCAGCTCGGGATATCAGAGCGCACCCTGCGCTACCGGCTCGCGGCATTCCGTGATGCGGGCCTTGCCGTTGCCGGAGCCCGGCGATGAGCGGCGTTGGAGGGATCGGTAGCGGTGGCGGGATCCAGCAGATCCTGGCAATGCGCCAGCAATTGCTCGATCGTTCGAGCCTGCTCAAGGAAGTCCATAGCGCCGCACAAGGGCCGCAAGGCCCCGATAGCGCCGCAGAACCAGCGGGCGGCTTTTCCGGCGCGCTCAAGTCGGCGCTCGACGGCGTCACCGCAACCCAGCGCGACGCCGAGAACCTGTCCGCCGCCTATGAACGCGGTGAGGTGACCGACATCGCCAAGGTGATGTTGGCCCGCCAGGAATCCGGGATTGCCTTTGAAGCCACCCTGCAGGTCCGCAACCGCCTGCTGTCGGCCTATCAAGACATCATGCGGATGGGAGTTTGATTGAATGGCCGAACTAGCCACAACCCGGTCCGCCGCGCCGCCGATGGCTTTGCCCGGCGGATCCCAACTCGAACGGGTCCGCAGCTTTACCGCCCAACCAGCGATCAAACGCGCCTTGCCGTGGTTTCTTGGCCTCGCCGCGATTGGCGGAGCGGGCCTGGCCTTTGTCGCTCTGTTCCCGGCGCCGCAGCGGATGCTCTATTCCGAACTTGGCGACGCCGAGCGCGCTTCGGTCACCTCCAGCCTCGAAAAGGCCGGGATCGCTTACAGCATCAACGCCAATACCGGCGCACTGACCGTAGCTGAGGATGACCTCTACAAGGCCAAGATGCTGGTTGCTTCGGATGGGGCGCTGGCAGTTCCCGATCCTGCCTCCAGCCTAGACAGCCTGCCGCTTGGCGCCAGCCGCACGTTGGAAGGCGAGCGGATGCGCGGTGCCCGGCAGGGCGAGCTGGAAATGACCATCAAGCAGATCGACGGGGTCGAGAGCGTCCGCGTCCACTTGGCCGAAGCGAGCAAATCGGTGTTCGTGCGCGATGATGCGCCGCCGACCGCCTCGGTCATGGTCCGGATGGCCAAGGGCCGCAAGCTGGCCGATGGGCAGGTCTCGGCTATCGTCAATCTGGTGGCGGGATCGGTCCCCGGCCTCTCGCCCGATGCGGTGCGGGTGGTCGACCAACACGGACGGCTGCTGTCTGACCCGCGCGCGCAGGGCTCCGACCGGCTCGAACTGCAGGCCCGGCTAGAAGACAAGCTGCGCGCGCAACTCGAACAGCTGCTCACGCCGATGCTGGGCGCAGGCAATTTCACCAGCGAAATTCAGGTCGAGCTCGACATGGACGAGGTGACTTCAGCGCGCGAGGCCTATGACAAGTCCGGCGTGGTCCGCAGCGAAACATCGCAGCAATCGCAAGCTGCCGGGACCCAGCCGGGGCAGGCAGGAGGTGTGCCAGGGGCTCTATCGAACACACCCCCTCCCGCGACGCAGGCCGTGCCCGGACCGCCGCAGGCCGGACCCGCGCAAGGCGCACCGGGGGCGGCTCAGACCAGCGGTGAAAGCTCGGCCAGCCGGACTTACGAGCTGGGCCGCGAGGTCTCGGTCGCCAACTCGCAACCGGGCAAGATCAAGCGCGTCTCGGTCGCGGTCGCGATCAGTCAGGATGCAATGAAGAAGGCCAAGCCCGGCGACCTCGAGCAGATCAAGGCGCTGGTTTCGGCCGCCGCCGGGATCGATCCGGCGCGCGGTGATCAGGTGCAAGTGATGACCCGGCCGTTCGAGCCGATCAGCGAGGAAGTGCCGCCATTCTGGGAAGCGGCGTGGTTTGCCATGGTGGTGCGCAGCGTGGCAGCCTTGCTGGCGGTGCTGCTGGTGTTGCTGCTGGGCGTACGGCCGTTGGTGCGGGCCCTCAAACGCGAACCGAGGCAAAGCGGAGTTGATAACGCGGCCGATGCTGGTCCGCCTGCCGCGGCACCGCAATCCCCGGCCGATGCCGCGCTGCTGGGCCGTCAGGTCAGTCTGGCCCAGCGGATTATCGAGGAAAAGCCTGACGACGCCTTGCTGGCGCTGCGCCAGATGCTCGGCAATGCCCCGACGGAGCCTGCGCGATGAGCGAAACCCTTGCCCTGACCGGCCTCGGCAATGCCGAGCGCGCCGCAGTGATGATCATGTTGCTGGACGAAGGCCAGGCCGCCGAAATCCTGCGCCAGCTTGGCCCAAAAGAGCTGCAATTGCTCGGCGAGAAGATGTGCGAGCTGGGCGATATCGGGCCGGAGCAGATCACCCAGGCGATCGCAGGCTTTGTTAATAGCACCCAGACCGGCGGGATCAGTGCCCGCGGGCGCGGCGATCATGTCCGCCGGGTGATGACAGCAGCGGTCGGCGAAGTGAAGGCTGACAGCTTGATGCAGCGGATCGTGCCGCAGGGCGAAGCCTCTGGCCCGGCGATCGAGCTGGCCCGCTGGCTGACCCCTTCGGCGCTGATCCCGTTGATCAAGAACGAACACCCGCAAGCGATCGCACTGCTGCTGGTTCAGCTCGACGCCGATGTCGCCGCCGAAGTGCTCCATTCGCTGCCCGCTGAATCCCAGCCGCAGGTGATGCACCGTGTCGCCACGCTCGGGCCAGTTTCGGGCGATGCAATGCGGATGCTGGAACAGGTGCTCAATAGCCGAATCTCCGCCAGCCACGGTCAGGCAGCGCTGGCGATGGGCGGCGCGCGGCAGGCCGCCGACATCATCAACAACCTGGGCAAGGCCGCCGAAAAACGGATCATGCCCGAACTGAACCGGATCGACAAAGTCCTCACCCGTGAGATCGAAAACGAGATGTTCAAGTTCGAGCATCTCTACGCGCTCGACGCCAAGGCAATGGGAGCGCTGCTGCGCGAAGTCGAAAGTGATATTCTGATCAACGCCTTGAAGGGGACACCAGAGGAACAGCGCGAGGTGTTCTTCGTGGCCATGTCGAGCCGTGCTGCCGACGGTGTGCGCGACGAAATCGCCGCGCGCGGGCGGCTCAAGATGGCCGAAGTGATCGAGGCCCAGAAAGCCATCGTCACAGTCGCCCGGCGCCTTGCCGCCGATGGCACGATCCAGATCGGCCCGGGCGGCGGCGATGACGAATATGTCTAGTCTGTCCTTTGTGGCCATCGCCGAGAGTGCCGGCTTTCAATCCGACCCACGGTTCGTGGCTGCGGTTACGGCTGCGCCCAAGCCCGGCGATCCGCTCGCTCAGGCCTGGGCCGAAGGCTATGCCGCCGGGCTCGACGAAGCCCGCGGTGCGGCCGAAGCGCAAGCCGAAGTCGAGGCAGCGGCTCACGCCAGGATCACGCTCGCCCTAGCCCGGCTTGACGCTGACCAGACCGAAAACTTGCGGCAGAAACTGACGGGCACCGTCACCGCGCTGTGCGAGGCGAGCCTTGCCCCGCTGGCGCTCGACCAGGATGCCCTGGCGGCACGGGTCGCACGCGCCGCGGCGATGTTGGCCCGGGCCGATGATGACAAGGTGCTGCGGCTGCATCCCGATGACCTCAGGTTGATTGCCAAGCAGCTGCCAGAAGATCTTGAGATACTGGAAGATCCCACGCTCGATCGCGGTGCCTTGCGGCTCGAGACGACTAGCGGCGGGGTTGAGGATGGTCCGGCCCATTGGCGCCGGGCGATTGCCGAGGCGCTGGCGCAGTGCTGACCCTCCTGGCCCCGCTGCTCGACGATTTCAGCGAAGCGCGGATCGACCTTTCGCCCGGTCGCTATGGCTTGCTCAATGCTTGCGACGGCGGCCTGCTCGAAGTTTCGGGACTCTCCGCCCCGGTCGGTGCGCTGTGCAAGGTGGCACATGGCCCAAAGACGGATGGTGCTGAACCCCTCACTGCCGAAGTGATCGGTTTTCGCAACGGCCGCACTCTGATGATGCTGCTCGGCGATACCGTGATGCTGCGCCCCGGCGCGCGGGTCCGGCCCGAAGGCCGCCCCGGGATGCTGCCGGTCGGCGATGCATTCCTGGGCCGCGCAGTCGATGGTGAGGGCCATCCGATCGACGGCGGCGAACCGCTTCACGCCCGCGCCCAGTGGCCCGCCGGCGGCGTCCGCACCGGCGCGCTTGATCGCAGTCCGGTGCGGGAATGCTTCGACACTGGTGTGCGCGCACTCAATGCCCTGGCCACTTTCGGGGTCGGCCAGCGGATCGGGATTATGGCCGGGTCCGGCGTCGGCAAGTCGGTCCTGCTCGATATGATTGCGACCGGGGCCGAGGCTGAAATCGTCATCGTCGGGCTGATCGGTGAACGCGCCCGCGAAGTGTCCGATTTTGTCGAGCGCCATATGAACGGCGCCAATCGCGCCAAGACCGTTGTGGTCGCGGTGCCGGCCGATCACGCCCCCAACCTGCGGCTGCGCGGCGCTTTGCTGGCAACCAGTCTGGCCGAGCATTTCCGCGCGCGGGGCCGTAAGGTGCTGCTGATCATGGACAGCCTGACCCGCGTGGCCCACGCCGCGCGCGAGATTGCGCTGCTGCTGGGTGAACCCGGCGCGGCCCGCGGCTATCCCCCTTCGGCATTGGCGACGATTACCAAACTGGTTGAGCGGGCCGGCAATTCGGCGGCCAGCGGCGGATCGATCACCGGGATCTACACGGTGCTGGCAGATGGCGATAATCAGGACGATCCGGTGGTCGATACCGCGCGTTCGATCCTTGATGGACATATCGTGCTGTCGCGTGATCTGGCCCAGCGCGGGCAATATCCGGCGATCGATATCGCCGCCTCGCTCAGCCGGGTGATGGCCGACATTACCGAGCCGGAGCACGAAGCGCTGGCCCGCGAATTTCGTGCTCTTGTCGCCAGTTACGAGGCGAACCGCGATCTTGTTCTGATGGGTGCCTATCGCGCCGGAGCCGATCCGCAGCTTGATCGCGCCATCGCGGTCCACACCGATCTGGTCAGTTTCTTGTGCCAGCCAGCCCGCTCGACCGTCGCGCTGGAGCCGAGCATCGCGGCGCTGGCTAAGCTCTTGGGTCATGCAAGCTGAACGCGCCCGGCTGAAGCGGCTGCAACGGCTGGAGCGGGTCCGCGCAATTGCCAAGCAGACCTTAGCGGCAGAGGCTGCGCAGGCCGAGGGGACGCTGGCCCAGCTCGAGGCACTGGCTTCGCGCACCCAGCGTCTGGCGCTCGATTATTCCGGGCGGCACGATCTTGGCGACGGGCAGGAGCTGCGCCAGCTGGGCCAGTTTACCGCCGGATTGCAGGGCATTTCAGCCGCCACCCGCAGCGACGCCAATCAGGCACGGCTTTCCGCCGACCGCAAGCATCAGGAACTCAGCCTCGCCGAGCGCGCCCGCGCCGCAGTGGAAGACCGCGCCAACAAGCAAGCGCGCAGCATCGCCAGC
Organism: Novosphingobium sp.; assembly: GCA_031369495.1. GTDB lineage: Bacteria > Pseudomonadota > Alphaproteobacteria > Sphingomonadales > Sphingomonadaceae > Novosphingobium. The sequence goes on along the minus strand of JANMOU010000013.1, from coordinate 2,195 downwards.
GGCTCGGTTTCTGCCGCGATTGGCGTGCGCCGGGGGTTTGGCACAGGTCTTGAATAGTAACAGGTGTCTCCCTTCCTCAAGGAACCCTGCGATGATCCAGCTATCTGCCCTTCCCACCGTTCCCGGCACTGCCAATATGGCGGAAATCCTGGGAAATGGCAGCGCAGAAGACGGCAATTTCGGAGCCCTTCTGGCAGTCCAGCTCAGCATCGGACCTGCCCTGCCCACCCCGGCGACAGCGGCAATCCCGACCTCGGCTTTGCCGGACAGCGGCAATAAGCTGCCGCCTGCCGAGCTTGAGGTTTTGGCGCCGGCGTTGGCGAATGCGGCTCTGGCTCAGGTAATTGCCGTGCCAGATATTGAGTCTGACCCAGCACCGGTTTCCGGGGCAGAGAATAAAGCGGTGAGGCCCGCTCCGCTGCCCCTGCTATGTGCGGTTGTGGCCAAGGCAAGAGCCACGCCGAATAATCGGTCTGACCCTGTACCCGAGGCCAAGAGGGAAGGTCTGGTAGCTGAAACCGTCCCGCTGACCCAGGCGGATGCTCCGCTGCAGCTTTCGCCAACGCAGCTTTCGCCAACGCAGCCCGGACCGCTTCCGCAGGATTTGGTACCGTTTGAAATGGCACCGCCAACCCCAGTTCCATTAGCTTCCGCACTCCCCTCCGCGGTCCAAAACCCGGTCCAGCCCGAGCTGGCTCCGGCGACTTTGATCATAAATGCTCCGGTTACGCCGCTGATCCAGCCGGTCCTGTCACGGGCCGAACCCAGCCAAGCGGCTGGTCAAACCAGCGTGCCGCGAACTGCTCAGCCACGCGAACAGCCGCCGGTTCAAACCCGGCCAGCGACTTCTCCAGCCCCGGCATCACCCTCGCCACTGGCTGCTCCGGTGTTGCCCGTGCTGCCAATTTCGTTCGTCGCGGCTTTGCACGCGGCCCCGGTAACTGCCCAACTGACGAGCGCCACCGCGCCACTGACCCGCCCCCCCACGTCGTTGCGGCTACGCGCAGTTTCCGCCGCCAGTCCCGCGCAGTCCCAGGCTGCCGCGTCGGCCGTGCTGACCGGCAAACCAGGTGACGCGCCCGCGCTGGTACTCGAGCCACTCCAAGGCAAGCCAGCCCTGCCCAGCAACGGCCAGCCCCTGACCGCAGGAACGGCTTCGCCGCTCGCCGCGCCGCAACCGGGAGAGCCGGCCAGCGCGGCCTCCGCATTGGCCCCGGCCCGGCCGCTTGATTTCGCCGGGCTGGTCGACCGGCTGGTTCAGGCACGCGATGCGGCCGCACCGCAAAGCGTCTCACTCGCACTCGACCATGCAGAATTCGGCAAGATATCTCTGCGGTTCGAGCACGACTCCACTGGCCTCAGTGTCGGCATGACCAGCCCCGATCCCGATTTCGCCCGGGCTGTCAGCGCGGCGATACCAGCCGAACGCCCAGCGTCCGCCGATCAGCAGCCAGGCTCAGGAACCGGCCAATTATCGCGTCACGACGCCAGTGGCAGCGACCCGTCAGGCCAACCGCGCGGCGGCCCAAATCCCGAGCGCCGGGATGAGCGCGGCTCGCCTCGTCCCAAACCCAATCAATCCTCTCACCATCAGGCTGAAAAACGAGGTCGCGGAGATATTTTCGCTTGAACTCGGATAATTACCGAAGGAATTTTGAATGAGTGACAATGAAGCACCCGAAACCACTGAACCTAAGCCTAAAAAAGGCAAAGGCTTGATCATGAAACTGTTGATCGGCTTGGTGCTAGTCGGCGCTGGCAGCGGCGGGGCCTTTGCCTTGGTGCAGTCCGGTATGATCGGCGGCGGCGCCGAGGAACACAAAAAGAAAGAGCCCGATCACCCTAAGCTGATCCTCAAGGGCGAGGAAGATCCCTATGAACCCAAGGCCGCAGAAGGCGAGGCGGAAGGCGAAGGAGGGGCCGAAGTTGTGGGTGAAGGCGGCAGCAAATATCGCACAGCCTATTATAATTTTGCCGAAGACTTCACCTCAAACCTCAGGAATTCTGAGGCCCTCGTCCAGGTCAATCTTGCCGCTTCTACGCGTCGCGACGGCCGGGTCCTGATGTGGATGAAGAAGCATGAGCTGGCGATCCGGTCAGAGATACTGGTCGTGCTGGCAGACATCCCGGAAGAGGATGTCACGACGCCCGATGGCAAGGAGCGGATTCGAAAGCGCATCACGGCGGCAATCAAC
>JANMOU010000053.1:0-4732 GCA_031369495.1 Novosphingobium sp. | reverse complement strand
GTGCGCGTGCGCGTGGCGACCGACCGGCGGCTCACGCTGCTGTTCGATCCCGGCCATTCGCTGGACGAACGGATCGTCGCCGAACAGTTCGCGGTCTGACGGCAAAGCCGCTTGCCAAATCACTGGCCCCTCCATATAGGCGCGCTCCTGCCGATCCGGCTGCTCCCCGATAGCTCAGCGGTTGAGTAGGTGACTGTTAATCACTTGGTCGTTGGTTCGAATCCAACTCGGGGAGCCACTTTGCAAAAAATGGTATTGAAAACTGATCGTTATTTGTCGTTTGATGTCTAACCTCCGAACCAAGGTTGGACATCTGCCACTTCGAAAGCGTGTCAATGGCGCTGTCTGCCAGGGTCCTCTGATTCGCCGTCGCGGTGTACCCGGCGAGAGTATCGTCCCGGGTCTGACCGCTCACTGACTTCATCGTCTTGTTGGCCATCTCCAGCTCCGCCATGCGGCGAAGCTGCGGAACTGCGGCGAGCCAGAGCGATTTGCCTTTGGTATGCGTCCGTCCTTGATCTGAACGCGGCTCATCTTGACCACGTCGGACCGACGCTGGTCCGTCCACAGCAATAGCTCCATGCCGAGCCGCTCACGAGTGATCTTCCCCTGGTAGCCTTGAGGAACTTCGAGGTCGGTCAATCGAGGTACGGCACAAAGGACGTATTCCGGAATACCGGAGCCGAGCCTACCGCTTAGGCTCCACAGCCAGACGAGGATTAACATGCTCAAATTCACCACTGCCGCAGCGCTGACGCTCGGTTTCCTCCCGCTCGCCGCCTGTACGACTATGAGTGACGGCAGCGCCGATGTTTCAGCCGCAACCACGACGGTCGGCGGGGCCGCGATGTACGCCTCGCGGAACATAATCGAGAATGCGGTAAACTCGCGCGACCACACCACGCTCGTTGCTTCGGTGAAAGCGGCAGGACTGGTCGAGACGCTCTCGGGTCCGGGACCATTCACGGTGTTCGCTCCGACAAACGCAGCATTTGCCAAGCTTCCCGCGGGAACGGTGGATACTCTGCTTCAGCCCGCCAATCTCGCTACGCTCCAGTCGGTGCTCACCTATCATGTGGTTCCGGGCCGGGTAACGGCGGCCGACCTGCTGGCAAAGATCCGTGCGGGCGGCGGACAAGCGCGCCTTACCACCGTCCAGGGCGGCCAGCTTACCGCAAGCGTGATGGGTGGCCGCGTCATGCTCACCGATGCCAAGGGTGGCATGGCCCACGTGACCCAAGCCGACGTATTGCAGTCCAACGGCATCATCCACGTGACCGATGCCGTGTCGCTTCCCGGTTGATACCGTCGGCGGTCTGCGGGAAGGGTCATCACGACGTGTTGGCCCTTCCCGTCAATATCCGGCCTCGATTGCAAGGCGGATGGCATCCGCACTGGTCTTGACCCCGAGCGCATTAAAGACGGCTGCACGGTGCATCTTGACCGTTCGTTCGCTGAGACCCAATTCGTAGGCGATTTGCTTGTTGAGCCTACCCGAGGCCATTTGTAGCAAAACCTCGCGCTGGCGTCGGCTGAGCGCGGTAACGCGCTCGTGGGCAACCTCGCGACGTGCGTCGTTGGCACGCGCTACATTCTCGGCGATTTCAACCTGCGAGCCCAGAAAAAACTCGAGTTCGCCTCTGGCATCGAAAATCGGGGCGACCATGACGGCGTTGCGAAACGCCATGCCATTCTTCTTGTAGTTGAGTATTTCGACCATCACCGGTTGGCGGCGGCTGATGCCGTTGCGCAGCATTTCGGTCAACCACGGCTCGGTGCCTTCCCCTGCCAGAAACCGGCAATTATGCCCGATGATCTCGTCGCTCCCATATCCGGTCAGCGCCACGAAGGCTTCGTTGCATTCGATGATCGGATTGTCCGGCAACCGTGGATTGCTCAAGACGGCAGCAATGGGACTGGACCCGATCATAAGGGACAGAGACATAGCCACCACTCGATTAGCCGATGGCCGAGTGCTCGGGAAGTGCCCTTTTGGCCATGTTGGCATCGCGCCCCCGATCGCCGAAATACAAACCGGGCAGTGGACGGCGACATTCCTCGCCGTTCCAGCGCAAGCCTTGCGGAGTTTTCGGCCATGACGTTCTTTCTAATAATGCTGATTGGCGGGTTCGCGATTGCCGTGGTCATCGCCCTCCTCAGGGGGCTGGTCGCGTTCTTCCGGGACGCTGAGCACATCCGCCAGAACGGTCATTCATCGCAGGAAGCGTTCGGAGTGAAGCAGAACCGGATGATGGCGCAGCGGGTCCTGTTCCAGGGTATCGCCATTGTTTTGATCGTGCTGGTCGGTTCGCTCGCCAGCCAGAGGTAATTGCAGCCAACACTCACCTACCAGCTATAAACTGAGAGAGAGAGCGCCGATGAACTATTTGTCACGAAATTTCGATTTCGATTCGGTCGAGGCAAAAGTCGTCGTCCCCGAACAAATTCAGGAATCGGTTCGCAACCTGATCCGCTGGGCTGGAGACGATCCCGACCGCGAGGGACTCCAAGATACGCCGCAGCGCGTTGCCCGCGCCTGGCGCGAATATTGCCAGGGTTATGATGAAGATCCGGGCATTCACCTCTCGCGGACCTTTCAGGAAGTGGGCGGTTACGATGAAATCGTGCTGCTGAAAGATATCCCGTTCCAGTCGCATTGCGAACACCATATGGCCCCGATCACGGGGACGGCCGCGATTGCCTACCTGCCTACGAACCGGGTGGTCGGGATTTCGAAACTGGCGCGCGTGCTGCATGGCTATGCCCGGCGCCTGCAGGTTCAGGAACGCTTGACCGCCCAAGTGGCGCAGTCGATCTGGGACAATCTGAAACCCCAGGGCGTCGCCGTGGTGATCGAAGCGCAGCACGGCTGCATGACCGGGCGCGGGGTGAAGACCCACGGTGTGGGCATGGTCACCAGCCGGATGTTGGGCTGCTTCCTGGACAACGCAGACAGCCGCAAGGAAGTGCTGTCGCTGATGAACAAGCGCTGATTGGCGATGAATTTTGCTATTATCGGCGCAGGTATGGCAGGACTTGCCTGCGCTGATGTCCTGCGCGCTGCGGGGCACTCGGTGGGTCTGTTCGACAAGGGCCGCGGCCCCGGCGGCCGCATGTCAACCCGGCGACTGCACACCTCTCTAGGTAGTGTGACAATCGATCATGGAGCGCAGTATTTCACCGCCCGCGACCCCGCTTTCAAGCGTCTGGTCGGCACATGGGCCGAACTGGGGATAACCGAACGGTGGCCGCCCGCTGGCGCAGAAGCGTGGATTGGCGTTCCGGGTATGAATGCGATCGTCAAGCAGATGGCGGCTGCGCACGCGGTGAAATGGGGTAACCTGGTCACCGGCATGGTGCGAAAGAGCAAAGCTTGGTGGTTGATGGGCGAAGCCGGCGAAATAGGGCCGTTCGATGCTGTCGTGCTGGCCATTCCAGCAGAACAGGCGGTAGCCATTCTTTCAATCCATGATTTTTCCATGGCACGGGTTGCGCTCATGGCGCGATCCCAGCCTTGCTGGACGGGCATGTTCGTGTTCGATCGTCCGCTGGACGGCTTGCCATCAGTGGTCCGCAACCGGGGTAACATTGCATGGGCGGCGCGCAACAACGCCAAGCCCGGCCGCCCTGAGCCCGAGGCCTGGATTGTTCAGGCCAGCGCGACCTGGTCCGGCGCAATGATCGAAGAATCGCCGGAACTTATTGCAGAATTGCTGTTCGCGGACCTGTCCAAAGCCGCGAATTGTGCCCTTCCTCAACCGATTGCGGCATTGTCGCACCGCTGGCGCTATGCGCTCTCGGCGGGCACCGGAGACGGCGCTTTGTGGAACCCGGAACTCGGGCTTGGGGTATGCGGAGACTGGTTGCTTGGTCCCCGCGTCGAATGCGCATGGCTGTCGGGCCGAATGCTCGCGCAAAGCTGCATCGGGTCGGACAGGACTCTAAACGCGGCCACCCCGCATGCCCCCGGATTCTTCCAAGCGGTCAGGGAGCTCGCGTCCAGTTCCGCAGGTAGTGATAGCGGGCCGTAATCCTTGCCTGGCGGGCCTGTTGACCATCGGGCCGTGCCGCGACCGGCGAAACAAAACATGCCCCAAAGGCCATATGTGATCGCTGCACAGGTCCTGATATTCCAGCGGTACACTGCAGCTGTAGAAGTTGCGGAAAAATATGGATCCGGGAAAAGCGGGTCTGTCGAAAATAGCATATGTTTCCCAATTGCGGGATAGCCTATTGAGGAGAGATGTCGTGAGAAACTTAGTTGTATTCATGTGGAACTATATCTTCGATCATGAGGTGAGTCCACTCCGCCATATCCCCGATTTCACTGTCAGGCACATGGTCTTGCAGTTGCTCGGCTGGATGTGGGCGATAGTTTTTTCGGTCGCCATAGGAAGTTATACTTTCTTGGCCTTCAGTTTGATCGGGCACGCTGTCCTGCTCGGGGCGGCGGCTATTACCGTCGCGACTTACGCCACGGCAGCAAGACGGCCGCGGACGTTTCTGTCCCTCGCGCGTCGATAACGGTGCTGGCCGGTAGCATTCGCGTGTCTTGTGGCCGCCGGCTCATGACCTTCGGGCTCCTGGCACGGTGGCCACTGATCCAGATTGTGGCCTGCAGCCACAGGCGAACAGCAAGGAAAATTCATCATGGCAGGATACTTCGGTTCCAGAAGACTCTCACTTGCCGCCATGGCCTCCGTCCTGGCGCACCTGGGTCTGTTCGTCATGG
>JANMOU010000002.1:0-66272 GCA_031369495.1 Novosphingobium sp. | reverse complement strand
GGTGACTGGCGAAGTTACGTTCACGCCCTTGCTTGCGGCCGCATAATTGCGGGGTCGACTGGGGCATCCGCCCAAGGGGGGCAACCCCGGCCCGCACCCCCGGCCCAACCCCCCCCCGGGTAACCTTGAGAGGGTGGTTGGGCCGGGGGAGCGGGCCGGTGTTGCCCGACTTGGGCGGATGCCCAAATCGACCCATCAATTATGCATCCGCAATCATGGCCGTGAACTTCACTTCGCAAGTCACCTTGCCTTCGATCGAGGCCTTGCCCCAGAACTTGCAGACGCGGCTGCGCTTCTGGACAAAACCGGCCTCAAGCGTCAGCAAAACGCCGGGTTCAACCGGCGCGCGGAACTTAGCCTCTTCAATCGCCATGAAATAGACCAGCTTGCCGGTCCCGGCGAGGCCGAGGCTTTCGATCGCCAGAATCCCGGCGGCTTGGGCCAAAGCTTCGATCTGGAGCACGCCAGGCATGATCGGGCGACCTGGGAAGTGACCCTGAAAGAAGCCCTCGTTGAAACTGACCGCCTTAACCGCGGTGATCGTTTCTTCGCCGACTTCGATCACCCGGTCGACCAGCAGCATCGGATAGCGATGCGGCAAGGCAGCCAGAATCTTCGGGATATCATAGGCCGAAGATCCGGCTGCTGCTTGCTCGCTCATCGCTGCCCCCTGCCCTCTGGCTTAACGGCCTTCAGGCTGCGGCCCAACCGGGCGCGGCGCGGCGGGCTTCGGTGCGGCAGGAGTGACTGCGGACGGACGCGGCTGCTGCGCCTGACCCTGAGCGGCTTGCTGTTCGCGTGCGGCCCGCGGCACCCAGCCCTGCGGCGGAACCAGATTGGCGGCGGGGATCAGCACGTTGAGTTCGGCAATGATCGTCGGGCTGAGTTCATAAGCGTTCGTCCGGGCGATAACAGCATCAGGGCCAAGCAGAATGGTGATGCCACGCTTTGACATCGCGTTCTGGACCGCCTGGTCGAGCTTTTCGGCGATCTGCTCGATCACATAGGCTTCGGACAGGCTGATCGGCAGCCGGATCCGCTGCAGCTCTTCCTTGGCCTGGGCTTCGAACTGCTGGATCGCGCCATACTGCTGCTGCAGCAAAGCATCCGGCTTCTTCGCGGCGCGATCGGCGTTGAACTTGTCGATCATCACCTTGAGCTGAGCGTCAAGCTGCTGGGCGCGGACGTTATAGGCATCGACGGTGGCTTTGTAGGTCACCGGGCGTTGCTGCTGCGCGACCTGATAGGCGTTCGAATTGACGATCACTGCATCGAGATTGGCGACGGCCAGGCCGGGCACTATTGGGCCGGTAGCCGCAGCGGCAGGAACGGGGGTCGGTGCCGGCTTCTTCTGCGCGGCAACGGGAGCGGCCATAGCGAGCACCAAAGCGGTGCCGCACAGGGACTTGAAAAGCTTGGTCATCAGAACTGGGTTCCTACGTTGAAAGTAAAGGATTTGGTATCGTCGCCCTCAACCTTGGTCAGAGCGTGGGCAAAGTCGATCCGGAACGGGCCAAATGGCGAGTTCCAGTTAACCCCGATGCCGACAGAGATGCGCGGCTTGGGTGAATTGCCGACGAAGATTTCCTGGAACGCTGGGACGGATGAACCGAGTGCGGTGTTCCTGCCTGCCAAGAAACCTGCGGGCAAACAGGCCAGCACAATGGTGTTGGTGGGACTGGTCACTTGCGAGGCAGTCTTGATATTGCAGACCGGGCCACTTGGTCCCGGTTCAACTGCTGTGGTGTCAATCTGGCTAAAGAGCGCAGCCCCGGTCGGATCGCGCTGCGCAATGAATACCTCGTTCCGGAACTTGCTTTCCTGCAACACCGGCGGTTTGATCCCCCAAACCGCGCCGATATCCATGAAGATCGACGGTCGCAGGCCCAGTTCGCGCGCCCCAGAGCCAAGCGGAATTTCCAGCTCTAAATGGCCGAGGTAGTAATATCGGCCGCCTAAAGCGTCGTCGACCACCTGATCGCGATCGGTGATGATCAGCGGCGTTGCCCCGGTCGTATCCGCCGGATCAGCAATGATCCTCTGGCGGATTACCCGCGGACCAATCCCGCGGATATCAAACCCGCGCAACTGGGGCTCGCCCAGATAGAACCGGTCGGTCAAGCGGATCGCTTCGGTCCCGGTCGCGGTGTTTCCGCCCCATGGCGCAATCGCCCCAGCCTCTGCCTTCAAGGAGAAGACAAAGCCCTTGCCGACGGTAAAGTACTGCGCCGCATTGCCCCGCATCCGGACATACTTGACCGATCCGCCCAGCCCGGCAAATTCGGTTGTGACCGAGAATGAGCGGCCGCGCGACGGGCGATAACGGTTGTCGAGCGTATCGTAGATCAGCGTCAGGCCAAGAATAGAGCTGGTCCGCTTGCCCAGCGCATCGCACAGATAACGTCCCGCGACCAACGCATCGCATTCGAGCAGCGGCGGATTCAGCCGATCGGTAAAATACTGGCTACGATCGACGCTGATATCGTCATAGTTGAAGGTATAGCTGGCCACGGCCGAAACATATTCGGTCACCGGCACGCCCGCGCGGACCTGCAAACCAGTGGTGGCCTGCTGATAGACCGTGTTGCGCTGGTTGTTAAACTGGTTGAAGCTGTTGAGATCGCGGCGATAGACATTCACGCCCAGGCTGACGTTCTTGTCGAACACATAGGGTTCGGTGAAACTGAGATCGACCTGCTTGGAATAGTTCGAATAGGCCAGATTCAAGCCGATCGTCTGGCCGCGCCCGCGGAAGTTGCGCTGCTCGATCGCGCCCTGGAAGATCAGCCCTTCGAGGCTGGAATAACCCGCCGACAGCTGCAGCTGCCCAGTCGGCTTTTCTTCGACGTTGGCTTCGAGAATGATCCGGTCAGGGGCGGAGCCAGGCTTCTGTTCGATTTCGAACTTTTCCTGGAAATAGCCAAGCGAATTGATCCGCGCGGTTGAGCGCTTGACCTGGAGCGAGTTGAACGCATCGCCTTCAGCCAGACGGAATTCGCGGCGAACGATCTTGTCCTGCGTCAGCGTGTTGCCGTTGACGTCGATCTTTTCGACATAGACCCGCGGCGCTTCGGCGATCTGGAAGACCAGGCTCATGGTGAGCTCGTCCTTGTTGCGGGCATATTCGGGCCGCACATCGGCAAAGGCATAGCCGAAGGTTCCGAGCGTCTGATTCAGCCGGTCGATCGTATCTTCGACCATCTTGGCGTCATACCAATCGCCCTTCTTCATCGGCAGCTGGGTCGCCAGCCGGTCGCCATCAAAATCGCGCAGCTGGCTTTCGACCTTAACGTCGCCGAATTTGTAACGCGGGCCTTCTTCGACCACATAGGTCAGAATAAAGTCCTTCTTGTCCGGCGTCAGTTCGGCCACCGCCGACACAATCCGGAAATCGGCATAGCCCTTGGTCAGATAGAACTGGCGCAGCTTCTGCTGGTCAAACGCCATCCGGTCCGGGTCATAGGTGGTGCCAGAGCTCAGGATCTTGGTGATCCCGGCTTCCTTGGTGATCATCTCGCCGCGCAACTGGCCATCGCTGAAAGCTTCGTTGCCGATCACATTGATCTTGCGAACCTTGGACTTGGGACCTTCGTTGATTTCAAAGACGATATCGACACGGTTCTGATCGAGCATCACCATTTTCGGCTCAACCGAAGCGGCAAACCGGCCCTGGCGCTTGTACAGCTCGATAATCCGGGCAACGTCGGCGCGGACTTTGGACCGGGTGAAGATCTGACGCGGGGCAAGCTTGATCTCGGGGACGATCTTTTCCGACTTGATCCGCTTGTTCCCTTCAAGGATGATCCGGTTGATCACCGGGTTTTCCTTGACCTCAATCGTCACTGCGCCGCCATCGTTGCGGATCTGGACATCGGCGAACAGTTCGGTCGCAAACAGATCCTTCAGCGCCTGATCGCCCGCAGCCTGGGTATAGGGCTGGCCAATCCGCAGCTTCACGTAAGTGCGGATCGTATCAGCCTCAAGCCGCTGCGAGCCGGTCACGTTGATCGAGCGAATGGTATCAGCTGCCGGAGCCGCTTCAGCCGCCGGAGCCGCTGTGGCTGCGGGCGCCGTCTGGGCTAGTGCAACCTGAGGCAGGCCGGCCAGGATCGTGGTGCCCATCAGCAACGCGGCCATCGAAAGGCGGGCGCTAAGGCCAGAGTTACGATCCAATTGGTCTTGATTCATCGGCACGGCATTTCCCGTCTAAATTTGGCTGCACACAAACCGGCCAAAGCGTCGCCAGCCCGCTACACGCAGACACGTCGCCGCCCTCTGCCCGATGCCCGCCATTGGATCAAGCGAAGTTGCTGCAACCTTCCGCAGATTTCCTTCGCCCTGCCGCGTTCTTCAGGGGAAGAACAACCCGGCAAGGTCGTTGAATGTTACGAACGCTGCCACCGCCAGCATGAAAGCCATGCCGGTGCGGAACGCCCATTCCTGACTGCGAACACCCAGCGGTTTGCGGCGGACTGCTTCCGCGGCATACATCGCCAGGTGCCCACCGTCTAAAGTCGGGATTGGCAGCAGGTTGATGAATGCCAAATTAATTGAAATGAGCGCGGCGAACTGAACGAACGAAAGCCAGCCCATGGTCAGCGCTTCGCCTGAGAATTTGGCGATTTTGATCGGTCCGCCCATCTCTTTGACCGAGCGTTCGCCGACCACGATCTGTTTCAGACCGATGATCATCGTCCGCATGATTGCGACGCTTTCGGTAAAGCCATAGCCGACCGCGCTGATCGCGCCGATCTCGCGCCGTTCCATCGCGCCGCCGGCCACGCCCATGAAGCCCAGCCGCGTCTCGTTGCCAAAGCGGTCCTTGATCACCTGCTCGGACAGCTTGACCGGCATCGACATCGTCCGCCCGGCGCGGTCAATCGTGACCTGCACCACCGTGTTGGGATAGATCGACACCGCGGTCACCAGATCCTGAAAACCGTCGATTTCTGATCCGTCGATCCGGGTAATCCGGTCGCCTTCCTGCAATCCAGCAGCGCGCGCGGGCGAATTCTCGCTGAATCCGCCAACAATCGCCGGGTTGGACGGCACGCCAAAGCTGAGCGCAAAGGCCGCGATGATCGCCACGGCAATCAGCAGGTTAGCCATCGGCCCCGCCAGCACGATCAACGTGCGCTGCCACAGCGGCGCGCCGGGGAAGGTGCCTTTCAGTTCATCAGCGCTGGCATGTTCCAGCGCCGGATCGGGCTTGCTGGTGGCATCGGCGTCGCCCGCGAACAGCACATAGCCGCCGAGCGGGACCGCCGCGATCCGCCAGCGGGTGCCGCGTTTGTCGATCCGGTGCCACAGCTCTTTGCCCATCCCGACCGAAAAGGTCAGCGCGCGGACGCCAAACACCCGGCCCATCCAGTAATGGCCAAGCTCATGCAAAACGATCAGTGGCCCCAGCAGCAGCAGAAAAGCGCCGACGTAGAGCAGAAAGGAAGGAGATTCGATCAAGTTAAACAAGCTCCAGCAATTGGCGGGCACGGCCGCGCGCCTCGGCATCGATGGCGATAACATCGCCCAGCGAAGCCGGTGCGGCGGGAGCATAGCGCCCCAACAGTTCCTCGACCATTACCGAAATGCGGGTGAATGGCAGGTGTCCCGCAAGGAACGCCGCGACAGCGATTTCGTTCCCGGCGTTGAGCACGGCTGGCGCCGCCCCGCCCGCTTCGCCGGCCAATCGGCACAGCCGGGTTGCGGGAAAGCGGTCCTCATCCGGCGCGCGAAACGTCAATTCGCCCAGCACCGCCAGATCGAGCGGCGCGCAGGGCGTATCCATCCGGCTCGGCCAGGCGAGGCACGAGGCAATCGGCACCCGCATATCGGGCGGACCCAGCTGCGCCAGCGTCGAGCCATCGCGGTATTCAACCATCGAATGGATCACTGACTGCGGATGCACGACAATCCGCAGTTTATCGAGGCCGACCGGGAACAGGTGATGCGCCTCGATTAGTTCAAGCCCCTTGTTGAACATCGTCGCGCTATCGACGCTGATCTTGGCGCCCATATCCCAGTTGGGATGCTTGACCGCCTGCGCCGGGGTGGCAGCGGCGAGTTGCTCAAGTGTCCAGTCCCGGAACGGCCCGCCGCTGGCGGTGAGCGTGATCGAGCGGACGTGATCGTAGGAATTGCCGGCGAGGCACTGGAAGATGGCGTTGTGCTCGCTGTCCACCGGCAGCAGCGTGGTGCCGTATTTGGATACGGCAGCAGTCATGACGTCGCCCGCAGAGACCAGCGCTTCCTTGTTGGCAAGAGCGATGGTCTTTCCTTGCTCGATCGCCGCCATTGTGGGCGCAAGACCCGCGCAGCCGACGATTGCGGCGATGGTAATATCGGCGGGACGCGAGGCGGCCTCGTTGAGAGCGCCTGCCCCGCCCGCAGCCAAGGTTTGCGACCCAGAAAGATGACTACGGAGCGCAGGCAGGCAACTCTCATCTGCAACAACCGCCACCTCGGCGTTAAGTTCCCTGGCGAGCTCGGCGAGTTCCGCCGCCTGACAATTGGCCGTCAGCGCCACGACCCGCCACTTGTCCCGCTCGCGCCGGATCAGATCGATGGTGGAAGCGCCGACTGAGCCAGTTGCGCCGAGGATGGTGATGGTGCGGGTCATGGCACGAACAATCGGGCCACAAACGGGACGATGCTTCCGACAAAACAAACGGCGATCAAACCGTCTGCGCGATCAAACAGGCCGCCGTGTCCGGGGATCAGATTGCTAGAATCCTTCACGCCAGCTTTTCGTTTCATCCAGCTTTCGAAGAAATCGCCGGTTTGAGCAATAACAGCGATGATGCTTCCAGCTATCAAAAATTGCCAAGCTACCGACCAATCGGGAATCCAAAGATGGCAGCGATCGTCGAAGCTAAAAACGCCCGCAGGCAGCGGTGGATCGTCGGAGTCGAGGTAAGTGTTATAAACCTCGCAAAGTCCGGCCGGCCAAGCCCTTGAAATCGCAAACAGCAGCAGGCTTCCACCAACTGCCCCACCGAGAAGTCCTGCCCAAGTCTTAGATGGGCTGATCGACGGGGCAATTTTTGGGCCACCGATTGCTCTGCCCGCAAAATAGGCGCCAATGTCGACTCCAATCACCGCTAACAGGACTTGCCCGACGTTGAAGATGCCGTCGTACGGTGCCCGCAATGACATCAGTGTCGCCGCAGCAAGCCCAATGTAGATCAATCCCGCGACACCCCACGCCGCACGCGCTGCAGCTTTGTGTGTCATGGCAGACGTTAACCGAAACCACTCCCACAGAACGCCCAGGCCGACCGCCGCGACGAAGATCGTCCAAAACCAGCCCCCCAGCCACAGCGCCGTCCCCGCCACCGCGACCATCACGATCGCTGAGAGCACCCGCACGCCGAGGTCGGATTTTTTGGGTGGGAGTTGGGTCATGCGCCAATCCTCCCCGGCACGGGGAGAGGGACCAGCGCAGCTGGTGGAGGGGCACAGGCGAGTTTTCCTGACGGTGCGGGCCAGCGCGGTTGGGAGAACCCGCACGTGCCCCTCCACCACCCTGCGGGTGGTCCCCCTCCCCCGATGAGGGAAGAATCACCGCCCACCATAACGCCGCTCCCGTCCAGCAAATTCCGTTAGCGCCGCGCGCAGATGCTCGGGCGTAAAGTCCGGCCACAGCACGTCGGTAAACACCATTTCGGCATAGGCCGCCTGCCACAGCAGGAAGTTCGACAGCCGGACTTCGCCCGATGTGCGGATCAGTAGGTCGAGCGGCGGCAGCCCGGCGGTATCGAGTTCCGCCTCGATGCTGTCCGGCGTAATCGGGCCCTTCGCAGCCGCCTTGGCAGCAGCGCGGGCGATCTCGTCTTGCGAACCGTAATTGAGCGCCACCACCAATGTGGTACCGTCATTGACCGCCGTGCGGACCAGCGCCTCATCGAGCAGTTCGACAATATCGCGCGCCAAAATCGAATAGTCGCCGATGATTTTCAGCCGCACGTTATTGGCGACAAACTCCTCCAGATCGGCCTGGATATAGCGTTTCAGCAGTCCCATTAGGACCGAGACTTCTTCTTCGCTGCGGCGCCAGTTTTCGGTGCTGAAAGCATAGAGCGTCAGCGCCTCTAGCCCCATTTCCCGCGCTGCGCGGACCAGGTCGCGGACCGCCTCAACCCCGCGCTGGTGACCCATTGCGCGCGGCAGGTGGCGCTTTTTGGCCCAGCGCCCGTTGCCATCCATAATGATGGCGACATGGCGCGCGCCGCTGGTTTTATCCGGCATAACCCCAACCCCGCTCAGGCTGAGCTTGTCGAAGCCCTGCACTTCTCTTCGCGCGTCGCAGAAGAAAAGGACAGCCCTTCGACAAGCTCAGGGTGGACGGGTTTGGGGGGCTGCATCACCGCCCGAGGATTTCCTGTTCCTTCTGCGCCGCGACTTCGTCAGCGGCCTTGATCTGCTCGTCGGTCAGCTTTTGCACTTCGGTTTCACCGCGCTTGCGCTCGTCTTCCGAGATTTCCTTTTTGGTTTCATCAGCCTTGAGGTTGTCGATCCCGTCGCGGCGCACGTTGCGGATCGCGATGCGGGCCTTTTCGGCATAGGAGTGCGCCAGCTTGGCCAGTTCCTTGCGGCGTTCCTCGGTCAGATCGGGGATCGGCAGGCGAATGTTGTTGCCATCATTGATCGGGTTGAGCCCCAGCCCAGCCGAACGGATCGCCTTTTCGACGGGCGTGACATTGGACTTGTCCCAGACCTGCACCGACAGCATCCGCGGCTCTGGCGCCGAAACGGTCGCCACCTGATTAAGCGGCATTTTGGCACCGTAAACCTCAACCACGATCGGATCGAGCAGAGCGGTGTTGGCGCGGCCGGTGCGCAGGCCGTTCAGATCGCTGCGCAGCGATTCCACTGCACCCTTCATCCGGCGTTCCAGATCGGCCTTATCGTACTTGGCCATGGCCCTACCCCTTTTTCACAACTGTTTGAACGCCTTCGCCCAGCAATACCTTGGCGAGGTTGCCCGGCTCGCGGATCGAAAAGACCACGATCGGAATGTCGTTATCACGGCACAGCGCCACCGCACTGGCGTCCATCACCTTCAGGTTCTGGGCGAGGACCGTGTCGTAATCGACGGAATCGAAACGCTTTGCATCAGGATTGGTCTTGGGGTCGCTGTCATAGATCCCGTCTACCGAAGTGCCTTTGAGCAGCGCATCGCACTGCATTTCCGCCGCGCGGAGTGCCGCGCCGCTGTCAGTGGTGAAGTACGGCGCACCGACGCCAGCGGCAAAGATCACGACCCGGCCCTTTTCGAGGTGGCGTTCAGCGCGGCGGCGGATCACCGGTTCGCAAACCTTGTCCATTTCGACCGCCGACTGGACCCGGGTGTGAACCCCCAGCTGTTCCAGCGCGTTCTGCATGGCGAGCGCGTTCATCACTGTGGCCAGCATCCCCATGTAATCAGCCTGGGCCCGGTCCATCCCCTTGGCCGCGCCCGCCATCCCGCGAAAGATGTTGCCGCCGCCAATCACCAAACAGATCTCAAGACCGGTTTCCTTGGCCGCTTTCACTTCCTTGGCCAGCTCCGTGACGAATTCAGGATCGATCCCGAACTGCTGATTGCCCATCAGCACTTCGCCGGAAAGCTTGAGCAGGATGCGTTTATAGGCTGGCTTGGACATGGCGGTGGCATCGCTCTTTCAAGGTTTGAGCGGCCTTATACCGCTGGGCTGGCAAAGCCAAGAACTGCACCGATAATTCATAGGAAAAGGGCGCGAGCATCGCTGCCCGCGCCCCTTCAAATCTCAGGTCCTTCTCATTTGCGGCATTCGCCAAAAAAAGGGAAGGATCGAATTGTTAGCCCAGACCAGCAGCCGCAGCCACTTCGGCGGCGAAGTCGGTGACTTCCTTTTCGATGCCTTCGCCGAGCTGGAAGCGGACATAGTCCTTCAGTACAATCTTGGTGCCGGCGGCCTTTCCGGCCTGCTCGACGACCTGAGCGATCGGGGTCTTGTTGTCCATCACGAACACCTGGCTGAGCAGGGCGTTGTCCTTGGCGAACTTCGCCACTGCGCCATCGACCATCTTGGCCTGGACTTCAGCGGGCTTGCCCGATTCAGCGGCCTTTTCGGCGGCGATCTTGCGTTCACGCGCGATCATATCAGCATCGAGGCCCTCCGCGTTGAGCGCCTGCGGGAAAGCCGCGGCGATGTGCATCGCGATCTGCTTGCCGAGTGGTTCGAGCACGTCTGCACCGGCTTCGGATTCGAGCGCAACCAGCACGCCAATCTTGCCGAGCATCGGCGCGGCAGCGTTGTGCATGTAGGGTACGACCAGACCGCTCGAAACCGAGACGGTCTTCATCCGGCGAACCTGCTGATTTTCACCGATGGTCGCAACGTTTGTGGTCAAGGTGTCGGCCACGGTGCCGCCGCCCGGATAGGCCGAAGCCTTCAGTGCATCGACATCGTCCGAACCGGCGTCCAGCGCGACTTCGGTGGTTTTGCGCACGAAGTCCTGGAACTGGTCGTTCTTGGCGACGAAATCGGTTTCCGAGTTCACTTCGACAGCAACGCCCTTGGTCCCCGAAACAGCAACGCCGACGAGGCCTTCAGCGGCAGTGCGGCTGGACTTCTTGGCGACTGCCGCAAGGCCCTTGGCGCGCAGCAGATCAACCGCGGCTTCCATGTCGCCGTCGGTTTCTTCCATTGCCTTCTTGCAATCCATCATGCCGGCGCCGGTGCGCTCGCGCAGGTTTTTCACGTCAGTGGCGGTATAGGCCATTGAACTGATCCTTCTTGAAAATGGTCTGGCGGCCGGGGCCATAGACCCCGGCGCGCTACAACATTGTGACGAAAGCGCTCAGGCTTCGGTCGCGGGTTCTTCGGCGGCCGGCTCGGCAGCCACTTCGGCAGGGGCAGCTTCTTCGGCGGCGGGAGCTTCGGCGGCAGGTGCTTCGGCGACTTCGACTAACGCGGTTTCGACCGGGGCAACTTCCAGCGCGCCGACATCGACGCCCGAATCAACCACAGCTTCCTGACGGCCCTTGGTCGCCGCAGCAGCCACGGCCGAGCAATACAGCGCGATGGCGCGGCTGGCGTCATCGTTAGCCGGGATCGGGAACGAAATGCCATCGGGCGAAACGTTCGAATCGAGGATCGCCACAACCGGGATACCCAGCACGTTGGCTTCCTTGATCGCCAGTTCTTCCTTGTTGGCATCGATCACGAACATCACGTCCGGAATGCCGCCCATGTCGCGGATCCCGCCGAGCGACATTTCCAGCTTGTCGCGTTCGCGGGTCAGGTTGAGGACTTCCTTCTTGGTCAGCCCGGCAGTGTCGCCACCGAGTTGTTCTTCAAGGGTCTTGAGGCGCTTGATCGAACCGGAAATGGTCTTCCAGTTGGTCAGCATGCCGCCCAGCCAGCGGTGGTTGACGAAGTGCTGCCCCGAAGCGCGCGCGCTCGAAGCGATCTGCTCTTGCGCCTGGCGCTTGGTGCCGACGAACAACACCTTGCCGCCAGCGCGCACAGTGGCGTCGATGAAATCGAGCGCGCGGGCCATCAGCGGAACGGTCTGCGACAGGTCAAGGATGTGAATTCCGTTGCGGGCGCCGAAGATATACGGCTTCATCCGCGGGTTCCAGCGGTGGGTCTGGTGGCCGAAGTGAGCGCCGGCCTCGATCAATTGCTGCATGGTGACGACGGGAGCCGCCATAAGATAATTCCTTCCGGTTTAACCTCTGGGAAGCTGGAACCGTGCGGAAAACTACCGCTGCGGCACCGGGATGTGGTGCTTCCCATGTGGATTTGCTTGGCAGGAACAGCGGAATGCCGAACCTGCGGGCAGCGCGCCCTTAACCGGGGTCAGGCAGGAAATCCAGCACAAATTCTGGACCGTACGAATACCGCCGGGCCATCGCCCTGATTTTCCCGCTTGACACGCTGGAACAAATAGGGAACACGAATGTCTATTGGAACGGAATGGGAACTTTCTAGTCCATCCATAGTTTATCCACAAGCCTATGCACAGGCGGCGAGAAGGAATTTTGTGATGTTCGCGTTCGAATTTTCAGTATTGCTGGCCTGTTCCGCGCTGCTCGCGCTGGGTTCGCTGGTACAGACTTCTCGCACCGCCCTCCCTCAGATCGCAGCGCTGCGGCAGGCACTGCGCGATTGTCCTGAAACTTTGGAAATGCGCTTCACGACCCGCGAAGTGGTTGTGCAGTACAAAGACGGCAAGGTTGTGCCACTGCGCCCGCGCGCTGTGATCAGCCTGCCGGGTCGCTTTGACGGACGCGCTGCCGCTTGACCTTGGCATAAGCGATCATGCCCACCGGCAGCATTGCCAGATAGACCGCGCAAATTCCGATCAAGGTCCACCACGGCTCTGTAATCAGCGCGGCGCCGACCAGGCCGAACAGCGCGATCACCTCCAGCCGCAGTGCCCGCCGTGGCCGCAATTTGCCCCAGCCCATTGTCGCCACACTCGAGATCATCAGAAACGCCATCGCAACCAGCCAGACACTGACCAGCCGAGGATCGCGGAACAGTTCGTTGCCCGATACCGTCCACAGGTATAGCGGCAAGAACACCAGCCCGGCCCCGACCGGTGCGGGCACGCCGGTGAAAAATCCGGCAGTCTTGCGCGGCTCATCCGGCAAGTCGATCTGGGCGTTGAACCGCGCCAGCCGCAATGCGCAGGCAATGGCATAGGCCAAAGCCGCGAACCAGCCGATGCGGGGCAGATCATCGAGCGACCACATGAACAGGATCAGCGCCGGAGCGACCCCGAACGAGACATTGTCAGCTAGACTATCGAGCTCGGCCCCGAACCGCGACTGGGCCTTGAGCAGCCGGGCAATCCGGCCATCGATCCCGTCAAGCATCCCGGCCAGCACAACCGCCAACACCGCCTTGTCAAAATCCCCGGTGATCGCAAAGCGGATGCCGGTCAGTCCTGCACACAAGGCGGCAGCGGTAATCGCATTGGGCACCATCGCCCGCAAGGTCAGCCCTCCGGTGCGGGGGGCAAAATCGTTCATTGGCGGGCACCCTCGATCAGCATCGCGCTACCGACTTCGGCCAGCACCGTTTCACCAGCAATCGTCGTTTGCCCGATCAGCACCTTGGGTTCGGTCCCGGCAGGCAGATAGACATCGACCCGGCTGCCAAACCGGATCAGCCCGACCCGTTGGCCAGCCGCCAGCATATCGCCCGGCTTGACGAACGGCACGATCCGCCGCGCGATCAGTCCGGCGATTTGGGTAAAGCCGATCGACAAGCCATCGCCGCGCTCAATCAGGATGTGCTGGCGCTCGTTCTCTTCGCTCGCCTTGTCAAGATCAGCGTTCATGAACCGGCCGGGGATATAGACCACCCGCCGCACCGTGCCGCCAATCGGCGCACGGTTGATATGGACATCGAACACCGACATGAAAATCGAGATCCGGGTGACCGGCCCCGCCCCCAGCCCCGGCGCACCGATGCCATCGTCCTGCACCAGTTCGCGCGGCGGCTCCATCTGCTTGATCAGCGTGATCAGGCCGTCGGCGGGCGCCACGATCAGGTTGTCACCCAGCGGCGTGACCCGCTTGGGATCGCGAAAGAACGCCAGAATGCCCAGCACCAGCGCGGCGAGTGGCCAGGCCACCGTTTCCCAAGCGAAGAAAGCGAAGCCGGCGCTGGCCGCCGCTGCAATCAGGGCGAACACCCGGCCTTCAGGATGGACGCTGGGCCAGCCCCACGCCGCTTCGCCGCGTCCGCGATTGTCGAGAATATCTCCGGGCATTAGGCAGCCTTCCGAATAAATACGGTGCCCGCAGAATAGCCGGCCCCGAAAGAGCAGATCACGCCGGTATCTCCGGCGGCAAGGTCTGCGTTGTTAAGGTGAAATGCGATAATCGACCCGGCGCTGGAGGTGTTGCCATAGGTATCGAGCACGGTCGGACTCTCATCCTCGCTCGCTTCATGCCCCAGCACCCGCTGGGCAATCAGCCGGTTCATCCCCTGGTTGGCCTGATGCAGCCACAGCCGCCGCAGCGCCGCCGGTTCAATCCCCAGCCGCGCGGCCTCTTCGACGATCATCGCGGCGACCATCGGCACCACTTCCTTGAAAACCTTACGGCCTTCCTGGACAAACAGCTTGTCCGGCGCGCCGACGGTTTCGGGGGTGGCATTGTTGAGGAAGCCGAAATTGTTACGAATGTTGTTGGAGAACACCGTTTTCAGGCGGGTGCCGACGATGTCCCAATGCTGCGCCGGGGCCATATCCTGCGCCTCGACCAGCACCGCCGTCGCCACGTCGCCAAAGATGAAGTGGCTATCGCGGTTGCGCATATTGTTGTGGCCGGTGCAGATTTCCGGGCTGACCACCAGCACCGATCGGGCATTGCCGGCGCGGATGAAATCGGCCGCGGTCTGTATCCCAAATGTGGCGGACGAGCAGGCGACATTCATATCGAACGCGAACCCGTCGATCCCCAACGCGTTCTGAATTTCAACCGCCATCGCTGGATAGGGTCGCTGCATGTTCGACGCGGCGCAAAGCACAGCATCGACATCCTTGGCATCGCGTCCGGCGCGGTTCAGCGCGTCCTGCGCCGCCTTCACGCCCATTTCGCCCAGCACCGAAATCTCGTCATCGGGCCGCTCGGCCCAACGCGGGAACATGATTTCGGGATCGAGCAGCGAGGCCTTGCTCATCACATAGCGGGCCTTGATCCCGCTCGCCTTTTCGATGAATTCGGCCGAGCTGGGTGTCAGTTCAGCCACCGTGCCCGCTGCAATTTCCGCAGTGTGGGCGGCGTTGAACCGCTCGACATAGGCGTTGAAGCTTTCCACCAACTCAGCATTGCTGATCGATTCAGGCGGGGTGTAGAGGCCGGTGGCCGAGATAACGGGGACGATTTCGCTCATGGCGCGTTGTCCTAGTGCGAGCAAAGCGGCGCGACAAGGACATTGGGCCATTGACAGCGCAGCACTCCTTCTCCAAGAGCGCGCCTCTCGGCCGGACGGCTCCCTTGGGGGCTTGAATTTCCGGGGCTTCCCGGCACCGGCAGACTGGTGTGGACAGGTGGCCGAGTGGTTAATGGCAGCAGACTGTAAATCTGCCCGCGAGAGCGTACGCTGGTTCGAATCCAGCCCTGTCCACCACCAGCTCCCTTTCATCGGAATCTTGCCAGCAGGCTTGGCCGCTGGCAGGGAGCGGTGATGCAAAAGAACACCAGATCATGACCCGCCCCGAAACCGGCAAGAAGGACAAGCCCCTGCGCGGACGCGCGGGGCGGATGAAGGGTGGTCGCGGCTCGGGCCGGGCCAGCACTGGTGCGGTACGGCTCTGGGGCCGCCACGCAGTTGAAGCGGCGCTCAACAACCCCGAACGCACGCCCCGCAAGCTGTGGGCCACGCAAGAGGGCGTCGCCAGCCTCAATGGCGAACTGCCAGCCAATTTCCCGGTTGAATACGCCTCTGCGGGCGATCTGGCCCGGCTGGTGGCGCGCGATGCGCCGCACCAGGGCCTGGTGCTGGAGTGCAACGCGCTGGAAGATGTTTTCTTGGACGAGCTGCTGACCGCCGATCCGACCCGGCCGATAGTCGTGCTCGATCAGGTCACCGATCCGCACAATGTCGGCGCGATCCTGCGCTCGGCCGCGGCCTTTGGCGCGGCCGCAATCGTCACGCAGGACCGGCACGCACCGCCCGAATCGGGAACCGTTGCCAAAAGCGCCTCGGGCGCGCTGGAAGTGGTGCCGTGGATCCGGGTGGTCAATCTGGCCCGCGCGTTGGAGGAATTGGCCGAGGCGGGCTATTGGCGGATCGGTCTGGCCGGTGATGGCCCGGCCACTTTGGCCGAGGCACTGCCCACCGGCCCCGTCGCGCTGGTGCTGGGCGCCGAGGGCGAAGGCATGCGCCACAATATCCGCCAGCACTGCGATGCCATCGCCCGCCTGCCGATGAGCGGAGCGATCGAGAGCCTGAATGTTTCGAACGCCGCCGCCGTCGCGCTCTATGCGATGGCGACCCGCGAAAGGGACTGACCGATGAACCTGCCGTTTTCTCCGCGCCGCGCCGCAGCCGTTGCCTTAACCGCCGCGTTCAGCCTGCTGCTGACTGCTTGCTTCGTCACTCCGGGCAAGTTCGACGCAGCGCTTGATCTGCGCAAGAGCGGCGCGTTCAGCTATAGCTACAAGGGCGAAATTTTCGTGCTGGGGCTGTCCGACTTGATGGACATGGCGAGCAAGGCAGACGCAGCCTATGTGCCTTCGCCCTGCTACAGCGATGAAGACCCGGAAAAGGAACGCACTTGCACCAAGGACGAGTTGGAAGCCGCCAAGGCCAATTGGGAAAGTGATCAGCAGGCTGGCGCGGAAAAGCGCAAGCAGGACAATGAGTCGATGAAGGTAATGCTGGGCGGACTCGACCCGGCTGATCCGAAGGCCGCTGAAGAACTCGCCGCGCGGCTGCGCCGTCAGGCCGGGTTCAAGACCGTGGTCTACAAGGGCAACGGGCTCTATGAAGTCGACTTTGCCCTGACCGGGCAATTGACTCACGATTTCGCCTTCCCGACCATCGAGAAGATGCAGCAAATCACACCGTTCTTCGTGCTCAACCGCCGCGCTGATGGCTCGGTCCGGCTCGATTCACCCGCGCTACAGGCGCAAGAGGGCATGGGCGGAATGCCCTTCGGCAACGTGGCGCAAATGGCCGCCGCCGAACGGTCCAAGGCCTCGCCCGAAGAGGCCAAAAAAATTCCCGAATTCCCGCAGGTCGATGGCCGTTTCGTGCTGACCACGGATGGCGAAATCCTCGCCAACAATACCGACGAAGGCCTCAAGGTCGGCCCCACCGACAAGCGCCTGGAATGGAAAATCACCCCGCGCGACAAGGTTGGACCGATGGCGCTGATTGGGCTTGGAAAGTAGCCGGAATCAGTTCGGCACTTCGCCAACCGTCACTGATTGAACGATGATAACCTGTTTGCGAACGGGCGCTCCGTTCGCGTCAGTGTATGGCATCACCTTGTTCCCAGACGAGCAAAGCGTTTTCGCAAACGAATTCAGGATCGGACGTCCAGCCTGCGTTTCAACACAATTGATCACAGTCCCATCCTTCTCAACTGTGAAAGTCAACTTGCGCTCCATTGGCTCCAGCGCGGTTGGTTCCTTGGGAATAAACCAGCGCACCCGGCTGCTGAAGCTCCCGCTGGTTGCCCGGCCATTAACGTCCAGCGCTGGCCGAAAACGCGCACGTCGCAAAAGGTTAGCGCAAGTCGCTGCATCCAGATCGCTCGATCCGCTCGACACGGTAATGGCGCATTCCGCGGGAAAACCGCGCTCTGAAACGACCAATCGAAAGCCTGTCACACCTTCGCGCGCCTCACGCAGGGCCAGTGCCGGATAGTCAGACATTGATATCCAGCTGGCGGGATTGCCCTGCGGCACGGCAGGACGCGTCTTGCCCGGCGGTGGCGGCGGTGCAGGTGCTAGAACTGCCCCTGGCGGAGTAGGAGCGTTCGACTGCGCCGCAACGCTGCCAGATCCTGCCACGGCCACCGCCAGCACTGCGATCTGAACTCTCTTCAAGCGCCATTCCCCTCAATGATAGAGTAACTTTGTCATTACTACTCCGATGGCAAGCTGCAACCCACTTGCCCCCTGCCCCGGCTAAACCTAATGCCGCCTCATGTCTGAAGCCACCTCACCCCTCGCCCGTCCATTCCCCGCAATGCCGCCCATCGGCGGGGTAACGCTGCGGGTTGCGCGCGCCGGGTATAAAGATTGGGGCCGCTGCGATCTGACCTATGTCGAACTGGCCGAGGGCACGGCGGTGGCCGGGGTGTTTACCCGCAACGTCTGTTGCTCGTCCGAGGTTGACCTGGGCCGGGCCAATATCGCGCAAGGCCGCGCGCGGGCGCTGGTGGTCAATGCCGGGAATTCCAACGCCTTCACCGGCTATCGCGGGCGTGAGGCGGTTGAGGCGATTATGGCGCAGGTTTCGGCACATCTGGGCTGCGCTGCGGATCAGGTGTTCGTCAGCTCGACCGGGGTGATCGGGGTGCCGCTCCCCTTGGACAAGGCCAAGGCCGGGATCGAAGCCGCGCTGCTGGCCACGACTTGCGGCTGGGAGGATGCCGCCAATACCATCGGCACTACTGACACCTTTGCCAAGGGCGCGACGGCGACGGCAGTGGTCGGCGGCAGAACCGTTACCCTCGCCGCGATCATCAAAGGCAGCGGGATGATCGCGCCTGACATGGCGACGATGCTCGGCTACATTTTTACCGACTGTGCGATTGCCCCAGCGTTTCTGCAGCAATTGCTGAGCGAGGCCAATGCCAGCACCTTCAACTGCATCACGGTCGATAGCGATACCTCGACCAGCGACACCGTACTGGCCTTTGCCACCGGAGCGGCGGGGAATGCGCCGTTGACCGGAATGGATTCGCTCGGCGCCGATGCCTTTGCCGCCGCGCTGCACGATGTCTGCCGCCAGATGGCCCAGCTGGTGGTCCGCGACGGCGAAGGCGCGCAAAAATTCATCGCGGTCAGCGTCACCGGCGCGGTCAGCGATGACAGCGCCCGGTGGGTCGGGCTGGCCATTGCCAATTCGCCTTTGGTCAAGACTGCGATTGCCGGGGAAGACGCCAACTGGGGCCGGGTGGTGATGGCGGTGGGCAAGGCTGGCGAGCCTGCTGACCGGGACAAGCTTTCGATCGGCTTTGGCGGCACCTGGGCAGCGCGCGATGGTCAGCCGCTGGCAGACTACGACGAAACGCCGGTCACTGCGCACCTCAAGGGGCAGGATATCTCAATCGAGGTCGATCTGGGGCTGGGCGAAGGCCGCGCGACAGTGTGGACCTGCGATCTGACCCATGGCTACATCTCGATCAACGCGGACTACCGGTCTTGACCCAGGCCCTGACCGCCGGCGTGCTTGCCGTGATGCAGGACGCGGCAACGCGCGCGATTCTGCCACGTTACCAGTCGCTTGCGGCGCATGAGATCGACGCCAAGGCGGCGGATGATGTGGTGACGATTGCTGACAAGGAAGCCGAGCTGATCCTCGCCGAGGGTCTGTCCAAACTGCTTCCTGAGGCGGCGATTGTCGGCGAGGAAGCCGCCCATGCTGATCCGGCGCTGCTGGACCGGCTGGGCAATGCGCTGTGCTGGATCATCGATCCGGTTGACGGAACCAACAATTTTGCTGCCGGTAAACCGCCATTCGGTGTGATGGTCGCGCTGGCTGAGGCGGGCGAGACGATTGCTGGATGGATCCTTGATCCGCTAACCGGACGGCTGTGCCATGCCCATCGCGGCGGCGGGGCGTTTGTTGGGGAGGAGCGGATCGCCGCCCGCTCAACCGGCGAAAATCCGCCCATCGCGGCCATCTCGTTAGTGTTCATGGACCCGGCCCAGCGCGAGGCCATGAAAGCCCACATCGCACCGCATTACACCCTGACCGATATCCCGCGCTGCGCTGCCGAGCAGTATCCCCGGCTGGTACTGGGCGTGAACGATGTCTCGATCTTCGAACGCACGCTGGCATGGGATCATGCCGCCGGGGTCCTGTTCGTCAATGAGGCAGGCGGCAAAGCGGCGCGGCCCGATGGGCGGGCTTACCGCGTGGACGAGGCGCACCTGCCCGGCCTGATCGGCGCGGCGAGTGCGGGGTTGTGGGAGGAAATGGCGGAGCGGCTGGCTCTACTCTAGACCACTGTGCAGCTTATCAGAGGAATTCTCTCAAAATCCCGCTCAGCCTGAGCCTGTCGAAGGCCCATCGTGCGCAGGATACGGCTGCGTAACAGGCGGGTGCTTCGACAAGCTCAGCATGAGCGGTTTTTGAATCAGCGTCTCGGCATAGTTCCTCAGAGAACGCTTTCCAGCCAACCCTTCAGCTGGCTCTTCGGCGCGGCGCCGAGTTTCTGCGCCACCGGCTGGCCATCCTTGAACAGGATCATGAGCGGGATTGACTGGACGCCGTACTGGCTCGACACATCGGTGTTCTCCATGATGTCGACCTTCACGATGGTGACCTTGTCGGCCAGTTCCTCGCTGATTTCCTCGAGCGCCGGGCCGATCATCTTGCAGGGCCCGCACCATTCGGCCCAGAAATCGACCAGAACGGGCTTGTCACTGTTCAGCACATCGGCGGCGAAACTGGCATCGGTTGCAGCTTTGGTGGCCATCGGGAATCTCCTTTGAAGTCTTGTTACTAATCTAGGGTGCGCAGGCCGCTTGGCAACGGCCCGCATCAAAAACCTTTACTGCGCGCCTGCCAAAGCCTGTTTGTGCACCGCCAAAAGCTCTGCCGGAATTTCCAGCAACATCGGCACCTGGGAATAAAGCAGCGCAGCCTCGACCGTCCGGCCTGGATAGGCCGCCTCCAGCGCGGCGGCATAGGCGGCCATCTGGCGCAAGATCGAGACCGGCACTTCATCCAGCCCGGCTGGCGGCCGCCGTGCGGTTTTGAAATCGACCAAACGGATCCGGTTGCCCTCAATCAGCAGCCGGTCGATAGTTCCGGCGATCACCTGCCCGCCGACTGTCGCGGCAATCGGCACTTCGGCCAGCGCGCCGGGGGCAAACAGATCAGCCCAGTTTTTGTGCTCCAGCACCTTGATCGCAGCGGCGGCCATTTCGGCCCGCGCCGGTCCATCGAGATCAGCCGCCGAACGCGCCAGCCAGGCCGAAGCCGCCGCCTTGCGTTCGGCCGGGGCGACCTCGGGCAATCGTTCCAGCAGCTTGTGCATCAGCACCCCGCGCCTTGCCGCCGCCGCCCCGGCTCCGGCGGGATAGGGTGGATCGCTGGTCTGATCCTCGCCCAGTGACGATGGCGCGAGCGGACGTGGCGGACGCGGCTCGGCGGCAACCGGTTGGTCCACCCATGGCGGCAACAGCGCCAATTGCCCGCCATCGCCAGCATCAAAGGGTGCAGCCAGTTCTGGCGCGGCGCCATGAAGCCTGACCCCTTCCCACAGTGGATCGTGCAGCCAATCGCCATCAAACAAGGGTTCAAGCCGGGCGTACCAGCTGTCAGGATTGGGCGCCGTTTTCTTGGCATTCAGCGCCCCGCCGATAAACAGCGCCTCTTCCGCGCGGGTCATCGCAACATAGAGCAAGCGCCAATGTTCCTGCATCTCCGCAATATCGGCCAGCTCCTTGGCCTCGCCAATCAAGCCCACCTGCTCCGCCTTGCGCAGTCCCGGCAGCGGGATGGTCTTGCCGCTGACCGGATCGGCCAGATCCAGCGCCGATCCGCGTGAGGCATTGGGATTGTCCGCCGCATCAGCCAGAATGACGATCGGCGCCTGCAGGCCTTTGGATCCGTGGACGGTCATCACCCGCACTTCATCCCGGCTCTTGCCCGCCTCGCGCTTCAATTCGCCCTCACCGGCATCGAACCAGCGGATGAAGGTATTGAGGCTTGGCACGTCGCTCGAAGAAAAGGCGCTGGCGGCGTTGAGCAGTTCGTCGATCGGATCGTTCGCCTCGCTGCCCAGCCGCGCGACCAGCTTGCGGCGGCCCTGCCACGGCCCGGTCAGGATCCAGTGGAGCAACGCTTGCGGCGGGTCATAATCCGCAATCCGCAGCAACTCGCCAAGCTGCGTCCAGACCCGCTCAACCTCGGCCTTACCCCGGCTGGACCGCAAGTGATCATACAGCGCGACCCCATCATCGCGCCAGCCATGGTGCAGCAGATCGTCCTGGCTCCAGCCGAGCAAGGGCGAAACCAGCAAGCAGGCCAGGTTGAGGTCGTCATAGGGCTGCGCCGCAAAACGCAGCGCCGCCATCAGATCGCGCACCCCCAGCGGCGCACCCAGCCGCAACCGATCGACCCCGGCCACCGCCACTCCATGAACGTGCAGGCGTGCGACGATCAACCCGGCCAGCTCTTTGCGCTTGCGGACCAGCACCATGACATCGCCGGGCGTGGCGCGGCGGGCCCTCCCCCCCTTCTCGCCCTTCACCAGCGGAAAGCCCGGCCCCATCGGGTCCATCCAGGCCTTGATCTGCCGGGCGATCCGGTCAGCCAACTGGCGGTCGCTGCGCGATAGCCAGCCTTCCTCGCCTTCGTCCGCCGCTTCGCCCGGTTCGGTATCTTCGCCGGCTGCCCCCAGCACCCGCCACAGCACAACTTGGCCCGGGCGATCCTGCCCCTCGTGGCGCGGCGGTTCCTCGCTCAGGCCAAAACCGGGGAAGCCGATGTCGGCAATTGCCCGGTCAACAAATTCGAGCACTGAGCGGGCGGTGCGGAAGCTCTGGCCAAGATCCAGATCCTGAAGAGTGCGGGCATCGTGATTGGTCCGCAGCCGCGCCGCGTTCTGCGCCAGACCCGCCATCGCCTCGCGCACTTTCTCGCGCGCTTTGGCGAAGTTTTCCGGGCTGGTGCCTTGAAAGCGGAAGATCGCCTGCTTGTAATCGCCCACCACGAACAGCGTGCGCAACTTGTCGGCATGGGCGCCCTCGCCGCTGAAGAAATCACCGGTCAGCGCATTGATGATGTCCCACTGCGAAGCGTTGGTATCCTGCGCCTCATCGACCAGAATGTGATCAAACCGCCGGTCGAGTTTGTAGCGGATCCATTCGGCCAGATCGTTGCGGGTCAGCAGGGCAGCTGCTTGGCGGATCTGATCGTCGAAATCGATGAACCCGGCGCGGGCCTTGGCATCGTCCCAAGCGAGGCTGAACTTGCGCCCCACTTCGAGCGCAGGGGCGAGGAAATCAGCCAGTTCGAGCAGAGCCCGGTGCCCACGAACCGCCAGACTGCTGGCCAACACCGCCAGTCCAGCTTCCTCAAAATGCTCTTCAAATTTAGCGATATAGCGGATGTTTTTGACACTATCTTCGAGGGTGAACAGCTGCTTGTGCAATTCATCCAGCCCGGCCAACCGCTCGGCCGGCCCCGCCCCCAACCATTCGGCGATCTGCGCACTCAGTTTCTGCCCGGTCGCCGCGCTCCACTGGCGATAGGCCGCAAGGCAGCACTCCAACGCTTCGGTATTGAACACCGCGTCGCTGCACAGATCTTCCAGATCCTGCGGCCCGGCATCGCTCGGCAGGCCGATCAGCCGCAACACTCCAGAACGCATCGGGGGTTGCCAGCCGCTCGGTCCTTCCCAGGCCTCGCGCGCCTTGGCGCAGCGCAGCAGCCAGCCCGGAACCGCTTCTGGCCCCATTCGGATCGAGAGCTGTTCCAGCGCGGCCAGCGTCGCCACATCGTTGCTGCGCTCCGCCTCGACCAGCAGGTCCGCCAGCACTTCGCGCAGCAACAGATCGCGGTCGCGGTCTTCCATCGCCTTGACGCCCGGCAGCAGCCCGGCCTCGCTGGGAAAGGCAGCGAGCAGCCACTGGGCAAAGGCGTGGATCGTATCGATTCGCAGCCCCCCGCCCGGGCAATCGAGCACCGTCGCAAACAGGCGGCGGGCGCGGGGTAGCGCTTCGGGTCCGTGATCGGCGCCGATGGCCTTCAGATCGAGCGCCAGTGAAACCTCGTCGGCCCGCACCCAGCGCGCCAGCACTTCGTTGATCCGGCTGGCCATTTCGGTCGCCCCGGCCTTGGTGAAAGTTAGGCACAGGATCTGCTCAGGCCGGACATCGCCCTGCAGCAACAACCGCAGCACGCGGGCTGAAAGCACCTGCGTCTTACCAGTCCCAGCAGAGGCGGAGAGCCAAACAACTTCGCCCGGATCGACCGCAGGCTGCTGATTGCCGACCAAGGGGAACAGCCCACTCACGAGTCTTTCTCCCCGCGTGCTTGCCATTCATCCAGCCGCATCAACTGATCGAAGTCGTTGTAGCCGCCCAGATCAGGGTTCAGCCGCGCCACAAACGGTTCGCCGCCCTTGATCCACCTGTCGATCGCGTCAATCAGATAGCGCTGTGTTTCCATCAGGAACGCATCGCGCGGGATGCCTGTCTTGCGCCCTTCGGCGACCGGTTCGGAGACATAGCCAAAGCCAGTGTCGCTCTTGTCGCTTTTGCCGAATGACCAGTATTCGAACCCGTCTGGCAATCCGGCAACGCCATCGAAGCCCTTGGCCGCAGCAATCAGCCCCAGCGTGCCAAGCTGAAGCGCGAACCCGTCCTTAACTTGCCCGCCCGACGGCGGCTTGCCAGTCTTGTAATCGACCACCACCAGCCGTCCATCGGTGTGGCGATCGATCCGGTCGGCCCGGCCGTGGACCTTGACCCCGGCCAGCACCATTTCGCCTTTGATCTCACTCTTCAGAACCTCGCGCCCTGCGCCACTGTCGCGGGTAATCTCGGCATCGATCCATTCCAGCGCCTTGGCCAGTCGCGGCCACCACAGGCTGCGGGTAACTGGATGGGCCTGCATCGCTGACAGTTCTTCCTGCGCAATTGCGATCAATTCCCCGGCCCGGCCCCCGGCCAGATGCCAGCGCTCCATCACTTTGTGCACCACCGTCCCCTGCCAGGCCGGGGTCGGATCGGCATCGAGCGGATCAAGCCGTTTCAGCCGCAGGATCGCGCCGGCATAGAACTGATAGGGATCACCGCGCAGCCGGTCGATCGCGGTAACCGACAACGCGACATTGCGCTGGGCCGCGCTGGGGCTGGGCTTAGGCTGGGGATAGGGCGGCAGCTGCGGCAGATGGTCGATTGTCCGGGCCAGCGCCACCGCTTCACGCTCGCGGTGGGCATCGGCCAGATCGCCCAGCATCGCCTCAACCCGCATTACGAAGCGGCTGGGGATCACCGGCCCGGCCTCGTCACGCATCGCCCAGCTCAGCACCACTTCAGGCGCACCGAGCGCCCCGGCCAGATCGTGCGCAGCAAGGCCGATACGAAATTCTCCGGCAGGCACCCCCAACGCGCGCAAGACAGCAGGCGGCAGCAGTGGTTCGGGGCTGGGCGAGGCCGGCCACGATCCTTCGGTGAGGCCGGCACAGATCACCAGATCGGCCCGGCTCATCCGCGCTTCGAGCGCGCCATAGATCGCCACCCGCGGATGCCCGCCCCACGGCGGACGGACCGCAACCCGGTCCATCGCATCACGCAGCACGCGCGGAAGATCGTCAGGGGTCAGCCGGGTGCCAATTGCCGCAGCAGCCTCGCGCAGTTCGACCAGCCAGGCGGACAGCGCGCGGCCATCGGCCTCACCCCAGATCCGCGGCCCGCACAGCGCTTCGCCCGCCGCCGCCAGTCGGTCCAGCGCGTCGGCTAGCGTACCATCCTCTGGCAGTTCAACCAGCGGGGTGAGCACTTGCTCGACACCCTGCCACCATGCGGCAATCCCATCGCCGCGCCCGCGCCGGTCCAGCTTGGCAATGGCCGCGCGAATGGGTTCAAACCCGGGCATCGGGCGCGGCCCGCGCAATTGCAGATCGAGCGCGCGGGCATTGCTGAGCCAGGCCGCGCGCCCCTCTCCCCCGCCGACCAGCGGATGGATCAACAGCGCCAGCAAAGGCACTGGAGAAGCGGCGCTGGCGGCCAGTTCGGCCAGCAGCAACAGCACCCGCCCGGCGGCAGTTTGCGGCAGCGGCAGACCAGCGGAATCGTCCGCCTGCACGTTCCAACGCCCCAGGTGCGCGACCACCCGGCCGGCCAATCCGCGATCGGGCGTAATCAGCGCAATCCGCTTTTCCGGCTGATCGAGCGCCCGGCGAATGAGCAGCGCAATCGCCTGCGCCTCTTCCCCCGGATGCGCGGTTTCCATCAGGCGGACGCCCGACAGGCGGCGCTGTTCGGCCTTCAGATTAACCCACCCTGCGCTGCCTTCGGGCGGCAGGAACAGGTTTGAGATCGCCCGGCTGCGTTCCGGCGGCGCGGCAGCCAGACCTGCCCGGTGCCAGGGATCGACTTCATCGCGGGCCACACCCATCCGGTTCAGCAACAGCTTGAGGTGATACTGCGGGTGGGTCAGCGCATCGCGCTCGCCAAAGAATTCCGCCCCTTCGTCCGCCGGCGCGCCGGCAATGCCCAGCGCGTCCCACACCGCCGGATCAAGCGCCAGATCGAGATCGGGCAGGATCACCGCGCCTTGCGGCAGTTCCGCAACGGTCCGCAACAACCGCGCCAATGCGGGTGAGGCGCTGGTGATTCCGGCGGCAACAATCGGATGCGGCGGCGCCTTGGCCTTCCAGCGCCGTGCTGCTTGATCGAACAACTGGTTGCGCCGGACCGGGGCATCAACCTCGCCCCGCGCGGCCAGCTCCGCCAGCCACTGGACCTGGACCCGGGCAAAGGTGCGGGTCGAATCCTGCCAGTGCTTGGCCAGATCGCCGACGATCCCGGCGATGCCATCCTTGAGCAAATCCTCCAGCGCGATGCCTTCTACCGCCAGCCGGTCCATCGTCCGCCCAGTCTCAAACGCCAGTCGCAACAGGCCGGGGGTCTTGATGTTTTGGTGAGCGAGTTCGGTGCGGAGCAATTCGGCCAGCCGCAGCCAGCGGCGGACCGGATCGGCGGCTGGTGGAACCTCTGCCCCGCCGCCCAGCGGATCGAGCAACGGGCCCAGTGCCTCATCCAGATCAAGATCGCCAACCACTGCCATCCGCGGCAGCAGCATCCCGCCACCCGAAAGCCGCACAAATGCCTCGGTCACGATCCGCTCGGCGCGGCGGTTGGGCAGCAGCAGGGTCAACCGGGCGAGGCCCAGATCCTTGTCGGCGTAACGCGGGATCAGCCCAGCGACCAGCGCATCGGCAAAGCCGCGGTGCGCGGCGATTGAATAAACCTGCGGGGCCTGCCGCTCAGCCACTGGCCAGCGCCGCCTCGGTCAGCCCGATCGCGGCGGGATAACCGACGTCATACCACTGCCCATCATGGACCAGCCCGAAACAGCGGCCCTGCGCAATCGCGCGGTCCCAGAACACATTGGTGGAGAACACTTGGGCCGGGGGATCGCAGATAATCGCTTTCGCCAGCAGCTGGATCCCGGTCCACACGAACGGCCGGTGCCGCTTGGGCCCATCGCGTGACAGGCGGCCTTCGGTGTCCATATCGAAATCGCCGTCGCCCTGGCTATTCCCGGCCTGCGCATAGGGCACGACGAGCATCAGCACGTCCATCCGATCCGCATCCCACGCCTGGGCCATATCGGCCAAGGCATTGCTGCCTTCATCAACCCACCAATTATCGGCATTGACGCAATAGAACGGGTCAGCGCCAATTTGCGGCAGCGCCTTGATCAAGCCGCCCCCGGTATCGAGCAGCAAGTCGCGCTCGTCCGAAATCGTCACATCGAAATCTGCTGCATGGACGGCGAGATGGGCTTCGATCTGATCGGGCAGATAGTGCACGTTGACCACGATCCGGCCCACCCCGGCGCTGCGCAGTTGGTCGAGCACGTGATCGAGCAGCGTTATTCCCGCGACCGAAACCAACGGCTTGGGCCGATCGGCAGTCAGCGGCATCATCCGCGTGCCCTTGCCCGCAGCCATTACCATCGCCGTATCGGGAACGGGTTTCATACCGTGAAGCTGCCTCCGCCTGCTGCGCGCAGCTCGGCGGGGACATTGGCATCGAACCAGGCCGCGACGGGGGCCAGAGCCGGGTGTGACAGATCGCGTTCAAGGTGTGCCCAGACCCGCGGGATATAATCGAGGTAGCGCGGCTTGCCGTCGCGCTTCCACAGCCGCACGAAAATGCCGATGATCTTGGCGTTACGCTGCGCCCCCAGCCGGGCATAGTCGGCCAGAAAATCGTCGCCCGGCGCGGCTTTTGCCACATAGTAGTCAAACATGTCGCCTTCGAGTTCATGCGACACATCGCGCCGGGCATCCTGCAACAGCGAGACCAGATCATAGGCCGGGTGACCGACCAGCGCGTCTTGAAAATCAAGCAAACCCTGCTTGTGAAGTCCGCCCAGCAACATGATGTTTTCGGCGTGATAATCACGCAGTACTGTCACCCCGGGTCGTTGCCGGGGGAGCAGATCGCCCAGCGTCTTTTCCCAGGCCGAAACGAAGCTCGCCCCGTCAATATAGAGGTTTTGTGCCGGGCAGTACCAATCGATGAACAGCTTCACCTCGCGGATATATTCGCTCAACGAATAGTCGAGGAACGGCCCCGGCGGCAGGCGGTGCAGATCGGTCAGCGCGTCGATCGCCGTACGGTAGATCTCGCGCTCGTCATCAGCCCAGCTATCAAGGTATTCGCGCATCCGCACGTCGCCGAAATCTTCGAGCAGGACCAACCCCCGCGCGGCATCCTCGGCCAGCACATAGGGAGCGCGCATGCCATTGGCGTCGAGCCACTTCGCCGCGCGCAGGAACGGCGCGGGGTCTTCATTGGGCGGCGGTGCATCCATCAACATTGCGGTCTTGTCGCCGCGCTGGACGCGGAAATAGCGGCGGAACGAAGCATCGCCTGCCAGCGGCTCGATCACGGCATTGCGCCAACCGGCGGCGGCAAGGAAGGCGTCGACGCCGTCTGGCAGCTTATCACTCATCCCAGACGCCCTAGCCAATCTGCCCCCGGTTCGACAATCGCAATCCGCCCCGTTTCCGCAGTTTCCAGCGTTATCGAAAGGCAGCCCGGCTCATCTGCGAAACCACCGGCCATTTCGGGCCATTCGGCCAGCAGGACAGCACCGCTCCGGTAATCATCCAGCCCGATTTCCTCGGCCTCCGCCGGATGCTTCAAACGGTAGAAATCGGCATGGACCAGTGGCAGGCGCAAGGCTGGTGGATCATAGGTCTCGACGATGGTGAAGGTCGGCGAAGGAACCTCACCCTGATGGCCTAACGCCGCGATAATTGCCCGGGCCAACGTGGTCTTGCCAGTGCCCAGCGTGCCCGACAGCGCGACCACATCGCCGGGCCGCACTGCGGCGGCAATCCGTGCGCCAAATCGCTCCATCGCGGCGAGATCGGGTAGTTCCAGTTTCATAGATCCCCCTCCCGCTTGCGGGAGGGGTTAGGGGTGGGCGAGTGAATACGAACGCTGTCATCGCCGGAATGGTCTGACCCACCCCCAACCCCTCCCGCAAGCGGGAGGGGGGAAAGAAGAGGCCTATCCATCGGCATGATCACGGCAGTTCGACGATCGCGGCGGTCCCTTGGCCCGGTTCGGACATCAATTTCAGACTGCCGCCATGGGCTTCAATCAGTTGGCGGGCCAGCGGCAGACCGAGCCCCTGGCGGCGCTCAACACCCTTGCCATCGGCGCTGACCTTGATCCCTTCAAGCGCGCGCGCCAGTGTGGCGGGATCCATCCCGGCGCCGTTATCGGAAATCACGATCCGGGCCTTGCCCTTGTGCCCGGCCAGTTCGACCAGCAACCGTCCGCCGGGCGGCGTCGCGATCACTGCATTGTCGAGCAGGTGCCCAATCGCCCGGCCGAGCCGCCGCTTATCCCCTTCGATCCGCCCGACGCCCTTGTCACCGCGCAGGTCGAGCGCCAGGCCAGCGGCCTTGATCCGCCCGGCCCGGTCCTCGACCAGCTGGGTCACGAACGGCAGCAGATCGATCTCCTCACGCGCCAGCGGCAGCATCCCGGCTTCGCTTTGCGAGAGGTCGAGCACCGATTCAATTTGCTCCCCAAGCCGTTCAACTGATTGGAGAATTGCGCTGACATACTCTCTGCCACTGTCGGACAGGTCGCCGCCCAGACCGGCCTCAAGCAGTTCGGCAAAACCGCCAATCGAGGTCAAGGGCGTGCGGAACTCGTAGCTCATATTGGCAAGGAAGCGGGTCTTCATCGAGTCCGCTTCCTCGAGCGCGGCGGCGCGCTGCTTCAGCGCTTCTTCGGCTTTCTGGGAATCGGTGATGTCGAGCACGGTCAGCAGGCCATTGCCATCGGGCAGCGGCACCCCAGCAAATTCAAGCGTGCGCCCATCGGCCAGCACGGCCCGGCCCCCGGTCTGCTTGCGGTCGAGCGTCGCAGCGCGGACCACATCGCCGACCGCCTTGGCCTTGTCGGGCTTGGCCAGTGCATGGGCGATCTCGACCAGCAGGTTTTCGATCCGCGGATGGGTATCAAGGAAGCTGTCTTCCAGCCCCCAATCAGCCGCAAACCGGCGGTTCCAAAGCTGCAAGCGGCCATCGGGAGCGAATACCGCTAGCGATTCGAAAAGGCTGTCAAAGGTCGCGGTACGGGTCCGCAGCAAGGTATCGCGCGCGGCCGAGAGCTGGAGCTGCTCGGTCCGGTCCTCGGCGATCAGCATCAGACCCCCATCGGGCAGCGGCTGGGCAACGATCCGCACATGAGTGCCATCGCCCAGCACCCAGGCCTCTTCCTGCGCCGCACTGGCGGTGAACCACCCCGCCCGTTCGCGCCGCCAGGCCGGGAAATCGCGCGCCTCGGGCACGCGCCCGGCATCGCGGGCCAGATCGAGCCAGCGCTCAAACATCGGCGGATCGAGCATCACCGTGCTTTTCAGCGCGAAAATCCGCTGGAACGGCGGGTTGGCAAAAGTTAGCTGGCGCTTGGCATCGAACTGCGCGACCCCGGCCGAGAACTGATCGAGCATCGCTCGCTGGGCATCGCGGAACGCCTTGAGCGTGCGCGATAGCTCCTCCATTTCTTCGACATCGACCGCATAACCTGCGACGCCTTCATCCCCCAGCGGCAAGTCGGAAACGCGAAAGGCCCGACGCTGCCCGGCGATGGTGACCGAAACCATCCGCTCAATCGGCAGCTGCTTGCCCGCCGCCTGCAGCGCAACTTGCTTGGCGGTCAGACCATCGACACTTTCGATCAGTTCGATCCCATCTTCGGCCACTTGCCGCGCATCGGTGCCTGCGACAGCCGCGACATAGGCCTCATTGACCAGCCGCAAGTCGCCTTCGGGTCCGCGGAACCACATCGGCATCGGCGCGGCTTCAATCAGCCCGACCAAGGCCGCAAAATCGCCCCGTGCCCGCGCTGCGTCATCGCGCAGCTGGACCAGCTCACTCTCGCTATCGGAAAAATCAAACACCCAGACCAGCGCTGCACCGCCGGGAGAGACTTGCGGATCGGCGAGATGCCCGCGCAGCGCCAGGCTGCGTTTGGAACCGCGCGGGGTGGCGACCATCCGAAACGGCGCGGCGGTGCGCTGACAGCGGCGCACGGCCTCGGTCAGTTCGGCCAGCTTTTCGGTCGTAAGGCCCCCGCCCCCGCCATCGATCCGCCCGCCATCAAGCTCGGTCAGGAATTGCGGAACGGCATCGAGTCCGAGCCAGCCGGCTAGCCGCTGCGGCGCTTCGATCTTGCCATCGGCCCGGACCAGCAGCGGCAAGGCCGGACTTTCATCGACCATCCGGCCGAGCCGCTTGGCATGGCGCAGGCCCGCTTCGGCCTTACGCTCACGCGCCCGGGCCGAGCCGACCGCCCAAAGGGCAGCCATGGTCCACCCGGCCAACATCAGGCCAAGCAGCACCAGCGCAGTGGGAGTGAGCGTCATGGCCGACAGCTATGCGTGAAGGGCGGCGAAGGCAAGCTACGGCCGCCCGTCATCCCCGCGAAAGCGGGGATCGCTGGTCGCTTCACGCTAGGTTGCGGCAAGGCGGCCAGCGGTCCCCGGCCAAGCCGGGGACGACGCTTGCCTCAATAGCGGTAATGATCCGGTTTGAACGGACCAGAGGTTGGCACGCCGATGTAATCCGCCTGTTGCTGGCTCAGCGTGGTCAGCTTGACCCCCAGCTTTTCCAGATGCAGCGCCGCGACCTTTTCATCGAGGTGCTTGGGCAGAACATAGACTTCGTTCTTGTACTGCGCCGGGTTGGTGAACAACTCGATCTGGGCCAGCGTCTGGTTGGTGAAGCTGGCGCTCATCACGAAGCTGGGATGGCCGGTGCCGCAGCCCAGATTGACCAGCCGGCCCTTGGCCAGAACGATGATTTGCTTGCCATCGGGGAACTCGACCAGGTCGGTACCCGGCTTGACCTCGGTCCACTTGTAATTGTCGAGCGCAGCGATCTGGATCTCGCTGTCAAAGTGGCCGATGTTGCAAACGATGCTCATCGGCTTCATCGCTTTCATGTGCTCAGCCGTGATAACATCGGCGTTGCCAGTGGCGGTGCAGAAGATATCGCAGCGCTGGACCGCGTCTTCCATCGTCACCACTTCAAACCCTTCCATCGCCGCTTGAAGCGCGCAAATCGGGTCAATTTCTGTGACCATCACGCGCGCGCCGCCATTGCGGAGCGATTGGGCCGAACCCTTGCCGACATCGCCAAAGCCCGCAACGCAGGCGACCTTGCCGGCCAGCATTACGTCCGTGGCGCGGCGGATCGCATCGACCAGCGATTCCTTGCAACCATAGAGGTTGTCGAACTTTGACTTGGTGACGCTGTCATTCACGTTGATCGCGGGGAACGGAAGCTTGCCGTCCTTGGCGATCTGATAAAGCCGGTGAACCCCGGTGGTGGTTTCTTCCGACACGCCCTTGATGTGGGCGACCGACATGGTCAGGTAACCGGGCTTCTTCTTCAGAAACGCCTTCAGCGCCCGGACGAATTCGATTTCCTCGGCATTGGTGGGTTCGAACAGGTCCTCGCCCGCCTCAACCCGCGCGCCCCACAAAGCAAACATGGTGGCATCGCCGCCATCGTCGAGGATCATGTTGGCGGTGAGGCCGGTCGCCCCAGAGTCATTGGTGTCCCAATCGAAGATCGATCCGACATAGTCCCAATATTCGGTCAGACTTTCGCCCTTGACCGCGAAGACCGGAATTCCCGCAGCGGCAATCGCGGCAGCAGCGTGATCCTGGGTCGAAAAGATGTTGCAAGTGGCCCAACGCACTTCTGCGCCCAGCGCGGTCAGCGTTTCAATCAGCACGGCGGTCTGGATCGTCATGTGAAGCGATCCGGTGATCCGTGCGCCCTTGAGCGGCTGGCTCGGTCCGAATTCCTGCCGCAGCGCCATCAGGCCCGGCATTTCGGTTTCGGCGATCCGGATTTCGGCGCGGCCGAATTCTGCCAGAGCGATATCGGCAATCACATAGTCGTGCGCATGGGCCACTTGGGCTACTCCTGTCTTGAAACAAACCGGCGCCGGAAAACGGAAGGGCGACGCCAAACTGACGCCGCCCTTAACCGCTTGCCACAGGAGAGGCAAATATAACGATTGCTTTATATGTTTATCGAGATGAAGCGGGTGCGCCGCACGACCCTTGGTTGGTTTGCTTTCGGCGCACGCGCTTCATCCGGTTCCGGTGCGATCCTGCCCCCAAGACGCTCCCGGACCCCGCCGGCTGCGGGGTTGGCAATTGCAGTTTAGCGGCGCACCCATGCCAATTGGCGCGGATTGCCGAGCAGTTCATCGGCGGCCTCGACCAGCGGCTGAGTGCCGCGCATTGTGGCAAGCGTTCCGGCGACCTGCTTGAGCTGACCGCAGCTCAGCCACGGGTGACCCTGGCCATAGGCATTGGCCATCTGGACACTCAACTTGTCGAGCGCGCGATTGGCTCCGGCGGCCCCATAGCGTCTGGCATAGTCCGCCTTCAGGGTGTTGCTTGCAGCGTTCAGGGTGCCAAGATGCGCGGTAGTGAACCGGCCATATTCGGAATTGAAATTGTCTGCGGTGGTTCGGCAACGCAGCCCGGTGACCATCAGCATGATATCGAGCCGGCGCAATTTCTCGGCCTGGCTCATCCCCGTTTCGGCGCTGGCTGGAACGGTGCAAAGCATCGATACGGCAGCAAGACTGGCCGCGACCCCTCTGAAGATTTTCATGTGCAGTCTCCCCGCGGGCTGGTCCCCGCAATTCGGACAATGACGCAGCGGGTTTACCTAATCTTAAACCGGAGCAGTAAAGCGAAATTAAGCATGGCCCGGGCGGTTGCCCTGTGCGGCGGGCGCCCTATATCCAATTTGGAATTTCAAACATCCAACCCTGGAGAAGAACGATGACAATCGCTATTGGCGACAAGCTGCCCGATGTGAAACTGGTAAAGGCGACCGCTGAGGGACCCGAAGCTGTTCAGGCCGCTGATTTCTTCGCCGGCAAGCGCGTGGCGCTGTTCTCGGTACCGGGTGCTTTCACCCCGACCTGTTCGGCCAAGCACCTGCCGGGTTTTGTTGACAAGGCCGCCGATCTGAAGGCGAAAGGCATCGACGAAATCGCCTGCACGGCGGTCAACGATCCGTTTGTATTGGGCGCCTGGAACAAGGCTGGCGGCAGCGATGATGTGACCATGCTGGCCGACGGCAATGGCGATTTCGCTGAAGCACTGGGTCTGACCATGGACGGCAGTGCCTTTGGCCTGGGCAAGCGTGGCCAGCGTTTTTCGATGGTCGTCAATGATGGCACCGTCGAACAGCTCAACGTCGAAGGTCCGGGCGAATTCAAGGTCAGCTCGGCCGAACATATGCTCGAGCAGCTCTAAGTCATGCTTTGGGGGCAGCTAGCGATCAAGGCGCTGGTATCCGGCGCGCTGATCGCGGCTGCCTCCGAAATCGCCCGGCGCAATCCCGGTTGGGGCGGGTTGATCGCCAGCCTTCCGCTGGTTTCAACCTTGGCAATGATCTGGCTGTGGCGCGATACCGGTGATGCGGTGCGTGTCGCAGACTTTGCCGTTTCAACCTGCCTCTATGTCGCAGCCTCGCTCCCAGCGTTTGTTTTGCTGGCGCTACTGTTGCGCAAAGGCATCGCGTTTCCGGCCGCGATGTTAGGCTTCGCGGTCATCGGCTGGCTCGGTTATCGGCTGATGCAGATCGGCGGCGCGCGGCTTGGCTGGCCGGTATAAACTACGTATCCGGCAAGGCATAGGTCACTGTGGCCTGCCCGATCAGGTTCGCCGGATCATCCTGCCAAAGCTGCACATCGACCGTCGCCAACCGTCGCCCCAGTTTGAGCAGCCGCGCATCGGCATGGAAATCGCGCAGCTGGACCCCGCGCAAGAACGAATAGTTGAGGTTGCTGGTTACGGCCATGGCCACCGGACCGATGTGTGCGATGATCACCGCATAGGCCGCCCGATCCGCAAGACCCATTTGGGTTGGACCAGAAACCAGCGAGCCGGGGCGCAGGTTTTTGTGATCCGGTGTGAGTTTGATCTGCACCCGGCCCGCTTCCACCGAAACCACCACCGCATCGGGCGCCGAGGAACGATCCGGGAAGGCCTGATCGAAAAAGCCTTCCAGCTCGGGCACCGTCATAACCGGGGTCAATTCACGCGCCACCGCGATCAATACCCCATCAGGCTCAGCGCTTCTTTGCGGCTGCGATGGTCATCCAGAAAGCAACCCATCAGGCGGCTGGTGACCATGCTAACTCCGGGGGTCTTGACCCCGCGTCCGGTCATGCAGCCATGCTGGGCTTCGATCACCACGGCCACGCCGTGCGGCTTCAGGTTATCCCAGATGCACTGCGCGACTTCGGCAGTTAGACGTTCTTGTATCTGCAGCCGCCGGGCATAGGCGTGGAGCACGCGGGCCAGCTTGGAAATCCCGACCACGCTATCTCTCGGCATATAGGCAATCGAGGCCCGGCCGGTGATTGACGCCATGTGGTGTTCGCAGTGCGACTGGAACGGAATGTCCCGCAGCAGCACCAATTCGTTATAACCGCCCACTTCGGCAAATTGACGCGACAGGTGATGCGCCGGATCTTCCTGATAGCCCTCGCAATATTCCTTCCATGCCCGCGCCACACGCGCAGGGGTATCGAGCAGGCCTTCGCGCTGCGGATCATCGCCCGACCAGCGGATCAGCGTGCGGATCGCGTCCTGCACTTCGGTGGGGACTGCCAATTTGGCATTTGGTTTATGATCGTTATCGTCGCAGCCCATGTTGTCCTTCTCCATCAGCCCGGCCGCCGCAGCAAACCGCCTCGGCGAAACAGGCCGCGCTTGCTGCTGAACGGTTCGAACAATTCTTCCGGTCGCTCGGGATCGAGCAACGCGTTGTCGGCCACCGCCTTCTCTGCATCGGTCAGCGGACGCAAGACAAAAGGATCAAGCCGCTTCCTGTCTTTAGGGGCACTTTCGATCAAGTCGATCATCGATCCATTGTTGGCAAGGGCTGCAGCAACTTCGCTGCGGTCGAGCCCCAAATGTTCGGCCAGCAGGGTCACTCGCAGCCGTGCAATCGGTGTGGCGGCGTGATCATTGCCGGGCCGGGCCGCGTCGATGAAAAGATCACACTCGCTATCCAGCCCCATCGAGCGGTTGTTCAGGTTGGCCGAGCCGATCCGGACAATCTCGTCATCAATGATCATCGTTTTGGAATGGACATAAATTGGCGTTCCTGCCGCATTCATCGGCGAATAAACGCGAAACCGCCGTAAATGATCGACCTCGGCAATCGCGTGGACCAGCTGCACCCGCGCGCCATCCATCGCGGCCTGTTCCAGCCAGCCTTCCGCGCTGACAGGATTGATCAGAACGATTTCGG
The DNA here is from genome assembly GCA_031369495.1 of Novosphingobium sp. Classification (GTDB taxonomy): domain Bacteria; phylum Pseudomonadota; class Alphaproteobacteria; order Sphingomonadales; family Sphingomonadaceae; genus Novosphingobium. The sequence continues at coordinate 30,029 of JANMOU010000002.1, read as the reverse complement.
GCGGGTCGGGTTCGGCCACCCGCCGGACAATTGCCTCGGCTACCGCCCGCGAGGCGAAGTATTGGCTTTCGGCATAGATGTAGCGTTTGGCGCGGGCGATGTGCTCCAGAAACAGCGCTTCGATCTCGCGCACCTCGGCCCGCCCTCCCCAGGCCGAGAGTGTTCTGGCAATCCCGACTTCGACATCGCGAAATTCGGCCCGCAGCATTGCCGGCCAGGCGCTCTCGGCCTGCGATGCGCAGGGCAGCAATGGATCTGCTCCGGCTTGAACCCAACGTTCCCGGCCAAGCTCGGCCAGCGCCGCGGCAGCTTCGCCTTCGACCATCACCGACAGATCGTGCCACGGACCATACAGGCGGGTGCCATAGGGGCGGCGGCGGCGCGGATCTTTTTCAAGGTGTTCGGGCGTGTCCCAGCGGTCGCTGGTCATGTCGATTCCGCCGCAGACCGCGAACTTGTCATCAATCACGACAATCTTCTGATGATGGCTGCAACCAAGCGGATGGGCCGCATCGAATTTGAAGTCGATCCCGGGATGAAGCCACCAGCGCAGCAGATCGAGGATCATCGTTCCCCGGAAAATGAATTTCAGTGCCCCGAAGTTCCATTTCAGCACCCGCACTTGCAGGCCCTTGGTGCGCTCGACCAGCCAGATCACAAAGGGACCCAGCCGGGCCGGTTGAACATCGCGATCGGGCAAGTTGTAGAGCTTGCGCCCCGGCCCCAAGCGGACCCGGGTATCGAAATCCCAGCCAATCATGTGGATCCGCTGCTTTGCCTCGAGCATGGCCTGCTGCATCAATGCAAAATAGGCTGCGGCATCGATGACCACGTGGGCCCGACTGGCCCGGACATAGCGCCAGACCGACGGCGATGCGGAATTGGTGGGTTCGATCTCGGTCATTATCGCACCCTTAGCTGTTGCAGAGCAGCGCGTCACGCCTTCCCCGCAGGTCCAAGCTGTGACATGGCCGGATATAATGGTTGGCCACTCCCCTGATCGGCTGGAGCCGTTGCGCCGCCTCGCCCGGTTGGTGCCAGGCGGCATGGCGCTGGGCCGGCGGCTGCGGCAGCTAAGTGATCCGGATCTGCGCGAACTTGCCCGGCTTCAGTCAGAGCAGGCGGGCAACTTGCTCCAACCGTTTCCTGACACCAGTGAAGAACGCTATCCCGACTTGTTTGACGCACTGGCCGAGCGGCTGGCCGACCTGCCCGCACCGCGCATTCTGTCGTTCGGTTGCTCGAGCGGGGCCGAAGTCCGCGCGCTGCAGCGCCGGATGCCAGCAGCGCGGATTGTCGGGCTTGATCTCAACCGCCGCGCCCTCGCCCAGGCAAAGGCCAGCGATCCTGCGGGCGACTACCGGCTGGCCGCAGCGCCCCGGCCGGGCGAGCGGTTCGATGCAATTCTGGCGATGGCGGTCTTACGGCACGGCCAACTGGAGGCCGACCGGCCAGAGACCTGCGCCGCGGTTCTGCCCTTTTCCCGGTTCGCCGCGGCACTGGCGACGCTGAACGACGCGCTGGAGCCGGGCGGATGGCTGGCAATCGGCCACGCCCACTTCCGGTTTGCTGATTGGCCGGGTGCAGCCCACTATGCCGCAGACCCCGCGCAGTTCGCGGGCGTGAACGCACCTGCGCTGCTTTATGATCAGGCCAATCAAAGGATCGACATGCCGCAGCAGATCGCGGTGCTGCACCGCAAGTTGGGATAGCCGGGGCGTAAAGCGGACAACAAAAAAGCCCCCCTTGCGGGAGGCTGATTGGGTAATGGTGCGCCCGGAACGATTCGAACGTCCGACCCTCAGATTCGTAGTCTGATGCTCTATCCAGCTGAGCTACGGGCGCGTTGGAGAGGCGCTCTTAGGCACCTCGCCTTGGCTTGGCAACCCGCTATTTCGTCCTTTTGACGCAATCTTTCACCGCCCGCGCCAACGGCACATCGAGCGGCGGCATGGCCAGTTCGGCCAGCGCCTCAGCCGAAAACCAGCCAATCTCCTCACCGTCGAGGCAGACCGGATCGCCTTCCCAGCTGCGGCAAGTGTAAAGCAGGATGACATGCGGCTGATCCGGGCTGGCGGCGAACGAGAGTGGCACCAGCGCCTCAGCCTTCAGCGTCAGACCAAGCTCTTCCTTGATCTCGCGCAGCAGCGCTGAAACCAGCGTTTCCCCGGCCTCTACCTTGCCGCCCGGAAATTCCCACAACCCGCCGTGATCGGCCAGCAAGCGGCGGCGCTGCATCAGGATTTGCCCAGTCCCATCGATAAGCGCCAACGCCACTACCGGAATCACTGTCGGAATTTTTTTCACGTTAGGCTCTGCCTTAAATGAATTCTTAGGGATGAAGTCAGTAATTGACCTGCAACCTGCCCAATTTGGGGATGCGAACCAATGAAGAATTTCATCAAGCGGCTGACGAGTGACCAGACTGGTGCGACCGCAATTGAATATGGCCTGATCCTGGCCCTGATCGTGCTGGCGATGCTGTCGGCGCTGCAGGCCTTCGCCGATGGTAGCATCACCATGTGGGAAACCATCTCGGACAAAACCGCCGCCGCAATCAGCGGTTAGGAGCGTTAAACATTTCGCAAGAATTTCCCCTTAATTCGGTGATTGCTCAATCCGGGTGACAGGGAAAGAGCCGGGTAATTTGACTGCTAACAGGAGACTAATCATGAAGTTTTTCAAGAACCTTTTCCGTGATGATGCTGGTGCGACCGCTATTGAATATGGCCTGATCGCTGCTCTGATCGCCGTTGCTGCCATCACTGCAATGCAGGGTCTGGGCAACGAACTGCAGACCACCTTCAACACCACTTCGTCGGCCATGGAAGGCGCTAACGCGTAATTCCAAGCCTACTTAGGTAAAACGAGAGGGCGGCAGGGAAACCTGCCGCCCTTTTGCTATTGGCGCGACGCGAAAGCGATCAATAGGTAACCAGCTTGACCCGCTGACCAACCAAAATCTTGGAATCTGCCCGCAACGCATTCAGCACCAGAAACCGATCGAGCGGTGCATCGGTATAGGCCATCCGCTTGGCCAGTGTCTGCACGGTGTCGCCATTCCTTGCAGTCACCACCAACAGCTTGCGCGGCCTCACCGCTGCCGCTTCGGTCGCCGTGATTCGCCGCATCGATGCAAACATCGGTTCAAACACATTGGCCCCGCCCGCTTGCGTCATGGTCATGAAGTGAAAGGCATGGGTCGCGTCGAACTGATAGGCAAAGACCGTCACATCGATTGCAGCATTGTTGCCCTGCGCTACACGCGCCATCGAATAGGCGGCGGGCAGGCCGTTCACGGTTGTGCGCGAAATGCTGCCCGGCGTGATCGTGATCTTGTTTTGCGTACCGAGCGCGGTGAACACCGTGCGGACATAGGCATCGAGATCACCGTTATAGGCTGCCGCCGTCAACTGCCCCTTGCCGGCTTGCCCGCTGATCGCCACTGCGCGGGTGCCATTGAGCAAATAGAAGCCATTGGGGGCCTCGAACGCAAATTTCTCAACCGGATGGACGAATTTACGGCCTTCGACGATCCCCTGTTTGGGATCGTCACCGTAGGTCAGGCCATTGATCTTGGTCAGGAACGTGTCGCGGTTGGTCACACCCCTCGGGGCAGCCCCGGCCAGGGCCAGGGTGGTCGACACCCGCTGCGCCGGATCGGGGTGAGTTGAAGCCCATTCGGGCACCCGATCACTGCCGACACCCAGCAACCGCGCCGAAAGTGCGTTCTGATTCGCAAGGCTTCGCAGCACGGTCGACATCGCACGCGGATCGTAGCCCGCACGGCGCAAATACTCGACTCCCAGCTTGTCAGCCTCGTTTTCCTGACTGCGGGAGTATTTCAACGTAAAGAATTGCGCGGCTTGCAACGAGCCTTGCTGCAGAAACTGCCCGATCTGGCTGTTGCCCAGCAGCGCGCCCGACAACACCGCACCAAGCACGCCGAGGATTTGGTTGCGAGTGGCAGCACTCTGCCGTTTGGCCGAGTGGCGAGCGGCGCCGTGGCCGTTTTCGTGGCCCAGCACCCCGGCCAGTTCCGCCTCATTGTTCATCAGCGTGACGAGCTGGCGGGTGGTGTAGATATAGCCGCCGGTAGTCGCGAACGCGTTGTCGACGGACGAGTTGAGCAAGGTCACCGTGAAATCGTTGCTGTTGCTGGACATCCCCGATTGCAGCGCGATCTTCTTGCCGACGCTTTCGACATAAAGCGCCTGCGGCCCGGTCATCGCTCCGCCGAATTCGGCCACCAACTGCGGGTGGTATTCGGTTCCCTTCTGCTTTTCCTTGGCGGTGATCGCCATGGCGGTGCCAGTCGTAGACTGGGCGGTAACGCCACCTTGCGGCGCGGCGACCAGCGCCAGCGCGGCGCCGATGGCCAAAGTAGTTTGTACGGATTTCCGGTTAGACATCAGTGTCTCCCTGCGATGGAGTGGAACCCCACAGGGCTAAGCCCATATTTGCTGATTGCAAAGCCCTAACGGGCCAAGCTCAGCCTTCGCCGATCCGCAAAAAACGCTCTTCGCGCAGGGTCCGCAGCGTGTCAGCCGGAAGCTTGGCCAGCGCGTCCAGCTCTTCGCCGATCGCCGTGGCCAAAGCTTCCATCGCCAGCGCCGGATCGCGGTGCGCTCCGCCGACTGGTTCCTTGACGATCCGGTCAATCACGCCGAGCCCCAGCAGGTCCTGCGCGGTAATTTTCATCGCTTCGGCAGCTTCCGCGGCCCTTTCGTTGGTCCGCCACAGGATCGAAGCGCAGCCTTCAGGGCTGATCACCGAATAGACCGCGTGTTCCAGCATCAGCACCCGTTCGGCGCTCGCCAGCGCGACAGCACCGCCCGATCCGCCTTCACCGACAATCACCGCGACCATCGGCACCGGCAAGGCCAAGCACGCCTCGGTCGAGCGAGCAATCGCCTCGGCCTGGCCGCGTTCCTCAGCCTCGATCCCCGGAAACGCGCCCGAGGTATCGACCAAAGTGACCACCGGCAGGCCGAACCGCCCAGCCAGTTCCATCAGGCGGATCGCCTTGCGATAGCCTTCGGGTTTGCCCATGCCGAAATTGTGCTTGATCCGGCTTTGGGTGTCGTTGCCCTTTTCATGCCCGATCAGCATCACCCGGCGTTCCTGGCCATTGGCGTTCAATGTGGCAAAGCCGCCGATGATTGCCTGGTCATCGCCATAGTAACGATCCCCGCCCAGCGGCATGAAATCGGTGAACATTTGCGCGACGAAATCGCAGAAATGCGGCCGCATCGGGTGGCGGGCGACTTGCGTCTTTTGCCAGGGCGTCAACGCTTTATAGGTGCTGGCGAGCAGTTCGGTGCTTTTCGATTCCAGCCGGCGGATTTCGCCGCTGATATCAACATCGCCTTGCGCGGCGGTCTTGCGTAGCTCGGCAATCCGGGCTTCGAGCGCCGCAATCGGCTTTTCGAACTCTAAGTAAGAAATCATCGTTTCGCGCTAGCCCTCGATCGTCCGCACCGCAAGAGGGTGCCGCGCATTGACCAAGGCCACCAGCCGCGCCGCATCGACATGGGTATATATCTGCGTGGTGGCAATATCGGCATGGCCGAGCAGTGTCTGCAGCACCCGAAGGTCCGCCCCGCCCTCCAGCAAATGGGTGGCAAAGGCGTGACGCAGCACGTGCGGGCTAACCTTTTCGGGATCGATCCCGCTGCGCACGGCCAGCGCGCGGAGCAGTTGGAACAGCCGGATCCGGGTCAGGTGGCCCTGCCGCGAACTGGATGGAAACAGTGCCTTGCTACCCTCCGGTCGCAGCGCCAGCCAGCGCGACAGGGCCTGCTTCGCACGGGTGCTGACCGGCACCATTCGCTGCTGCCCGCCTTTGCCGGTGATGGTCAGGAACGGCGCATCGCGCGGGACCGCGTTAAGCGGCAAGGACACCAGTTCGGTCGCGCGCAGGCCCGAACCATAAAGCAGTTCGAGCAACGCCAGCATCCGCACCGCTTCAGCCTTGTCCCCAGCGGCTTCATCCTCGGACCGGCTGAACAGCGCCTCAACTTCGGCGTGGCTGAGCAAGCGCGGCAGTGGGCGGCGGGTCCGCGGGCGCGGCAGTGCGGGTGAGGGATCGTCACCGCGCAGGCCATCATCGATCAGAAAACCGAAAAACTGACGAAGCGCGGAGCATTTACGCGCCAGACTCGATGGCGCGAGCCCCGCCCAAGCCGCGCCGAGCGACGCGACCGCCGCATTATCCGCCCCAACCAGATCTCCGATCGCTTCTTCGGCGCTTTCCAGATCGCGGCGATAGGCAGCCAAGGTGTTCGCAGCCGCCCCGCGCTCGGCAGCGAGCATGGCAAGGAAGGAGTCTATAGCCGCTGAAATTGCCTAGCCCCGCGCGACCGCTTCGGCCGCGATCATCCGCGCCTCTGCGCTCAGCCCGACCCGGTTCAACGCCGAAACGATGTGATAGAGGTGCAGCGGCGTCATCCGCGCCCAGCTATCACCCTGCATTCCGATCCCGGCGAGAAGGACCACCAGTTCACGGTTGTTGAGGTCTGCCGCCTGCTGGATCAGCCGGGTCCAGTTGGTCGTCCGGTCCAGATCGATTTCCAGCTTGTCGGCGAAATCCTTGGCGGCGCCTGATTCCAATCGGTCCAGTCCAGCAAGCCCGGCGAGGAGGAACTGGCTCTTGCGGTATTCGTCGCTGGGGTCGTTGCTATAGAAACTGTTGAGCGCCCCGCCATCGACCGGCTGTGAGCGCGGCGCAGTGACCAAAGCCAGCATTCCCCACGCGACGCTGCCGACATTGGCCTGATCCGCCCATTTCAGTGCGTTCTGATCGAGCCCGGCGGCGAGCATCGAGCCGACCAGATCGTCAAGATCCCCGGAAAAATCGCCCGATACCGGCATTCGCGCAGCGGCATAGGCGGTCAGGATCTGCCGCGAGTAGCGGGCTTCGGCATCGCTGCCGCCCTGCCACAGGCTGCGCATCGCCGCCATCTTATCGCCCGGACTTGCCCCGACATAGGCCGTCCGCAGGGTTTCAGCGGCGCTGGCCCAATCGCCCTTGATGTCCTGCTGCGTATAGATCTGGCTGTATAGATCGACCATCGCCGTGCTCGACAGAATTCCCGCCGCGGCCGCCTTGTCAGCCGCACTCGCCCGTGCTTCCAACCCCAGCATCGGCGCTGTCGCGGCGCTAAGGGCATAACGGCGGGGTGCGTCTTTCATCAGATCGGCCGGCGGTTCGATCCCTACCGCGATGCTCAGCGCATAGCGCCACGGCGTCATCCCGCTGACCCCGTCCCATTCGATCTTCACCGCGCGCCGGCTCTTGCCCACCGCCCCGGCGTATTTCTGTGCGAGCAGCAAATCGACCTTGGGCCAGGCTTTTTCTTCGCTCAACCGGTCAAGCTGGCCCATGCCTGCAGCGCCATCACCCTGGAACGATGAACAGATCGCCCGCAGCACCCGCCAATCGGCATCTTTGCGAACCCCGCCCTGAACCATGACTACCGGGCAGATTCCGGTAATATCGGCGGTAAAAGCATAGGCCTCAATCGCCGCATTGGTCAGCGGCGGGGTGTAGTTGCCGGCATCGACATCCTGCACCAAGGCACGGGCGAGGTCGCCCTCACCCATCCGCACCAGCACTGCGGCGCGCCATCCGGCGAAGTCAGCCGGGTTCATTCCGGCGGGCGCATCCATCCGCGAAACCAGTGCGCGGCGCAGCAACATGTGGCCCCAGCGCGAGACAATCCGGCCCTTGTTACCTTCGAGCAGCGCCTGCACCAGCCGCGGGTTCTGCCGCCCCAGTGATCCCGCCGGAAAGCCGCCCTCGCTCTCATCCAGCACGCCGACCTGCTTAAGCGAGCGGCGCGCAGCGCTGGGCATATCGAACTTGGGCTTGAGGCCAAGCAGCTCGTCGAGCTGATCCGGGGTCATCGCTTCCAGCTCTCTGAGCGTGGGAATGCGTTGGCCGTTGGGCAGGGTTCGCGGCGCGGAGGGCGCCTTGGCCGGACCGCCCGATGCACCAGCAGGTTCGCCCGGGATCGGCTGGATCATCGGGCCCGTTCCTGGGCTGGCAGGCGGTTTCGCCTTGGGCTTTTCAAATCCCGGCGGAAGCAGCGATTCGGGCGAATCCTGAGCAACCGCCCAAACCGATGTCAGCGCCATGGTGGCGCCCGCAGTCAGCAACAGCAGCCGCTTCATTGCCCGCCTCCCGGCAGCATCGCAGGTGCGCTTTGCGGGCTAAGCGGCCGTTCGCCGCCATCCGCCCAGGCCCAGCTAAGCAGCACGACCAGCGCCAGCAACGCGCTCAAAACCAAACCTGATTTGCGCCTATCCAACGCCACGCGCGACCTCTCTGCCCGAACACTTGCAACGCCGGTTAGCCTATCTATAGCCGGGGCCGCAATGGAACATGACGAATCCACGCTTTCATCTGCCGAAATTGAGGCGCTGGCCCGGCGGATTGACCGTCCGGTGGTGCTGGTCGGGCTGATGGGCGTGGGCAAATCGAGCATTGGGCGCAAACTGGCCACTTTGCTGCACATGCCGTTTGTTGACGCCGATGATGAGATTGAGAGCGCGGCACAGATGTCGATCGCTGAGATCTTCGCGCAATTTGGCGAGCCCTATTTCCGCGATGGGGAGCGGCGGGTGATTGCGCGGCTGATCAGCGAACCCGGCCCGCAGCGTGTGATCGCCACCGGCGGAGGGGCCTTCGTCAATGCTGAAACCCGGGCGATGATCCTGGAACAGAGCATCGCGGTCTGGCTCGACAGTGATCTCGATGTGCTGGTTGACCGGGTCGGACGCAAGAACACCCGGCCTTTGCTGCGAAATGGCAACCCACGCGAAATCCTCGCCCGGCTCAAATCCGAGCGCGAAGCGGACTATGCCCAAGCGCCGATCCATGTGAAGAGCAGCGCCGGTCCGCAAAGCCGCACCGTCGCCCATGTGCTGAAAGGAATTGCCGAGTGGCTGTGATCCCGGTCGACATCGCCGGTGCACCCTACGAAGTGCGGATCGGGACAGGATTGCTGGCCAATCTGGCGGCTGAGTGCGGCGCGCTGCTGCGCAAGCAGCGGGTGCCGATTGTTACCGACACGAATGTCCATGCCGCTTGGGGGGCGGTAGTTGAGGACTCCTTGCGGCAGGCCGGACACGAGGCAGTCTGGCGGATCCTGCCAGCCGGTGAAGCGAGCAAAAGCTGGGAGCAACTCGCCGCCACAACCGATTGGCTTCTCGCGCAAGAGGTGGAGCGCGGTGATCACATTCTGGCGCTCGGCGGCGGGGTCGTCGGCGATCTGACCGGGTTTGCCGCCAGCGTCCTGAAACGCGGCTGCAAGTTCATTCAACTGCCGACCACGCTGCTGGCGCAGGTCGATTCGAGCGTTGGCGGCAAGACCGCAATCAACACTGCGGCGGGCAAAAATCTGGTCGGCGCGTTTCATCAGCCCGCGCTGGTGCTGGCCGATCTGGCGGCGCTCGACACTTTGCCGCAGCGCGAACTCAAGGCCGGATATGCCGAAGTGGTCAAGTACGGCCTGCTCGGCGATGCGGCGTTCTTCGGCTGGTGTCAGGCGAACGGTGCGGCGCTGCTCGCTGGCGATCCCGCTGCCCGCGAATATGCCGTGGCCCATTCGGTCGCGGCCAAGGCCCGGATCGTGCAGGCGGATGAGAAGGAAACGTTGGGCCTGCGGGCAATGCTCAACCTTGGCCATACCTTTGGCCACGCGCTGGAGGCACAGACCGGATTTGGCGCGCGGCTGCTCCACGGCGAAGGCGTGGCGCTCGGTATGGTTCTGGCGGCGCGTTATTCAGCAGAACGGGGCCTGCTTTCCCATCAACAAGCCGAGCAGATCGCGCAGCACTTTGCCGATGTCGGCATGGCCAGCGAGATCGCCAGCCTGAACCTCAGTTGCACCGGAGCAGCGCTGGTGGCGCATATGCTGCACGACAAGAAGATGGACGCCGGAACCCTGCCCTTCGTACTGCTGCGCGGGATCGGCGAGGCGTTTCTGGCCAAGGACGTTGTGCTGGACAACGTGGCGGCGTTTCTGGACCAGCAACTGGCCCGGTAGGCCATTCTCGCCCGCAATCAGCCAAAAATCGCGATCGACTGCATCCCTACCGCCACTGCTTCGCCGCGGGTGTTCCAGATCGCCATGTCCTGGCTCGAGCAGCCCTTCTCGGCGTAGTTGCCTTTGGCCTGGAGCAGGAACCAGCCGTCATCGGTTTGCGGCAACGGGGTCAGCAGGTTGATCAGCCAAGTCATCGAACTGATCGGCGCCGGGCCGGTCAGTGGCATGACGCCCGGCGGCAAAGCATCGCCCAGCAGGATCAGCGCAACCATCGGATCGAGCCTGTCGGCATCGCGCAGCCGTTCCCACCAGCAGATCTCAGGCAGCTTGACCTCGCCCTGCGGGAGGGCAAAGCGCCGTTCGAAATTGGGGGCAAAGCTGGGCCCGGCGCGTGCGGGCAGCGGCACCGCCTGATCGAGCGGGATCACGCCGGCGGGCAGCGGAACATCGTGCAAATGCAATGTGCTCGCCTCGACCGGGCCCATGAATACGAAAGTTGCAGTTAGGCCCACTCCAGCCTCATTGACGACCTCCGCGCTGATCCAGCTGGCGTTGCGCCCACGCCGCAGGATCGTTGCGCGCACTTCCACATCGCCAGCCAGCGGCCCGACGAAGTTGATCGTGGCCGAACGCAGCGGCGGCAGGTCTGGCGCCAGCTGCTGCGCCGCGACCAGCGCCAGTGCGGCCGAAAGCCCGCCATAAGTGGTGCGTCCCTGCATCCAGTCAGCCGGAATAGTTGCGGCGAAACCGCCGTCGATCGGCCGCGCTGCGGCAAGGATTTGGGGAAGGCTCATGACACTTTCCATTGACGTAAACGGAAACCGGGTCAATCCTTCGACCATGACAAAATTCATCGACCTTTCGATCCCGATCACCACCAAAGTGGTGTCCGATCCGCCCGTCATGCTGCCGCAGATCAGCTATACCGATCACAGCGAAACCTGGGCCCAGATCGCGCTGTTCTTTCCCGGCCTGACCAAGGAAGACCTGCCCGATGGCGAAGGCTGGGCGGTGGAGACATTGACGCTATCGACCCACAACGGCACCCACATGGACGCGCCGTGGCACTATCATTCGACCACCCATGACGGCGCGAGCCCGGCGGCGACAATCGATCAGGCCCCGCTCGACCGGTTCTTCCGCCCCGGCGTAAAGCTCGATTTCAGCCACCTGCCCCACGGCACCGTCGTCAACGCGGCGCAGGTTGAGGCGGAACTGGCGCGGATCGGGCACGAACTTCAGCCGCTCAACATTGTGCTGATCCAGTCAGGCGCGATTTACGGCACCGACAACTTCACCGACCAAGGCGTCGGCCTCGGCGCCGAAGCCACCCTGTGGCTGACGGAGCGCGGCGTCGAAGTGGTCGGCACCGATGCGTGGAGCTGGGACGCGCCGTTCAGCCACACCGCCAAACGCTGGGCCGAAACCCGCGACCCCAGCATCATCTGGGAAGGCCACAAGGCCGGCCGCGTGCGCCCCTATTGGCAGATCGAAAAGCTGATGAATTTGGAAGCCCTGCCCGCCCACGGCTTCACGCTCAGCTGCTTTCCGGTGAAGATCGAAGGGGCGAGTGCGGGGTGGATCAGGGCGGTGGCTTTGGTCGATTAGCCAAGGCAAGCCAACCAAAACCCCGCTCGTGCTGAGCTTGTCGAAGCACCGCCCTTTTCTTCTGCGATGTCGAAAGAAAGAGCAGCCCTTCGACAAGCTCAGGGTGAACGGGTTTGGGCGGATTTGGTGCGTAGTAAGACTACTCCAGCTCCAAAATCACCGCATCCACCGCCAGACTATCGCCAGCCTTGGCGTTCACCGCCTTCACTGTCGCAGTTTTTTCGGCGCGGAGGATGTTTTCCATCTTCATGGCTTCGACCACGGCGAGCGGCTGTCCGGCTTCAACCTTGTCGCCCACTGCAACGTTGAGCGAAACCAGCAGCCCCGGCATCGGGCAGATCAGGAACCGTGACAGGTCTGGCGGGACTTTTTCGATCATGTGCTGCGTCAGCCCGGCAATCCGCGCGGGCAGAATCCGGACTTGATGGATCGCGCCGCGCGTGGTCATTTTCAGGCCAGTGCGGGTGGGTTCGATCTTCACGCCATAGGTCAGCCCTTCAACGTGGGCCTCAACCATTCGGTCGCCGGGGGTGTAACTGATCCCGATTTCTACCGGCTGCCCATCGACCAGCACGTCGGCCTCCAGGCTGACAGCAAAGGTCTGTCCGCCCAGCGTGATCGACCAGTCATAGGGCGGCTCCAGCGCGCCATCGAGCTGCTGATCGACCTGCCGCGCCCGGTCAGCCCGCGCCGTGGCGACGAACCCGGCGATGGCGGCGAGATGCCGCAGGGTTTCGTCTGATGCCGCTGCGCCGTGGAAGCCGTCGGGGTATTCCTCGGCGATGAACCCGGTGGTCAGTTCGCCCGAGCGAAAGCGTGGGTGCTGCATGATCGCGCTGACGAAATCGATGTTGTGGCCAAGGCCTTCGATTTCGAAGGCATCCAATGCGGCGATCTGTTTGTCCGCCGCCTCATCGCGGGTTTCGCCCCAGGTGACCAGCTTGGCGATCATCGGATCATAGAACATCGAAACTTCACCGCCTTCGTAAACGCCGTCATCGACCCGCACGCCATCGACGCCGCGCCGGCCATTGCCCGCGCCGTCATCTTCCCAGCCATCGACCGGCGGCTGATAGCGCACCAACCGCCCGGTGCTGGGCAGGAACCCGCGATAGGGATCTTCGGCATAGACCCGGTTTTCAATCGCCCAGCCGTCAATCTTGATATCGTCCTGCGTCATGCTGAGCTTTTCACCCGCCGCGACGCGGATCATCTGTTCGACCAGATCGATGCCCGTGATCGCCTCGGTTACCGGGTGCTCCACTTGCAGCCGGGTGTTCATTTCGAGGAAGTAGAAGCTTTCACCGCTGGGGTCCGCGCCGCTGACGATCAGTTCAACCGTCCCCGCCGAATAGTACCCGACCGCGCGCGACAGCGCGACGCATTGCTCGCCCATCGCTTTGCGCATTTTCGGCGTGACGAACGGCGACGGCGCTTCCTCAACCACCTTCTGGTGGCGGCGCTGGATCGAGCATTCGCGCTCGTTCAGATAAAGGATGGTGCCGTGCTGGTCGCCGAGGATCTGGATTTCGATGTGGCGCGGGTTGAGAATGAATTTCTCGATAAACACGCGGTCATCGCCGAACGAGTTCAGCCCCTCGCGCTTGGTCGCTTCAAAGCCCTCGCGCACGTCCGCCTCGTTATAGGCCAGCCGCATCCCCTTGCCGCCGCCGCCTGCGCTGGCTTTCATCATCACCGGATAGCCGATCTCAGCCGAAATCCGCACCGCGTGCTCGGTATCCTCAATCTCACCGACAAAGCCGGGGACGACATTGACCCCCGCTTTCAGCGCGAGTTTCTTGGATTCAATCTTGTCCCCCATCGCGGCGATGGCATTCACCGGCGGGCCGATAAAGGCGATATTTTCCTTGGCGAGCGCCTCGGCAAAGCTGGTCCGCTCGGACAGGAACCCATAACCCGGATGCACCGCCTCCGCCTTGGTCTGCTTGGCCGCCGCGATGATCTTGTCCGCGATCAGATAGCTCTGCGCGGCAGGCGAAGGCCCGATGTGCACGGCTTCATCGGCCATCTGCACAAACGGCGCGCGGGCATCGGCATCGGAATAGACCGCGACAGTCTGGATACCCATCCGCCGCGCCGTCTTGATGATCCGACAAGCAATTTCGCCACGGTTGGCGATGAGGATTTTTTTGAACATTTATTTTCTCGTCTTGTTGTCACGTACACGCCGAAACATGCTTTTTATTGCTTGGTCAGACCAAAGTGCACCATCGCGCATCCGACTGCCCGCGATCAGATTCAAAAAAGCAGAACAACGTTTTACGTCAAAATTATGCTTGGAAAACTGTTCCTGGAAACTGTCAAATATTGCTAAAACAAATTCAGGTCCTTCACCTAGACTCCCGATCAAGTTTTTTTCCGTGGCTAAAATTTCCTTCTGGCGTTTCGATTTTCTAAAAGCGACTACAGAAGGAGAGTCTTTCATCTTAACTCTGTTGAGTTTGGCCCTTTGCGCCGCACGAAAACTTCGACTGAGCATGTTTTGCGACTGCGTCTTGTACACGAACCCACCCTCCCAAAAGCGCGAATCACGCTGGCGGCATATTGTGCCCCAGCAGCCGCAGCATATCCGCCGCGCATTCTACCACGTTGCTGCCCGGCCCGTAGATCCCCTGCACTCCAGCATCGCGCAGGAAATCATAGTCCTGCGGCGGGATTACGCCGCCCGCCACCACCTTGATGTCGGGGCGGCCGGCTTCGCGCAGCAGGCGGATCAGTTCGGGGATCAGGGTCTTGTGGCCAGCCGCCAGCGACGAAGCGCCGATGGCGTCGACGTCCTTTTCCAGCGCCATTGCCAGCGTTTCCTGCGGGGTCTGGAACAGCGGCGAACTGGTCACGTCAAAGCCCATGTCGGTAAAGGCGCTGGCGATCACGTTGGCGCCGCGATCGTGGCCGTCCTGACCCATCTTGGCGACCAGCAGCCGCGGCGTGCGGTGGAGGCGGCGGGTGACGGCGGCAACGCCTTCGATCACCTGCGCCCAGCGGTTGTCAAATTCGTAGGCGCTGCCGTAAACCCCCGTGACCGGGACCGGCTGGGTGGCATAGCGCCCGAACACCACTTCCATCGCGTCGGAGATTTCGCCCAAAGTTGCCCGCTGCCGGGCGGCATCGACGGCGAGTGCGAGCAGGTTATTCCCCATAGTCGAGGCCAGCGCGGAGCCTTCGACAGGCTCAGGCTGAGCGGGGTTGGTGGTTGCGGCATTCCCAAGACCCGCTCGTGCTGAGCCTGTCGAAGCACCGCCACTGCCCTCGCCTCCCGCGCGAGCACCCTCGGTCAATGCCTTCAGCGCGGCGCGGCAGTTCGCCTCATCGCGCCTGGCCCGGGTCGCTTTCAGCCGCGCGATCTGCGCATCGCGGACCGCGTGGTTGTCGATGCTCAGCGTATCGAGGTGCGCTTCTTCGGATAGCCGGTACTTGTTGACCCCGACGATCACGTCCTCGCCCTTGTCCACGCGCGCCTGCTTGGCGGCGGCGGCTTCCTCGATCCGCTGCTTGGGCATTCCGGTGGCGACCGCTTTGGTCATGCCGCCCAGCGCATCGACTTCGGCGATCATTGCCCAGGCCTGATCGACCAGTTCCGCCGTCAGTGCCTCAACATAATACGACCCGCCCAGCGGATCGACCACGCGGGTGATCCCGCTTTCCTCGGCCAGCACGATCTGGGTGTTGCGGGCGATCCGCGCGGAGAAATCGGTCGGCAAAGCAATCGCTTCATCGAGCGCGTTGGTGTGGAGGCTCTGCGTTCCGCCTAATGTGGCGGCCATCGCCTCAATCGTGGTGCGGATGACGTTGTTGTAAGGGTCCTGCTCCTGCAAGCTGACGCCGCTGGTCTGGCAGTGCGTGCGCAGCATCTTGCTGCGTTCGTCCTTTGCGCCCAGCCCGTCCATCACCCGGTGCCACAGCGTGCGCGCCGCGCGCAGCTTGGCGACTTCCATGAAGAAGTTCATGCCGATGCCGAAGAAGAAGCTCAGCCGCCCGGCAAAAGCGTCAATATCCAGCCCGGCCGCCATCGCGCGCTGGGCGTATTCCTTGCCGTCCGCGATGGTGAAAGCCAGCTCCTGCACCGCCGTCGCTCCGGCCTCATGCATGTGGTAGCCGCTGATCGAAATGGAGTTGAACTTGGGCATTTCGGCGCTGGTATAGGCGATGATGTCCGACACGATCCGCATCGATGGTTCGGGCGGATAGATGTAGGTGTTGCGGACCATGAACTCCTTGAGGATATCGTTCTGGATCGTCCCATCGAGCGCCGCGCGGGGCACGCCTTGCTCTTCCCCCGCGACGATGAAGAACGCCAGAATCGGGATCACCGCGCCGTTCATGGTCATCGAAACCGACATCTGATCGAGCGGAATCCCGTCGAACAGGATCTTCATGTCCTCAACCGAATCAATCGCCACCCCGGCCTTGCCGACATCGCCGACCACACGCGGGTGATCGCTGTCATAGCCCCGGTGCGTGGCCAGATCGAAGGCAACCGACAGGCCTTTTTGGCCCGCCGCGAGGTTGCGGCGGTAAAAGGCGTTACTCTCTTCGGCGGTCGAAAAACCGGCGTACTGCCGGATCGTCCACGGCCGCCCGGCATACATCGAAGCGCGCACGCCGCGGGTGAACGGCGCGAACCCCGGCAGACCCGGATCACCAGCGTCTTCGGCCGTATAGAGCGGCTTCACGGCGATCCCCTCTGGCGTGTGCCAGGTCAGGTCGCGACCTTTGACCTCTTTGGCCGCGGCGGCTTGCCAGTCAGGTACAGTCGGCTTGGTCATTGTCAGTCTCTCAGGCCGCGGCGCTCGGCCGGGCGGATACGCGGGCGTGCCAGGCGCGCAGGTTAGGAAGGCCTTCGGGCATCGCAGCGCCGATGAACGTGGCGAAGTCGAGCGTGCAGAGCAGCAGGATATCTGCCACGGTATAGTGGTCGGCGGCCAGAAACTCGCGGCCCTCCAAAGCGGCATCGAAGAACGCCATCGCTTCACCGATCTTGGGCCGGTTGGCCTCGCCCCATTCCAGATTTCGCCCCGGCAGGCGTTCGGTGAACTTGTGGGTGTGGACCCAGACTGCCCCAATCGGCGGCATCAGGATCATCTCGACCCGGCGGTTCCACATCTCGACCAGCGCCTGCTCCTTGGCATCCCGCCCGAACAGCGGCGGCTCTGGCTGCAAGCCTTCCAGATAGCGGCAGATCGCCACACTTTCGGCGATCACGGTGCCATCATCGAGTTGCAAGGCCGGGGTCTGTCCGCGCGGGTTGAGCGCGACAAACTCATCCGACTTGTGCTCGCGCGCCGGAATCGAGAGATCGCGCGTATCGAGCGCGATCCCTTTCTCCGCCGCAAAAATACGGACCCGGCGCGGATTGGGCGCGGGGTTGGGGCTGTTGAAGAAAATCATTACTGGCCCTTAAACGCAGGCTTGCGCTTTTGCAGGAATGACAGGCCACCTTCCATCGCATCGGCGCTGGCCCCGGCCACCCGCTGGCCTTCGGCTTCGGCCAGAAACACTTGCGGCAGGGTGCCATCAAGCGCGGTCTGGATGTTGGCCTTCATGGTCGAATAGGAAACGGTCGGCCCTTCGGACAGGCGGGTGGCCAGCGCCATCGCCTCGTCCATCAGCGCGGCATCATCGACCGCCTTATAGATCAGGCCCCAATCCTCAGCCTGCTGCGCACCGATCTTCTCGCCCAGCATCATCATCCGGGTGGCGCGGGCGCGGCCGATGGCGCGGGCCAGCAGCCAGGTCGATCCGCCATCGGGGACGAGGCCGATGTTGACGAAGGCCTGCAGGAAATAGGCGCTCTTGGCCGCCAGCACGAAATCGCCAGCCAAGGCGATCGAGCAACCGACACCGGCCGCCGCGCCGTTGACCGCGGTTACCACCGGCACCGGGCAGCGCAGGATCTGGCTGACCAGCGGGTTATAAAAGTTCTGCAGCGCGCGGTGGCTGCCGCCCTTGGCCTGCACTGCGCTTTGCTCACCGCGTGCAGCCAGATCGGCGCCGGAGCAAAAGCCCTTGCCCGCGCCGGTGATCAGCACCGCGCGCGCACCGTCCAGATCATAAAACGCCGCGCCCAATTCCTCGGCCAGCGGGATCGAGGCGGCGTTGAGCCGCTCGGGCCGGTTGAGCGTGATCTTGAGCACATGGCCCACGCGTTCGGTCAGGATCGTTTCGTATTCAGCCATGTCTCTCTCCAAAATCCAGATCTCAAAAACTCGTCACCCTGAACTCGTTTCAGGGCCCATTTCTCGGCACCTCCTGAAGCGCTGCCCGGCAGCGGAACGGCTCCGTCGTGCTTCCTCACTGCGCTCCGGAAATGCGGCGCGATGGGTCCTGAAACGAGTTCAGGATGACGGGGGTGGTGCTAATTCGACCAGTGCGCATCGTCCTTTGGTGTTTCCATAATCTCGGTCAGCACGCCCTGCATGTCGCGGGGGTGGACGAAGAAGATCAGCGTTCCATGCGCGCCAATCCGGGGCTCGCCCAGCACGCGCTTGCCCATCGCTTCAAACTCGGCCTTGGCGGCGTGGATATCGGGCACTTCGTAGCACATGTGATGCTGCCCGCCGGCCGGGTTCTTCTCAAGAAAGCTGGCGATGGAAGTATTGCCGGGCAGCGGCTCGATCAGCTCGATCTGGGTGCCGTTCAGCTCCCCATCCGCACCCGGCGTATCGACGAAGCAGACCTTCACGCCCTGATCGGGCAGGTCAAACGGCGCATGGATCTTGGTCGCACCCATGACGTCGCGGTAGAAAACAACGGAGTCCGCGATGGAGGGCGTGGCGACACCGATGTGGTTGAGGCGGCCTAGTTTCATGGTTCAATTCGTTTCTGTTTCGATTGCCGCGCGCCCAGATCGATCACCCGTTCGACCGCATAGAGGCGCTTATCGAGATCATGGGTAAAGTCCTTAAGACCGCTTAAGCCTGATGCAATTCCATCCATATCCTTTTGCATCCGTTCAAGCCGCTCCTGCATCAGCACGACACTTTTCAAAGCGGCAAGTGCATCACCGACCGAGCTCATTTGCGAATGCCCTTTTCACGAAGAAAGGTGTCAATTTCCTGATGCGACTTACGCATGGTTTCGCTCATTTTATCGAGTGATGCGTTCATCCTCGGAATAGCTTCGTTGACCTGCGTCACCAGAGCCGCAAGCTCTGCCTCTTCTTCGCCACTAGGTCGCGCGATATAACGCGCTGTCGCCTCTCGCACGACATTGCCCACGCTTTCGCCGCGCGCCTTGGCAAAGGCCTCCAGCGCGGCCTTGTGTTCGGCGCTGGTCAGGTAGGTGACACGTTCGGTTTGCATGGCGTGGGACTCCTTCACATTATAAGGTCATTATAATGTTTGGGCGCGGATGAGGCAAGTGGCGATTGAGGCGTGGCGATGCCGATGTGGTTGAGGCGGCCTAGTTTCATTTGGAGGCGTCCTTCAGAATTGTGCAGTCGTCGAAAACAAAACCGTCCATGACAACGCGGATACGCGGGCAATCGGCTTTAATTGATTGATTGGGGTTAAATGCGGCAATCTGCGCACTTTCTAGCCCTCTTACAAAAAGCGATACGGGCAGGGGAAATACCCTCTGTCCACGCATTGATGCAACCGTTCTGCTAACATCATCACTCGAGTATTTTAGCGGTATGTAGAAACCTGATATTGTATCGGCACTTGAAGAGTCGCCGACTTTTTGAATCTCGCCCTCAACACGAAACTTCGATTTTTCAGTCATCGACCTAAAACGATTTGGATTCGTTTGATAACCAGCCATGAGTTCAGAGAGAGACCGGTTTGCCATCTTGCAAAACAATATCGTTTTGCGTCTGGCCTGAATTTTCAACCTTTTTCGGCATCACAGGCTCATTTGACCGGGGCTGGATTTTGCCCACGTAATTGCCTGCCGCAAAACTAGCAGCTACTCCACCAAGGATGGCCAGACTGCAAAAGAGTTTGGAGAACTTCATGTTTTTGACGCTCACAGCGGAATATTGTCATGCTTCTTCCACGGATTTTCGAGGCTCTTGTTCCGCAGTTTCCGCAGCCCCAGCGCGATCCGCCGCCGCGTGTTGCGCGGGTGGATCACCTCGTCGATGAAGCCCTTGCTCGCCGCCACGAACGGGTTGGCGAAGGCGTCTTCGTATTCCTTGGTCCGCTCCGCGATCTTGTCCGGATCGCCGATGTCCTGGCGGAAGATGATTTCGACCGCGCCTTTCGCGCCCATCACGGCGATTTCGCCGGTCGGCCAGCTGTAGTTCAAATCACCGCGCAAGTGCTTTGAGCTCATCACGCAATAGGCCCCGCCATAGGCCTTGCGGGTGATCACGGTGATCTTCGGCACGGTCGCCTCGGCATAGGCGAACAGCAGCTTGGCGCCGTGCTTGATGATCCCGCCATATTCCTGCGCCGTGCCGGGCAGGAAGCCGGGGACATCGACGAAAGTGATGATCGGGATTTCAAAGCAATCGCAGAACCGCACAAACCGCGCGGCCTTCTTGCTGGCGTTGATATCGAGCACACCCGCCAACACGAACGGCTGGTTGGCGACGACACCCACGGTGCGGCCTTCAATCCGGCCAAACCCGACGATGATATTGGCGGCGTGTTTGGGCTGGATTTCAAAAAACTCGCCCTCGTCCAGCACCTTCTTCACCACCTCATGCATGTCATAAGGCTGGTTGGCATTGGCCGGGATCAGCGTATCGAGGCTGTCCTCGATCCGGTCCCACGGGTCGCTGGTCGGCCGTTCAGGCACGCCGGATTTGTTGTTTTGCGGCAGATAGTCGATCAGATCGCGCGCGGTCAGCAGGGCTTCGATATCGTTTTCCAGCGCCAGATCGGCGACGCTGGTCTTGGTGCTGTGGGTCACCGCCCCGCCCAGCTCTTCCTGCGTCACCACCTCATTGGTCACGGTCTTGACCACGTCGGGCCCGGTGACGAACATATAGCTGCTGTCCTTCACCATGAAGATGAAGTCGGTCATCGCCGGGGAATATACCGCCCCGCCCGCGCATGGCCCCATGATCAAGCTGAGCTGCGGCACCACGCCGCTGGCCAGCACATTGCGCTGAAAAATCTCGGTATAGCCGCCGAGCGAAGCCACGCCTTCCTGAATCCGCGCGCCGCCGCTGTCGTTAAGGCCGATCACTGGCGCGCCGACTTTCATCGCCGCGTCCATCACCTTGCAGATCTTCATCGCGTGACGTTCCGATACGGCGCCGCCGAACACCGTGAAGTCCTGCGCATAGGTATAGACCAGCCGGCCGTTGATCGTGCCGCTGCCGGTCACTACGCCATCGCCGGGCACGACCTGATCGGGCATCCCGAAATCGGTGCAGTTGTGCTCAACATACATGTCGGTTTCTTCAAAGCTGCCCTCATCGAGCAGGATAGAAAGCCGTTCGCGCGCAGTCAGCTTGCCCTTGGAGTGCTGCGCATCGATCCGTTTTTGCCCGCCACCCATGCGAGCGGCGGCGCGACGCTTTTCCATTTCGGCGATATTGGCAGACATTGGCACCCCATCGTGGATTGCGAAGCGTGCTGAATGGCAAGCGTGGGCGGCAATGTCCAATGCGAATTTGCAAAGTTGCAAAGCCCAAGTTTGCAAACATCCGCGAAGTGGCTTAGTTACCTTCTCTGCGATCTTCCTTTTGCTCTGCGCTCTCTGCGTGAACCCCCCAGGTTTAGGTTCTCGCAAAGAGCGCAAAGGAAAGACAAGAGCGCAGAGGAGTTGCGCAGATGGTCAAACGCCGAATTTTTGCTGGGGAAAGGCTGAAGGCGCTGCGCGCGGAGCGGGGGCTAAATCAGGCGGCTATGGGCGCGTTGTTGACGATCAGCCCGTCGTATCTCTCGCAACTGGAAAATGACGACCGGCCCCTCACCCCCAGCCTGATCGAGCGGCTTTCCCGCGCCTTCCCGCTTGATTGGCGCGAGCTTGGCGCAGGCGATACCGAAACGCGGCTGGCGGCGCTGCGCGAGGCCAATGCCGATCCGCTGTTTGCGGAGCCGCTCGACCCGGCCCAGATGGCCCGCTTTGCCGAGCAGCAGCCCTTGCTGGCCGAGCGGTTTATCGCGCTGCACGAGGCCTATCGCCGGTCCGGCCAGCGGCTGGCGATGGTCGATGAGGCACTGTCCGCCGAAACCGGCGGGATCGCCCGGCTGCCGTGGGAGGAAGTGCGCGACTGGTTCCATCTGGCCGGCAACTATGCCGACAGCATCGACCGTGCGGCCGAGGCGCTAGCCGGAAAGCTCGGCGTACTTTCGCCTGAGACCGGGGCGATCGAAGCCTACCTGAAGGATGCGCTGTCGATCTCGCTGATCTACTCCGCCCACACCGGCCTGCGCAGCTATGATGCCGAAATGGGCCACCTGACAGTCGATCCCGGCCAGCCTGCCGAAAGCCGCCGGTTCCAGCTCGCCCACCAATTGGCCGCGCTGGCGCTGAAGGACGAGATCGCGGCGGTGGTTGAGAATGCCAAGCTGGGCAGCCCGGCCAGCCGCCAATTGCTGTTCGTGGGCCTGTGCAACTATGCCGCCGGGGCGCTGCTGATGCCCTACCGCCGGTTCCGCAGCGAAGCGCGCGGGGTGCGGCACGATATTGACCGGCTGGCGCAGATCTTCGGGACCAGTTTCGAGCAGACCTGCCACCGGCTCTCCACGCTGCAGCGCGAGGATGCCAAGGGGGTGCCGTTCTTCTTTTGCCGGGTCGATATGGCCGGCAACATCACCAAGCGGCACTCTGCCACCCGGCTGCAATTCGCCCGGTTCGGCGGGGCTTGTCCGCTGTGGATCGTGCATGAGGCGGTGGCGATCCCCGACCGGATCCTGGTCCAGTTGGCCGAAACGCCCGATGGTGTTCGCTACGTTTCGATGGCCAAAGGCTTGGTCAAGCCGAGCGGATCGTACCAACGCGCGCCGCGCCGCTATGCCGTCGCCCTGGGCTGCGAGGCGGAGCATGCGGGCGAATTCGTCTATGCCGATGGCCTCGACCTGACCGCCGCCACCGCCGCGACCCGGATCGGCATCTCCTGCCGGATCTGCCCGCGCGACGATTGCGATCAACGCGCGTTTCCGCCCAGCGATCGCCCGATCAGCGTCGACCCGGATCGGCGCGGGGTCGTGCCTTACCGGGTGGGCTAAACCTCGATCCTTCCTATTTTCGACGAAGGTCGCAAATGGGGAGGTGGCGCCGCGAAGCGGTGACGGAGGGGTCTGGACGCTGGCGCCGAAGCCCCGCCGTCTCGCCTGCGGCGATCCACCTCCCCATTTGTAGCATTCGCTAAAAATGGGAAGGATCTGCGTTCCCCTCTTAAACCTTCACGATCCCCAACCGGATCATGTCGCGCGCGGTATCGAGAATGCTTTCCGCTGCCGGGCGCGGGACCCAGCCGAGCACTTCGCGGGCATGGACCGGCGGGCTTTCGCGGCGTTTGCCCAGTTCGCCGATCACCTGGCTGATCACCGGATCGAACCGCGCGGCGATCCGCACCAGCCAGTTGGGTAGCTTCAGCTTTGGCACCTTGCGCGCCTGCGGGCCCAGCCCTTCGCGCAGGATCGCGGCGACTTGGTCCATCATCAGGAACGGGCCAGAGCAGATGAATCGCTCGCCAGCCATGTTTGGCGCAGTCAGGCAGCGCACGTGCATATCGGCGACATCGCGGACATCGACGATTCCAAAGCCGAGGTTGGGCATCCCCGGCATCGAGCCTTCGAGCAGCTTCTTGATCGCCTCCAGCGAGGTTGAAAAATCGCCCGATTGCAATGGCCCCAGCACCAGCGAGGGGTTGACCGTGCAGAATTCCATGTCCCCGCCCTCAGCCGCCACCCAATCGCGCGCGGCGCGTTCGGCGATGGTTTTGGAGCGGACATAGGCATAGGCATCGGGGCTGGTCGGATCGGTCCAGTCAGCCTCGGTGAAGACCGATTTGGTCCCGCCATGACCATAGGCAATCGCGGCCATTGAGCTGGTCATGACGAAGCGTTTCACGCCGACAGCTTTGGCGGCCTTGAGCGCGCGCAAGGCGCCGTCGCGGGCCGGAACGATCAGTTCGTCCTCATGCTTTGGCGCATCGGTCGGCAGCGGTGAGGCAACGTGGGCGACGTGGCTGCACCCGGCCATTGCCTCGGCCCAGCCGGCATCACTCATCAGATCGGCGGCGAACACTTTGAGCTTGCTGTTGTCAACGCTCAGAGTGGCGCGAACCGCGCCCTCCTTGGCCAGATCGCGGATCGAGGTGTGGACCATCCACCCGGCATCGATCAACTGGCGGATCAGGAACCCGGCGATATAGCCGCTGCCGCCTGAGACAAATACGGTTCCAGTCATCCGGCTTCTCCCCTAAAACTTGATCATGATCGACCGCGCCAGGGCGGGTGAGATTGAGTGAACTACCTGCAGCAGCTTGACCATGCCGACATTGGCCTCATCGGCATTGCTCTCAATCCCGGCAACGATCTGGCGTGCGCATTCGTCAGGAGCCATTTTGTTTTTGCCACGCCCGGCGGTCAGCTTGGTTTCGACTACCGGCGGCAAAGCCTCCAGCACACGAACGCTGGTGCCTTTTAGCTGCGCCCGAAGCGCCTGCGAGTAAAACCGTAGCGCGGCTTTCGTGGCGCAATAGACCGGCCCGCCCGCGCGCGGCGCAATCGCCAGGCCGGAGGTGACGTTGACGATCATCGCCTCTGGACGCGCCTTTAACATGGGCATCAGCTCGGTGATCAGGTGGATCGGGGCGTTGAGATTGAGGAAAATGGTCGCGTCGGACGCGGCCAGATCGGGCAAGTCGGGGTTGCGAAAATCGTGATCGACCCCGGCCCCGGCGTTGTTGATCAGAATGTCGATCTGCCGCCCGGTAACCGCCGCCAATAGGGTATCGACACCGGACTTGGCGCCCAGATCCGCCTCGATCACTTCAAACCCATCAGCGCGCGTCGCGGTGCAGCGCTCAACATTGCGGCCTTGGGTGATGACATTCACGCCTTTGGCCTGCAGCTGCCGGATCAGCTGCGCGCCGATCCCGTCAGTCCCGCCGGTTACCAGCGCGGTCTTTCCTTGCAGGTGCATGGCGCTTTTCCTTTAGTGTTGCTTTGTGGGAGCCTAGCCGTTTGGTTGCGGGTTGCAACCTAGCGCATCAGCACCAGTTCCTCGGCCATGCTGGGATGCAGCGCCATGGTATCGTCGAACTGCGCCTTGGTCAGCCCGGCCTTCACCGCGATGGCGGCGGCTTGGAGGATCTCGGCGCTGTCTGGCCCGATCAGGTGCAGCGCCACTACGCGATCCGTCGCGCCATCGACCAGCATCTTGTAGAGTGCCCGTTCGGGACGCCCGGCCAGCACGTTCTTCATCGCCCGAAAATCGCTGCGATAGACCTGCAGCTGAGGGTAAAGCGCCCTTGCCTCGTCCTCGGTCGGGCCGACCCCGGCGATTGGCGGATTGCTGAACACGGCGGTCGGGATCGCGGAATAGTCGATCGTGCGGGGCTTTCCGCCAAACACCGTATCGGCGAAGGCGTGCCCCTCGCGGATCGCCACCGGAGTGAGCTGGACCCGGTTGGTGACATCGCCGACCGCGTAGATGCTCGGCACATTGGTGTGGCTATAGTCATCGACCACCACTGCGCCGTCCTTGTCGAGCGCCACTCCGGCATTTTCCAGCCCCAGCCCCATGGTATTGGGCACCCGCCCGATCGCCCACAGCACCAGATCGGTCTCGATCTTCCCGGCATCCCCGCCATCGACCAGCAGGCTGCCATCATCCTGACGGCTGAGCCCATGGAACGGGAAGTTGAGCCGCACGTCGATGCCTTTGTGCCGGCTGATATCGAGCAGTTTGCCGACCACTTCCTGATCATAGGACCGCAGCATCTTGTCACCGCGGGTCGCCAAAGTGACCTCGACCCCCAGTTCGTTGAAGATCCCGGCAAACTCGTTGGCGATGTAGCCGGCGCCGGCGATCACCGCGCGCTTTGGCAACGCCGGCAAGTGGAATACTTCGTTCGAAGTGATGCCAAGGTCTGCGCCGGGAATGTGCGGAACCGCCGGCCAAGCACCTGTCGCGATCAGGATATGCGCCGCCGTTACTTCACGCCCGCTGGCAAGCAGGACGGTGTTTGGCCCCGCCACTGTCGCGCGTTCGTGGATCACTTCGACCCCGGCATTGCTGAAGGTCTGGCCGTAAAGACCCTCCAGCCGGTCAACCTCGGCAGCGACGTTATCGCGCAGGGTTGCCCAATCAAAAGTCGCGCCGCTGGTATCCCAGCCAAACCGCCGCGCGTCGGCCAGATCCTCGGCAAAGTGCGATCCGTAAACCAGCAGCTTCTTGGGCACGCAGCCCCGTATCACGCAGGTCCCACCGACGCGGTATTCCTCTGCGACGGTCACCTTGGCGCCATGCGAAGCGGCGATCCGGCTGGCGCGAACCCCGCCCGAACCAGCGCCGATTACGAAAAGGTCATAGTCAAAATTTGTCATGCCCGGGATATGGGGCGGACAGGAAGCATTTGCCAAACGGTTTTAGTGGTCAGCCTGATTAGGCCTTCAGACCATGCGGCTCACTTGGGTTCGTAGATGACATAGACGGCGGCGGTTGGCCCGATGTTGACCGCCTCGTGCCATTCGATCCCGTCGCTCCACCAGCTTGATCCGGTCTTTATGACCCGGTCGCTGGTGCCGCGCGCGTCGGTAATCCGCATAGTTGAACCCTGCACCACATAGCCCCAATGACGTGGGTGGAAATGCCGGTCATGGCCCACTCCCGGCGGAAACGTGCAGCGGGCCGCGCGCAAATCAGCGTTTTCAAACAGCAGTTCGCAAACCTTTTGCCCCTTCCACCCGGCATCGAAGGCGGTCGGCAGTAACGGCTTGGCCGGACTGGTTGAGGTCAAGGCGGTCCAGATCGCAGCAACTGCAATGAGCCTGGCTGTTGCTGAAATGCTCATCACCTGCATCCGCATCTCAAACAACCCCCGCCTCCGCCAACAGTGCCTCGGTGCTGGCATCAAACTGCACCCCGCCGCCCAGAATCGATTTGGCGATGTCCTTGCCCAGTTCCACCCCGAACTGGTCGAAGGCGTTGATCTCCATCAGCACCGCGCCTGCAAAAGTCCGGTGCTCGTGGAACGCGATCAGCGCGCCGAGCGTGGCGGGGTTCAGATCTTCGCACAGGATCGTCGCGCTGGGCCGGTCGCCCGGATAGGCCCGCGCTGCATCCTTCGCGTCCTTGCCCGCCATCAGCGCTGCGCCTTGGGCAAAACAATTGGCCAGCAGGTTGCGGTGGTGCGCCGGATCGAGGCTGTCGCCCGGGATAATCGCCGAGATGAAATCGACCGGCACCAGATTGGTACCCTGATGGAGCAACTGGAACACCGCGTGCTGGGCGTCAGTTCCCACCCCGCCCCAGGTGATCGGCGCGGTTGGGCCATCGACCGGCGAACCATCGGCCTTTACCGACTTGCCGTTGCTCTCCATTTCCAGCTGCTGGAGGTAGCTAGGCAGCAGCCGCAACCGCTCGTCATAGGCGAAGCAGGCGCGGGTCTGGCAGTGGCGCAGGCGGGTGTAATAGAGATCGCTGAACGCCGCGCGCAGCGGCAGGTTGGCAAGGCCGTCCGCCTCCAGAAAATGCCGGTCCATCGCCGCCGCACCGTCCAGAAACTCGGCGAAATCGTCCCAGCCCAGCGCCAGCGCGACCGGAAAGCCGATCGACGACCACAGCGAATAGCGCCCGCCAACGCTCTCCTGGAACGGCAGCACGCGGGTTTCATCGACCCCCCATTCGACCGCCTTGTCCGGGAACGCGGTCAGCGCCACGACCCGGCCATAGGAATCGGCCACCCCGCCCTGCTCCAGCCAGGCCAGCGCCGAATGGGCGTTGGTCATGGTTTCGGTGGTGGTGAAAGTCTTGCTGGCCACCGCGATCATCGTCGTCGCGGGATCGCAGGCCTTGAACGCGGCTTCCAATGCGCAGCCATCAATGTTGGAGACGACATGAACGTCAACCTTGGCCCCGTCGCGGGTCAAGGCATCGAGCGCCAGCGCCGGGCCGAGCGCTGATCCGCCGATGCCGATGTGGATCAGGTGCTTGATTGGCCCCAGCACCCCGGAATGGATCGCTTCGACCAGTCCTTTGGTGCGCAGGTGCAGTGCCGAGGCTTCCTCAACCGAGGTATCGCGCCCCACCCCGCGCTGGGCAGTGTGCTCAACCGCGCGGCCTTCGGTCAGGTTGATTGGCTCGCCCGCAAACAGCGCGCCGCGCTTTTGCTTGAAGCCAACCGCATCGGCCAGAGCCAGAAACGCCGCGCCGTGGGCGGCATCAAGATGGGTTTTGGACCAATCGAACCGCACCGCCCCGCCGGGCAGATCAAGCTTGGCCGACCACGCATCGAGCCGCGCCGGATCGGCGAACAGGGCCTTCAGCGTGGGCTTGTCCAGCGCGCCAAGCGCCTGCCATGCTCCCGTTACCGCTTCGCTCATCGTTTTGCTCCTGCCTTTGGTCGAAAGCGCCTATGCCCGCCCTGCCAGCCTAGGCCAAGCGCGTAAAAACGTATTCAGCAGGCCACGCCTAAGCACTTGACGTAGCGGCGGCGGGTCAACATGGACAACTGCATGACCGACA
Source organism: Novosphingobium sp. (assembly GCA_031369495.1). Lineage (GTDB taxonomy): Bacteria > Pseudomonadota > Alphaproteobacteria > Sphingomonadales > Sphingomonadaceae > Novosphingobium. The sequence continues at coordinate 1,752 of JANMOU010000002.1, read as the reverse complement.
GCACCACTATGCCGCCCGTGACGCCCGCCAAGTCAGAGAAGAAGGAGGATTCGTTTCCGGTCTTCCTGCTCAAGCTGGCAGTGATCGTGATCGTGTTCCGCAGCTTTATCTTCGCGCCATTCTATATCCCCAGCGAATCGATGCTGCCGCGGCTGCTGAACGGCGACTATTTGCTGCTGGCCAAGTGGCCTTATGGCTATTCCAGCCGATCTCTGCCGCTGGGCGTTGGTCTGCTCCCGGAAAAGCGCGTGCTCGCCTCCAACCCTGATCGCGGTGATGTGGTGGTGTTCAAGGCCCCGCCGCTGGGCCAGGATGACTGGATCAAGCGGGTGATTGGCCTACCCGGCGATACGATCCAGATGAAGGCCGGTCAGGTCTGGCTGAACGGCAAACCGATCCCCAAGGAGCCGATTGAGCCTTTTGACGTGGCAGTCAGCCCCAACACGCACTGCCTCTCGACCCAGTTCGAAGCCAAGAATGACGAAGGCGCTGACGTCTGCCGCTATCCCCGGTTCAAGGAAACTCTGCCTGAGGGCAAGAGCTACGAAGTGCTCGATCTGTTCAACAAGCCGTCGGATGATACCGCCGCCTATGTAGTGCCCGAAGGCCACCTGTTCCTGATGGGCGACAACCGCGACAATTCCGAGGACAGCCGCTTCCCGGCCGAAGTCGGCGGCGGGATCGGGTTTGTGCCGATCGACAACGTGATCGGCCGGGCCACCGTAATGATGTGGTCAACCGATGGCGGGGCCGAATGGATCAAGCCGTGGACCTGGTTCACCGCCGCCCGCTGGAGCCGCATTGGCGGCACCTTCTAAGCGCGTGCTCGGCGCCGAAACCCATGCGTTCCTCACTGCCATCGCCGGCCGGCCTCCGGTTGACGAGGCGCTGTGGCTTGAGGCGCTGACCCACGGCAGCACCGGGGCGGCGCGCGATTATCAGCGGCTGGAATTTCTGGGCGACCGCGCATTGGGCATGGTGATCGCCGACTGGTTGTTCAAGCTCGACACCGGCGATGAAGGCAAACTTTCGCAGCGGCTCAACGCGCTGGTCAGCCGGACCACTTGCGCCAAAGTCGCCCGCCAGATCGGCCTGGGCGAACATATGCGGCTGGGCAAACAGGCCCGCGACGATGGCGGGCTCGATAGCGACAACATCCTGGGCGACGTGATGGAGGCCTTGATCGGCGCTTGTTTCGTCACCCACGGGTTTGAAGCCTGCGCCGACATGGTCCGCCGGCTGTGGGCCGATGTGGTTTCGGGTCAGGCGGGCAAATCCAAGCACCCCAAATCGGCATTGCAGGAATGGGCCGCCGGCAACCGCCGCAAGGTTCCCGAATACCGCCTGGTCGAACGCAGCGGACCCGACCACGCCGCGCGGTTCACCGTCGCGGTCAGCGTCAACGGCGTGGGCGAGGCTGAAGCGACGGGCAATTCGATGCGCGATGCCGAGACATTGGCGGCAGAGGCGTTTATGAAGCGGTTTGGATGAACCGATGGGGCTTCGACAGGCTCAGCCTGAGCGGACTTTGGCGCTTGTTTGAAAATATGGATATATCCTCATTCCCCTACCCCGCTCAGGCTGAGCTTGTCGAAGCCCAAGCCCGACATTGGAACCTGAAATGACCCAACACTGCGGCCTCGTGGCCATCCTCGGCGCGCCCAATGCGGGCAAAAGCACTCTGGTCAATGCGCTGGTCGGGCAAAAGGTCGCGATCGTCAGCGCCAAGGCCCAAACCACGCGGGCCCGGCT